>NZ_JAIFAG010000001.1:1815139-2420186 GCF_020012125.1 Hymenobacter psoromatis
GATGGCTTTGAGTTGCGGTTTGAGGCGGAGCATCCGGCGGCTTTTCCGGTGGGCTACAACCGCTTTGCGGGCGGGGAGTTGATGCGCGGCTGGCTGCAAGTGGGGGGGCGGCCGGTGCGGCTGGCGGGCCGATGAGTGTGCTCGCCAACCCGCACCCACACCTGCTGGCCAAAAGCCGGGAAAACGGCGGCACTACCCTCTACGACCACCTGCTGCACGTGGCGGCGGCGGCGGAAGTCTTCGCCCGTTATGCGAGGCTGGACGTGCCTACGGCTCGGCTGGGGGCCTTGCTGCACGACATTGGCAAGGCCAGCCCGGTGTTTCAGGAGCGCCTGACGAAGCGCCGGAGTAGCCGGGGCGAACAGCCGTTTCGCCACGAGCTGGCATCGCTGCTATTTCTGCCGCTGGTGCCGCACGCCCAGCGCACGCCGGTGCTGGAAATGGTGGTGGCGCATCACAAATCCATGCACCAGGACGCGGGCGAGTTGGGACTGCTCGACCTGGACAACTACGATGAGGAGGCCGTACTTTTCCATCTGGACCGCTGGGACGAGTGGGCACCGGCAGCTTTGGCGCTGCTGGCGGCGCTGGGCGTGGCCGGGGTGCGGCCCCTGCCCCGCGCCGAGGCGGAGGCGGCGCTACGGCAGGCCGTGGCCGACTGCTGGGCGCTGGTGACGACGCACCACTACGGCGCTTCGGCGTGGAAAGGGCTGCTGGTGGGGGCTGACCATTACGCTTCGGCGCTACTGGATGACACGGCCGCTACGATGGCCCAGGCATTCAAGAAGCCCGACCTAAGTTGTTTCGAGCGGCCCGACCGAACCGGGCTTTACCCGCTGGCTAACTACCCGGCCGACTCGGGCCGGCCCCACACGCTGGTGACGGCCCCAACCGGGGCAGGCAAAACGGACTATTTGCTGCGCCGCTGCCGGGGGCGGGTGTTCTACGTGCTACCGTTTCAGGCATCCATCAACGCCATGCACCGGCGGCTACAGAAAGAATTAGAACCTGTCGGGGCCGATGTGCGCCTGCTACACGCGGCCTCACGGGTGCGGCCCGAAACCGACCTGCGCGGCAAGCTCACCTGGGCCGAAAAGGCGTTGCAGGACAAGGTGGGGGCGGCCGTGAAGGTGCTGACGCCGCATCAGTTGGCGGGGCTGGCGTTTGGCACCCGCGGCTACGAAACGCTGCTGCTCGACGTGCGCGGCTGCGATATTATCCTAGACGAGATTCATACCTACACGGCGGTGTCGCAGGCGATGGTGCTCAAGCTGGTGGAAGTGCTCAGCCACGCCGGGTGCCGCCTGCACGTGGGCACCGCCACCATGCCCACCGTGCTCTATGAGCGGGTGGCGGCGCTGCTGGGGCGCGAGCAAGTGCTGGAAATAAAGCTGACCGACGAGGAGCTGCGGGGCTACGACCGCCACCAAATTCACAAAGCCGGCGACTTTATCAGCCTGCTACCGATGCTGCGCCGAGCCGTGGCTGCGAAGGAAAAAGTGCTGCTAGTGTGCAATCGGGTGCGGCGGGCGCAGGAGCTATTTAAGGAACTACAAGAGGAGTTCCTGGACGTGCCCAAGCTGCTGCTGCACAGCCGCTTTAAGCGCGGGCAGCGGGCCGAGCTGGAACGGCGGCTGCTGGACGAAATCAACCCCGAAGCGGTAGTCGGCCCCTGCCTGGTGGTGGCGACGCAAGTGGTGGAGGTGAGCCTGGACATCAGCTTCGACCGCATGGTGACCGAAGCGGCTCCGCTCGATGCGCTGGTGCAGCGGTTTGGCCGCGTGAACCGCCGCCGAACCATAGACACGCGGGGGCAGCTAAAGCCGATTTACGTGCTGGCCCCGCCGGCGGCAGACGACCCAGACAAAGCGGCTAGCGCCAAGCCCTACGACTGGGAGGTGGTGAACGCCAGCTACCAGTCTCTGCCCGACGGCGGTGCGATACTGCACGAGCACGACGTGCAGGCGCTGATTGACGCCGTGTACCCGAGCGTGGACTTTACGGATGTGGAGGCGCACAGTATTTTCCAGAACGGGGCCTGGACCCAGCACCTGCTCACGCACCGCGCCAGCTCCTACCTGCTGGGGCTGCTCGAAATCGACTCGGTAGCCTGCGTACTTGAGCAGGATAAGGAGGCTTACCGCACGGCCTGCCGGACGCAGGATGTGGGGACGCAAACCCAGCTGGAAATTCCGCTTTCCTTCAAGCCCTTTATTATGAATAAAATGGAGCGGCTCGACTACGGGAACCGGCCTTTCGTGGTGGCCGACGCGGCGTATAGCGACGCGCTGGGGCTGCAAACGGAGAAGATAACGGTCCAGACCGGGCCGCTTTTTGAAATCTGGTAATTTCCATACATCGCCATGATAGCCAGCACCATCGGCCAGGAATTTCTGCGCCAGCATAACGCCCGCCACGGCCAGGCACATACGCCCGACGCGTATTTTCGGGAGGTGTTCGTACCCTTGTTTTTCGACCACCCGAACTACTTTATTCCGGGCGGCAACTCGCCGTTGGAAAACCCTAAGTTCAAGAAAGGGACGCGGCCCGAAGCGCCGGAGCGAGCCGAGCGCATCGGCAAGTTTTACCACAAGCTGGCAACCGACCCGGCCGGTTCCAGCCCCATCGGCTACCCATCCAGCGACCCGGAGGCCAACACGTCGGGACAGGTGAGCAACCTGGGCCTAACTGTGAGTACGGATGAGGCCATGCTCTCGTGGGTGGGCGGCGGGCTGGGCGTGGGCGTGGACGGCGGCTACCAACTGTTATTCACCAACCCCGACCTGCTGCACCTGCTGGAAGAAGGTTGGCAGCACTACCGGCACTTCCTCAACACCACCGAGGGCATCGCGCCCAACCAGGTGAACTCCTGGAACGGGCATTGGCTGGCCCACGCGCTGGGCGCGGCCTACAACCCCGCCCAGCCGCTGGCGGGCTTCGGCACCGACACCTGGCTGGCCAGCGAAGGCCCCACCCAGGGCCGGGTGCAAACCGTGGCCTGGAACAAGCTGCTCTTTGGGCTGGCCCGGCGGCTGGGGCAGCGCCCGCTGGTGGCCTACGTGTACAATCTGGGGCAGATGAACACGACCATCGGCTTTTTGCCGCTGCTGCTGCCCGACGTGCGCCGCGTGGTGGAGCTGTACCGCCGGCTCTTTGGCGAGCTGGACTACGCCCGCGACCGGCCGGTGCTGGAAACCATCTACGGCTCGGCCTTTGGCTTTCGGCGGGCGTGCCAGTTGGGCAGCATTGGGGTGCAAGCGCTGGAGCCCAAGTGGTTGCGGGGGCTGATGCCGTATGCGGGCAACGGCAAGGAGGGCAAAATGCCGAAGCTGGACAAATCCGACAACACCCAAGTTATTTCTTTTCACGCTTACCAAACCTGGCTCTTAGCAATGCTTAATAACGACTCACTCTGGGAAGAATCTGAAAAAGTGGCTCACCTGCTGCTGGCCTACGAGGCCGGGGCCGGCAAGCTTAATACCAAGCGCGGCAACGCGGTGCAGGCCGTGCTCAAAGCCACCAACCGCCGCCGGTTTCAGGATGCGATGGAGCCAGTAGTGGCCGACAGCAACCCGCCCGCCGAGGCCATTGCCCTCTGCCACGCCGTGCACCTGCTGCCCGAAGATAACTTCCAGTATTTCCTGACTCTCGTGCGCCTACGCTACGCCGAGTTCGCCCGCTAACTCATCTTCAACCCGCTAAATTTCAATATTATGCAGCCTAACCTTTTCCCTGATGCGTCGGCCGCAGCCGGCCCCGCTTCCGCCGCTAACGCAGCCGTGGAGCAACAGCCCTTCCTCTACCTGCGCGGCCTCAAGCACGCCGACCACACCGTGTTTTCGGTGCAGGACGGGCAGAAGCGCTACTACGACCCCCAATTTGAGCGCACTGTACCATACTCCAGCGGCCAGCAGGTAAAACGCTCGTTGCTTGACACGCTGCGGCAGCAGTTGCAGGTGGCCCCCGCGCCCACCACGTTTGTGTTCGATGTGAGCGAGAAAAAAGGCAAGCAGTCGCTCGACGAAGGCGAGGTACTCTCGGCCTGCGACCCGCGCTACGCCGACCAGCTGCTGGGCGGCTGGATGGCGGCCCGCGCCGCTTCGGCCACGGCCGGCGACCAGGACAAGGGTGGTGAGAAAAAGGAGCGGACTCTGAAACGGCGAAGCCCGTTATCTATTTCGGCCATGCGGCCCCTGCACCCGCTGCTGGGCACTTTCAGCAAGGAAAACCTCACCTTTGACCGCCGCGAAACCGCCGGCCAGAACAAGGTGGTGGTGCGGGGCACCGATGGCAAGCCGCTGACCGAGGAGGCCATTGCCGGCCTGCTGGACGGCGTGGACCGGAGCCTGTTTATGAAGTGGATACCGGATGCGGGCAGGACCAGCGGCTTGTTTGTGCACGACGTAGCCATCGACCTGCGGACGCTGTTTTGCGTGTCCACTAACTCGTTTGAGCCGGAGGTGCCCAAGGCTATTCTGACCCAGCTGCGTGACAACGGCTGGCAGACGGGGCAGAATGCGTTTGGCGAGTGCCTGGTGTGCCCGGCCGCCGAGCGGGAGCGCATCATCCCGGCGCTGGCTTACGCGCTGCTAAACTGGCGCATCACCAGCAACCAGGCCCGCACGTTCAGCCCGATGGAGACGCTGGCCGTGGCCATCAGCGACAATGCCAACCGCATCACGGGGGCCATCCGGGCCAAGCTCGACCCGGAAAACGAGAAAAAGGCGCTACCTATTGTGGAGCAGCTGCCAGGCACGGAAGTATTCGTGACGCTGGCCGGGGCGGGCTACTTCCGCACCTACGACGAGTCGGCCGATGCGTTAGACCGCGCCGCGGCGCATCTGATGGAGCGCCTGCGTGGCTTCAACTACGAGGGGCAGCCGGCGGCGAAATAGCGTTTTGTGCGCCCAGCTGGCCGTGTGGGCTAGCCGGGCGTTTTTGCTTATGCTGACCTGAACCATGAAGCCCCTCACCGCCACCCACGTCAAATACTTCCACCTGTGCCAACGCAAGCTGTGGCTTTTCGACCGCGACGTGTGGATGGAACACACTTCGGAGGCCGTGGCGGCGGGCGAGCTGCTGCACCAGACAGCCTACCCCCAGCGGGCCGAGCGCTACCGCGAAATCAGCATCGGCGGCAGCCGGATTGACTTTTACGACCCGCAGCGCAAGGTGGTACACGAACTGAAGAAGTCGAACAAGATGGAAGCTTCTAACGTGGCGCAGGTGAAGTACTACCTCTGGCTGCTAGAGGCGCACGGCGTGGAAGGCCCTACCGCCATCTTGGAATATCCGAAGCTGCGCCAGACGCAGGCGGTGGACCTTACCGCTGAGGACCGCGCCCGCATCCCCGGCGAGCTAGCCGCTATGCGGACGTTGCTAGCCGATGAAACTACCTGCCCGCCCGTTATCAACAAGCCGTTCTGCAAACAATGCGCCTACTATGAGTTTTGCTACGTGGCCGAGTAGCTTCCTACCCCCCAGCCAGTCCGCGTAGCGGGCGTATCCGTTAAATCAGCTTGAATCTGCGGTGAAAAAAACCTACTACCTCTTTAATCCCGGCCGGCTCTCGCGCCAGGACAATACCCTCAAGTACACGGCCTACGACGAGGCCGGAGCCGAGGGCCAGACCCGCTTCCTACCCATCGAGGACGTGGCCGACCTCTACGTGTTCGGCGCGCTCGATGCCAACTCGGCGCTGTATAATTTCCTGGGTAAAAACGGCGTGTCGGTGCATTTCTTTGACTACTATGAGCACTACACTGGCTCCTTTATGGCCAAAGAATACCTGCTGGCCGGCCGCCTGCAGGTAGCTCAAACGGGCCACTACACCAGCCTGCCCAAGCGCCTGGTACTGGCCCGCAAACTGGTGGAAGGCGCGGCCTTCAACCTGCTCAAAAACCTGCGCTACTACCAAAGCCGGGGCCGGGAGGTAGGGGCCGAAATCGCGCAGATGGAGCTGTACGTGGCCGCCCTACCCCACGCCACGACGATAGCCGAGATAATGGGCTATGAGGGCAACATCCGGCAGACGTACTACCGCTGCTTCGAGCAGCTGGTGCGCGTGCCGGGCTTCACGTTTGATAAGCGCAGCACCCAGCCACCCCAGAACGAGCTGAATGCGCTGCTTAGCTTCGGCAACATGCTCTGCTACGCGGCCTGCCTCTCGCAGATTTATCACACCCAGCTCAACCCCACCATCTCGTTCTTGCACGAGCCGGGCAGCCGCCGCTTCTCGCTGGCCCTGGATATGGCCGAGATTTTTAAGCCCCTGCTCGTGGACCGCACCATCTTCCGGCTGCTCAATAAAAAGGAGATTCAGCCCCGCGATTTCGTGCGCGAGCTGGACGGCTGCCTGCTCAAGGAAACCGGCCGCAAGACGTTCGTGCGCGTGTTTGAGGAGCGCCTCAAGGAAACCATTCAGCACCGCCGCCTCAACCGCACCGTCAGCTACCAGCACCTCATCAAGCTGGAGTGCTACAAGCTGACCAAGCACTTGCTGGCAATGGAAGAGTATCAACCCTTTAAAGCCTGGTGGTAGGCCAGCCCCTACCCCCCTTCCACACCATGTACGTTATTCTCGTTTACGATATGAAGCAGCAGCGCGTGGGCCGGATGCTGAAGCTCTGCCGCCGCTACCTGCACTGGATTCAAAACTCCGTTTTTGAGGGCGAAATCAGCGAGGTAAAGCTGGCGGAGCTGCTGGCCAAGGCGCGCACCATTCTGAAGGAGGAGGAAGACAGCGTTATTCTTTTCAAGAGCCGCACGCACCAGTGGCTGGAAAAGCAGGTAGTAGGCCGCGAGCGCAGCCCGTTGGATACCATCCTGTGAGCCGCCGCATCGTCGGTCGGCTAACCAGCGCGGCCTTTACTGACCCCAAATGCCACGCAGAGCGCTAACCATCTGATTTACAGAGTTGTCTATCCCCAGGGTAAATCCTACTATTTGCCATCGACGACTCACGAGGTTTTTTAAAGTATTAACATGTGGGTTTCCCGAGCACTAGCGCGTATAATTGCGCTGGTTTTGGCGGGCTTCAATTGGACCGAGTGGAATTGAAATTTCGCAATCAAGGCTCTAAGTGGATAAGCTATCATAGCTTCAATTGGACCGAGTGGAATTGAAATACGAGCCCGGTTACGCGCTGTTGCGCGCCAAGCTAGCTTCAATTGGACCGAGTGGAATTGAAATACCAGGCTGTTACGCTGTTTTACGACCCGGCTACCGGCTTCAATTGGACCGAGTGGAATTGAAATACGGTAAAGAAATCGCCTGCTGGGCCTGCGCGGCCAGGCTTCAATTGGACCGAGTGGAATTGAAATATGAGTGGGACTTACCGCCCACGCCTACTAATTTTTGCTTCAATTGGACCGAGTGGAATTGAAATTTCTACTTGCCGGTGCCGCCTCCTGTCGTTACTAGCGCTTCAATTGGACCGAGTGGAATTGAAATGTCTTTGACCATTTTCAAGGCGTTTGAGTGGAAACTGCTTCAATTGGACCGAGTGGAATTGAAATGATGCAGGCGGTCTTGAGGAGCTGCTTTAGCTGGTGGCTTCAATTGGACCGAGTGGAATTGAAATTTCCAAAGTACGTATATGCCACTAACATAGTACTTGCTTCAATTGGACCGAGTGGAATTGAAATTGGATGCCAGGCCCGCGGCCAGCGTGAGCTGGGTCGGCTTCAATTGGACCGAGTGGAATTGAAATACCTGGCGCACGAATACTTTACGGCCGGCCCTGTTGCTTCAATTGGACCGAGTGGAATTGAAATATTCGGGCCCTGCTCCGCCTAAGCTGTTACGCGCCAAGCTTCAATTGGACCGAGTGGAATTGAAATGCCTCATTACCACGAACCCCGGCCAGTCGTTTTCGGGCTTCAATTGGACCGAGTGGAATTGAAATTTGCCCGGCATCGGCGCGGCTACAAACAATTTGATTGCTTCAATTGGACCGAGTGGAATTGAAATGTTATGTCCGTGAACCGGACGCAGACCCCGACCTCGCTTCAATTGGACCGAGTGGAATTGAAATTTCCTAAAATTGCTCGGCTACGAGCCCCCTAAAGGTGCTTCAATTGGACCGAGTGGAATTGAAATTTTGTCCTCGCTTTTGTTCCTCAATACCATGTCTTGGCTTCAATTGGACCGAGTGGAATTGAAATTTGTGGTGCTCCTGGCGCTTTCTCCGCTGGTTCTCGGCTTCAATTGGACCGAGTGGAATTGAAATCGGTGAGCGTGAGCAGCATAGACCTGATTAGCGCCGGCTTCAATTGGACCGAGTGGAATTGAAATACGTACTGTGCGACGCGGTGCAGCGCGGCACGCTGGCTTCAATTGGACCGAGTGGAATTGAAATATTGGTTTTGCGGGCCGAGGGTATTGGTAAAAGTGGCTTCAATTGGACCGAGTGGAATTGAAATTTTCGTCACGGGTAGCCGAAAAGCGCAGGTCCGGGCGCTTCAATTGGACCGAGTGGAATTGAAATTTTTTGTATATGGCGTTCTGAATCATGAAAGCCAGCGCTTCAATTGGACCGAGTGGAATTGAAATTTGAAATGAGCGCGGCGCGGGTGATTTTGCTGCCCGCTTCAATTGGACCGAGTGGAATTGAAATCTGTTCAGATTCGGCCCGTCGAAGGTTTGATGGCCAGCTTCAATTGGACCGAGTGGAATTGAAATACGAGGCCAGCAGCCCCGCCGGCCTGGCGGCGGCAAAGCTTCAATTGGACCGAGTGGAATTGAAATTTTTACGGTCGCGTAGCTTCAGGCCACGGTTCTGGAGCTTCAATTGGACCGAGTGGAATTGAAATTGGCCCCCGAGCCGCAGGGCACTAATCGAGCCGGCGGGCTTCAATTGGACCGAGTGGAATTGAAATGTGGGGTCGGCCTCCGCTTCGGGTTCCGGGTCGCGCGCTTCAATTGGACCGAGTGGAATTGAAATTTCCTGAGCTGGAAACGGGGTTTTCTTTTAATCGAGGCTTCAATTGGACCGAGTGGAATTGAAATCTATTGCTGTCCACCAAGTAGGCGTAGGCTTGCACGCGCTTCAATTGGACCGAGTGGAATTGAAATATGCCGCCGAGCGCCTCAACGGCGAGATTGCCCAGGCTTCAATTGGACCGAGTGGAATTGAAATACCTCAAAAAGCAACGCCAGCAGGCCCTGGAAGACCGCTTCAATTGGACCGAGTGGAATTGAAATGCTACCGTGAATTGCACCTTGCCGCCCACCATGCTCGCTTCAATTGGACCGAGTGGAATTGAAATGAGGAAAGGTCGCGGGGCCACTCAGGGCGAATGTAGGCTTCAATTGGACCGAGTGGAATTGAAATGTGTGCAGCGGCTCGAACAGGGGCGAGCGGAATTGGGCTTCAATTGGACCGAGTGGAATTGAAATAGAATACCTATACCTACGAGAAAGGCAGGCGTTGCAGCTTCAATTGGACCGAGTGGAATTGAAATTTTTGCTTGACGCTGGCATTACCGTACAGACTGGCACGCTTCAATTGGACCGAGTGGAATTGAAATACCAAAAAGTGATTGATGACCTGCTGGAGAAGCAGGGCTTCAATTGGACCGAGTGGAATTGAAATTTACGGGCGCGCAGCTGCTGCTCGACGGGGTACCCGGCTTCAATTGGACCGAGTGGAATTGAAATACTCGGCCTTGGCCCTACTGGCCCCCAACGCCAGTGGCTTCAATTGGACCGAGTGGAATTGAAATACCCTACCCCCTAGCCCTACCCCCGCCCGGCCCGTGGCTTCAATTGGACCGAGTGGAATTGAAATTTTACAAGCCACGCGCAATCGTCTTACCGTCAGGCGAGCTTCAATTGGACCGAGTGGAATTGAAATGCAAAAAGAGCCAGGAGGGCGTGAGCGCAGCGCAGCGCTTCAATTGGACCGAGTGGAATTGAAATCGAGGCCAAACGACTCGATTTCGCAACAGTGGCAATGCTTCAATTGGACCGAGTGGAATTGAAATGTCTGAACGACAAAGCCCCGAAGCCGTGAGCGCCTGGCTTCAATTGGACCGAGTGGAATTGAAATTTTTGGCGCGGACAGCGGCAAGCTGCGTTACTTCCTGCTTCAATTGGACCGAGTGGAATTGAAATTTGGCGCGGCTGCAAAGGGGCTTCGCGCTGCTGCAAGCTTCAATTGGACCGAGTGGAATTGAAATTTTGTTCGTGTTTGGTTCGTGCTTTGTGCTTTTATTTGCTTCAATTGGACCGAGTGGAATTGAAATAAGCGTGGCCCCTCGACCTCCAAATACGCGGCCGACGCTTCAATTGGACCGAGTGGAATTGAAATATGATAACCCGGCTTTGCCCACGTCCCTACCCCTGGCTTCAATTGGACCGAGTGGAATTGAAATTTATTTTGGTTTGGGCCTGGCTTAAAAAAGCCGCCAGGCTTCAATTGGACCGAGTGGAATTGAAATATTCCTTGAAATGCGGGGAGAGCTGCTTAGTTCCCGCTTCAATTGGACCGAGTGGAATTGAAATTACTTCTGGTCAATCCAGCGCGCCACGGGGTAGAATGCTTCAATTGGACCGAGTGGAATTGAAATTTTCTTCAAACTGTGGACGCTGAGCGTGCGGGCGCGCTTCAATTGGACCGAGTGGAATTGAAATAACCAAGCGGCGGCGGCAAGCTGATGAAACTGCAAGGCTTCAATTGGACCGAGTGGAATTGAAATTTCTCGGCCATTCTGTTCGCCGTGGATATGGCTTGGGCTTCAATTGGACCGAGTGGAATTGAAATGGGATTGGCAAAATAAGGGGGCTGGTGAGCAGCAAAGCTTCAATTGGACCGAGTGGAATTGAAATAATTCGGGGACATCTCGGTGCATCCGCAGTTCATCGGCTTCAATTGGACCGAGTGGAATTGAAATTGGGGAAGCCGGCGCACTGGCTGATAAAGCCGTCCTGGCTTCAATTGGACCGAGTGGAATTGAAATTTGTTGAGGAGCCGTATCAGCACGTAGCTGTAATTGCGCTTCAATTGGACCGAGTGGAATTGAAATATGGGTCCAGGCAGCCCGGTACTGGGTTGGGGGCGGGCTTCAATTGGACCGAGTGGAATTGAAATAACTCGACCCCGCCGGCCTGTGGCTGGCCAGCGGTCGCTTCAATTGGACCGAGTGGAATTGAAATACAAGACAACCCGCGTGAATGCTGCCAGCCCCTTCAGCTTCAATTGGACCGAGTGGAATTGAAATCTATTCTGTTATTAGCCCTGGCCTACGTGGCCAAAGCGCTTCAATTGGACCGAGTGGAATTGAAATGCTACTAGCCCCGTGGTGCCGGTAGCCGCGGCCACCGCTTCAATTGGACCGAGTGGAATTGAAATGTACTACGCTACTGGTATGAAGAATACCTGCCTGAGAGCTTCAATTGGACCGAGTGGAATTGAAATTAGGCCTGCACCAGCGTGTCGCGGCTAGCCTTGGGCGCTTCAATTGGACCGAGTGGAATTGAAATTTTCTGCGTGAATTTACGGAACGGCTGCTGGCGGCCGCTTCAATTGGACCGAGTGGAATTGAAATACTTCGCCCGCCTGCCGCGTGACCGTCCGGGGGGCGGCTTCAATTGGACCGAGTGGAATTGAAATACGACTGGAAATTCCTGCAAGCCCGTTACCAGAAGGCTTCAATTGGACCGAGTGGAATTGAAATTTCTGAGGTCAATTTCTGGCAATGGATGGGCACCGAGCTTCAATTGGACCGAGTGGAATTGAAATCTGCTCAACGTTGCGCCGCCGCCGGACCCTACGGCCGGCTTCAATTGGACCGAGTGGAATTGAAATTGCTAGTCTCGCTTTTCTCTGCGGAACTGCACGTTGGCTTCAATTGGACCGAGTGGAATTGAAATGTAGCTGACGCACCTGACGCGCCCACCCCCGACCCGGCTTCAATTGGACCGAGTGGAATTGAAATACCACGAGGACGACTACAAGAGCTTCTGGCTCTGGCGCTTCAATTGGACCGAGTGGAATTGAAATACCTTCCTCTTCAAGGGCAAGGAACTGAACGCGGGGGGCTTCAATTGGACCGAGTGGAATTGAAATTTGCAAGGTCCCCGCCTGCTTGACCGCGCAACGGGAGGCTTCAATTGGACCGAGTGGAATTGAAATGTGGTCGTTCCGTTGCCGTTGCAAGGTCCCCGCCTGGCTTCAATTGGACCGAGTGGAATTGAAATACGCTTACGGCCACGTGGCCCATTGGGACAGTCGCCGCTTCAATTGGACCGAGTGGAATTGAAATTTGCAAGGTCCCCGCCTGCTTGACCGCGCAACGGGAGCTTCAATTGGACCGAGTGGAATTGAAATGTGGTCGTTCCGTTGCCGTTGCAAGGTCCCCGCCTGGCTTCAATTGGACCGAGTGGAATTGAAATACATCACCCGGCCGCAGCTCTGGCCTACCCAAGACCGCTTCAATTGGACCGAGTGGAATTGAAATGATTTTAGCCTGGTGGGCACGGACGCGCCGGCCGGCGCTTCAATTGGACCGAGTGGAATTGAAATTAGGTGTCGTCGTCGAGTAGTGCGTCCTCGGCCTGGCTTCAATTGGACCGAGTGGAATTGAAATGCGTAGCCCAGCGCACAGTCCTCGAAAATAAGAATCGCTTCCATTGGGCCGAGTGGAATTATTAGGCTTCGATTACTTAGCGTATCACTTTCTAGCTGACAAAGTACAGGCTCGCTGACCAAAGCCAGTGGGCCTGTACTTTGTCAGTGTCAGAACCTTAGCCCGCTAAAAGTTGGCCACCACCAGCGCCTCGGCGCGGGCCAGGGCAGCAGGCAAGCCGGCCGCGTTTTTGCCGCCAGCTGTGGCGAAGAACGGCTGGCCCCCGCCTCCCCCTTGAATATCCTTGGCCAGGTCACGCACCAGGGTGCTGGCGTTGAGCTTGCCAGCTTTAACTATGTCGTCGTCGAGCATCACGGCCAGCTGAGGCTTGCCGTCGAGGTCGGCGCCGAGAAACAGCACGAGGCCGGGCACGGCCTGGCGCAGGTCGTAGGCCAGCTTCTTGAGGTCGTCGGCGCTGCTGGCCTGCACCTGAGCGGCCAGGAATTTCACGCTCCCCAGGTCCTTCACCTGGCCCACAAGCTGCGCCTTTTGTTGGTTGATTTGCTGCTGGCCAAACTGCTCAATTTGCTTGCGCAGGGTGGCAATTTCATCGGTCTGCTTTTCCAGCGAAGTCAGCAGGTGCTGCGGGTTGCCGAGGGCCTCGCGCACTTGGTTCAGCAAGTCAATCTGCTGGTCCACGAAGGCTTCGGCCGCGCCGGCCGTTACGGCCTCGATGCGGCGCACACCCGCACCCACAGCGCTCTCAGTCGTTATTTTGAAGTAGCCGATGCTGCCCGTGTTGGCCACGTGCAGGCCGCCGCACAGCTCCACCGAGTACTCTTTGTCGAAGGTGATGACGCGCACAAACTCGCCGTACTTCTCGCCAAACAAGGCCATCGCACCCAGGTTTTTGGCCTCCGCAATGGGCACGTTGCGGCGCTCGACCAGCGGAATCTGCTGGCGGATGCGCGCATTTACTACCTCCTCAATTTCGCGCAATTGCGCCTCTGTCACTTTGGTGAAGTGCGAGAAGTCGAAGCGCAGCAGCTTTTCATTCACCAGCGAGCCTTTTTGCTGCACGTGGCTGCCCAGCACCTGGCGCAGCGCGGCTTGCAGCAAGTGCGTGGCCGTGTGGTTGTTGCGAATGAGCGTACGCCGCGCCGCATCGGGCCGGGCGCGCAGCTCGGCCGTTAGCTCCTGCGGCAGGCTTAGCGTGGTATGGATAATGAGGTCGTTTTCCTTCTTCGTGTCAATCACGCGCAGCTTATCGAAGTCGCTTTCGAGGTAGCCGGTGTCGCCCGTCTGGCCGCCGCTTTCGGCGTAGAAGGGCGTTTGGTCGAGCACCAGCTGGTACTCGATTTTGCCCTTTTTGTCGATTTTGCGGTAGCGCAGCAGGCGGGCGTTGGCCTCGTCGTGGTCGTAGCCCACAAACTCGTTGGGCGCGTCGTGCTCGGTCACGGTCACCCAGTCCGATTGCTCAGTTTCCTGGGCGTTGCGGCTGCGGTTTTTCTGCTCGGCTAGTAACTTATCGAATTCTACCTCCCAACTGGTATGCAGTTCGGCTCTGTCAGAACTCTCTCTAATAATTAATTGAGTCAAGTCTTTCGGAAATCCATACCTATCAGATAGAATAAAGACATCCTCACCAGTGAGATAGATAACCAGGCCATCTATAGATTCGCCTCGCGTTTGATAAGCCTTTTTTGTGCCTTCATACTGGCTATGAATCCGGCTCTCAAGCATATTAAGCCCAGCTTCTAAGGTTCTGAGAAAAGTAGTTTCTTCTTCCTCAATCACCCGCGTCACAAACGCCTGCTGGGCTTTCAGTTCGGGGAAGATGCTGGCCATCTGGTCAGCCAGCACCGGCACGAGCTTGTAGAGAAAAGGCTGCTTCTGGTTCAGGCTCGAAAAAGCGTAGCGCACCGCCCGGCGCAAAATGCGCCGAATCACGTAGCCGGCCTTCACGTTGCTGGGCAGCTGGCCATCGGCAATGGTGAAGGCGATGGCCCGGATGTGGTCGGCCAGCACCCGAATGGCGATGTCAGTTTTCTCGTCTTCGGTGGTCGGCAGGTCGGTGACGGTGGCCGGCGAGGTGCCCTTATACACTACCCCCGCTTCCTTGGCAATAAACTGGATAAGCGGCTGAAATACATTGGTATCGTAGTTCGATTTCACGCCCGATACGGCCATCATCAGGCGCTCGAAGCCCATGCCGGTATCCACGCTTTGGGCGGGCAGCTTGATGAGCGACTTGTCGGCCAGCCGCTGGAATTCCATGAACACGTTGTTCCAGACCTCCACTACTTGCGGGTGGTCGGCGTTCACCAGCTCGCGGCCCGATTTGGCGGCGCGCTCCTCATCCGAGCGCAGGTCGATGTGGATTTCGGTGCATGGGCCGCAGGGTCCAGTGTCGCCCATCTCCCAGAAGTTGTCCTTCTTGTTGCCGGGCAAAATGCGGTCGTCGGTGGTGTACTGCCGCCACAGGGCCTGCGTTTCGGTATCGGGGCCGGTGCCGTCGGCAGCATCACCGGCAAAATACGTCACATATAGGCGGTCTTTTTCGAGCTTAAATACGTCCGTAAGTAGTTCCCAGGCCCAGTTGATAGCGTCTTTTTTGAAATAATCGCCGAAAGACCAGTTGCCCAGCATCTCGAACATTGTGTGGTGGTAGGTATCGTAGCCTACCTCTTCCAAATCGTTGTGCTTACCACTGACGCGCAGGCACTTCTGCGTATCAGCAATGCGCTTGTAGGGCGCCGGCTTGTTGCCCAGGAAGTAGTCTTTGAACGGTGCCATGCCGCTGTTGATGAACAGCAGCGTGGGGTCGTCCTTGACCACGAGCGGGGCCGAGGGCACGATGTGGTGGCCTTTAGAAGCGAAGAAATCGAGGAATTGCTGGCGAACGTGCGCGGCGGTGGGGAGCGACATGGCTTTACTGAAATCGGCCCAAAGGAGCGGGGCCGGCGGCGGGGCAAAGGTAGCCTGCGTAAACACTCGCGCGAAACCGGCCGTTCACCCCTGGCCCATGCGGCCCCGGCCGGGGGGTAGGGACCGGCGCGCGGCTAGCCGTGTATCTTGCGGTGCTGAACCGGCCTTCTTCTTATTCTTAGCCCCTATTTTGTGATGTCGTTTCGTTTTTTGGCCAGTTTGGGACGGCGAGTGCTACCGGGCTTTTTAGCGCTGGCGCTGGGCCACGCAGCCCGCGCCCAATCGGCCCCGGCCAGGCGGGCAACGACCTCGGCCGCCCGGCCGCACCTGGGCAAGGTGCTGGGCGCCGATATCTCCTTCCTACCCCAGCTGGAAGCGCGGGGCCTGAAGTTTTCGGACAAAGGCGTGGAAAAAGACGCCATCCAAATCCTCAAAGACCACCATTTCAACTACATCCGGCTGCGGATTTTCAACAACCCGGCGGCCGATAGCGGCTACTCGCCCGGCAAGGGCTTTTGCGATTTGCCGCATACCCTGGCCATGGCCAGGCGCGTGAAGGCCGCCGGCCTGAAGCTGCTGCTCGACTTCCACTACTCCGACACCTGGGCCGACCCGCAGAAGCAGTTCAAGCCCCTGGCCTGGAAAGAGCTGCACGGCGCGGCGCTGGCCCAGGCCGTGCACGACTACACCAAAGAAGTATTGCTGGCCCTGCAAGCCCAGGGCACCCTGCCCGATATGGTGCAGGTGGGCAACGAAATCAACCACGGCCTGCTGTGGCCCGACGCCCGCGTGCAACTCCCTGACAGCCTGAGTCGCTATGACACGTTGGCCCAGCTGGCGCAAGCTGGCTCCCGCGCCGTGCGCGAGGTGAACCCCCAAACGCTGGTAATGCTGCACATTGCGCTCGGCGGCCAGACCCAGCTTTCCAACGCCTGGCTCGACCGGATGCAGGCCCGCAAAGTGGACTTTGACGTGATTGGCGAATCGTACTATCCCAAATGGCACGGCACCATTCCCGACCTCAAGGCCAATCTCACGCAGCTGGCCCGGCGCTACCCCCAGGATATTGTGGTGGTCGAGTATTCGGAGCGCAAGCTGGAAGTTAACGACGTGGTTTTCAATCTACCCGGCGGCAAAGGCAAGGGCAGCTTCATCTGGGAGCCGCTCAATACCTGGGAGGCCGTCTTCGACAAGCAGGGCCGCGCCAACGACCTGCTGCCGCTCTACGATGAGATTAGTCGGAAATATAAAATTCAGTAACTTCGCCCGCCCCTACCCGTCCATTATGCCCTACAAAGAGCGCGACATTACCAAGCAGTATTTCACCATCGGCGAGGTGGCCGAGCAGTTCGGCGTGGCTACTTCGCTCATCCGCTTCTGGGAAACGGAGTTTGACGAGCTGAACCCGCGCAAAAGCAAGAAGGGCAACCGCCTCTTCACGCAGTCCGACGTGGACACCTTTCGCACTATCTATCACCTGGTTAAGGAGCGCGGCTACACCATCGCCGGCGCCCGCGAAATGCTGAAGCAGAAGGGCGGCCAGCTCAAAGACAAGATTGACGTGATTCAAAGCCTGGAAAAAGTGCGCGGCTTTTTAGTGAATCTGAAGAAGGAAATCGACGCCGCGCAAAAGGGCGAGTAGCTATTTTTTGAGAATCTTAATACTTGATATAGACGGTCATGCTGAGCCTGTCGAAGCATCTCTACCGCGCCGTTTGGGTAGTAATTCAAACGGCGCGGTAGAGATGCTTCGACAGGCTCAGCATGACCGTCTATTATTTTTGGATAGTTTCCGTTAATGCCCCATAATTCCGACGACCTCTACCACGAGCTGGCCCTGACGCTGCTGCCCGGCATCGGCCCGCAGCTGACGCGGCAGCTGATGAGCTACGGCAGCTCGGCCAAAAACGTGTTTTCACTGCCGCCCGGCAAGCTGCGACGCATACCGGGGGTAGGCGAAGCCACCGTCAAAATCCTGACCGGCCCCGCCCGCGGCCAGGCCCTTGCGCAGGCCGAAGCCAGCCTGCGCAAGGCCGAAAAAGAGGGGGTAGCGATTCTGTTTTACACCAGCAAACAGTTTCCGGCCCGCCTCAAGCTCATCCCCGATGCGCCGGTGCTGCTCTACTACCAGGGCCCGGCCGACCTGAACGCGCCCAAAGCCGTGGCCATCGTGGGCACGCGCCAGGCCACCGAGTATGGCCGCGAGCAAACCGAAGCCCTAGTGCGCGGCCTGGTGCCGCACAACCCATTGGTCGTCAGTGGCCTCGCTTACGGCATTGATATTCTGGCCCACCGCGCTGCCTTGCAGGAAGGGCTGGCCACGGTGGGCGTAATGGCCACCGGCCTCGACGTCATTTACCCCGCCGCGCACCGCAAAACGGCCGAAAAGATGCGCGAAACTGGCGGCCTGCTCACCGAGTTTGCCTTCGGCACGCAGCCCGACCGCTACAACTTTCCGCAGCGCAACCGCGTCATCGCGGGCCTGGCCGATGGCACGGTGGTAGTAGAAGCCGCTGAAAAAGGCGGCGCGCTCATCACCGCCGAGCTGGCCCTGAGCTACGACCGCGACGTGCTGGCCGTGCCCGGCAATGTGTCGTCGGCCGCGTCGGCGGGCTGCAACAATTTAATTAAAGCCAACAAGGCCGCGCTCTACTCCAAGCCCGCCGATTTGGAACAGCTCCTGAATTGGGATGCCGCCCTGTACCAGAGCGGGAAATTTCAGCCGCCTCCCTCCTACTCACCCGCCGATTTTTCGGTTGAAGAATTCGCGCTCATCACCGTTTTGCTAGTCACTAAAGAAGCCCTGATGGACGACCTGGCTTGGCGAGCGCAGCTGCCCATTCACCAGGTAGCCTCGCTGCTGCTGGTCCTGGAATTTCGGGGGGTGGTGCGAGCGCTGCCGGGCAAGAAATTCGTACTGATTTAATCGCGGTGCGAACGACCATGCGCACTGGCGCTCGCCCACGGATTAGTGAGTTAGCGTTACTTGTGACCTCCCAGTTTACTTCAAAATTTCTTGAAATAAGTTGCTAAATAGGCCCGCGTAGCATTGGTTTACGTTGGTAGCTGCAGCCCGCCCCGGCCGCCCCCTACCCCCTTGTCATGCTGTTGTTTAATGATGAGCTCCTTCAGGAGCAAGCCTTTAGCTTTCCCTTACCCAATCGTGGGCTGGCCTTCGGCGACGGATTTTTTGAAACCCTAATTTTTGCCGAAGGCCGCCTTCGCCTGGCTGCCGACCACTGCGCCCGAATGCAGCGGGCCGCTGCTGCCCTGCACCTGGCCCTACCCCCTACCTTGGCCACCAGCCACGCGCTGGCCGCTACCCTGGCTCGGCTGGCGCAGGCCAATGCCCTGAACGCCGCCCGGCTGCGCTTGCAAGTATGGCGGGCGGGCGGCGGGCGCTATACCCCGCCCACCGCCGTAGCCGAGTGGCTGGCCACCGCCGAGCCCCACGTGCCCGACGAGTCGGCGTTGCACCAGGTTAATTTTGCCCGCGAAACGCAGTCGGTTTTCTCGCCCCTGAGCTTTTGCAAGGGGCCGCAGGCCTGGCTCTACGTGCGCGCCGCCCACGAGCGGCAGCAGCGCGGACTAGCTGAAATTATTCTCTGCGACGCGGCTGGCCACGTAGCCGAAGGCGGGGCGGCAGCCATTTTCTGGCTGCAAGCCAATGTTTTATATACCCCGGCGCTGGCTACCGGCTGCGTAGCCGGCGTGCGCCGGGCGGCCGTGCTACGGGCGGCCCCCGCGGCGGGCCTTACTTGCCGCGAAGGACTTTTTTCGGCGGACGACCTGCTGCGGGCCGAGGCAGTTTTCACGGCCAACGTGGCCGCCGTGCGGGCCGTGCGGGGGGTAGGGAACCATCGCTTCGCGGCTCCGGCCCCCGCCCTGCTGGCACGGCTGGGTGCAGTTTAAGCACTCAGCGACTCTTGGGCTACTGCGCGGTGCGCTCTACGGCGCGCAGGGCTTGCAGGCGCTGCCAGTCGGACTGATGGTGGCGCAGGTCGGCCTCCGTAACCTGGTGAGTGGCAAGTACCACGGCCCGCGGGCCATAACCCAAATGCAGCGCGCTGAAAGCTATTAGCGAGCGATGCAGGGTAGAGAGTGGGGAAATGCGCATGGCAGAAGCAGTAACAAAGTCAACGAATGGGGACGGCCTTAGAATACAATTTAAATGCCAAACTTCGAATTTGAATTAAACTAAAAAAAAGCGCTTAAAGAGGGTTTAAAACGTTTTTTAAGGTAAATTATGCAAAATACTACGCGTTATTTTGTATTGTTAAATCAAAAAATTTTACTAAGAAGTTATTCTCTTCTCACCCCATTTGCCCGCGCGCTTTTGGTCCTTGGCGCGTGCTGGCTGCCGTTGGCCGAAGGCGAACCAGCAGCCGGGTGTTCTCACTGCGTAATAAAGCGCATGGGTACTACAAGCGAGTCTTGCGCGGCCGGGGAGCGGGCAAAGCGTAGCGCCCCGAGCACGCGCAGGGCTTCGGCATCGAGGGCCTGAATGGCGGCGGGGGGGTAGTCGGCGGTGGGGCGCGTCAGCTCGCGGCGCGTCACGCGCGGGGGCTGGCGCACCGAGCCATCGGGCCGCACCTGCACGCTCACGAAGAGGCGGCCGGTGGGTAGCAGCGCGGCGGGCTGGCCGGGCCCGGGCCGGGCGGCGTCAGGAAAGTGCGCCTGGGCCATCACGAAGTCAAAAAACCGGGTGCGGCCCGCCAGTTGCTTGTCAGGGTTGGGTTCGTGCCAGAAGCGCGGCAGCACCGGCGAGCGCAGCACCGGCGCATCGGCCGCGGGGGGTAGGGGCCGGCGGTGCGGCAGCATTGGGAAGCCGGGAGCCGCGTAGCCTTCCTGCGCCTGGGCGGCCCCGGCGGCCAGCAGCAGCGCGCCCAGCAGGGCCAGTCTGGTTCTCATCCGCCTAAATTACTGCGGGTTCTTCTTTAGTTTCTATTTTCTGGTTCCTGGCTTCAAACATTCATCTACTTGCATAATATGACTTCTGAGCCAGGAACCCGGAACCAGCGAAGAACCAGGAGTCTCAAACTGCGACAGGCGCTTTGATGGCCGGCCAGGGGTCGTAATTTTCCAGCTGAAAATCCTCATAGTGGAAGCCGAAGATGTCCGTGACGGCCGGGTTGAGGCGCATGGTGGGCAGCGGGCGCGGGGCGCGCTCCAGCTGCTGCTGGGTTTGCTCTAAGTGATTGACATATAAGTGCGTATCGCCGCCAGTCCAGATAAATTCGCCGGGTTGCAGGCCCGTCACCTGCGCCACCATCAGCGTGAGCAGGGCGTAGGAAGCAATGTTGAAGGGTACGCCCAGAAACACGTCGGCTGAGCGCTGGTAGAGCTGGCACGAGAGGCGGCCGTCGGCCACGTAAAACTGGAACAGCGCGTGGCAGGCGGGCAATTTCATGGCCGGCAGGTCGGCCACGTTCCAGGCGCTCACCACCATGCGGCGCGAATCGGGCTGGGTTTTCAACTGGCTGATAATCTGCGAAATCTGGTCGATGTGGCCGCCGTGGCCATCGGGCCAGCTGCGCCACTGGTAACCGTACACGGGGCCGAGGTTGCCGTGCTCGTCGGCCCACTCATCCCAGATTTTCACGCCGTGCGCTTTGAGGTAGGCAATGTTGGTGTCGCCCCGCAAAAACCACAGCAGCTCGTGGATGATGCTCTTCAGGTGTACCTTCTTAGTTGTGGCCAGCGGGAAGCCCTCGGCCAAGTTAAAGCGCATTTGCGGCCCAAAAATAGACAACGTACCCGTGCCGGTACGGTCGGTTTTGAGCGTGCCGTGGTCGAGGATTTCGCGGAGGAGGGCTTGGTACTGGCGCATGATGGGACAAGGGAGGCGAAGCAGTAAAAGTACCTGCGCCTGCTAGGCTTCAAGTAAGAGGCTTGCAAGCTCCTTGTACAAAACCTGACCCGCGGCGGTATTCATCGTCAAATGTGCTCCGCGAGCTTGTTTTTTTTCAACCTCGATAATGCGGTTTGATTTGGGCAGTCCCCATTTGTCAGCTTGGCGAAGAATAATTACTGATGCTTTTTCGCTTTGGCAACGTTGTTCTAACTCGTGTTGCACATAAGCTAGCAGCAATTTCGACGAATGGAGAAGTCTCTTTGTTGACGAATAAGTTTTGGAAAAATAAGGGCAAAACTCTAGGCAAGCGATATGCTTGCTAGTGTGTTGTAAGGCTGCCCTGAATGAGTCTGAGTAGCTAACTAACTTTTCATGCTTCGCCAGTTCTTCGATAACCGAGCGCAACTTATTCTGCCACCACTGTCCACCAGCCGTCCAGGCAAAAGCGGGGTCAAGGTAAAAGAAAGGATAGTCAACTGACATACTTTGCTGATGCAGATTTGCCTTGCGGGCTTGTCGAAAGAGCTGACTATGCTCCTGCGCATAGTAGTCGCCAGGACTAAAACCAGGATTGAGGAGGAATAAAAAAACCTTAGCTTCGGCTAAATTACCGATGTATGGCTGGGGAATTAGACCAAGTTGAAACTCAGCCGAGTTGATGCCGAAATCCTTACTATCTGCAAAAGCTTGATATGAGGCATACTGCGCACCTTGTACACCATCGCCGGAGAGTACGTAAGGCAACGTTGTTAAGGCGCAAGTGCGCCAAGATTCAATCAATTCGTTCATATAAAATTTATATATTATATTAGTTATAATCACAAATAAAAGTCCTAGCATCACTTGAAGCCAGGACTTTTATTTGTGATTATATGTGAGATTTACAGCGACTTAGTAGCCGTTTTTACCTCGGGCGTAGCGGGCGCAGCAGCTTTAGCGGCGGCCATTTTGGCGCGGCAGCAGGCGGGCATGCCGGCCATGCTGGTGCCGGCCATGCCTTTCTCACACTTGGCGGCGGCCATGCCGGTGCAGTGGTCGGCTTTTTTGCCTTTGGCGGGCTTGTCGCCGTCGTGGGCAAAAGTGGTGGCGGCCGAAGCCAGCAGGGCGAACGCGAGCAGGGATTTTTTCATAACGCTTTAGAGAAACAATTGGCAAAACCAGGGGGTTAGGGATTGTTGCGGCTTCTAAAGTACAACGGGTTTCGGACATCCCGAAGCGCGTGCGCGCCGTCCCCACCACCTCCGCGAACTACCAGTTTGCGCTCCCTATTTTATGTCGCTTCGCCGAATCGCGCACCTCACGCTGCTGGGGCTGGCCCTGCTCACGGGGCTGGCCGGCTACTTTGCCGCCCAGCTGCGCTTCAACTACAATTTCAACGACTTCTACCCCGCCGGCGACCCCGACCTGGACTACTACCAGGGCTACACCCGGCGCTACGGCAACGACAACGACTACCTGCTACTGGCCCTGGAGGCTGGGCCGGGCCAAACGGCCTTTTCGCCGGCCTTTCTCACCCAAGTTGATAGCCTGACGCACGTGGCGCGGCGGCAGCGCGACGTGGTACACGTGGTGTCGCCCACCACGCTCAGCCAGACCGTGGTGGAGGGCCTCGGGGCCTATACCCTCCCCTACCTGCACCCGGCCGAGTACCGCGCCGACCCTAGCCGCCGCGCCGCCGACTCGACCCTCATTTACCAAACGCCGGGCTTCGTGGGCAACCTCATCAGCCCCGATGCGCGCGACGTGGCGCTGGTCATCCAAACCACGCCCGACCTCAAAAAGCCGCCCGGCGACTCGCTGCTGACGGAGCTGCGCGCCGGGCTGGCGCGGGCGGGGCTGCCCGAGGCGCGGGTGCACTTTGCGGGCAAAGTGGTGGCGCAGTCGGTGTTCGTGGACCGCTTGCAGCGGGAGATGATTATCTTCATGTCGCTGTCCTTCGTGCTGGTAATGGGGCTGTTGTGGCTCACATTTCGGACCTGGTGGGGGGTAGTGCTGCCGCTGGTGGTGGTGGTGGGAGCCATTATCTGGGGCCTGGGCGTGATGGGGGCCTGCGGCATCAGCATTGATTTGATGACGGCCCTGCTGCCGCTGATGCTGTTTGTGGTGGGCATGTCGGATACCATCCACATTATCAGCCGCTACGTGAGCGAGCTGGGCTACGGCGCGGGCAAAAAGCACGCGCTGCGCACCACCATGAAAGAGTCGGGCTTCGGCTCGGGGCTCTCGGCGCTCACGACCAGCATCGGCTTTTTTACGCTGATGACGAGCACCATCAGGCCCATTCACAACTTCGGGCTCTTTACGGGTATTGCCGTTATTCTGGCTTTCTTCTTAAGCTTCACGCTGTTGCCGGCCATGCTGGTGCTGCTTAATAAGCCGGCCCTGCGCGAACCACGCCAGCATGGCCACGATTGGGACAGTGTACTAGGCCGGCTTTTCGTGGGCGTGTTGCGGCGGCGGCGGCTCATTTATACGCTCAGCGGAATTATTTTGGTGGCCAGCGTTGGGCTGGCCGCACGGGTGCGGATTAACTCGTCTTTGCTCGATGACTTGTCGAAAAACGACCCCGTGCGGCGGGATTTCGCGTTTTTCAATGAACACTTCGCCGGGGTGCGGCCCTTCGAGCTGGAGCTGAAGCCGGCCGGTGGGCGCGACATTTTCGACCCCGCCGTGCTGGCCCAAACCGAGAAAATCGAGCGCTACCTGGCCACGACTTACGGCCTGAAATTTTCGGCCTCGCCGGCCACGCTGGTGCGCACCGTGCACCAGGCCCTGCACGGCGGCGGGCTGGCCGAATACCGCCTACCCCCCGATTCGGCCGGCTTGGCGCGGCTGCGCGGGCCGCTGCGGCAGTTTCGCAAGCGACCCGAGTTTCGGGCCTTGGCCTTGCCCGACGGCTCGGCCGGCCGGCTTACCGGCCGCATGGTGGACGTGGGCAGCATCAGGGCCGACGCGCTCAACGGCGCGCTGCGCCACTTTCTACGCACCAGTATTGACACGACGGTGCTACGCACCCGCCTCACGGGCTCGTCCAACCTTATTGATAAAAACAACGAGAACCTGACCCTCAATATGATACAGGGCATGGCCATCGACGTGGCGATGGTCACGGCTATCGTGCTGCTACTTTTCCGGTCGCTACGCATGACGCTGGTGGTGCTGATTCCCAACCTGCTACCCATCCTGATAGTGGCGGGCGTGATGGGCCTGGCCGGCGTGAGCATGAAGGTTAGTACGAGCATCATTTTCACTATTGCCTTCGGCATCGCGGTGGATGATACTATTCACTTTATCAGTAAGTTGCGCCTTACGATGGGCCACGAGCCGGACTTATTCAAGGCCGTGCGGCGCACGTATATTCTGGCCGGGCAGGCGGTTATCGTCACCTCGCTCATCTTGGTGGGCGGCTTCGGCACGCTGCTATTTTCGTCGTTTGATGGCACGTTTTACGTGGGCCTGCTGATTGGGCTCACGCTGCTGTTTGGGGTAGTGGCCGAGCTGACGCTGCTGCCGCTGCTGATTTTGGGCGTGTATGGGCGGCGGCGCAAAGAGGTGGGGGTAGTGCCGGCGCTGGCTGGCAAGTAGGGTGCGGGGCTTGCCCCCGCCCGTCGTTGCCCGAGGAGAGAGTAGGAAATTAAAAATGAGAGGGCATCAGCCCAATTTTTAATTTATCATTTTTAATTCCCTACCCCCGCCCAGCATTGAACAATGCGCGGTTGTTTTGTGCAACGATGGGCGGGGGCAAGGCCTGCCCCCTACTCCATGATGGGCTAACCATTTTCACACCTTAACTTTGCGTCTCAAAGTATAATAAAACCCAAAGCTTCTTCTACCTCCCCAACTGGCACCAAGCGTGCCGGCTGGCTGTTGGCCCCGTTTATGGAACCCTTCGTTGCTCAAAACTCCGTCGTGCGCCGAATCTGGGGTACTTCTGATATCGTATTATTCATTTTCGCCGGGGCGGCGGCCGAATTTGCGCTCAATAAGGCTGTGGACTGGCTCTACTTCACCGGGCGGCTGCCGGCCGACCCGCTGGGCCGGCTGTTTTCGACGGTAGACTACTCCCGGCGCATCCTGTTTTCGGACCAGGCCGGGGCCGGGCGGGCCATTGCCAGCATTGCCGCCATCCACGGCGCGGTGGAGGCGAGCCGCGGGCAGCGCATCCCCGCCTGGGCCTACCGCGACGTGCTGTACTTGCTCATTGCGTACTCCATCGGGGCGTTTGAACTGCTGGAACGGCCCCTCACGCCAGCCGAGTGCGAAGAGATAGTAGCAGTATTCGGGCGCGTAGGGCGGGGCTTGGGCATCCCCGATTTGCCCACTACCTACCCCGCCTGGCAGGCCGACCGCGCCCGCCACCTGGCTGCCGACCTGGCCGTAAGTCCTTGCACCATTGACTTATATCGCCAATATAAAAAACACCTGGGCGGCGTGCGCTACGGGTTGCTGCGCGGGGTGCAGGGCCTGGTGGTGCCGCCCACTGTGCGCCGGCAGCTGGGGCTGGGCCAGGGCGCGTGGCTGCGGCCGGCGCTGGCTTTTTACCGCGCTACCAAGCAGCTGGCCGTGAGCCAATGGCTGAAAAACCTGATGCTACCCGCCGAATACGCGGCCCGCATCCGGGCCTTGGATGAGGTACCGGCCGAGTACGCGCGGCCCGCCCCAGCCCCGGTAGCCGAAGTTTCGGTCGCCTACCCCCCGTCCCGCGCCTGAAGTGCCGGTAGCTTCATAGCCTCTTACCAATGCCCCGCTTCTACTACCGCTATTTTCTGCTCGCGGCTGGGCTACTGGGCCTGGAAATCGGCATCGCCCGCTTTGCCCACGACCGCTTCGTGCGGCCTTACGTGGGCGATTTTCTGGCTACTATCTTGCTGTACTGCCTGTTGAAAAGCGTCTGGCCGGCCCCGGCGGGCCGGGTAGTAGCAGTAGCGCTGCTGGTTTCTTACGCCATCGAATTGGCGCAGCTGGCGCACCTGCTTAGCTGGCTGGGCTGGCAGCATTCGCCGGCGGCGCGGCTGGTGCTGGGCAGCCAGTTTGAGTGGGGCGATATACTGGCTTACACGTTGGGAGCGGCTGTGGTGCTGGGACTGGGGTACGTGCGCGGGCGCTACACGGCGCGGGAGTTGGGCTAGCCTTGAGGCTATCAGGGGGAAAACTACTACCAAATAAGGTTGTCAGAGGGCAGGAGAGTTTTACTAAAATAATTTGCCAATTATTTTAGTAATTATCACTTCTTTCACCCATCTTTGTCGAACCAAAACAGCTTACTCCCCTACCCCCTTCTCCTTTCTGAGCTATGTCAGAATCAACCTACGCTTACGCCCAGTCTTCGACCCTGACAGCCACCGCCGCAGGTAATTCCTTGCAACTGGCCGCCTACGCCGAAGACGCGCCGGCCGGCGGGGCGGCCTGCTTTTTTCGGGGGCAGCTACGCGACTCGTGGCTGGCAGCGCGGGGGCTAAGCACATTAGCCAAAGTAGTGGCCGCGCGGTTCGTGCCGCTGGGCGCGGTGCTGCGCGACCCCATCGTGACGGCCGGCGCGGCGCGGCTGCGCTTCGAGGCGTTTTCGTCGTGCAACGGCGTGTACGCCCGCCTCGACCTGGGGCCGGCCGCGCTCGACGGCGAGCTGGTGGCCAGCGGCACCACCAACGTCGATTTCAACGAGCCGATGGTGAACGCGCTGGCCCGCATCGGCCGCCACGAGCCGGTGGGCCTCGCCGTGGGCCAGCAGGCCGTAGCCCTCACCCGCGCCGCCGGCACCGTGACCGAGCGCCAGGTGGCCCTACCCCTGCGCTGGCTCAAGGGCCTCACCGCCGCCCAGGGCTACCTGGCCCAGATGGACGAACTGCTGCGCCTCACGCGCGCCCAGGCCGCCCAGCTGCTGCACAGTCTGCCGGCCGGCGCGGCCAAAGCCGATACTTTTCTGACGCTGCGCGGGGCGCGGCCGCATTTTGGGCTGGTAAGTATGCCGGGGGCCGTGCGGGTGGGCGGCGCGCACCGCCTGCGCCTGCTCGATGGCCTGCTGCCGCTGACCCAGGCCGCACGCGTGTACGCTACCCCCTGCGGCCAGGCCAGCGCCGTGGTGCTGGAATTGGGGGGCGACCACGAGTTTCTGCTGGCGCTGTCGGCGGCGGCCAACCGGGGCTTTTCGGGCGAGGGCACCCAGCTGGGCGACTTGCTGGACGAGCTGCCCGCCGAATGGCTGGCGGGGGCCAATAGCCTGTTTCGGGCCAACGAAACCTTCAACCCCACCCTGTTTGGGCTGGCCCACGACCTGGCGCCCGGCACCGTGGCGCGGCTCTGCGCCAGCCTCTCGGCGATGGGCCTGCTGGGCTTCGACCTGCTGGAAAACCAGTATTTCTACCGCCGCCTACCCTTCCGCACCGACCGCATCCGGCAACTCAACCCGCGCCTTAAAAACGCCCGCGCCCTGCTCGCCGCCCCCGACGAGGTGCAGCTGGTGGGCATCGGCCCCGGCGGCCGCACCGAGGCCCGCGTGCGCGGCACCGACGTGTGGCACACCGTGCTGGTGAGCGGCCCCGAGCCCCCGCGCTGCACCTGCCAGTGGTTTACCGAGCACCAGGGCCAGCGCGGGCTCTGCAAGCACGTGCTGGCCGCGCAGCTGCGGTTTGGGTAGAGAATAAAGTTGAATTTTACTTATATACTACCCTAACTTCCTTTATGGAGACGCTAAATTCTATCGAAGTTTTTGAGCAAATCATTCGCCATCAAGGTGCCGAAGAATTAGTACCGTTCTTATTGGGGCTGGACAAACAGAAGATTGTAGCTATCCGCAAACGGGTCCAGACACTGGCGAGCGAATTAGAAGATATTCGGCAGAAAGGAGAACAGCATTGGGAGAAAGGGCCCACTCCCTTACAGCGCTCTTTATTTTTTCTAACTCGCTTGGCAACCTATTCCAAAAAGGAAGCCCTAGCTCCCGCTTTCACTAATAGTCTATGGGAGTTAAACAAGTCGCGGCTTTCTAGTGGGAAAAGTCAATACTTACCACACGATAAGTTAGTAGATTATGCCTGTCAATTACTCGTTCACCGTCGGCCCGAATGGCTTGATACCTGGTTAGGTAACACTGCGGAAAGCCGCCCTTTAAGAAGCCTGGATTTTGATTTACTCCTTAAATTGGAATCCCATGCGCTCATTATACCAACTAACAAGCTATTAGCTTTATCGGGGATTAATGAGTTATCTAATTACGGCACAGAGGCTAACGCATTATGGCAACTGCACGGCTATTTAAAGGCAAACGTTAAACTTACCGCTAGCCAATTAGCAGATTTCACGCAGCTTACCAAAGCTTTCCCCTCGCTCCGCGAAGGTGAGTCGTTGCCTATTATCGAAGACCTTCTTTTCGAACGAATTACGCGCAATAAGGCCTTACTGGAACGGGCTATTCCACAGTTTTTCGAGTTTGACACAGAGATTAACTGGGGAGTTGCCCAGACAGTGAACCACATAGATAGGAGATGGATTACGTGGCATGATATGCTTGCGCGCCTCACCGCCACCCACCACCTCGACCGGGCCGACATCCTCACGCGCTGCCTGCTGGCACTGCGCCGCGACTTCCGCCGCCCGCTGCTGACGTGGTTCAAGGAGCTGTTTCTCAGCCTGAAGCCCACGCGGGCCGAGCGCCTGGCCCGCCAGGCCGAGCTGATGGAGCTGCTGGCCCACCCGCTGCCGCTGGTCGTCAATTTTGCCATTGAGCAGGTGAAGGACCTGTTGCCGGAGCCGGGGTTTACCCTGGCTCCGTTGCTTCAAATGGCGGATAACCTGCTGCTGCGGCCCGACCTTAAAACCGGCCTCAAAACCCTGCTCGCAGGCCTGGCCAAGCTGCCCCGGCACGATGCCGCCCACGCGCCCGCCGTGGCCCGGCTGCTGGCCGCCGCCCTCGCCCACCCCGACGCCGCCGTGCAGGAGCGCGCCGCCAAGGCCCTGGCCTACCTGCTGGCTGCCAAAAAGCCCCTCCTACCCCCCGCCGACACGGCCGAAACGCTGGATGCCCTCGCCCACCAGGCCGAGCTGCTGGGCGCCGCCGCCCGCGCCGTGCTGGCGCCCTGGCTGGCGGCCCCTACCCCCGCGCCCACCGCCGAAGCCACCGCGACCTACGCGCCGCTCGCGCAGTTCGTGCCGGATATTTCGCCCGCTACCGCCATCGCGCCGGTGGCCGACTGGCACGAGCTGCTGTTTCTCACCGGCCAGGTGCTGCGCCACGATGCCCCCGCCGCCCTGGAACGCTGGCTCGATGGCCTGCTGCGGCTGCATGGGCAACTGCCCGAAGGCCACGCCAAGCAGTTAGAGCCGTATCTGGTGCAGGTGCTGCCGTTTTTGCAGGGTAAGAGCGGCGAGCAGGCCAAGGCCATTCTGGTCAACATTGACTTGCGTGGGCACAGTGGGCTGGCGCAAGCCTTGCTGCTGAGTTGGGCGCAGGGGTTTACTTCGCTGCGGGTGCCGCGGGTGAAAGTGCAGGTTGACTCGGACGCCTCAGACCCGTTGGTAGTGGTGGAGAAAGCGCGTCTGGCGGCCGTGGAAACGCATTTGCAGCAACGCACTGGCCTGCCGCTGCTTAGCACGCCCACCCACGCACCGTATTGGGTAGCCCCTACTGCGTTCTTGCAAAAGCTGCTGGCTTATGAAGCGGCGCAGGTCGAGCCCGTAGCGGCTGACCTGGCGATTGCGCTGGCCCGCCTGGCTTTTGCCCACGAGCCCGACGCCCAAGCGGCCCTGGCCGTGCTCCCGCAATTGCAAAACAGCCAGCTGCGCGAGCTGCTCCACTGGCTTTTATCACCCGAGGCAACGGAGCCCCCGCGCCATGCAACCGAGAAAAAACCACTCTTCCAGCACCTGACCGAGCAGCTGCACCAACTCCTGCCGGGCCATTCGGCGGCTCCTGGCACGTTGGCCGAAGCCTGGCCCTGGCTGTGGGTGGTAGCGGCCCGCAGCAAGTTTTCCCACCCTATTTTTGACAACCTACTGCCTGCGGGCACCCGTGCATATCCGGGCATAGCGCAGCCCTGGGTTCCGGCCTGGGACGTTGATTTCAAGGTCAATATCTATGTGAAAACCTGGAAACCAGGCAAGCCCGAAATTACGCCCCGGTCCACGCACCTGCGTTTTCCCAGCGAGGACACCACCCAGGGGCCGCCCTCTCCGCTGCTGCTGTATTCGCTGCACGTGCAGTCCCGAGGCAGGGGGCACGCCAATTGGATTCTGCCCGCTGATTATCCCTTTTTAGCGGCGCTGCTACCGCTCAATCCGACCTCACTGCACTGGCACGTGGTGCGCACGGCGGGCTGGGCCGACAAACTGGAATCGGCAGACCGCGACAGTATCGCCCAGGCACTGCGGGCGTTGGTCGAGGCCGGCCCTTCGTTTGCCGAGGGTACTACCCTGCTGCTGGCCGTGGGCCTGGTGCACCACGCGCCCGTTTGCCGGGCGCTGGCGCAGGAAGTGGTTTTGAGCGCCGTGGGGCAGCAGCGCCTGGAATCGACTGCCCTAGGCGCGGCGCTCGGCCGGCTGCTGGCCGCCGACTATGCGCCCCTGGCTCGCCTGGCCGACAACCTGGCCCTGCTCCGCGCCATCTCGCCCGTCACGGACGACGCACTGGCCCAGATGCTAGACGCGCTGCTGCCGGCCCTACCCCCCGCCCCGCTCCGCAACCTGCGCAAGCTGCTCGAAACCTACGCCGACCTCGGGGCCCGCACCGGCCGGCCGGTGCCGCCGGCCGTGCAGGACCGCCTGCGCGAGTGGAGCCAAACGGGCGCACTGAAAAAGTTGGCGGTCAGCCTACTTCAAAAAGCAAGTTGAGTAGATAAGCAAAAAAGCACGTCATTCCGAGCTTGCTGAGAAATCTCGCTCGTGCCGCTCGGGTATTGTTCTACGACGCGGGCGAGATTCCTCGGCAAGCTCAGAATGACGTGCTTTTTTGCCGCAGACACTTCCTACCCCTCCGCCAGGAAGCGGGCGAGGTAAGGGGCAGTGCGGCTGGCCGCGTTTTGGGCCACTTCGGCGGGCGGGCCGGCGGCCACGATGCGGCCACCTTCGTCGCCGGCACCGGGTCCCACGTCGATAACCCAATCGGAGCCGGCGACCACGCGCATATCGTGCTCCACCACCAGCACCGAGTGGCCGGCTTCGACCAGGCCGTTGAGCTGGGTGAGGAGCTTTTCGACGTCGGCGGGGTGCAGGCCGGTGGTGGGCTCGTCGAGCACGTAGAGGGTGTGGGCGCGGGCCTGGCGCTGCAACTCAGTGGCCAGCTTGATGCGCTGGGCCTCGCCGCCGCTCAGCTCGGTGGCCGACTGGCCGAGGCGCAGGTAGCCCAGGCCCACGTCGCGCAGCACCGTGAGGGCGCGGCGCACGCTGGCTTCTTCTTCGAAGAAGGCAAAAGCCTCGTCCACGGTCAGGCGCAGCACGTCGGCCACATTTTTTCCTTGATAAGTGATTTCCAATGTTTTGGCATTGTAGCGCGCGCCGTGGCAGGTAGGGCAAGGCGAATACACGCTGGGCAAAAACAGCAGTTCGACCATCACAAAGCCCTCGCCCTGGCAGGTTTCGCAGCGGCCTTTGGCCACGTTGAAGGAGAAGCGGCCGGCATCGTAGCGGCGCTTTTTTGCCTCCGGCGTGGCCGCGAAGAGCTTGCGCACGTGGTCAAACAAGCCCGTGTACGTAGCCATGTTGGAGCGCGGCGTGCGGCCGATGGGCTGCTGGTCGACGCGCACGAGGCGCTTAACGAGGTCTAAGTCAGCTGTGATTTTGCCCTCGGCCGCCGCGCCCTGGTCAGCCAGGTCCAGGATTTCTTCGGCGGTTTCGCCCACGCTGGCTTCGGCTTCGTCGGTTTTCATTCCAAGCGCTTCCCGCACCAACTTTACCAGCACCTGGCTAACCAAAGTTGACTTGCCCGAGCCCGACACACCCGTTACAGTTGTAAATATTCCCAACGGAAACTCGGCGTCGAGGCCGCGCAGGTTGTGGCGGGTGGCACCAGCCAGGCGCAACCAGCCCACCGGCTTGCGCGGAATGCGGGGGAGTAAGGCCGCGTGGTCGAGCAGAAATGTGCGCGTTTGCGAATTTTCTACCGCCGCCAGGCCGGCGGGCGGGCCGCTGTAGAGAATCTGGCCGCCCTGCTCGCCGGCGGCGGGGCCTACGTCCACGAGCCAGTCGGCGCGGCGCACCACGTCGAGGTTATGCTCCACTACGAAAAGTGAATTGCCGGCTTTTTTGAGGGTGTCGAGCGCTTTCAGCAGCGCCTGGGTATCGGAGGGATGCAGGCCGGCCGAGGGCTCATCGAGCACGTACACTACGCCGAACAGATTGGAATAGAGCTGGGTAGCTAGGCGCAGACGTTGCAGCTCGCCGGGCGAGAGCGTGGGCGTGCTGCGCTCCAGGGCCAGGTAGCCGAGGCCCAGGTCGAGCAGCACGGCGAGGCGGGCGCACAGGTCCTGGGTGATGCGGCGCGTCACTTCGGCCTGCTCGGGGTGGGCTTTGTCGTGCTTTTGGGCAGTGGCCGTACCCTCGGCAAACGGCCGCAGCCGGGCTGCCACCTGCTGGAGGGGTAGGCGCGCCATGTCGGCAATATCGAGGCCGGCGAAGGTGACGCTCAGTGACTCGGGCCGCAGGCGCTTGCCGTGGCAAAGCGGGCATTCCTGACTGAGCATGTATTGCAACACGCGCTTTTTCATGAGCGTGCTCTGCGTATTGCCAAATGTGTAGAGCACGTGCCGCCGGGCGCTCGAAAAGGTACCCATGTAATTAGGCTGCTCCTTTCTTTTCAACGCCCGCTGCGTCTCGGCGGGCGAGTAGCCGGGGTACACGGGCACCACCGGCTGCTCATCAGTGAAAAGAATCCAGTCGCGGTCCTTTTGGGGCAGCTCGTGCCAGGGACGGTCCACATCGTAGCCCAGCGTCACGAGGATATCGCGCTGGTTCTGGCCGCCCCAGGCCTGGGGCCAGGCCGCAATGGCCCGCTCGCGAATGGTGAGCGACGGGTCGGGCACCATCGAGTCTTCCGTCACTTCGTATACCCGGCCCAGGCCGTGGCAGCGCGGGCAGGCACCCTCGGGCGTGTTGGCCGAAAAGCCTTCGGCGTAGATAATACCTTGACCCTTGGGATAATCGCCGGCCCGCGAGTAAAGCATCCGCACGAGGTTGGAGAGCGTCGTGACCGAGCCCACCGACGAGCGCGTGGTGGGCGCGCCGCGCTGCTGCTGCAAGGCCACGGCCGGTGGCAGCCCGTCGATGCTATCAACCTCGGGCACCGATAATTGGTGAAACAGTCGCCGCGCGTAGGGCGACACCGACTCCAGGTAGCGCCGCTGGGCCTCGGCGTAGAGCGTGCCGAACGCCAGGCTCGACTTGCCCGAGCCCGACACGCCGGTAAACACCACCAGCGCATCGCGCGGGATATCGACGTCGATGTTTTGAAGGTTGTGCTCGCGGGCCCCGCGCACCCGCACAAAGCCGGAAAAATCAGTAGTGATGGCTGGAAAAGACCTCTTTATCATGGTAGCAGGAGCAGGAAAATCGCGGGGCCGCGGGGTAGGCTGGTAGGGCTATACGCAGGACGCGCCCCGGTATCCGGTTTTTCAACCAATACTCGCGGGCTTGCCAACTAGCTGTCCCCGGCCCAATATGAGCAACTTTAACAACCAAGCGGCTATCAGTGACTTGATGTTACCCGGCCAGGCCTGAAAAAGCACTCCTGCTGACCGTTGAAAACAAGTACCCAGCACTACGCGGCTTCCACCCAACCCAAGCTCCGGTTGGCTCGCGGGCAAGCCGTCGGCTTTCTGTAAAGCCGGGTTTACTTAAACTAAAATTATTGGTAGTTAATTTAGCTAATTAAATTAGTAAATTAGATTTTAGCTGGTTACCTTTACGACACGCAGCACACTTTTCAAGACTACTTTTTTATCCTTTTCACATGGCCCTGCTCACCATTCTGGATGAAACTGCTACGGGCAGCATCCTCACCCGCCTGGAACTGGAAATAACCCAGGAAATACTCACCGTGCGCGAATTGATTACCCAGCGCGTGCACCAGGAGGTGGCCGCCTACAACGCTCACCAAAACGGAGTGTTCCGGGGTCTTATCCAGCCCACCGACTCGGAGCGCCTGCTCAACGGCGACACCTACCGCCTGCGCCATGCCAAGCAGATTGATGCCGAGCAGCAGGTGTACCGGGCGCTCACGGCCTTTCAGCAAAACGGCTTTTTCCTGCTTGTCAATAACCGGCAGGCCGAAACTCTCGAGGAAGAAATCTGGCTCGGCGCAGGAGCCACCGCCAGCTTTGTGAAGCTTACCCCGCTGGTAGGCGGCTAATTTTCTACCCGCAGGTGCGCGGGGTCGCTTAGTAGGGTCCGGCCCTCGCCGGCTTAGCAGGAGGGCGCGCACATTTCTTTTACGCTACCTTACCCCCTACCCCATGCCTGCTACCCAGGAGCTACCCGCCGACCTCTTTGCCGCCTTACCCGCCGGCCAGCAAGACTTGGTGCCGCTACTGCGGCCGCTGGTGCAGCAAACGCTGGACAAGCTGTACAACGTCAGGGTTACGGACCTGCCCGCCTACCAGGCCGTGCGCCAGCTCGCGCCGCCCGACCAGGCCCGCGCCGCGCTGGCCCTGGCCGCCGCCCGCCAGGTGTGCCTGCAACACCGCTCCCTCGACCGGGCCTACGACTACCGCATCGGCTGGGCGATTGGCGACTTGCAAACGGCCCTGTTGCGCTCGGCCCTGCCGCTCACCGAGGCCGACGTACTGCAACTATTCGCGGATAACGGCCTGAATTTCAATTATTCGGAAAGCGAGAAGCACCTGAATTTTTGGGGTTACCCGGCGGGGCTGCTGCTCACCCAGCTGGAGCGCCTGGCCAAAAAAGCACCGCTGGCAGAAGCCACGCGTGCGTTTCTAACCCGGCTCATCGACCTTGCGGCCCAGGTGCGCGACGGAGCCAAGCTGCGCGTGAAGGCCCAGGAAATCCTGAACCTGGCCAGCACCGCCCCCGGCGAAGCAGCCCCGCTGCCCACCCTGCGCTTCGACATGGGCGACCCGTTCGGGCTGGCCCTGCACGCCTTTGCGGTGGGCCTCGACCCCGGCGCGCCCACTACCCGGCCCTGGCTCGATTTATTGCGGCTCTGGGCCGGGGCCAGCGGCGGCACGCAGCCCACGGCCAAGGGCCGCAAGGCGCTCGGCGCGGCCACGGCCGCCGTAGGGGCCGAGGCGGTGCGCCGCCAGGGCAGCGGCTGGCTGGCCCTGCTGGGGAAGATGCCCGTGGTCGATACCGAGCACCGCTACGAGTCGGGCGACCATGCGCACATCTACACCACGCACGAGTACCTGATGGAGGCCAACCAGCTGCTGGCCAGAGGCTTAATATGGACCTTGCAGCCCCTGGTGGATGCCGCCTTGCTGCGGCAGCTAGCTGCTTATGCCGCCCGCTGCTACCGCAAGGTACCGGGCCGGGGGCCGCTGGCAGCGGGCCTCGGCAATGCCTGCCTGCTGGCCCTGGCCCAGAGCGGCCTGCCCGGCGTGGCGGCCCTAGCCCAGGTGCGCCCCCAGGTGAAGCAAACCAATACCCAGGCCCTGATTGCCAAGTACATGGCCGACGCCTCAGCCAAGCTTGGCGTGAGCCCGGCCGAAATTGAGGACATGGCCGTGCCCACCTTCGGCCTCGATGCGGCGGGCCACGCCCGCCACGAGCTGGGCGAGTACGCAGCCACTCTGAGCCTGGCCGAGGGTAAGGCGGAGCTGCACTGGACCAAGGCCGGCAAGCCCCTCAAAGCCGCGCCCGCCGCCCTCAAAAGCACCCACGCCGCCGAACTGAAGGAGCTGAAAGCCACCCAGCTTCAGCTTCAGCAGACCTACACCGCTCAGCGCGAGCGCCTCGACCGCAGCTTTATCGAGGAGCGGTACCTGGCGTGGCCCTGGTTCGAGCAGTATTACCTGGCCCCTGGCCTGTTGCGCGAGCTAGCGCAGCCGCTCATCTGGCGGCTGCACCGCGCCGATGGCTCGTGGCAGGATGCCGTTTTGCGGGCTAATCAGTGGCAAAGTGCCCTGGAGCAGCCCGTGCTGCCCCCCACCGCCGATACCTTCCTCCAGTTGTGGCACCCGGTGCTGGTGCCCGCTGCCGAAGCCCTGGCCTGGCGCAAGCTACTGGAAAGCCAGCAGTTACGCCAGCCGCTTAAGCAGGCCTTCCGCGAGGTGTACCTGCTTACGCCGCCCGAGGAGCGCACCCGCACCTACAGTAACCGCATGGCGGCGCACATTCTTAAGCAGCATCAATTCAGCACCTTAGCCAAGATGCGCGGTTGGCGCTACAGCCTGATGGGGGCCTACGATAAAGGCTACGAGAGCGACCAGGCCAGCCTGGCCCTGCCCGGCGGCCTGCGGGCCGAATACTGGGTGAGCGAGGTGAACGCCGACGGAGCCTGGAACGATACCGGCATCTGGAACTACGTGAGTACCGACCAGCTGCGCTTCGTGCGGGGCGAAGCCCCGGTGCCCCTACCCGAGATTTCGCCCCTGGTTTTTTCGGAGGTAATGCGCGATGTGGACCTGTTTGTGGGCGTGGCCAGCGTGGGCAACGACCCGCTGTGGCGCGACAACGGCGGCCTGGCGCAGTACCGCAACTACTGGGAAAGCTACAGCTTTGGCGAGCTGAGTGAGGTAGCCAAAACCCGCCGGCTGGCCCTGGAACGCCTGGTGCCTCGCCTCAAAATCGGCAAGGTCAGTCACCTTACCGACCGCTTTCTAGTAGTGAAGGGCCACCTGCACACCTACAAAATTCACCTCGGCAGCGGCAATATCCTCATGGAACCCAATGACCAGTACCTATGCATCGTGCCCGACCGCTCGACCAAAGCAGTGGGCGCGCCCGAGGTATTTCTGCCCTTCGAGGGCGATACCGTGCTATCCATTATCCTGAGCAAAGCCCTGCTGCTGATGGACGACGATAAAATAACCGACGAGACGATTATCCGGCAGCTGAAATAGCGCCCTACCCCACCCAGCCGCCGCCCGCGCGCACGCGCTCCAGCAGCGCCGCGTGGTGCGGCACCCGCTGCAACACCAGCTCATTGCCGAGCAATACCAGCTGCTGGCGGGCGCGCGTCACGGCCACGTTGAGCTTGCGGTCTACCTGGCCGCTTTCGTCGGGCGAGACCATCAATTCTAATTGGTGCTCGTGGTGGCAGCAGAAGCTCACGATAATCACCTCGCGCTGCGAGCCCTGGTAGCGCTCCACGGTATCGACGCTGACCTGGGCCAGCGCGGGCAACTCGTGCGCCTGGGCCAGCTGAGCCAGGCGCGCGCGGATGCGGGCCGCCTGGTTGCGGTAGCTGGCGATGATGCCCAGCGTGGCTTCGGGGTCGAAGGCCGGGCCGTAGCCCTGCGCTACTTGCAGGGCGGCGCGGGCGGCCAGCTCGGCCTCCTGGCTCGATTCCTTTTGCGAAAAGTCGTCGGGCTGGCGGCGGGTGGGCACGAACACTAGCCGCTGGCGGCGCAGCGCCTCCCCAAAGGCATCGGCGGCCGGAACCCAGGCGCTGGGGTTGAGGCTGGCGTGCTGCCAGGGCATGGGGCTGCACAATTGGCCGCCGTAGAAGTCGTCGTTGACGAGCGCGGCCAAGTCGGCGTGGGCGCGGTACTGGTTGGCGAGCGTGCCGTGGGCGTAGGGCCACCGCGCCTCGGCCCGCCGAAACAGGCGTTCGAAGTAGGAGTTGCGCAGGTTGGTGAGGCCTAATTGCTCGCGCAGCAGCTCGGCTACGGCGGGGGCCACGGCGCTGGTTTCGGCCTCCTGGGTCACCACGGCGGGCAGCTGGCGGTGGTCGCCGATGAGAATAAATTTCTTCGCCTTCGCCAACAGCGCCAGCATGGGGCCTTCGAGCACCTGGCTGGCCTCGTCTACCACGGCCACGTCAAAATTCTTCAATTGAAACAACTCGGGCCGACCCAGCAGGCTACTAATAGTACCCACATAAAGCGGCGTATTGGTAAGCCGCGCCCTCACCATCTGGCGGGTGGGCAGGTCCCGAATCATGTTATCCAGCAAATACGGCCGGTAGGCGGGCGAGGTGCCCAGCCGCGAGCCGATGCGGATAAACGGCAGCCCGGCCGCAATTAATTGCTCACATATTTCATCCACCGCCCGGTTAGTATAGGCAGCCAGCAGCGTGTTTTTATCATCGGCCACGAGCCGAATAGCCAGCTCGCGCAGCACCGAGCGGGTTTTGCCGGTGCCGGGCGGCCCGCAGAGCACAAACCAGTCGGGCGCAGCCAGGGCGCGGGCCATCACCGCTTCGGCCGCCGTGGCGGGGGTAGGGCGGGCGGCATCCCAGCCCTCGGGCGGGCGCGGGGCGGTGCGGGCCAGCAGCTGGCGGCGGCGCGCCGGGGGCAGGCTCAGAAAGCTCGTCAGCCCCGCCCACTCGCGCCGGAAGGTATCATACGTATCGGGCTCCAGGGCCCAGTGCGAGTGGCCGAGCAGGTAGCGCGGGGCCAGGCGGCGGTTGCGCACGGCCAGCACCACGCGGCCATCGGTGGCCAGGTCCTCGGCCAGCGTCACTTTAACTACCTGCGCGTCGAGAACGGATAAGCTGTAGGGGCGGGGCTTATCCCCACCCGCCGTTGCCCGTTCAGGTTGGCTATCGTCTGGCCCCGCTTGTTCTGACGCCGGGGCGGGGGCCAGCCCCGCCCCTACCCGCCGGGGGTAGAGAATCAGCGTATCGCCGGCCCGGAAGTTCACCTCCCTACCCCCCGCCGGGCGCTGGAAGATGAGGTGCGGGCCAAGGCCGTCGCGGGCGTCATCGGGGGCGTTGCTGTGGTCTTCGATTAATTCCAGCTCATCGAGCAGGCTGAAATTCTGATGCTTGCGAGCTTGCGGCAGCAGCCACAACCCGGCCTGGCCGCCGGCGTCGCCGGGGCGGCCCTCGTCGCCGAGCAGGGCCAGGCGCATTTCGCGGGCTGCGAAGCGGGTTAGCTCCAGGCAGTAGGCGCGCTCGGTGCGGTCGGCGGCGGCCCATACGTTGGCAGTTTTTTCGGCTTTTTCGCGGTTGAAGGGCGGTACGGCGGCCAGGTTAGGGCGCAGCATGGGGGCCAGCAGGGCGGCCGTCTGACCGGGGCCGGTGGCGCGGGCCAGTTGCAATTCCAGGCCCACGAGCTGGTTGCGGGCGGCCAGCAATTGGTCCACCAGCGCCAGGTTTTGCAACACCGGACGCACGGCGGGCTGGTCCTCGGCCGCGTTAGAATACAAGATGCTGGTGCGGCCCCGGCCGGCGGTTTCGCCATCGGCCCCAAACACCGATTCTAATAACAAACGGTAGAGCTGCGCCTGGGCGGCGTGGTTAGTCCAGGGCTCGGCCACGGGCACTTTCACCGAGCTTTTCAACTCCACCAGGTCGTAGCCGGTAGGGCTTTCGTGCAGCAGGTCGAGGCGACCTTGCAGGCCATAGGTGGCCGACAGAAAAGTAGGTTCGAGGAAGCAGTCGGCCAGGCGCAGGGGTTGTTGCTGGTAGCCGCTACGCGAGCCTGCCACGAAGCCCTGCCGCTGCGCCTGGCGCAGTGTGCGGTGGTGGCGGCGCAGGTCGTTCAGCAATTCGGGCACCCCGGTTCGAGTCTGAAACTCGGGCAACGTACTCAGCGTGAGCGGCTCGGCGCGAAAGAGTTTTTTGGTCAGAAAGTGTTCGAGGTCGAAATCTTCGGTTCGTTTTTCGTTGCTGATTTTTCGTTGTCCGTTTTCAGGCGTTTCAGTAGCCGTAGCGGCCAGCTCGGACCCAGCCGCTAAGTCTTCAGCTGATAACTGATAAGTATTACCTGATAACTGACTAGCCGCGTGGCTCACCTCCTCATCGAGCAGGCGGTTAACGAGGTTGCCGACGACCAGCGAGCGCGAGGTTTCATCAGGCAAAAATGACTTCAGCAAAGCCAGCTCGCCGAAGGTGCCATCGCGCTGCGCGCACTCGGCCAGCGTCGTCACGCTGATGAGGTAGTCGGGCTCCAGCACCACGCGGCGAGGGCGCACGCGGCCATCGGGCAGCCGCACGGGGCCGATGAGGTTGAGCGCGGGGTGCAGCGCGGCGGCGGGCAGTAGTAGGCTTTCGTAGGCTTCAGGTAGCACCAGCTGGAAGGGGCCGGGCGGGCGGCCATCGGCGGGCGTGCTCAGCTCCACGGTCAGCACGCCGGTGGCTAGGTCGGCGTGCAGTACCTGCACCCGCCACACGGTGCGCGGGTCGGTGGCGGGAGTACCGGCGGCATCGGGCGCGACGAGGGGGGTAGGGCCGGCGAGCCGCGCCGCATCGGGCGCGGCAGGGGGGGTAGGGCCGGCGTAGGGCTCACCGGTGAGGGCTTCGAGCAATTCGGCCACGGCCGCGAAGCCGGTAGCTACTTCGGTGGCGGTGCCAGGGTAGCTTTCGTGCAGCACCAGGTTGGCGGCCACGCGCAGGTCTTGCAGGCGGGCGCGCAGGCCGGGGGCCAGTTCCAGGGCGTAGCACGCGCCGCCTATTGCCTGGAACAGGTTGCCGAACGGCGCTTTGCGGCGCTTGTAGTCGGCCCGCAGCAGGCTTTCCAGCAGCTTGCGCAGGCGGGGCAGCTGGTCGGCGGGCGCGGCGAGGGGGTCGGCCAGCGCGGCGAGACGGGCGTGGGGCAGGTCGGACAAATCTGGTGGGCTAGTAGTTTTTCGTTTAGCGAAGCTACTAGCTTAGCGCGCAACAAAAGGAGGGTGCGGGGTAAGCCCCCGCACCCTCCTTTGATAGAGAACAATTACCGGGCGAATCGTGCAACGCCGGGCGGAGGCCAGCCCCGCACCTTACAAATAATAATGCTTTATCGCCTTTAGCTCCTCGTCCAACTCATACACCAGCGGCTGGCCAGTAGGGATTTCGAGGTTGATAACGTCCTCATCCGATAAGTGGTCGAGGTGCTGGACCAGGGCGCGCAGGCTGTTGCCGTGGGCCACGATGATGGCGCGCTGGCCGGCGCGCAAGGCGGGCGTAATGGTGTCCTCCCAATAAGGGAGCACCCGCGCCATTGTATCCAGCAGGTTTTCGGTACGGGGCAGCTGCTGGTCGGTCAGGGCCTGGTAGCGGCGGTCGTGGCCGGGGAAGCGGGGGTCGGCGGCGGGGAGGGCGGGCGGGCGCTCGTGGGCATCGCGCCGCCACTTGTGCACCTGCTCGTCGCCGTATTTTTCGGCGGTTTCGGCCTTGTTGAGCTCTTGCAGTGCGCCGTAAAAACGCTCATTGAGCCGCCACGATTTCTCGACTGGCAGCCACAGCTCGTCCAGCTTTTCGAGGGTAATGTCCAGGGTCTGGATGGCCCGCTTGAGCACCGACGTATAGGCCCGGTCGAACTCGTAGCCGTGGGCTTTGAGCGCTTCGCCGGCGCGGGCGGCCTCCTGCCGGCCCTGGTCGGTGAGGTCCACGTCGGTCCAGCCGGTGAAGCGGTTTTCCTGGTTCCAGGTGCTCTGGCCGTGGCGGAGCAAGACGAGTTTTAGCATAGTAGCGGCATACGCCTCGGCGCGTGCGGGTTAACGTTAAGCCGCACACGCTAAAGCGTATGCTACGAGCACTTACTTCACCACGAAATCGGCCTGCGTTTTGCCCCACATCATAGCCACTTTGCCGCTCTTATCGGCCGTGATAGTGAACTCCTCGACGGGCGCGGCCACGGTTTTGAGCTTCACTTTCAGGCGCAGGGCATCGTCCTTTTCCTGGTATTTAAAGGCACCCCACTGCTTGGCCGTCTTGTTGAAGATAACCGTCCACTCGGTGGGGCCGGGAATGGTGAAGAGCGCGTAGGAGCCGGCCGCCAGCGCCTGGCCGTTGACTTTCACCGGCTTATTCACCGTGAAGGTGGTGGCCTCATTGGCCCCGGTGCGCCACACCTCGCCGGTAGGGGCCAGCGGCGACTTCGCGCCAAACGCCTCGCGGCCCTTCAGCGAGGGGCGGCTGTAGTCGATGGTAAGGTCGGTACTGCCCACGGTGGTTTTGACTTCGGCCGGCGGGCTGGGGCGCTTGGATTTGTCTTCGGGCATAGTGCCCTGGGCCAAGGCGGTGGTGGTTTGCAGCAGCAGGGCCGCGCCGGCGAGCGCGGCAAGGGGTAGGAAGCGCATGGTATTTTAAGGTAAGTTGGGTGTGAGTGGGTAAGCGCGGAGGCAGGCAATTAGTTTAAAGGCATCCGCAAAGCTCATTAACTCCTTGATATTAGCGCTTATAAGCAGGCGGTTTTATATGCAGCGTTAGGCTGTACACGTAGCACTTCAAAAAGTAGTGTCTCGACTTCGAAGGGTTATCATCGTAGCTCACTACTTCAGCTAAGGAAGCGTTTTTACCGATGTAGCGTTGAACGTAGACTGGCACATCTGTAGGCAGGCCGTTCAGCGGAAAATTCACGACTGGAATCTTTCCAGCCTGCCATTCTCGGTAGTAGCGAAGATAATCGGCAGTGTCCCTTAAGCTGGTTATATAAAGAGTGGAGTTTGCCGGCCCCTTGAATGTATCGTAGCAATACATTTTGGGGTGCGCTTTAATTTTCTCTTGGTAGGCAACAGTACAATAGTAACATACAATAATTACCAGAAGGAAACCCGATACTAATACTACGTTTAGCAACAGTGGCTTTTTTTCAAACACATTCATAGTGCATCCAACCAAAGTTCAAACCTACATATTGCCCCTGGCCTTGGTTTCGCCCATGCGCCAGTACACGAGCAGCGAAATAAACGCGCAGCCCGTCACGTACCAGTAGAAGTATTCGGCCACGCCGTGCTCCTTGGCCAGCAGGGCCAGGTATTCGGCCGTGCCGCCGAAAATGGCGGCCGTAAGTGCAAACGGCAACCCGACCCCCAAGGCCCGGATGTGGGTCGGAAACAGCTCGGCCTTCACGATGGCCGAGATGCTGGTGTAGCCGCTCACCACCAGCAGCGCCGCCACCAGCAGCCCCCAGGCCGCCCAACTGCTGCTGGTGTGGGCCAGCGTGCGCAGCAGCGGCACCGTGCCCAGCGTGGCCCCAATGCCGAAAAACAGCAGTACCGGCCGCCGCCCCACCACGTCGGAAACCGCCCCCAGCAGCGGCTGAAACAGCAGCGCCACGGCCATCGCCCCGAACGAGATAAGGGTGGCCTGCTCCTTGGTAAAGCCGCTGGTATTGACCAAAAATTTCTGCGCGTAGGTAGTAAACGTGTAGAAGGCCAGCGTGCCGCCCAGCGTGAGGCCCACCACCGTGAGCGTTTCGCGGGGGTAGGCTTTCAATTGCTGAAGGGCGGAAGGCCGGGCCGGCCGGGCGCTGGCAGCTTCAACGGCCTGCTCCTGCTCGAAAGCGGCGGTTTCGCGCATGTGGGTGCGCAGCAGCAAGGCCCCCAGCGCCGCCCCCGCCCCGATGACGAACGGGATGCGCCAGCCCCAGGCCGTCAGCTCGGCCGGGGTCATCAGTTGCTGCAAGGTGAGCTGCACGATGAGCGCCAGCAGCTGCCCGCCCATGAGGGTGAGGTACTGAAAGCTCGACCAGAAGCCCCGGTGCCCCTCGCCGGCCATCTCGCTCAGGTAGGTGGCCGAGGTGCCGTACTCGCCGCCCACGCTCAGCCCTTGCAGCAGCCGCGCCAGCAGCAGCAGCGCCGGCGCGCCCAGCCCAATGGTGGCATAGCCGGGCGCGCCGGCAATGAGCAGCGAGCCGCCCGCCATCAAGCGCACCGAGAGCAGCAGCGCGGCGCGCCTACCCCGCCGGTCGGCGTAGGTGCCCAGCAGCCAGGCCCCGATGGGCCGCATCAAAAAGCCCACCGCGAAGATGGCCGCCGCGTTCAGCAGCTGCGCCGTGGGACTGGCTTGCGGGAAAAAGACGGGCGCGAAGTACAGCGCAAAGGCCGAGTAGGCGTACCAGTCGTACCACTCCACGAGGTTGCCAATAGAGCCGGAAATAATGGAGCGCAGGGGGGAAGCGGGCATAGCCGCGAAGGTAGCGGGCGGGCGGGCGGCTATTAATTAATCTATGAATCTGTTACTTTTACTAAGGTTACACTCATTGCAAAGCGTTTGCAAATTATTTAGTTCTGTCAAGCCACCCAGAGAAAACGGTATCTTATGGTCAATCTGTAACTTAACTCCATCATTAACACTTCGTCCGCAGGCTACGCATTTAAAAGCATCCTTTTTCAAAACCTTATAGCGCAGTCCCAAGGGAATTGCCCGCTTTGATTTATTAGCAACAAGCTTCAAGGGTAAATCTGCAATTCCTTCGTCTTTTCCAGTGAATATATAATCTAATTTATTATAAGTCGGTAAAATCTCAAGCTGATATCCTTTATTACCTTGGAAGTGGCCTTTCAAAATCGAAACAACAATAAAATCGTTGAGAAATTTATCGATGGACGTATTCACAAGCTGCTTTTCCACCGGGTCAAATATTCCAAGGATTAAGTCACTATTTTCTGTCACATCAAACCCAAGTTTCTTAAGCAAGTCACAAAATACAATTTGCTTTTGTCGTCTGTGAGCTTGAGCAAGTTGAGAGCTACCCTGATATTGCTCTGCAAATTTTAATTTCTGCGTCAAGTAAATAACGTTATCACTTTCTTTTTCCGTGGTTAAATTAACGGAAAAAGTCATCCCCTGCTTTTTGTCAATTTTAGTATAACAGAATAACCTATAATGATTGTTAACGTTTTCATAAAGCTGAAGAGAAACTTGCAGCTCCCCATCTTGTATTGGGAAGGTATACCCGTGCAAATTATCAAGAATATCAAGCCCTGCCTGATTATACTGGATACTATCGGAAACCCCCTTCTTACCAGGCAGAAAAAATTTGCCAATACTTATTTTACCACTAAACTCTGCCTGTTTTAAGATGCTTGCGAATTGCCTAGCATCATAATAATAGTCATTCTGTTTTTTCATATCATGGCTGTTATCATACCACCACCGGCATAACATCCACAAGTATAAGTCACAACGAAGTAGCACAGCCCAAAAACTGCCTACCCCCCCACCCCGCCGTACCTTTGCCGGGCTTTAACGGCTAACTCCCGTTCGCCCCGCTTATGCCCCTGGAACTAGACCTGGCCCTACCCCCCGAGGTGGCCTACGACGAGTTGGCGCGCTACGCCGCCATCCTGGCCGCCGCCGGCCTGCACCCCGGCGAGGCCGATTTCGTGCACATCCGCAAGCGCTCGCTCGATGCGCGGGGCCGCCGCCCGCTAGTGCGCCTGCGGGCTGACATTTATCTCCGAGCCGAGCCCGCGCCGGCCCACGCGCTGCTGGGGCCGTGGTTTAGCTACCCCGACGTGCGCCACGCGAAGCGCCGGGTGCTAGTGGTGGGCGCGGGGCCGGCCGGGCTGTTCGCGGCGCTGCGCTGCATCGAGCTGGGCATGAGGCCGATAGTACTGGAGCGGGGCCGCGACGTGCGCGCCCGCCGCCGCGATTTGGCGGCCATTAACAAGGAGCACCGGGTGGACCCCGATTCCAACTACTGCTTCGGCGAGGGCGGGGCGGGCACCTATTCGGATGGCAAGCTTTACACCCGCGCCACTAAGCGCGGCGACGTGGGGCGCATCCTGCGGCGGCTGGTGCAGCACGGCGCTACCCCCGATATTCTGGTCGATGCCCACCCCCACATCGGCACCAACAAGCTGCCCGCCGTGGTGCAGAGCCTGCGCGATGTCATTATCGCGGCCGGCGGCGAGGTGCGGTTTGAGACGCGGGTCGAGGATTTTATCCTGGAGAACAACTACTTGCGCGGCGTAGTCACGCAGACAGGAGAGGCCATTGAGGCGGAGGCCACCGTGCTGGCCACCGGCCACTCGGCGCGCGATATCTACGAGCTGCTGCACCGGCGGGGGGTAGCCATCGAGGCCAAGCCCTTCGCGCTGGGCGTGCGCGTGGAGCACCCGCAGGCACTCATCGACCGGGCGCAGTACGGGCGGCCCGAGCGGGGCCTGCTGCCGGCCGCCAGCTACGCGCTGGTGGAGCAAACCCAGGTGCGCGAGGCCCGGCGCGGGGTGTTTTCGTTCTGCATGTGCCCCGGCGGGTTTATCGTGCCAGCGGCCACCGCACCCGGCGAAATAGTGGTGAATGGCATGAGCCCCAGCCGCCGCGACTCGCGCTTTGCCAACTCGGGCATCGTGGCTGCCGTGGAGCTGGTCGACCTCGACGTGGCCCGCCACGGCCCGCTGGCCGGCCTGCGCTTTCAGCAGGCAATAGAGCAGGCCGCCTGCCGGCTGGCGGGCGGCACCCAGGCCGCTCCAGCCCAGCTGCTGGGCGATTTTCTGCAAAAAAAGCAGTCCCCTACCCTGCTCGAAACCAGCTATCAGCCCGGCCTGGTGAGCGTAGAGTTGGATGCCATACTCGGCCCCGCCCTTAGCGAGCGGCTGCGGCAGGGCTTCCGCGCTTTCGGCCGCAAAATCCCCGATTTTGCCACCAACGCCGCCCAAATCGTGGGTGTGGAAAGCCGCACCTCGTCGCCCATCCGCATCCCGCGCGACAATGAAACGCTGCGCCATCCCACCGTGGCCGGCCTCTACCCCTGCGGCGAGGGTGCGGGCTACGCTGGCGGCATCGTGAGCGCCGCGATGGACGGCGAGCGCGTGGCGGAAGCGGTATTTGGTGAGTAGCTTACAGCTACCGGGTCCTTGCTGAACCGGCCGAGGTGCGTATCCTGGCAGCCGGTGGCATACTTGAGGCCGTAGCCGAGCGGCCGTAGCCGGGCAGCCGGTCGAGCGCCCGCTGAAACGCCTTTCGCCCCCGGTCACGAGCAGCCTGCCTGGCAGCGGCCGAAATTTCATTCGGCGCGGTCCAGGCCCCGCCGCAGCTTACCCTGGGCCGGTAACAAACGTGGCAGTAACTGCGCCAGGACGAAGTAGTAGAGGTCGACTTCGCAGGGAAAATCTGGCATCCGGGTTTCGGCAGCGGCCACTTTCACCGTGGCCATCCAATTTTAACGGGGTAGAGCAGGCAGGCATTTCTTAGCGAATGTTAACGTTTTGCCTCTCCCTGGACCGCCACCTTTGCCGGGAGTTTCGGGTACTGTGGTAGTCGGGTCCGCCTCATCTCCTCCTTTATCATCCCTGATTTTTTCCTAGCCTCATGCACACCATTCTCGGAGCCAACGGTACTATTGCCCGCGAGCTGGGCCGCTACCTGCCGCCCCTCACGGCCGAACCCCTGCGCCTGGTCAGCCGCCAGCCGCAACAACTGAATCCGACCGATGAGCTGGTGGTCGCCGACCTTACTGACCCGGCCCAAACCGCGCGGGCGGTGGCCGGCTCTTCGGTCGTCTATCTGGTGGCGGGCCTGCCCTACCAGGTTGCTACCTGGCAGCGCGACTGGCCGCGCATCATGACCAACGTACTCAACGCCTGCGAGCAGCACGGGGCAAAGTTGGTTTTCTTCGACAACGTGTATATGTACGGCCTGGTCGAAGGCCCCATGACGGAAGCCACGCCCTTCAACCCCATTAGTAAAAAAGGCGAGGTGCGCGCCCGCATCGCCCACCAGCTGCTGGAGGCCATGCAGGCGGGGCGCGTCGAGGCGCTCATTGCCCGCGCCGCCGATTTCTACGGGCCGGCCATTGCCAATGCGGTGCCCAACCAGCTTATTTTCGACAACCTCAAAAAAGGCTCGGCCGCCCAGTGGCCCGGCAACCCCGACCTGCTCCACTCCCTCACCTTCACCCCCGACGCGGGCCGGGCCACGGCCCTGCTCGCCACTACGCCCGCCGCGTTTGGGCAGACCTGGCACCTACCGACCGCCGCCCCCGCCCTTACGGCCCGGCAGGTGGCGCAGCAGGCGGCGGCGGCTTATGGCACCCGCGCCCGCATCAGCGGCTTGCCAAAGTGGCTGATGCGGGCTGTGGGCCTGTTCGTGGAGCCAGTGCGCGAGTCGGTGGAGATGTTTTATCAGTACGACCACCCGTATGTGTTCGACAGCAGCAAGTTTGAGCGGCAGTTCTTCGCGCCCACGCCCTACGCCGAGGGCATTCGGCAAGCAGCGGTCTAGGCGGCCTTAGCATTCTGCCAACCGGCATTGGAATGAGGTAGAGCCTCCGGCTTTGCGGCTTGTCGTTGGTTATCACGCGCCGTTGTTCAGCGCCGGGACGTAAAAGCTGGAGGCTCCACGCAGTTTGACGAATTCCCAAACAGCTACTAAAAAACCCGGGCCTCCCGGCTCAGTGCCCGCGCGCCACCCGCGCCCGGATGCGGCTCAGCGACACGGGCGTGACGCCCAGATAATTGGCCACCAGATGCTGCGGAATGCGCTCCAGAATCTTGGTTTTGCCGCTGACCAGCAGCGCCCGGTAGCGCGCTTCGGGCGAGAGCAGCAGCAGCTCGGTCAGGCGCTCGTCGGTGCCCAGCAGGTGATACTCGGCCACCAGCCGCCCGAAACGCTCGTACACCGGGCGCTCGTCGTAGAGCCCCCGCAGCACGGCGTAGTCGAACACAACCAGCTCCGTATCGGCCAGGGCTCGAATGCTGAACTGGCTGGGCCGGGCCAGCAGGCAGCCGGGGTAGTCGGCCAGCAGGTGGTTTTCAAAGAAGAAGTAGGTGGTGCGCTCCTCGCCATCGGGCCGGGGGTAGTAGAGGCGGCAGGCCCCGTGCAGCACCAGGGCCAACTCGGGCCGGTACTCGCCCGCCCGCACGAAGTACTCGCCGCGCGCCAGCTGCCGCGGCCGCAGGGCGGCGGCCAGCGGCTCCCAGTCGGCATCGGTCAGGGTAGGCACGAAGCGGTGCAGGTAAGCGCGCAGAGGATGCATGGGCAAAGAAGTTGTGGGCGGTAAATTTACCCACCGAAAGTAGCGCCTCCAGCGGCCCCTAGCTGCTAGCTTTCGTTCCTGCGTAAGCCCCACCGTACAATCTCCCTACCCCCCGCGTAGCCAGCCGCGCCAGCGGCGTATCTGCGAAATCCGTTTAAATCTGCGATTTATGAAGACCCTCGTTCTCGGTGCCACCGACAATCCCGACCGCTACGCCTACAAGGCCGTGCATTCGCTCAAAAGCCACGGCCACGAAGTGGTGCCCGTGGGCATCCGCAGAGGCCAGGTGGCCGGCCTACCCATTCATACCGACCGGCCCCAGGAAGCAGGGGTAGACACCGTGACGCTCTACGTGGGTCCGCAAAACCAGCCCGCTTGGTACGACTACATTCTGAGCCTCAAGCCCCGGCGTATCATCTTCAACCCCGGCACCGAAAACCCCGAATTGGAACAAAAAGCCCAGGCCCAGGGCATTATGACCGAGGAGGCTTGTACGCTGGTAATGCTGAGCGTGGGGCAATACGATAAGTAGCCTTCCATCAATAATTTATCCATTAATTTTCAAAGCTCCGGCCAACAGCCGGAGCTTTTTTTGGTCTTCTCTCTAAATTTCTACTCGCCCAGGCAACCCCTACCCCCCGCCCCGCATCTACCGCTCCAAACACTCTTTCGCCCCTGCCCTACCCCTACCTTTCCGCGTGACTGAGCCCGACCTCATCGCCGCCTGCCTGCGGGCCGAGCCCCGCGCTCAGCGCCAGCTCTACGACCAGTTCGCGGGGCTGATGCTGACGGTGTGCCGCCGCTACCTGAAGCGCCCCGAAGATGCCGAAGAAGCCCTGCTGCTGGGCTTTGCCAAGGTGTTTCGGGCGCTACCCACCTTCCGGCAGGAAGGCTCGTTTGAGGGTTGGATTCGGCGCATTATGGTCAATGAGGCGCTGATGGAGCTGCGCCGCCGCGAGCCGCTGCACCTCTCATTCGAGGACTTTGCGCAGCCGGAAAGCCTGGCCGTTACGCCCGCCACCGCCGATACTCAGCTGCAAGCCGATGAGCTGCTGGCCCTGCTCCAAACCCTACCCCCCGGCTACCGCGCCGTGTTCAACCTTTATGCGGTGGAAGGGTATTCGCACCCCGAAATCGCGGCGCTGCTGGGTATTTCGGAGGGCACCAGCAAGTCGCAGCTCAGCAAGGCGCGGGCGATGCTGCAACGCAAGCTAGCGCCGCAAACCACGTCTTTTTAGCTCTCCTATTCTAATGGCTTCTGATAACGACCTCGACGACTTGTTTCGCCAGCAGCTGGGCCCGCACGCCACGCCGCCGAGCGCGGACTTGCAGCGCCACCTGGCCGAGCTGGCCGAGGCCGAGCGCCTGGATTCCCTGTTTCGGGCGGGGCTGGGGAGCCATGCTTCCCCGCCCCGCCGCGCGCTGTGGGAGCGCCTGGAGGATGAGCACCTGCACCCGCCGGTACGCCGGCGGCGGGGGATAGTGGCCTGGTGGCAGCTATCGGCGGCGGCCATGCTGCTGCTGGCGCTGCTGGCCGGCGGCCTGTGGCGCAGCGGCTACCTGGGGCCGCGCCCCGGCCTTGCCGTGGGCAAGCCCGCGGTGCGGCTGGCCACCGGCTCTTCGATAGCAAGTAGCGCGAGGCCGGCTGCTCCAACAGCTTCGAGCCAGCCTATTGATAAAAATCTAGCTAATAATACTATAGCTCAGCCAGAAAAGGAAAAACAGGAAAATTTGACCCGCCAGGCAACGGCTGGCCGCCTGGTGCTATCTAGCCACCCGATAGCCGCTACTACCCGGCCGCGCCGCACCGCCGCGGGGCCCCAAGTAGCTAGCAGCTTCTCTGCTCAACGCCGGCAGCCGGACGCGGCCGCCGGTCCACTGGCTACCACCGGGCGGCGGCACAACGCGGCCAGCCAGCCCCACCTGCCTACCCCCCGCGTAGCCCCGGAAACGCCGGCTTCGCTCGAAACGCCCCCGCAAGCTATTGCCGCCGCGGTACCCATCGCCCCGGCTGGCATTGTGGAGGTAGACGTGCGACGCGGCCCCGAACCTACCCGCCCGGCCCCTACCCCCACAGTAGCCGCCACGGAGCCCCGGCCCGAGCGGCGGCCCCGGCTGCGCCTCGGCGGCCTGCTGCGCCAGGCCGACCGCCTGGCGCACGGTGAAGGCGTGAGCCTGGCCGACGCCACCGGCCCGGCCGAAAGCCTGACCGTACAGGCCCGCATCGGCGGCCGCCTGGTCAGCAAAACCATTCAGCTTTAACTTTTTAGACCCGGATTTACCTACTTGTTGCCCTACCCCCGCCGGGGTAGCCGGCTCTGTCACAGCCCTTTCTCAACCTTTTTTTATCATGAAATCCGTTCTTTTTGCCGCCGCTCTAGCCTTGCTGGGGGCCGCCGCCACTACGGCCCAGGGCCGCGCCCTACCCCCCTCGCCCACCGATACCATCGTGGTGCGCCTACCTAATAAGGTGCTGATGACGCTGGTAGTGCGCGATGCCCAGCAGCTGCGCCAGCTGCCGCAGTACCACCTCGACTCGCTGGTGGCGCGCCTCGGGGGCTATATAAAGCAGGCCGACGAGGCGGCCCAAAAGGCCAGCACCGACCGCGTGACGGTGCAGTATTTCCCCAACCAGGACCAGCCCGGCCAGGGTCTGCCCGAGGAGGTCCGCATCACGACCCGCAAGCGGGGCGGGGCGGCTCGCACCAACCGCGTGGACGTGGCCCTGGACAAGGCTTTCGGGCTGAAGCTGGAGATTGACGAGAATGGCAAAAAATCTTATTCGACCCACCGCGACGAGCGCCGCCAGGCTGAGCGCGACTCGGCTCGCCAGGCGCGGAATGAGCAGCAGTCGTCTTCAACACACGTTATTTTTGACCTGGGGCTGAATGCGCTCGTGAACAACCATGTGGAGCGGGCGGCGGGCCAGCCAGGCAGCGCCCCGCCCGACCTGCGCACGGGCGGCTCGCGCTACGTCAGCTTTGGCCTTAATTTTCAGCAGCGGCTGGGCGGGCGGCGCAGCCCGCTCTACCTGGCGGTCGGCCCTGAGTTTGCCTTCAACAACTACATGCTGGAAGGTAATTACAAGTGGCTGAATCAAAATGGCTTGACTAGCACGGTGCTCGAAACTAGCGGCCGGCAATACCAGAAAACCAAGCTGGCCACTTCCACCCTCACTGTGCCGCTGATGCTACAACTTAACACGCACGGCCACAGTCACTTTCGCCTGGGGGCGGGCGGCTTCGTGGGCTACCGCCTCGCCAGCTGGACTAAACTCAAGTATTTTGAGGAGGGCACAACCTATAAGGATAAGGATTACGGCTCCTACAACCTCAACGACTGGCAGTATGGCCTGCAGGGTACAATCGGCTTTAAGACGCTGACATTCTTCGCCAAATATAGTCTTAATCCGCTATTCCGCGACGGCCAGGGCCTGCAAGCCCAAACGCTGAGCTTCGGCCTGCGCCTGCTCCATTAGCGGCAGTAGCGCAAAGTTGCCACTTCGGGCGCAAGCAAAGCGAGCAGGCGGCACCGCGCGGTGCGCACGACAATGCTCGCGGCGCTCGCGCCCGAAGTGGCAACTTCGCGCTACGCGTTTCGAAAGAAATTATCTACTAAAATAGCCGCCGACACGGCCACGTTCAGGCTTTCGGCCCTACCCCCTGGGCCGTGCGGAATGTGCAGGCGGCGCGTGAGGCGGGCGGCTACGTCGGGGCTGAGGCCGTGGCTTTCGCTGCCCATGATTAGTACGCCGGCTGGTTGCAGGTGCAGCTTATGTACATTATCGCCTGCTAAGTCAGCCCCGTAAATCCCTACCCCCTCGGGCAGGGTGGGCAGCCAGGCGGGCAGGTCCACGTCGGCCCACACGGGCACCCGGCCGAACGCGCCCATGCTGGCGGCCACAGCTTTGGGGGTGAAGGGGTCGGCGCAATTTTCGCTCAGCACCAAGCCGGGCAGGCCGTACCAGTCGGCCAGCCGCCAGAGAGTGCCAAGGTTGCCAGGGTCGGCCACGTGGTCGAGGGCCAGCACGAGGCGGGTGGCGGGCAGCTGGGGGGGTAGGGCAACTTCGGGCGGGCGGCGCACTACGGCGAGCGCGGCGGCGTTGGTTTGCAGGGTGCCGAGCTGGGTCAGCTCCTCGTCGGTGGCCAGGTGCAAGGGGGCGGCGGGCGGGGCGGGCAGCTGCGCAACGAAGGCGGGGGTAGCCAGCAGGTGCTCCACTTCGAGGCTTGAGGTGAGCAGTTCCAGCACGCTTTTAGCCCCTTCGACCAGGAAGGCGGCGTGGCGCTGCCGATATTTGCGCTGATGCAGCGACCGAACGTATTTGGCGAGAGCTTTTGAGACCATTAGACCAACAAAGTAACGACCGGCCGCGCGTCGGGCCGGGCCGCCTGCGGGCCGGGCTGCTGCCGGGCCTAGCTGCCCTGCTGCTGGCCGTGGGCTGCTCGCCACTGCGCCTACTCCTGCCGCGGCAGCGCCTGCTGACCAAGGTGGAGGTCGAAAGCCAGGGCCTGAGCCCGGCCCAGCAGGAGCGCATGCTGACGCTGGTGCAACAAAAGCCCAACCGCACCTTGCCCATTCCGAAGCTGGCCGTGTACCAGCTGGGCCATTCGGTATACGACTCGACGCGCATTGAGCGCAAAATTGCGGGTATCAAGGCTACGTATGCGGCCCAGCTGGCGGCCGCCCAGGGCGACTCGGGCCGCACCAGCAAGCTGCTGGCCCACCGCGACCGCCTCTTGACCCGCAAGCGCCAAGTCCTGGAAAAAGGCAACGCTATTATGCGCCTGGGCGAGCCGCCCGTGATTTACGACCCCAGCCTGAGCCAGCGCACCGTGGACCAGCTCACGACTTACCTGCACGCGCAGGGCTTTTTTCGGGCCAAAGTCAGCTACGCCGACTCGGCGCGCTCCAAGCCCAGCCTGATTGCCAAAACGCTGCGGGCCGTGGGGCTGCGCCAGCCCGTGCGCCCCGTGCCGCTGCGCGACTCGGCCGGCGAGCGCCTGCACCGGCTCGTAACCGTGACGTACCAAGTACATGAAGGCCACGGCTTTACGCTGAGCCGCCTCACGCGCAGCATCCCCGACTCGGGGGTGGCGCGGGTGCTGGCAGGGGTGCGCAGCGCCACCCTGCTGCACGTGGGCGATGCGTACAACGAGGACCTCATCGGCCAGGAGCGCCAGCGCCTCGAAACTACCCTCAAGAACGCGGGCTACTACGATTTTCGGGCCCAGTACATTACCCTGGAGGCCGATACCAGCTTTGAGAAGGGCCAGGTGCGGTTGCGGCTGCTAGTGGCCAGCCCGCCCGGCGGCCACCGCGCCTACCGCCTGCGCAACGTGCTAGTGCTCACCGACGTGAGCCAGGCCCGCGCCCTACGCCTGGCCTCGGGCGACACGACCCGGCCCGGCCGGCGCCGGGCGCGGCGCGCCGCGCCGGCCGCCGACTCGGCCGCGGCTGGCACTACCGGCCGCATCTCGACGGCGACCATGCCGGCCGGCGTCACGGCCGCCGCCGTGGCCGACTCGCTCGCGGCCCGGCGGCGGCCGGGCGGCCCCGTGGCCCGGCGCGACACTACCCTGGCCGATTCGATACGCTTCCTGAGCCGGGGCGCGCTGGCCATCAACCCCACTATTCTGGCCCGGCAAATTACCGTGCGGCCCGACCAGCTTTACAGCCAGGCCCGCACCCAGCGCACCCAGCGCCAACTGTCGGGGCTCGATATGTTTCGGTTTAATACCTTGAGCTACCGCAAAGTAGAGGAAAACGGCCAGCGCCCTGATGGGCCAGCCGCCGACAGCAGCCGGCAGCTGGCCCCTACCCCCCCGCCCGGCTCCGGTGCCGGCCCGGCCGCCGCGCCGGGCCTGCTCGATGCCATTATCACGACCTCGCCCAGCCCGCGCTTTTCGGAAACCACCGAGGCCGGCGGCACCTACGTGGCGGGGCTGCTGGGGCCTTTCGGCAACCTGCGCCTGAAGTGGCGCAACCCCTTCGGCGGGGCCGAGGTGCTGGAGCTGAGCGCCCGCGCTGGCGTGGAGGGCCAGCTGGCCCAGGTGGGCGACAGCAACAATATCGCGGCCACCTACACCGTCCAGCTCGGGGGCACGGCCTCGCTGCTGCTACCCCAGGTGCTGGCCCCCTTTCACCTGGGTGGCTTCCTGCGCGACTACCAGCCGCGCACCCGCCTCGCGCTGTCCACCACCTACACGTCGAGCACCTACTACACGCGCAGCAATACCGAGCTGACGTTTGATTACCTGTGGAGTACCTCGGCTTACCAACAGTACATCTTCACGCCCATAGACCTGGGCCTGGTGCGCACGCGCAGCATCAGTCCCTTTTACCAGCGCCGCCTCAACTACCTGCGCGATGTGCTGGGCAGCCCGCTCTACCGCTCGTTTCAGCCCATCTACGAGCCCAGCTTCAGCTTCACCTCGCTCTATAATTCCAACGATTTCAACCAGACCCGCGCCTCGGCCCATTACCTGCGGCTGTTCGTGGAGCTGGGCGGCCTCACCCGCGGGCTCTACCGCGAGGCACCGTGGTTCCAGAAAACGGGACTTTCAGTGTACAACTTCGCCAAATTTACGGCCGACTACCGGCGCTACGCCCGGCTCTCGCCCACTACTTACCTGGCCTGGCGGCTGAATGGGGGGGTAGTGCATGCCCTCACCCGCTCGCCCGACCAGCTCGACAACCCCTACGTGCTACCCTATAACAAGTACGTGTTTGCGGGCGGGGCCAACAGCGTGCGCGCCTGGACGGCCCGCCGCCTGGGCACCGGCTCCTACGCCACGCGCTTCGCCGACGGCTCGCGCGACTACTACACCGAGCAGCCCGGCGAGCTACTGCTCGAAGGCTCGGCGGAGTACCGCTTCCCGGTCTATTCCTTTATCAAGGGCGCGCTGTTCACGGACTTTGGCAACGTTTGGGCCTTGCAGCCCGATGCCAAGCGGCCGGGAGCCGATTTCCAGCTCAACTCCTTCTACCGACAGTTCGCGGTGGGCTCGGGCTTCGGCATCCGCATGGATTTTACCTTCCTCATCCTGCGCTTCGATGTCGCTACCAAGGTCTACGACCCCACCGACGACGCGCCCTGGCTCATCCGCCGCGCCCTGCGCACAACCACGAACCAGACGGTGGTAAACGTGGGGTTGGGCTATCCTTTTTAGGGATTAGGGTTCAGTGATTAATCCAGAACGTCATGCTGACGAAGGAAGCAGCTCGCCTGCGCAAGTAATCCTAACGGTTGATGTTAGTTACGCGGGCGAGCTGCTTCCTTCGTCAGCATGACGTTCTGGATTAATACTTAAGCAACTCCCCCAGCACTACTCCTACCTTTTCGGCGCTCGGCAGCATCTGCTTTTCCAGGGCCACGTTGAGCGGGATGGCGGGCAGGTTGGCCGCACCTAAGGTGCGCACGGGCGCATCGAGACGCAGGAAGCACTCGGTTTGGATGCGGCCGGCCAGGCTTTCGGCAAAGGAATTGAGCAGGGGCTCTTCGGTGAGCACCAGCACTTTACCGTGGCGGCCCACGGCGGCCTGCACGGCGGGCCAGTCGAGGGGGTTGAGGGTGCGCAGGTCGAGTACCTCCACCCGGCCGGGGTAGGCACGGCTGGCCGCCAGGGCCCAGTGCACGCCCATGCCGTAGGTGATGACCACGCACGTGCCGCCCCGCGCCAGCTCGGCCGCCGCGGCCGGCTGCGCAATGGCGGCCTGGCCCAGCGGAATGACGTAGCCGGCGGCCGGCTCCACGGTTTTGGCGGCCTCGGTGCCGGGCACCTTGCCCCAGTACAAGCCCTTGTGCTCCAGCATAATAACCGGGTTAGGGTCCAGAAATGCGGCGCGCATCAGGCCCTTCATATCGGCCGCGTTGCTCGGGTACACCACCTTGATGCCCCGGATGGTGAGCAGCGTGCTCTCGATGGAGCCCGAGTGGTAGGGCCCACCCCCGCCGTAGGCCCCGATGGGCACCCGAATGAGCGCCGCCACCGGAAACTTACCCATCGTGAGGTAGCACGATTTGCTCAGCTCCTCCACTAGCTGGTTCAGAGCCGGCCAGATGTAGTCGGCAAACTGAATCTCGACGATGGGGCGCGCGCCCACCGCCGCCATGCCCGCCGTGCTACCCACAATGTACGCCTCCTGAATGGGCGTGTTGAACACCCGGCGGTCGCCATATTTTTTGGCCAGCAGCGCGGCTTCGCGAAACACGCCGCCCAGCTCGCCGCCCACGTCCTGGCCGTAGAACAGGGCCTCGGGAAACTCGCGCAGGATATCGTCCACGGCATGTAGGGCGGCTTCCACCATCAGCACTTTGGTGGCCCCGGCGGGGGCGCGCTCGCCGGCCTCGGCAGTCACGGTGAGGGGCGCGAACTCGTGGTCGGCAAAGGTGGCGGGGTCGGGGTCGGGCGCGGCCAGGGCGGCGGCCCAGTCGGCGGCCACGGTGGCGCGGGCCTGGTCGGCCAGGGCGGTCAGCTCGGCCTCGGTGGCCCCGGCGTGCAGCAGGCGGCGGTGCAGGCGGGGCAGCGGGTCGTTGGGCTGGTGGGCGGCCAGGTCGTCGCCGCGGTACCACTCGCGGCGCACGCCGCTGGTGTGGTGGCCCAGCAGCGGGCACTTGGCGTGCACCAGCACCGGCCCGCGCCGGGCGCGCACGTGGGCAAAGGCATCGCTCAGGCCGCGGTAGGAGGATAGGACATCAGCCCCATCCACCCGCAGCCGGTGCAGGCCGGGGAAGCCGGCGGCGAAGTCGTAGGCATCCATTGCCCGCATTTCCCGGCCCGTGGCCGAGATGCCCCAGTCATTATCCTGCACCAGGTACACGATGGGCAGCCGGTGCAGCACGGCCATTTGCAGCGCCTCGGCCACCTCGCCCTCCGTCATGGCCCCATCACCGATAGAGCAGAGCACGAGCGGGTTGGAGTTTGAATTAAAAATTAAAGATGAAGAATTGAAAATTGCGTCGTTAGCCTGAGCGGGTTTATCACCAGCGTCATTTTTAATTTTTAGTTTATCGTTTTTAATTGCTTCCAGATACTGAATGGCCTGCGCCATGCCCGTGGCCGGAATGGCCTGCATGCCGGTGGCCGAGCTTTGGTGCGGAATGACGGGCAGGCCCGCCCGGCGCAGGCTGGGGTGGCTGTAGTAGGTGCGCCCGCCGCTGAAAGGGTCGTCGCGCTTGGCTAAGAGCTGGAGCATCAGCTCATAAGGCCGCAGGCCCAGGCCCAGCAGCAAGGCATCGTCGCGGTAGTAGGGGGTAGCGTAGTCGTGCTCGGTGAGCAGAAAGGCGGCGGCCAGCTGCACAGCTTCGTGGCCGCGGGCGGTGGCGTGGACGTAGCGGGCGGCCACGGCCTTCTGGTCCTCGTAGAGGTCGGCCATCGCGGCGGCCGTGTGCATGAGCAGGTAAGCGCGGGCAAGCAGGGTGGTTTCGGGCACGGTATCGGGGGCCGCGGAGGGCGCGGCAGGAGCATCGGCGGGCATGGGCGGGGTAGGAAGAGCCAGTGGGAACGGTAAAATTACGCCGCCGCCCGACCTTTGAGTTTTGAATGGGTAATCGTTTGTCATTGCGAGCGCAGCGCGGCAATCTTTCCTTCCACTGGGGGTAGTAACTCCAACGATGCAAACGACAAGGAAAGATTGCCGCGCTGCGCTCGCAATGACAAACGATTACCCCACTACCCCTTAAAAAAATGTCCCGCTCCGACATCGCCGCCTGGCTTCAGGATTTTCAAACCCGCCTCTGCGCCCAGCTCGAAGCCGCCGACGGCGGCGCGGCCCGCTTTGGGCAAGACGACTGGCAGCGGCCGGGCGGCGGCGGCGGCCACTCGCGGGTGCTCGAAGGCGGCGACATCCTGGAAAAGGGAGGGATAGGATTTTCGGCAGTAGAAGGCGAGTTGAGCCCGGCCGCCGCCCGCCAGCTGCACCTGCCCGACCCGCACTTTTTCGCCACCGGCGTGAGCGTGGTGCTGCACCCGCGCAGCCCCCGCGTACCCATCATCCACATGAACGTGCGCTACTTCGAGGCCGGCAACGGCGAGGCGTGGTTTGGCGGCGGCATTGATTTGACGCCCATTTACGTGAATGAAGCCCAGGCCCGGCGCTTTCACGAGCGCCTGAAGGCGGTTTGCGATGCCCATAACCCTACCTACTACTCCCGCTTTCACCAGTGGGCCGACGACTATTTCTACCTGCCGCACCGCGACGAAACGCGGGGGGTAGGCGGCATTTTCTTCGACCGCCTCACCGTGGGCCAGGACGGGACGGTGGCAGAGCTATTTGCCTTCGTGCGCGACGTGGCGGAGATGTTTGGCCCCTTCTACACCGAGTTGATGCGCGAAAACCACGCCCTCCCCTACGGCGAGCGCGAGGAAGCCTGGCAGCTGCTGCGCCGCAACCGCTACGCCGAGTTCAACCTGGCCTTCGACCGGGGCACCCGCTTCGGCCTTGAAACCGGCGGCCGCACCGAGAGCATTCTCATGAGCCTACCCCCCCGCTGCGGCTGGGCCTACAACCCCGCCCCGCCGGCGGCCGGCTCGCCCGAGGCCACTACCCTGGCCTGGCTGCGCAAGGGCGTGGAGTGGATGTAATAGCTTGTCATGGCGAGGAGGAACGACGACGCAATCTTTCCTAATCATTGGTTTCAGTCGTGTGAAGAAGAAAGATTGCGTCGTCGTTCCTCCTTGCCATGACAGGCTTTTGTCACCATGCCCCTACCCCCGCTGCCTCACCTCACTGACTTCGACCACCGCGTGCTGCTGGCCATCAACCACGCCCGCACGCCGACGCTGGATGCGGTGATGACCTTTGCCTCCCAGATTAAGGTGTGGTTTCCATTTTACGCGGTGCTGCTGGGCTGGCTCATCTACCATTTTCGCCGCCGCGCCGGGCGGCTACTTTTGCTACTGGCCGCCACCGTGGCCCTGGCCGATAGCATCAGCAGCCGCGTGTTTAAGCCCTGGGCAGCCCGCGCGCGGCCCTGCCACGCCCCCGACCTGGCCGCGCAGCTCTACCTACCCGATGGCTGCGGCGGGCAATATGGTTTCCTGTCGTCACACGCCGCCAACGCGATGGGGCTGGCCGTGTTTCTGCTGCTGACGCTGCCGGCTGGCCGCTTCCGGGCCCTCAAAATCGGGGTGTTTGGATGGGCGCTGCTGATTTCGTACAGCCGCGTGTATTTAGCCGCCCACTACCCCCTCGACGTGCTGGCCGGCTGGCTGCTGGGCGCGGCGCTGGGCGCGGGCGCGGGCTGGGCATTTCGACGGTGGGATGGGGTAAGGGGCGTTTGATTAAGTTTATAGTATTACAGCATAATTTTAGTAGGCGTATTTAAATAAATCCTAATAGAATAAATTTTTAATGAAGAAATTAATCTGCGCACCAACTCTGGCTGCGCGATTGCCCATTTAACTAAAATTTACCGCGGCGCTAATTGAGAACACCTTGTAAATTAACATGTTGCTTAGGGGAAAAATTGCAATTAACAACTGTTTGGGATGGCAGGACTATGCCCGGTCAATGGTACGTCGTACAATATGTCACCTTGCGGAAAAGCAATAATTTATGGCGTTAAATCAACGCAGCGGGGCGGGTTGCTGGCCGGGCTCAACCCCACTGGGCTAATAGGCCATAGGCTATCTTACTATAGGGGAGGCATGCTGTGAATTATCAGTTTTAGCCTGCATAAATTCGTCATTTATTGCAAAATTTGGTAGCATTTTTTTACTGTAGTACGTAAGTTGCCGCAATGTTAAGAATTCGAACCCGACCAAGCTTTCTCATTGACACCTACCAACTTGCTGCCAACCACTACCCAAGCCCTACTCCCTACCCCGGTCAAGGCCGCCCGCCTACCCGTAGTCGATGCCCTGCGCGGAATAGCGCTGCTGGGCATTCTGGTGGTGCATTGCAGCCGCTGGTTCACGGCCGATGCGCTACCCGCGCGGCTGTACCGGCTGCACGGCGCGGGAGCCCTCAACGCGCTGGTAATCGGCAAGGTAGAGCTGCTGCTGGTGGATAAATTCTACACCATCTTCTCGTTTTTATTCGGCTTGAGCTTCGCCCTGATGCTGGGCCGCTCGCACGAGGCACCGGGTGTATTTTACCGGCGCTACGCCCGGCGGCTGGGCGTGCTGGCGGGCATCGGCCTGTTGCACTACCTGCACTGGCGGGGCGATATTCTGCTCATTTACGCGGTACTGGGCGGGCTGCTGCTACTCTTCAGCCGGGCCTCCAACGGGGTGGTGCTGGCGTTTGGCTGTCTCTTGGCCCTGAACCTGCCCGTTACCCTGGGCCGGGCCTACGCCGCACGGGCCGCTACCCCGCTCTCCCCGCAAACCCTAGCCATCGCGAAGCAGCAGGCCCTGGCCAACTACCAGACGCTGACGCACGGCAGCTACGCCGACACGGTGGTGGCCAACGCTCACTCGTTTGGCCACTTACTTGATTTTCAGCTCGGTACCGGTCGGGTGTATCACACGCTGGGCTTTTTCCTGCTGGGGCTGTACGCTGGCCGGCGGCGGCTGTTCGAGCAGCTGGCTGACAAGCGGGCGTTGTTCTGGCGGCTGGGGCTGGGGGCGCTGCTGGCGCTAGTAGCTACTAAAATCGGCATCGTACTGCTTACCAACGCCTACGGGCCAGCGGGGCAGGCCACCGCCCCGGCCCAGGCTGGGTTCGCACTGGTCTACGACATCCGCAACGTAACCACTACCCTCTTCTACCTGGCCGGCCTGACGCTATTCTTCCAGTACCGGGCCGGGCGCTGGGCCGTGCCGGTGCTGGCGCTGGTGGGCCGCATGGCTCTCACCAACTACCTGCTTCAGACGCTAATGGGCTCGCTGCTATTTTTTGGCTATGGCTTGGGGCTGCAAGGTACCAGCCAGCTCTGGGTGGCCTGCCTGCTGAGCCTGCCCATATTTGGGCTGCAAGTGGCTTTTAGTGCCTGGTGGCTGGCACATTTCCGCTTCGGGCCCGTGGAGTGGGCCTGGCGTTCGCTCACGCTGGGCCAGCGGCAGCCACTGCGGTTGGCCCCCGCCTAGCCCCCGAGTGGGGGTAGGGCACCGCGCCTGGCCCCTTACCCAACCAGCAGGCCCTGGCTGGCCAGCAGCCGGGCCACGTACTTGCCCACAATGTCGAACTCCAGGTTCACGCGGTCGCCGGCTTGCAGCTGGTTAAAGCCGGTGTGCGCGTACGTGTAGGGGATAATGGCCACCGAAAATTCGGTGGGCGTCGAGTCAAAGCACGTCAGGCTCACGCCATTGATGGTGATGGAGCCCTTCTCCACCGTGAGGCGCTGCGGCCCGGCCTCGTGGCGGAAGCGGAAGAGCCAGGAGCCATCCTGGTCCTGCACGCTGAGGCACTCGGCGGTAGCGTCCACGTGGCCCTGCACGATGTGGCCGTCGAAGCGCCCACCGGCGGCCAGGCAGCGCTCCAGGTTGAGGTGGCGGCCGGGCTGCCACTGGCCCAGGTTGGTTTTGCGCAGCGTCTCGTCGATAGCCGTAACCACGTGCGTGCCGGCCGCCGGATTCAGGGCTACTACCGTGAGGCACACGCCGTCGTGGGCCACGCTCTGGTCAATTTTCAGCTCCCCCGCGAAGGGCGACTGGATGGTAAAATGGCGGTTGGTGCCTTCGTTTTCGACAGCTACCACGGTGCCGACGGCTTCAATTATTCCAGTAAACATAAACCGCAGATTCAAACTGATTTAACGAATTTCGCAGATACGCCGCTTACGCGGCTGGCTATGCTTTTTGGCCTTTTTACTTTTCAGTAGCCTGCACGCAGCGCATACTGGGTATGAGGAATAACAAACGGGCGGCCATTAGTTATGGATTTTGCAGTACATCCGCAAACAGCCTCCCGTGCAAATACGCTAGCCACCCAAACGCAACCACCTGCCAAAGCGGCAGCTAGCCGCGCAGCGGCGTATCCGCGAAATCCGGTAAATCAGCTTGAATCTGCGGTCTATTTGCCCCGGCCTTCCACGATGATTTTCAGCGTATAGAGCAACACCCGAAAGTCCATCGCCAGACTCATGTTTTCAATGTAGAGGATGTCAAACTTGAGGCGCTCCACCATCTGGGCCACGGTTTCGGCGTAGCCGTATTTCACTTGGCCCAGGCTGGTAATGCCGGGGCGCACGCGGTGCAGGTGGCGGTAGTGGGGGGCGATTTGGACAATCTGGTCGATAAAAAACTGGCGCTCGGGGCGCGGGCCCACCAAGCTCATATCGCCTTTAAGTACGTTCCAGAACTGCGGAAACTCATCGAGCCGCACCTTACGCATGAAGCGGCCCCAGGGCGTGATGCGCGGGTCGTGGTCGGAGCTAAGGGCGGGGCCCAGCTGCTCGGCATTCAGGTACATCGAGCGAAATTTGATAATAGCGAATGGCACCGCGTTTTTGCCCACCCGCGCCTGGCGGTAGAATATTGGCCCCGGCGACGACAGGCGCACCATGAGGGCCGTAAACAAATACACCGGCCAGGCCAGAATCATAAACAGCAGCGATACTCCCACGTCGAGCGCGCGCTTGAGCACCTGCTGCCACACGGGTAGCAAATCCTGCTTGATTTCGATGAGCGGCGTACCGAATAAGTGGTTGACTTTCACCGAACCCAGCAGCATCTGGTACAAGTCGGGCAAGATGCTGATGCGGGCCGGCGAGCCTTCCAGCAACGTCAGGATTTCCTGAATGCGCAGGTGTTCGCTGGGCTCAATGGCAATAATAATCTGCTCGATGGCCAAGCTGCGAATGAGGGCCGGCAGTTGCTGGTAAGCTCCGGGCACGGGTAGCGCCTGGGCCAGCCCGGCATCGGTGGTGGGGCCAATGGGCGTGAAGCCCACCAGCCGTAGACCCAGGTGGCGGCCCGTACGCTGTAAGTCCTGGTACGTGCTCAGGGCCAGCCGGTTGGAGCCCACAAGCAGGGTAGGAAACGAGATAACGCCGCGCCGCACCAAATGCTGCACACTGCTCACGGCCCAGATGCGCAGCACCGCCGTGATGCTGAAATGCAGCACGTAATAGGCCGTAAAGGTCTTGTAGTAAGCGTGGTAATTACTCACGCCCTGGTCGTCGAGCAGCAGAGCAAAGAAGATAATCAGCGTGCCCAGCAGCGCGGCCCGCGCCAAGCGAATCAGCTCGGAGAGGCGCGACTTGCGAAAGATATCGCGGTACTCGCCCAGCAGCGCGTAGAGCGTCGTCCAGAAGGAGGCTACCAGCACGGCCGCCCCCGAAAGATAAATCAGCACCCCTTCGCTGAAGCGATAGCCCGTCGTTTCGCTCAGCAAGTACTTGCGCAGCAGGAAAAACGCCACCCAGGCTAGCAGCGCCGCGCCAAAATCGGCCGCTACGAGCTTGAGATACTGAATTCGGCGGAGCAGCAAGGAGGAGGGTAGCGCGTAGTTTTGTGGGATGCCGCAAAAATAGGGCGGAATGGGGGAGTTAAAAGGTATGAAATAAAATTAAGAGTTAAAGGATATAATTTTCTGCTTTAACTCTTAGCATTTACCTGCTGGCTTTCAACCCTTACCCACATGCTGCGCGCGGGACCTTCGTTAAAGCGGCGCTAGCTGGTAGCATGATTTCTGTACATCGTATCCTTGCGTCAAGCAGCGTTATCCTGCTGGCGCGGGGCCACGATGCACAGAAATTGCGCTACTCCCGACGGTATAACGTCAACGCTTACCTCTCACCTTTCAACTCTTAATTCCATTACGCCTTTCGATACCTATCGCCACCGGGGCCAGCGCCGGGCCCTGGTCACGCACCTGCGCGAGCAGCGAGGCATCCGCGATGAGCGGGTGCTGGCGGCGGTGGGCGCGGTGCCGCGCCACCTGTTTTTCGAGCCGGCCTTCGAGGCCCACGCCTACCAGGACAAAGCTTTTCCCATCGGCGAGGGCCAGACGATTTCGCAGCCTAGCACCGTGGCCTACCAAACCGAGCTGCTGGGCGTGCGCCCCGGCCACCACCTACTCGAAATCGGCACCGGCTCGGGCTACCAGTTCGCGGTGCTGTGCCAGCTCACAACTCACGTGCAAAGTATTGAATTTAAGCAAGTTCTTTACGAGCGAGGGCGGCAGCGACTAGCGGCGCTGGGCCTGCCCACGGCGGGCCTGCACCAGGGCGATGGCTCGCTGGGCCTGCCCGCGCACGCGCCCTACGACGGCATCCTGGTGACGGCCGGCGCGCCTGCCCTACCCCCCGCCCTGCTGCGCCAGCTGCGCGTGGGCGGGCGGCTGGTGGTGCCGGTGGGCTCCGCCGACCCCGGCCAGCAACAGCTGCTGCGCATCACCCGCGAGGGGCCCGACACCTTCACCCGCGAGGAGCTGGGCGACTGCCGCTTCGTGCCCCTGCGCGGCGCGGCCGGCTGGCAGTGATTGCAGTTCTCAGTCATCACTACCCGCAGCAAACGAACTTACCTTTGCCTACCCTCTCCCACCCATTATTCTTGCTTGATACCTGATAATTGACAACTGATAATTGAAAAAGCAACGTCCCGTTTCCGATTCGTTCGTCATCATGACCGAGCTGGTGCTGCCCAACGATACTAATACGCTCCATAATTTGATGGGCGGCCGCATGATGCACCTCATGGACATTGCGGCGGCCATCGCGGCCCAAAAGCACTCCAATCGCATCGTGGTCACAGCCTCGGTCGATAACGTGTCGTTCCGCGACCCCATCCGGCTGGGCAACGTCGTAACGCTGGAGGCGCAGGTAACGCGCGCGTTCAGCTCCAGCATGGAGGTGCACATCGACGTGTGGGCCGAGGATATTCCGAGCGGTACCAAGCTCAAAACCAACGAGGCGTTCTTCACCTTCGTGGCCGTAGACCAGTCGGGCCGGCCCATCGACGTGCCCGAGGCCGTGCCCGAAACCACCGAGGAAATCGCCCTCTACGACGGCGCGCTGCGCCGCCGCCAGCTGCGCCTGGTACTAGCCGGCCGCATGAAGCCCGGCGAAGCCAGCGAGCTAAAAGCGTTGTTTGAACTTCCCTGATTTTTCCGGTTTATATGACTGAGGACGAGCAAAGCGGCACCCTGGCCTTCCTGCAAAACTTCTACACTAACACTACGCTTTATCTGCCGCACGCGGCCGCCGAGCCAGCGCCGGCGGCCGCGGCAGTACCCATTACTCCAGCGGTGCTTCCCGTGGTCGTGGCGGCCCCAGTAGCCGTGCCCGTACCCAGCGTGCCGGCTCCCCTACCCCCCGCGCCGGCCGCCAAGCTGCCCTCGCTCGCTAGTACGCCCCTACCCCCCACGGCCGCACCAATGCCCGCCTCAGTGGCGTCGAGTCCAAATCCAGCATCCGTGCCGCCCGTCGCGCCCTACCTGCTCACGACCTTCGACACGCTGGGCAACAACGCGGCGGGCGTGGTGCTAGTGGTGCGCCTACCCCCCGCGCAGTTCGTGAAGCTACCGCGCAACGTGTTCTTGAACAAGCTGTTGCAAGCCATTGGCCTGGTAATGGCCGACGTAGTGCTGGTGAACGTGGACGGCCCCTACCCCGTGGCTCTTGCAACTCTGCGCAAGGAAATTGCGGCTACGCATATTCTGGCCTTCGGCAAAAACCTGCTCGACGTGGCCGTGCGCACCACCCAGATTTACGAGCCCGTGCAATTCCCGGCCGTGAGCCTGGCTTACCTGGCCGGAGCCGAAATCGAGCTGATTGAATACGATGTAAGCCTCAAAAAGCGCCTCTGGGCCGGCTTGCAGCGGATGTTCTTGAAGTAGCAGCAGCTACTTGCTAAAAACCAAAAGAACGTCCTGCTGACGAAGGAAGCATCTCGCCCGCGCAAGTAATCCCTAACGTTAGGGATTACTTGCGCGGGCGAGATGCTTCCTTCGTCAGCAGGACGTTCTGCTCAAAATAGCTTACACTATTTCAGCACTTCCGCCAGCTTAGCCTGCAGGGCCGGGCCACGCAGGTTTTTGGCGATAATCTTCCCCTGCGGGTCGAGCAAAAAGGACTGCGGAATGGCCTGCACGCCGTAGGCGGAGGCGGCGGCGCTCTGCCAGAACTTCAGGTCCGAGACGTGGTTGGGCCACACCAGGTGGTCGGCGGCGATGGCTTTCTCCCAGTTTTCCTTCTTCTGGTCCAGCGATACGCTGTAGACGGTGAAGCCTTTGCCCTGGCCCTTAAACTGCTCGTAGGCTTTCACCACGTTGGGATTTTCCTGGCGGCAGGGGCCGCACCAGCTGGCCCAGAAGTCCACGAGCACGTATTTGCCGCGCAGGCTCTTGAGCGAGAGCGTTTTGCCATCGGGCTGCGCCAGGTTAATTTCGGGGGCCTCGGTGCCAATAGCCGTGGCTCGCAGCGGGGCCAGGCGCTCGACCAACGCCTGCGTGAAGGGCGAGGCCGGCTGGGCCTTGCGCTGCACGGTGGCAATGGAATCGGCGAAGGCAAAGTCGTCGTCGGGATTCACAAAGCTGAGCGTGGCGAAGCCCGCCGCCACCGAAGTCGCGTTGTGCCGAATGATGGACTTGGCACGGGCCGCGGTGCGTTGCGACAAGTCATTGAATTTCTGCTCGATAACGGCCAGCGAGTCGGTGTGACCGGCCTGGCCGGCGGCATTATAGCGTGCCTTCAGCCGGTCCATCTGGCCACTGGTGGCGTTCAACGTACGCGTCAGCTGCTGAATCACTTCTGAGTCCTTGGAGCCCTTCACGGCGTAGGTGGTGGGTAGGCGCTTGGCGTCGCCGGTCAAGGTGAGGTGGGTGTTGTTGTTAAGCACCAGCAGCACCTGGTTGGGCTCGTCCACCTTGAGCTGGTACACAGCCGCGGTGGCGGGCATGGTACCTTTAAAAACGAATTTGCCCTGGGCATCCACCTTGGCCGTGCCGCGCTCCACAAACTGGCTGCTGGTTAGCTCCGATAAATGCAACGTGGTACCGGCCGGTACATTGCGCAGCTGGCCGCTGATTTCGTAGCCCTCGGCGGCGCTGGCATTCTGGCAGGCATTGGTGAGGCCGAGCAGGGCCAGGGCAACAAGGGTAGGTTTCATATAAGGCATTTTAGTGAGCTGTTAGCTCTTGACTGCTAACTAGTAAGTTGAATGAAGTAAAGCCGCAACAGCTGGCATCTCTACGTTGAACGGCGGGTGCAGGGATTTAGCCGCGCAGCTTGGCGGCCCTACCCCCCTAACGGCCGGGGCCGCCCGCCGGGTTCCGGCGCGCCGGGCGGGCAGACGCGCCGCCGCGGGTTTCCTTACGCTGCCTCCAGGCCCTGGCGCAGCAGCTGGTTGGCCAATTTGGGGTCGGCCTTGCCACCGGTCAGCTTCATCAGCTCACCCATAAACATGCCAGTGAGCGACTTTTTACCGGCCCGGTACTCGGCTACCTTAGCCGGGTTGGCGGCCAGCACCTGCTGCACGAGGGCTTCCAGCTCGCCCGCGTCGGCTTGGGTGAGCAGACCCAGGGTGTCAGCTGCGCCGGTGGCGTTGGCCGTGGGGTGCTCCAATAAATAAGGAAAGAGCTGCTTGCTGGCCACCGAATAGTTGAGCTTACCGGCGTCAATCAGGTCAATGATGCCCGCCAGCTGGCCGGGGTCGAGGGGGAAATCGGCCAGGTCGAGGGCGCGCTCATTGAGGTACGACTTCACGGGCCCCATCACCCAGTTGGCGGCGGCTTTGGCGTTGGGCGTGAGGCGGGCCAGCTCGTCAAAAAACAGGGCTACGTCCTTCTGGTCCACCAGCACCGAGGCGTCGTAGTCGCTCAGGCCCAACTCGCCGGTGAAACGGGCGTAGAGCTGCTGCGGCAAAGCGGGCAGCTCGGCTTGCACGCGGTGCAGCCAGGCATCGTCCACTACCAGGGGGGGTAGGTCGGGCTCGGGAAAGTAGCGGTAATCGTTCAGGGTCTCCTTCGAGCGCTGGCCGTTGGTGGTGCCGCTGGCCGCGTCGAAGCCGCGGGTTTCGGAATCCACCTCGCTGCCGTTTTCTAGAATCTGAATTTGCCGCCGCACCTCGTGCTCGATGGCCCGCTGCACGTTGCGGAAGGAATTCATATTCTTGACTTCCACCTTCGTACCGTACTCGGTGGCGCCTTTTTTCATCACGCTCACGTTGGCATCGCAACGCAACGAGCCCTCCTCCATATTGCCGTCACAAATGCCCAGGTACTGCACCAGCTTCTTGATTTCGGTCAGGTAGGCGTAGGCTTCCTCCTCGGTGCGGATGTCGGGCTCGCTCACGATTTCGATGAGCGGCACGCCGGCGCGGTTCAGGTCCACGAGGGTTTCGGTTTCGCCGGCCAGGTGCATACTCTTGCCCGCATCTTCTTCCATGTGAATGCGCGTGATGCCGATGCGGCGCGTGCTGCCGTCGGCCAGCCGGATATCGAGGTAGCCGCCGTGGCAAATCGGGGTCTTATCCTGGGTAATCTGGTAGCCCTTAGGCAGGTCGGGGTAAAAATAGTTTTTGCGGGCAAACAGGTTTTCGCGGGTAATCTGACAGTTGGTCGCCAAACCCATTTTGAGGGCAAAGTCCACGGCCGTGCGGTTTACGCGGGGTAGTGTGCCGGGGTGGCCCAGGGTAATCACCGAGAGGTTGGTATTAGGCAGCGAGCCGTACTCATTCTCATCCGAAGAGTACATCTTACTGTGCGTCAGCAATTGAGCGTGTACTTCGAGGCCGATAACGGTCTGGTAGCTGGCAAGGAGAGCGTCGTCCATAAAAGCAAAAGTGAGCGGCCCCGGCCAGGTTTCGGCGCGAGGCGGCCGCAAGTTAAAACCGATTTGCCCGGCCGGGGTTGTGGCCGGCCGCGGCCCTACCCCTACCTGCACGCAAAAAAGCCGCCCGCTCCAGACTGGAACGGGCGGCTTTCTAATGCAGCCTACTGGCCGAAGCGCTTACTTACGCTTCTTCGTGGGGGCCTTTTTCAGGGGCGCCTTGCGGCTGCGCGGGGCCCCCGTGCCGGTGGTCTTCTTGCCGGGCAGCTTGTTGCCAGCCGCCTTGATATCGGCAATCGTCGGGGCCGGGCCGTACTTGGCTTCCGCCGCGTTCGTGTCCCCCGTCAGGTAGGGGTCGAAGTCCACCCGGCGGTTCAGGGCCTGGCCCGCCGCCGTCTTGTTGTCGGCAATCGGCTTGGTCTCCCCGTAGCCACGAGCCTCGATGCGGTCGGCCGGGATGCCTTTCTCTAGCATGTACTTACGGGCCGAAGCCGCGCGCTCGTAGCTCAAACGCAGGTTGTAGTCATCGGCTCCCTTGCTATCCGTGTGCCCGGCAATGCTCAGGCTGTAGTCGGGGTAGTCGTTCATAATCTGCACCATCTGGTTCAGCTTGGCGTACGAACTCGTCTTGAGCGTGGCCTTGTTGAAGTCGAAGTTGATGTACTTAGTGGCCTCGTTGAGGATTTTCTTGTCCTCGGCCTTAATCTCGGGGCAGCCTTTGTTGGAGGCCGGGCCGGCCCGGTCGGGGCACTTGTCCTGGTAGTCGGGCACGCCGTCGCCGTCCGTATCAATGGGGCAGCCGGTGGCGTCCACTTTCACGCCAGCCGGGGTATTGGGGCACTTGTCGAGGTAGTCGGCCACGCCATCCCCGTCCGAGTCAAGCGGGCAGCCGGTAGCATCGACGCGCACGCCGGCCGGGGTATTGGGGCACTTGTCGTCGGCATCAGCTACGCCGTCGCCGTCCGCGTCGGGGCAGCCTTGCAGGGCGGCCAATCCCTTCACATCGGGGCACTTGTCTTGGTAGTCAGGTACGCCGTCGCCGTCCGTATCGAGCGGGCAGCCGTTCACGTCCACTTTTACACCGGTCGGCGTGTCGGGGCACTTGTCCTTGCGGTCGGGCACGCCGTCGCCGTCCGTGTCCTTGGCTTTGCCGAAGGCGGCGGTTAGGCCCGCCGAAAACTGCATGTAGCGGTCGTACTTATCAAAGAAGTTGCTGCTGCCGCTGTTCACGCCATCGAGGCGGTCGTCGTCGCGGTCCAGATAGTGCTGGCCGGCCTGCACGAAAACGCCGAAGCCGGGCGTAAGGTGGAAATCCAGACCCAGGGCCACCTGCCCGTCAAACGAGCCAAAGCTGGTGCGGCTGTTGGCGGCCGTCGGGCTGGCGTAGCGGTCGGTATACACGATGGCCAGGCCAGGCTGCAACAGAATATAAGGATGCACGAAAAACTCATCCTTCACGGGCAGCTTGAACTTCAGGCCCAGGCCCAGGTTCGTGACGTTGGCCGAAAAGCGGCGGCCGTTGCTCAGGGCCGGGTTTTGGTTGGTAAAGGAACTGCCGTCGCCGGGGTAGCGCAGCACGGCTTGGTTGCCCGACAGGTTGATATCAAAGCCCTTGGAGATGTAGCGGCTCAGGGTCAGGCCCCCACCGTAGCTGGCGTGGCGCAAGTCCCAAAAGTTGCTGCCCAGGTCGCCCCGGTATTGCAGGGTACTCACGTAGCCGCTGACGCCAAATTTTTGGTCGGCTGTCTGGGCCTGACTGCGCGGCACGGCCGCCAGCAGCCCCAGGCCGACGACGGCCGTGGTGAATAAGGAGTGCTTCATTAGAAAGAAAGCAAGGTAAAAAAAAGGGGTAAGAAGGTCGGATGCGGGCCGTAGAGCCCCGCCGCACGGTGGGGCTCTACGGCCCGCATCCGGGGGCAAAGGTAACCCAGCCAGGCCCCGTTACCCTAAAACCGGGGTTTGGGTTGCGTCAGTGGGGTTGCGCCTGGCTACCTCGCTAGGTAAGCCAGGCTTAGCCGGACCAGTAGCTGATAGCGCTAACGGACCAGCCAGCCCTTGCACCGGGCGGGACTGAAGCGCCTACCAAAGGCTAAGAAGCGCGCAAATGATAACGCAGAGATAACGCCCTGCGCGGGGAAAAACCAGCCGGCCCCTACCCCCCTCAGCGGCGGCTAGCGGCGAGTGCCCTGGTCGAGGTGCTGCAAGGCGGTCATCTGCTTGAGGTTCTTCTCCAAGCCTTCATTCGAGGCATCCAGGAAGATGACGTTGCCCTTTCCCTGCTCGGCAAAGTGCTTGATGGCCTCGGTCCACATCGAAAAATATACCAGGCTGGGGTCCAGGTTATTATCGGTTAGCTCCTGCACGGCGTGGGCCATTCCCTTGGTCACTTCCTCGCGGAAGAGCGCTACCCCCTGCCCACGCAGCTGAGCCGCGATTTTCTCCGCTTCGGCCGAAATCTTGATGGCGTTGCCCTCGGCTTCGGCGGCCTTGGTTTTGGTAATGAGCAGGGCCTGACCTTCGTTTTCGGCGGCGGCCTTCAGGTTGTTGCTGGCCACAACTTTCGCCATCGAGCGCATAATTTCCTCGTCAAAAGCAATATCATTCAACTGCAAGTCAATCAGGTGGTAGCCCCAGCTTTCGAGGGTTTCGTCGAGCTGGTCCTTCACGTGCAGCACAATTTCGCCGCGCAAGCTCAGCACCGCCGCCTGCCGTTGCGTGGCCACAAATGCCCGGATGCTGCCCTCCACCGTGCGGATAAGCGCCTGCATGAGACTGCGCTCGTCCACAAATTTGAAGGCCACGTTTTTGATGGTTTCGTCGGCTTGGTTGAGCACCGAATACACCAGCATCGCCTTAAAGTTCACATTGGCTTGGTCGATGGTAATTGCCTGAAATTCTAGCTCTAAGGAACGGTTTTGGATAGAGATTCGCTTGAAGACATTCTCCACGAAAGGCATCTTGAAATTCAGGCCCGGCATCATCACCCGGCGGTACTTGCCAAATACCGTAACTACCGCCACTGTACCCTGCGGCACAATGACGTAGCTCAGAAATAACGTCAGCAACGCGAGCGCCAACAAAACCAGGGAATAGCTCATAGTGGGGATGAGGGCAGGGTGAAAAGCTGAACGGCCGGCAAGATAAGCGCCGGGCCGCTTGTGCAAAGCCTTTATCATCGCTCACCGCCGGGCATTACACGTAGAGACGCGACCCATCGCGTCTCTCAGCGTTGAACAATCGTTCACGCGCCGGGAAACGCGAAGGGTCGCGTCTCTACATTTTGGCCACGCTACAAGGCCCGCAGGGCTTGTTCGAGGGCCGCGATTTTGGCTTCGGCATCGGCCAGCTTCTGGCGCTCACGCTCCAGCACGTCGGGCTTAGCGTTGGCCACGAACTTCTCATTACTGAGCTTTTTCTGCACCGAGTCGCGGAAACCGACGGTGTAAGCCAGCTCTTTTTCGAGGCGGGCGCGCTCGGCGGCGGGGTCCACCTGCGTATCGAGCGGCACGAAAAATTCGCTACCCCCCTGCACGAAGCTAACCGCCCCGGCCGGCGTTTCCGTCACGACTGATAAGTCGCTGAGGTTAGCGAGCTTGCGCACCAGCGGCGCGTAGGCTTCGAAGGCCGTTTGGTCGTCGGTTTTCACCGCCAGCTCCAGCTGTTTGATGGGGCCGATATTATTCTGGTTGCGCACGTGGCGCACGCCGGCCACGATGGCCAGGGCCTTGTCCATGCCGGCCAGCAGGTGGGCGCTGTTGGGGGGGGTAGGGACCTTGGGCCAATGCGCCACGCACACGTAGTCACGCGCACCGCGCTCGGCCAGCTCGTGCCACAGTTCCTCGGTGATGAAGGGTATGAACGGGTGCAGCAGCTTGAGCAGCGTTTCGAGGAAATCCACGGTGGAGCGCAACGTCTCAGCATCAATCGGGTGCTGGTAGGCGGGCTTCACCATTTCGAGGTACTGCCCGCAAAAATCGTCCCACAGCAGCTTGTATACCGTCAGCAGCGCGTCGCTCATCCGAAACTTCTCGAAGTGCTCATCCAGCACCGCCACGGTTTCGGCCAGCTTGGCTTCAAACCAGCTCACGGCTTGTGCGTTGGCGAAGGGTAGCGCGTTGTCGACTTCCCAGCCTTTCACGAGGCGGAAGGCGTTCCAAAGTTTATTATTGAAGTTGCGGCCCTGGTCAATCAGCTTCTGGTCGTAGAGCAAATCATTGCCGGCGGGCGACGAAAACAGCATCCCGGTCCGCACCGCGTCGGCCCCGAAGTCGCGGATGAGGTCGAGCGGGTCGGGCGAGTTGCCGAGCTGCTTGCTCATCTTGCGACCCTGCGCATCGCGCACAATACCAGTGAGGTACACGTTTTTGAACGGCACTTCCTTGCGGAATTCCAGGCCGGCCATAATCATGCGCGCCACCCAGAAAAACAGAATTTCGGGGGCCGTTACGAGGTCGTTGGTCGGATAGAAATAGTTGATGTCGGCGTTGTCGGGGTCGTCAAACCCATCGAACACCGAAATCGGCCACAGCCACGACGAAAACCAGGTATCGAGCACGTCCTCATCCTGGCGCAGGTCGCTGGCTTGCAGGTCGTTGTTGCCGCTTTGCTCGCGGGCAAGCTCTACTGCCTCGGCCTCATTCTGGGTCACTACAAACGAGCCATCGGGCAGGTAGTAGGCCGGAATGCGCTGGCCCCACCACAGCTGGCGCGAGATGCACCAGTCGCGCACGTTCTCCATCCAAGCCCGGTACATGTTCTTGAACTTGGGCGGGTGCAGCTTGATAGTATCGTTTTCGACCACTTCGAGCGCGGGCTTGGCCAGGTGCTCCATTTTCAGGAACCACTGCAAGCTCAGCTTGGGCTCAATTACGGCCCCGGTGCGCTCCGACGTCTGCACGATGCTAGCGTATTCTTCTATCTTATCTAAAAAGCCGGCTTCCTGCAAATCCTTCACGATGTTGCGGCGGGCCGCAAACCGGTCCTGGCCCACGTACAGCTCCGCCTTCTCGTTCAGCGTGCCGTTATCGTTCAGAATATCAATGACCGGCAGGTTATGTTTCAGGCCCAGCTCATAGTCGTTGAGGTCGTGGGCGGGCGTCACTTTCAGCGCGCCCGTACCGAAGTCCACCGTCACGTACTCGTCCTGAATAACCGGGATTTCGCGGCCCAGCAGCGGGATGCGCACGCGCTGCCCGGCCAGGTCGTGGTAGCGCGGGTCGGTGGGATTCACGGCCACGGCCACGTCGGCCATGATAGTTTCGGGGCGCGAGGTAGCTATCGTCAGGAAGCGGCCGGGCTGGCCCACCACCTCGTATTTAAGGTGGTACATCTTAGCCTGGGTATCCTTCGCAATCACTTCCTCATCGGAGATGGCGGTGCCGCCCAGCGGGTCCCAGTTCACCATGCGCACGCCGCGGTAAATCAGGCCCTTGCGGTACAAGTCCACGAACACGCGCAGTACGGCCTCGGTCAGCTTGGGCTCCATCGTGAAGCGCGTGCGGCTCCAGTCGCACGAGGCACCGAGCTGCTTGAGCTGCTCCAGAATGATGCCGCCGTACTTCTCCTTCCAGGCAAACGCGTGCCCCAAAAACTCTTCGCGGCTCAGGTCTTTCTTGTTGATTCCCTGCTCTTTGAGCATGGCCACTACCTTGGCCTCGGTGGCGATGCTGGCGTGGTCGGTGCCGGGCACCCAGCAGGCCTCTTTGCCCTGCATGCGGGCGCGGCGCACCAGCACGTCCTGGATGGTATTGTTGAGCATGTGGCCCATGTGCAGCACGCCCGTCACGTTGGGCGGCGGAATCACCACGGTGTAAGGCTGCTTGTGGGGGTTGGGTTTGGCTTGGAAAAAGCCCTGCTCCTGCCAGCGCTGGTACCATTTGGCTTCAACGTCGGCGGGCGAATAGGTTTTGGCGAGGGACATGTGGTCGGGGGTCTGCTACTAAGTAGCAAAAGTACGGCAAACCACTAAGGTGCCGCTTTTCCTTACCGCAGTACTACTGGCGCGAGTTTAGCGCAGCGTAACTCGTGACCAGATTTGATGTGGAGGTTGCACCTCCACTGCCGCGCTAGCGGCAAGTCGATATTGCTCGGCTCTTGCTAGCGACCCAGCCGTAGCCTGCCGCGATGCGGCAGATGAGGTACAACCTCATACTTATAATTAACCCAAGTTGCGGAGTAGCGGGAGGGCATAAAAAAGTCTGTTCGGCGTGAACAGGCTAGGTTTGGGTATCTGACCTCCCAATCTACCCTTACCCATGCGCGAACAGACCGTTGCAATGTACTGCTTTCTTGATGATTTGCTGACCCTAACCCGTCCCGTGCGCCCGCTGCCAGCCGACCCGCGCCGTCGCCTGACCGACGCGCAGGTGTTGACCACGGCCTTGGTGGCGGCACGCTTTTTTGGCGGCAATCTGACGTTGGGTCGCCATTACATGGAGCAGCATTGGGGGCAGAACCAGCTGGACAAGAGCGGTTTCACGCGCCGCCTGCACACGCTCACCGATACGTTACTGGCCCTGTTTGCCACCTGCGGCCAGGTCCTGAAAGAGTTGCACACGGAGGCGCGCTACGTCATCGACTCGTTTCCCGTGGCGGTATGTCAAAACATTCGGATTCCCCGCTGTAAGCTCTTGACAGGCAAGACCTATCGGGGCCGCTCGGCTAGCAAGCGGCAGTGGTTCTACGGCTTTAAAGTGCAGATTATCGCCACCAGCGAGGGGGTGCCGGTTGAATTTTATATCCACGCCGGTAGCGAGGCCAATGGTACTGGCATACGGGCGATGGCCGTGGATTTGCCCGACGGCAGCCTGCTCTATACGGACAATGCCTATACTGATTACGCGCTGGAAGACGTGTTCGCCGAGGCCACCGGTGGCCAGCAGTTCACGGCCCGTAAGGCAAACAGTAAACGTCCCCACTCCCCTGCGCAACGTTTTCTGCTCCAGTATTTTCGCAAAGGAGTGGAAACTGCCTTCAGTCAACTCACCGCCTGCTTTCCGAAGCATATTCATGCCGTGACGGCCGCCGGCTTCGTGCTCAAATTAGCCTTGTTCATCTTTGTCCACACCCTCGACCAAGCCGGTTGCTAGTCCGCAACTTGGGTTAAGTAGTCACGAGTTACGGCTTTGCCTAAACTCGCGCCAGTTGAGCTGTAAATTTTGCCCTGTTGCAATAAAATTACCTAAATTGTAAATATATTTTATAAAAATATATTTATTATACTTTTTAAATTAAAAAACAAGATTAGGGAGCCCATAATTACTGCTAGTATACCGCTCAATTTGTACTGAAACAAATCCTTTTCTGTTAATCCTTCAGCTTTCACGCGTCGCATAAATGCAGTATTGTCACTAGAATAGTAGTCGATTATTTTCATCGGTTTAAAAATTCCTAAGTACCCTGTATACATAAGTGCGCTAGAAACGACAATTACTATGGATGCAGAAGTAATATCTGAATCTACTTTCATTATTATCAATATGAAAGAAGTATAAAGCTAGGCAAAGGTAACTTGACTAGCCCCGTAGCGCGAACTTTGCCGACCGCTAGTTTGCTCACCCATGCCTCTCACCTTCCCTACCCCCTCCGCCGCGCGCGATGACCTCGATGGCCTGCTGCTGCTCGGCGGCCAGCCCACCGTCGAAAACCTGGTGGCGGCCTATAGCCAGGGCATTTTTCCGTGGCCGGTGGATGGCTGGCCGCTGGCCTGGTTTTGCCCGCCGCGGCGGGGCATTTTGCGGCTGGCACGCCTGCACGTGGGCCGCAGCCTGGCGCGGGCGCAGCGGCAGTCGCCGTGGCGCATCAGCTTCGACACCGCGTTTGGGCAGGTGATGCGGGCGTGCCAGGCGCAGCCGCGCCCCGGCCAGGCGGGCACCTGGATTACGCCGCAGCTGGTGCGCGGCTACGAGGCGCTACACGCGGCCGGCTATGCCCACAGCGTGGAAGTGTGGGAGGATAACACCTTGGTGGGCGGCCTCTACGGCGTGGCTGTGCGGGGCGTGTTCGCGGGCGAAAGCATGTTTCATTGCCAGCCCAACGCCTCCAAGCTGGCCGTGCTGGCGCTGGCCGAGCACCTGCGGGCGCGCGGGGCCAGCTTCTTCGATATTCAACAGCTGACGCCGCACATGGCGGTGCTGGGCTCGGAGGAGGTATCGCGGGACGAGTTTCTGGCGCTGCTGGCGGCGGAGCAGGGGGTAGGGCGGCAGTTGTTTTAAAAACACCGCAAAAAGAACGTCATGCAGAGCGCAGAGAAGTAACTCGCTCGCGCCGCTGGGTTACTAACCTAACGATTCGAGCGAGATGCTTCCCTTCGGTCTGCATGACGTTCTTTTTAACTTGGTAATTACACTACACTCGGCAAGCTAAAGCTTATTTAACACTACGCTGCTTTATGCAGCCACTGCTGCTTGTTCGTCAGGCGCTCGCGGCTTTCGCGGTGGTCGGGGTCATCGACGCAGCAGTCGACGGGGCACACGGCGGCGCACTGCGGCTCCTCGTGGAAGCCCACGCACTCGGTGCACTTATCGGTTACAATGTAGTAGTACTCGTTCGATACCGGGCGCTGGGGCTCGGTGCCGCCGGCCAGGTGCCCGTCGATGGTTTGTACTTCTTTCAGCGTGGTGCCATCGGCCCAGCGCCACTGCGCACCGCCCTCGTAAATGGCGGTGTTGGGGCATTCCGGTTCGCAGGCACCACAGTTGATGCACTCGTCGGTTATCATGATGGCCATTGCCGTCGTCTCCTTATACTAGTGAGTAATTTTGCTATTCAAGCTGCCCGGCTGTACGTAAAAAGCCCGGCGCTGGCTGGTTTGAACCCCCAAAAGTACGGCTCATTCTGGCTTTTCGCTCTTGTTTTCTATGCTGAATCACGCTTCCCGCCTGGCTGCCTTCGCGGCGCTGGGCCGCCGCCTCGCTACCCTTGCCGACGCGGAGATTACCGACCTCGCCGCCCGCGCCCGCAACCAAAACGCCTGGTTCGACCTGCCCAACGTGCGCACCGCCCTGGCCGGCGTGGCCCATTTGCTGGCCGAGCCCGCCCTCAGCCACTGGGCCAGCCGCTACCGAGCCGAGCCCCCTACCCCCCGCCAGGTGGGCGTAGTGATGGCCGGCAATATTCCACTCGTGGGCTTTCACGATTTGCTGTGCGTGCTGCTCAGCGGCCACTCGCTGCTGGCCAAGCTCAGCAAGGACGATACCGTGCTCATGCTGTGGATTATTCAGGAGCTAACGACTATCGAGCCGGCCTTTGGCGAACGGATACAGGTGATGGAGCGGCTTAACGCGGCCGATGCGTTTATCGCTACCGGCTCGGATAATACGGCGCGCTACTTCGAGTTTTACTTTAAGAGCCGGCCGCACCTCATCCGGCGCAACCGCACGAGCCTGGCCGTGCTCACGGGCCACGAAACAGGCGAGGAAATGACGCTGCTCGGGGCCGATATTTTTCAGTACTATGGCCTGGGCTGCCGCAACGTGAGTAAGCTCTACGTACCCGCTGGCTACGATTTCGTGCCGTTGCTCGATGCGCTGCAGCCCTGGCAAACGGTGCTGAACCAGCACAAGTTTCAGAATAATTACGACTACAACAAGAGCATTATGCTGGTGAACGCGGTGCCGCATTTCGACAACGGCTTCCTGCTGCTGACCGAGAGCGCAGCGCTGGTGTCGCCGATTTCGGTGGTACACTATGCTACTTACGCGCAGGAAATTGACCTGCTCGACCAGCTCACCAACGTGGCGGCCCAGACGCAGGCCCTTGTATCGGCGGGCGGGCGCTACGCGGGGTCCGTATCCTTCGGCCAAGCCCAGCACCCCGGCGTGGCCGACTACGCCGACGGCATTGACACGATGGAGTTTTTGGCGGCTGAATTGTAATACTGTGCCTATCCCCTTCACTAGGGCTTAACGAAGGGCGTCAGAGATTAGCAAAAAAGTCAGCTATCCAACCCGCATGTACACGCCTCCCGCCGACCAGCCTATCCAAACCATTGACAAAGAGCTTATCCCTACCCTGCGCTTCGGGCCCAACGATGTGCTGACCGCCGACCCGGCCGCCGCCGCGCGCCGCCACCGCGATGCCGAGCGTGCCGCTCGCCTCGGCAACGCCTACCACGGCAAGCTGGATATTTTCTTTCAAACTGCTGACTGCCAAACCTTACGCGTGCAAACCGCCGTGTGGGGTGCGCACCCCGATTACCTGACTCTAAAAGCCGGCATTTTGCTACCACTGCGCGCCGTACTGGGCTTTAATTAACACGGATTTCACGGATTTGGTAGACGATGCAAAAGGGGGGCTCACCAAGCAGTCCTTTTGCATCGTCCACCAAATCCGTTAGAATTCGTGTTAATCAGCGGTCAGATGAGAGCCAGCGTGCGGGCAATGAGCCGGTCCATAATGTCGGCAGCATCGGGGGCAAACTCGCCGGTAGCGCGGTTGGCTACTATTGCGTTGAGGCTCAGCACTTCGTGGCCCAGCAGCTGGCCCAAGGCGTAGTAGCCGGCGGTTTCCATCTCAAAATTACTGAGGCGGAAATCACCCTCGGGGCTCTGGTGGCGAAAGTCCTGTAGGCGCTGCATATAGTCGGGTGTGCGCAGGTCGAGGCGCAGGCGGCGGCCCTGCGGCCCATAGAAGCCGGGGCACGTCACGGTGTTGCCGAGGAGCAGGTCGGCGGCCAGCTGCTCGCGCAGCAGGTCGGAGCCGCGCACCACGTAAGGTGCATAGGGCAGGCCCAATTTTTGTTGTAAGTCATTGGCCACCTGCGTTTCCAGGCCAGTTTCTACCAAGGGGTAGAACTGCATCAGCGAGTCGAGGCCCACGGCGTGCTGAGTAGCCAGCAGCGCGCCCACCGGCACGTCGGGCTGGAGGCTGCCACTGGTACCCAGCCGGATGATGCGCAAGCTCAGCCGCTCCTCGGGCGGGCGCACGGTGCGCGACATAAAGTCAATATTGACTAGCGCATCCAGCTCATTCAGCACAATATCAATGTTATCGGTGCCCATGCCGGTGCTGAGCACCGTCAGGCGCTTCCCCCGGTAGTAGCCCACGTGGGTCACAAACTCGCGATGCACGCCCTCAAACTCGATGGAGTCGAAGTGCCGGCTCACCTGTGCTACCCGCGCCGGGTCGCCCACGGTCAGGATAGTGTCAGAAATATGGTCAGGCAGCAGATTAAGGTGGTAAATCGTGCCGTCGGGGTTCAGGATGAGTTCAGATTCGGGAATCATAGCCGTGTAGGGTAAGCGGTAGCTTGCCGGAAATTAGAAAGAAAAATGTGCGGTAAGCTTCCCCTGCCGGGGGTTAACCTGGTACTAAAACGGCAGCTAAACCTTACCCTACCCCCTGTACGAAGCCAGACCCTGCGCGGGGGTATAATGGTTGCTTTGCTTTGGGTACGTGCCCGTGCCATCATACGGCCGCTTGTCGGGGTGCTCGGCGCAAGCCGGGGAGCACGCGCCTTGCAGCATTTCGCCGCAGCTTTCGCACAGCGGCAGGTGGGCATTGCAGTGCGGATTGGCGCAGTTGATGAGGCGGGGCGAGGACTGCTGGCAGTGATGACAGCGCGATATAATACTGGGATTCACGTGGTTAACATCCACCGCCACGCGGCCATCAAAGACGTAGCACTGGCCCTCAAAATCCTCGCCACCAGCCTCAATACCGTACTTAATAATGCCGCCGTGCAGCTGATACACGTTTTCGAAGCCCTGCTCCAATAAAAAGGCAGTGGCTTTTTCGCACTTCACGCCGCCGGTGCAGTAGGTCAGGATTTTCTTGTCCTGAAACTCGCGCAGCCGTTCCACCCGCTCGGGAAAATCGCGGAAATTCTCGATATCGAGCGTCACAGCGTTTTTGAAGCGGCCCAGGTTATACTCGTAGTCCGAGCGCACATCTACTATCACCACGTCGTCACGGTCTTTCAACGCCTTGAATTCCAACGGACTCAGGTGCTGGCCCGTTTGCTCGTGGGGGCGCACGTGGGGCAGGCTGCTATGCACAATTTCGGGCTTCACGCGCACGTGCAGCTTCTGAAACGTGTGAGCGGCCACGTCGTCCATCTTGAATTCGAGGGTAGCGAAGCGCGGGTCAGCCTTGACGGTGGCCCTATAGGTCGCGCAAGCCTCGCGCGTGCCCGACACCGTACCATTCAGCCCCTCGGCGGCCACGATAATGCGCCCGCGTAAATCCAGGTCAAGGCACAGACGATGATGCTCGTCGCGGAATTGCTCTGGATTTTCGAGGGGCGTATAGCAGTAATAGAGCAGGACTTGGTACATTATTTTAATTAGAATGGAGGAGGGAAGAAGGAGGAATTAGGTGGAATAACTCTCTGGGAGCAATGCTTCATTCCTCCTTCTTCCTTCCTAATTAAAATTAAACTTTCACCGCTGGGTTACCAAATACGGTCTGGCCGGCGGACACGTCGGCCACCACCACCGAGCCGGCCCCGACGCGGGCTTTGTCGCCCACTTTAACGCCAGCCACCAGCACCGCGCCGGCCCCAATGAAGGCATTTTGGCCCACCGAGGCCCCTACCCCCACCTGCGCGCCGGCTCCCAGCTGCGCATAGTCACCCACGCTGGCCTGGCCTTCGACCACCGCATTGGGACCCATCAAAATGCCCGCGCCGAGCTTGGCAGTGGCGGCCACTACCGCATTGGGACCCACGTAGTTGCCGTGGCCCACCTCGGCGTGCACCGACACGCTGGCCCGCTGGTGAATGCTATTGACGGGTACTACCTGGTATTCGTCGTGCAGCATTTGGGTGAGGCTGCGGCGGCTGGCGGCATCCTCGGTGGCCACGAAAACTTCGCATTTTTTGCCTAGCAGCTTCAGCAGCTCGCCGTCGTCGGTATTGCCCATCACGGGCACGTCGAGCAGCTCGGTGTTGTGCAGCTTGGGGTCGTCGTCGAGGATGCAGTACACCACCACATCATTAGATAAAAAAGCATCCAGCGCGGCGGTGCCCACGGCCTGCGCACCGAGAATAATAACGGGGTTTTCCATAAGCCACAAAGGTACGGCCGGGGCCGGCTCACCCCTTGGGCCGGAAAGGCAGCTTCTTTCCGGGCGCTCATTAAACGCGGGCACCTAGTTCGGCTCTAAACGAGTTGCTACCCCACCTCATTGCCTGCTTAATGCCTTACTGCTCCGTTGGTTGCCAAAAATTAGTAGTGGGCTGCCTGGCCGTTGGGCTGGCCTTGGCGGCGCGGCCAGGCCTGGCCCAGGTCAGTCTACTCCGGCCCGGCGCGGTCCGGCCCGATTCGGCGGCTGCCCGGCCTACCCCCCCAACGGTACTGCCCTCGCAGCTGGTCGTGCGCCTGAGCTACTCGCCCCAAACACTGTTTGCCGGCCGCGACTACGGCCTGCGGCAAAGCACCACCACGCCCTCACTCAACTACTACCATCGCAGCGGAGCCTACGTGGGCGTGTCGGGCAGCCTCTACAGCGTTTCGACGCCGCATTATTTGCTGACTGACTTGACGGCGGGCTATGGTAACTTACTGGGCAACAACTTACTCTATAATTTCTCCTACGACCATTACGTGTTCAGCGAAGCCGGCCAGGGCACGCTCACCAACGCGGGCAGCGTGCTGCTGAGCTACGATGTGGGGCCGATAAGCTTAGGCACCACCTACTCCCTGCTCTTCGGCAACGGCCAGACGGGGCACCGGCTACTACCTTCTATCTCGGGCTACAAGGCCTGGAAAAACCTCGGTTTTATTGATAAATTATTCATTCTCCCCAGCTTGTCGGCCACCATTGGCACGGATAATATTGTCTACCAGGTGTTTCCGCGCAAGGCCGTCAGCAAGGTCACCAAGGCCAAAAAACCGGCGAAGGCTGGCCAGCCCGTGGATATGGAACTGACCTCTTTTGGACTGATGAGCTGGAACCTGGCGCTACCGGTGAAGGTGCGCATCGGCAATTTTACGGCGGGCGCTACTTATAACTACATCATTCCTATTCAGTTAGCGCACGAGTCGGCCGATGCCGGCTTTAGCAACAAAAGCTTCATCAGCCTCACGGCCAGCTACGCTTTTTAAAGTGAATTGTACAAAAAAGCGTGACCGGGTTAAACCTCCAATCCGGATAGCGCTCTTAGGAATACTTCGGCAGCGAACCGGTGCGCGGCGCGGAGTCTGGTTGCTTAACGAGCAGCCAATCAGCTACTTTCCCATCCCTTTCTTTTCAATTTACTCTCATGAAAAAAGTATTTTTGGCAGCGGTTATCTGCCTGGGCGGCATAGCCGCCAATGCCCAAAACCTGCCGCAGGATGAGCAGACCTTGCAAGCCGCCAAGCAGGAGATTGCCAAGCTGGAGGCCGACATTGCGAAGGCCAAAACGGACCTGACGAAAGACGATGCCAGCATCGCGGCCGACCGAGCCACCATCAAGGCCGAAGAAAAGCGGGTGGCCATGCTGGAAAAAGCCATTGCTACGCAGCGCCAGGACCTCAGCAAGGAGCATAAGGATATCCGCCTCGACCGCACGGCGCTCAAGCTTGACCGGGCCAACCAAAAAACCGACCACACGCTGTTGAAGGCGGATAACCTGGCGGCCAACACGGAGCGCGGCACGGTGCGCAACGACCGCGCCGACGTACAGGGCGATGCCGCCAAAGTAACGGCCGATAAGGCCGACGGCGCATCGGCTACCCAGACCAACGCCGACGAGCACGCCTTGCAGGAGGCCCGCACGACCCTGGCCAGCGCCAAGGACAAGTTGACCCACGACCTGAGCGTGCGCGACCAGGACCGTACCCTGCTGGCCCGCGATACCAAGGAGCACACCGCCGACAAAAACCGGCTGCAACATGATGAGCTGGCTGCCCAAAAGCACGAGGCCAAGCTAACGGCCGACAAGACCAAGCTCGCAGCTACTGATAAGAAGCTGGCCATGAACGAGAAAACTCAGCACACCGAGAAGCAGGATGCCCACTCCGACCGCCAGGAAATAACGATGGACAAGCGGGAGCTGGCGCACGAGCGCCTCGAAAAAGCCCGCGACCAGCGCGAAGTACAGCGCGATAAAGCGTTGCAGGCGCGCAACTAACGTCGCCAAATAAGCAACGTAAACAACGTAAAACGCCGGGCCAATGGCCCGGCGTTTTTTTGTGCGGGCAGGCCGCTAAACCAGCGGCACGGGGGCGGCGGGCCGGGCGAGCGCGGCGGGCAGCGCCAGCAGCAGTAACCACGGCAGCAGGGCGGTGCGGTAGCGGTGCAGGGTGCCCAGGTTGGGCGTATTCAGGCCGATGAAGGCGGCCAGCAGCAGGCAGTAAAGCAGCAGGAAGACAACCAGAGCCACGGGCTGGCGGCTGCTCCTACCCCCCCGAACGGCGGCTACCAGCGCCAGCCCTAATAACATCAGCAGCAGGGCGTTTTCGAGGCCGGCGACCAGGTAAGAAAGCCGCGGCGACTCACCCAGCCAGGGCCGCGCCAGGGTTTGCAGGGCCGCCTGCGGCGCGTGCCGGAGCAGGCCGGCGGGGCTCGGGTCCCAATCGGCGTATTCCAGGTGGGGCTGGTCCCGCGATTGCCGCAATTCAAACTGGTAGTTCTTATTAGTTTCCTCGCTGAAGTATGATAGCTCGAAGTGCCGCCCGCCCCACACGACTGCCGCCCCGGCCTCCAGAGCCAGCACGGCCAGCAGCGCCCCGACCTGCGGCCGCCAGCCGCTGCCCAGCCAGCCGCGGCACCCGGCCCAGCGCCCGGCCGCCAGCGCCAGTAGCCCGCCCAGCAGCGGGGCCGCGAAAAAGTAGCGTATTCTAAAAGAAACCCAGCTCAACAACATGACCAGCAATAGTTTGGATACCCGGCGCGGCCAGCCGGCCGGCACGGTCGGCAGCGGGCCGTAGAGTGCTGGCAGCACCAAGGCCAAGAGGGCGGTTTCGCTACCCAGCAGCAGGGCTTCTTTGGTGATGCCGGCCGTCCACCACACCACCGAGGGCCACAGCAGTAGCGCCAGTACCAGCGCGGCGGGCGGCGTGGCAGGTAGCGCTCGCTGCCAATTGCGCGCCAGCAGCCAGCAGCCAACGAAGCAAAACAAGCTGATATATAGCGCATTCAACCACTCGCTTCCCAGCGAGGCGAAGTTGAGCAATGCTAGGATTTTGAGGCAGAATAAGGTATTGGACAATGAATAAAATGGGAAATTATAGCCATTCAAGTGCACCTCGCTCCCATTTAGCAGCGCCCCGGCCAGCGCCGGGTGTTGCGCCAGCTCGGCGGTGAGGCCCCGGCTCCACTCCTGTATAAACTGCCCGTCGGGGCTGGGCCAGCGCCACACGGCGGCGGTGAGCAGCAGCCGCCCGGCCAGCGCCGGCAGCAGCCAGCGCCGCAGGTTGAGCGGGGCCTGGCGCCGCTCGCGTCGCAGCCACCACACCAAGCCTACCCCTAGCAGCAGATTGATTAGCAGAGCAATAGCTAATTTCATCGATTTAGGCGCAGGCGCGTTTCACTACCCCCGCCCACCAGCCGCGCCCCGATGGCGCAGTGCAGGCACCGGCGCGGCTGGCAGTAGCCTTTGTGCAGGGCCAGCAGCCCCTGCGAATCGGCGGCCGTGCGGTGCTCGAAGCCTAGGTCCTGGTAGAGGTCGGTGTATTGATTATGCTCGGCGGGCAGCTCAGTGAGCAGGGAAATACTGCTTTCGACCAGCGCGGGCTGGCCGGTGTGGCGGGCATAGGCCACGCGCAGCGGCACTACCACGTTGGTAATGAGCAGGTCGATGCTGCTCTTACCAAGACTGGGCACCCTACCCCCCCGGCCGGGCCGGAAGTGCGCCCGCCAGTAGTCGGGGGCCGGCGCGCCCGCAAAAAACTCGGTGAGCGCCGCTACGCTTTGGGCCGTGAGCAGGGCATCGAACAGGGCCGGGCGGCGGTGCAGCAGCCCCACCAGCTGCCCCAGCCGCACGGCCGGAAAGTTGGCGGGCCGCAGCCGCAAATAATTCCACTCGTGGGCGGCTAGCGCAGCCTCGCCCAGGCCGTACTTGTGGCGCAAAAACTCGTGCTCCTGCCGCCGGTCGCGGATGTAGTCATCCTGCGCCGTTTCCTCGTTTTCCACCAAAAAACCGGCCTGCCCGAACAGCAGCGCCTCCAGCTGGCGCACATCGTGGCGATGGCGGCGCAGCACGGCCAGCGGCACGGCTTTGGCCAGGCGGGCCAGCGGCTCGCTATTTTTCTGGAAGCCGAAAGCCGCCATCAATGCGTGGTAGGCGGTAGCCTCCCAGTCGTCACCCAAATTTGCGTGCAGCTCGGCAATCGTATCGGCCTTGCGCTCCACCCGTTCCAGCAGGGCGCGCTCGGTCATCAGGATGCGCACCAGCTGCGACACCTGGGGTAGCAGCGGGGCGCAGGGCAGCGGGGCGGCGGGCGGGGCGGCCACCAGCGCCTCGTAGCGAGCCAGCAGGTCGGGGGCCAGGCGTGGGGCCAGCGCCAGCGCCGAAATTAGGCTGCCATTGGTGCGGCACACGTCGGCATCAGCGGTGTGCACTACATGCAATACCACCTGGTCATATTTCTTATCTACCTGGTGATGATGCCGTTGCCAATCGGAAGCGCGCAGATGGATTTCGACCGCGCCATTCCACTCCACTTCGCCCAGACGCAAGCGAGCGTTGAGGAAGTCGGGGCCGGCATCAGCGTTGCGCTGGCCGGGGCGCAAGACCTGGATTTCCTCGCCGGCCGTGGTGCGCAGGTCGGTTTTATCGAAGTATTGATGCTGCCAGACGTAATGGAGGAAATCTTCGCGCATAGCGGCAAAAGTAGGTTTCGTTTTTCGTTATTTGTTTTTCGTTTTTCGGAGAATAGCTAGCTACACGCACAAAAAGGCCCGCTTCCTCAGAAGCGGGCCTTTTAAGCAATTCGCTGGTTAAAGCAACGAAAAACAAACCCCTACCGCAAGTCCACCACTTTCACGCCCTTGTGCGCATTTTTATCGAATGCAAACGAGGTGGCCGTTACCGGCACGTTGGGCTTGAAGTTCTTGAGAGTGAAGGTGGTGCGGGTACCATTCTTCTTGAAAGTCTTCACGCTTTTAATAGATTTATCGGCTGGGTTTATCAACAAATCCACCTTGAATACGTCGTTCTTCCGGTCTTCCGGCGTCAACTCAATCTGGTCGTAGGTGACGCCACCATCCTTTACCGGCTTGAGCAGCTGGTACTTATAGCCCTTCTTGTACATATTATACATCTGGGCCGGCGACATGTCCTGGTTCGTGGGGTCAGACTCGGTAATGTTGACCTCGTTCTCGTTCTTGAGGTAGGTCCAGGTGGTTTTGCCGTCGTTAGTGATTTCCTGGCCTGAGGTAGCGAGGTGATACTTATCGCCGCTCACGGTCACTTCGCCGCTCAGGTTCTGCTTGAGCTTAGCGGCGGGGTTTTCCAGAGTTTGGGTAAATGCGGCCTGAAACGACTTGAGGCTGGTGTACTTAGCGCTTACGGCATCGAGTATTTTGCCGGCTTGGGGGTCTTGCTGCGCGGCGGCGGGCAGGGCCAGGGTAACGGCCAGCGCCAACAGGGAAACTTGCTTGGTCATAACGGTTGCGGAAAAAGGCCCGGCGGTTTGGAGCCGGGCGGGCTTGATACGGCGAACGTGTGCAAAAGGTCGGCCAAAGTCAATTATCCAGGATTGATTGGTAATTATTTGGGATGCAAAAATCGTTGTCATGGCGAGCAAGGCGCGGCAATCTTTCCTGCATATCAGGTTCATTACCCCAACGATTAAGAAAAATTACCGCGCTTCGCTCGCCATGACAAACGGCGCGCCGACCCCTACCCCCCTATTTCGCCAGCGTGTTCAGCAACTGCTCCAACTGATATTCATCTGGAATAAGCACGGCCCGTGCCTTGCTCCCTTCAAACGGTCCCACGATGCCAGCCTGCTGGAGCTGGTCCATGAGGCGGCCCGAGCGGTTGTAGCCCAGCTTGAGCTTGCGTTGGATGAGCGACGTGGAGCCCTGCTGGTGCAGCACAATGCAACGAGCGGCCTCGGCAAACATGGTATCGCGCTCGCCATCGTCCAGCTCCTGGCCGGAACCTTCGTCGCCCTCGGCCCCGGCTACTTCGGGCAGCAGGTAGGCGTCGGGGTAGCCCTGCTGCTCGCCGATGTAGTCGCAAAGGCGGTCCACCTCGGGCGTGTCGATGAAGGCGCACTGCACCCGAATCAGGTCCGAGCCGGCCGAAAACAGCATGTCGCCCTGGCCGATGAGCTGGTCCGCGCCGCCGGTGTCGAGGATGGTGCGCGAGTCAATCTTACTAGTCACTTTGAAAGATATTCGACATGGGAAGTTGGCCTTGATGATGCCCGTAATCACGTTCACGCTCGGGCGCTGGGTAGCCACGATGAGGTGAATGCCGATGGCGCGGGCCAGCTGCGCCAGGCGCGCAATGGGCGTTTCCACTTCCTTACCGGCCGTCATCATCAGGTCGGCCAGCTCGTCAATCACGAGCACGATGAAGGGTAGGAAACGGTGGCCTTTCTTGGGGTTCAGCCGCCGCTCCACAAACTTGAGGTTGTACTCCTTCAGGTTGCGGCAGCCCGCTTCCTTGAGCAAGTCGTAGCGCCGGTCCATCTCCATGCACAGCGAGTTCAGGGTGTGCACCACCTTCTTGGTGTCGGTGATGATGGGCTCCTCCACATCGGGCAGCTTGGCCAGAAAGTGCCGCTCAATCTTGTTGAAGATGCTCAGCTCCACCTTCTTGGGGTCTACCAGCACGAACTTCAATTGGGACGGGTGGCGCTTGTAGAGCAAAGAGGCCAGTATCACGTTCAGCCCCACCGACTTGCCCTGACCCGTGGCCCCCGCCATCAGCAGGTGGGGCATCTTGGCCAAATCGGCCACGAATACCTCGTTGGTAATCGTGCGCCCAAAGGCGATGGGCAGGTCCATCTCGGTGCGGGCAAACTTCTCGCTGCCCAGCACCGAGCGAATGCTGACCATCTCCTTCTTGGCGTTGGGCACCTCGATGCCGATGGTGCCCTTGCCCGGAATGGGGGCAATGATTCGAATGCCCAACGCGGCCAGACTCAGGGCAATGTCATCCTCCAAACTCTTGATTTTGGAGATGCGCACCCCGGCCTCGGGCACGATTTCGTAGAGCGTGACCGTGGGCCCGATGGTGGCCTTGATGCTGGCAATGGTGATGCCGTAGTGGCCCAGCGTCTCCACGATGCGGTCTTTATTAGCCTCCAGCTCTTCCTTGGTGACCTGCGCCTTGGCCACACCATAGTCGTTGAGCAGGTCCAGGGTCGGAAACTGGTAGCGCGACAAGTCCAGGGTGGGGTCGTAGTTCACATCTGGCATCTGGTCCGCGTCCGCGTCCTCGTCGGCCACGGCCGCAATGTCGGCCCCCGCGTTGGGGTCCAGGTCGGCGCGGCTGGGCACCGTTATTTCCAGGTTGGTACCTAAAGCCTGGTGCTTAGTGCTTGATGCTGGAGGTAGGGAGCCGTCGGCGAGGTCGGCCAGCGAGAGGGGGGTAGGGATGCTGGCGGCCACGGCGGGCGCGATGGCCATTTCGGGCTCGGCGGCGGGCAGCTCGAAGGAAAAGGCGGGGCCGCTAACTGGGGGCGCGGTAGGCGCGGGCGCGGCGGCTGGCGGCGGGGCGGGCTCCATTTCAAGAGGCCGCTCGTCGGCGTTCGTTAGTTCGAAAGAGGTGCTGAGGGCCTGGGATTTGGGGCGTGGGCTGAGGTTGGAATTTAGCTGCGGAGCGGGCTCAAATTCGGGTTCGGGCTCGCGGGGGGGGGTAGGCGCGGCGGCTTTGGCCGGAGTGGGGCGGTGGGTAGCAATCGGGGCGGCAGCTTCGGCCAGCTCCTCGTCGTCATCCTCGTCGGTGCCGCCCAGGTGGAGGTTCAGGCTCGTTACATTGAAGAAGAAGACCACGAACATGATGAGCCCGAAGGCCAGCAGCAGCACCGTGCCCCAGCCAATAAGCGAATCGAGCCACAGCGCCAACTCATAGCCCGCGCCGCCGCTGAGCCAGTCGAGGCGGTGCGCCTGGGTGGGGGTCGGGTCGGGGCCGGGCTGCGCCTGCTGCACCACCACGTAGCCCAACAGGGTACTCACCCACAGCATACTAAACAGGCCCAGCGCCAGCCAGTAGCTCACCGAGCCGGCCGCCCGCCGAAACACGATTTTATAGCCCAGAAAAAAGACCATCGGAATGAGCGCGTACGACGCCAGCCCGAAGCCCCGGTAGATAAGCTTTTCGGCGAGCCAGGCTCCGAGCAAGCCTAGCCAGTTGCCGGTTTCCTGGCCGGCCTCTTTCACCGGCACGGTGCCCAGGGCGGCCACCACGCTCTGGTCGGCGCGCCCGCTGAGCAAAAACGAGGTGAAGGCAATCGTCAGGTACAGCGAGCCGAGCAGCAGCCCGAAGCCGATGAGCAGGTGAAAGCGGCGGTCGCGCAGCAGCGCACCCAGCTGGTGCAGGCCGGGCAGCGGCCGGCGCGGGCCGCGCGGGGCGGCGGCCTTGGCGGGGGCGGCAGGCGGGCGGTTACGGCCGGGCGGAGCTTTGGCGGCGGGGGTAGGCGGGGCGGCGGGCGCGGCGCCGGGCACCGGGCGCGGCGTGTTGCCGCGCGCCGGGCGCACGGGGCCGTTGTCGGCCGGGGCGGGGGCCGGGCGGTTGGTGGCGGCTGGGCCACCCGGTGGGTTTCGGAAATTATTAGCAGCCATGCGCGGGCAAACGGAAAAGTCAAATCTACGCCAGCGGCGGGGGTTTTGGGACGTTGGCCGGGGGCTGCCAGCTGGTCGTCTTTTTTCTAAAGCAGCGCTTCCCTACCCCCCCGGCACCGCCTCATACAGGTGCAGTCGCCAATAGGCTTGCGAGTCGTCAAACACGCCTAGTAGGCGCAGGCCGCTCGCGGCGGGGTCGGCTAGGCGCACGGCCGACAGCACGTAGCGCCCGCCCAGCCGCCGGAAGGCCGCCGCCCCGAAAGCCCAGTGCTGCACCGGCCGAGCCGGCCGCTTGCCCACCATAAAATCGCGCCCCAGCTCGGCCGAAAATAGGTAGCAGCGGTTGCCCCAGGCATCGAAGTAGGCGGCCAGAGCGGGGCTCTTGGCCAGCTCGCCGGCGATAAGGGGCCGGAAGGCTTGCTTATAGGCCAGGGGGTAGATGGTCTGGTACGAGTCGAGGGTGTAGAAGCCGTTGAGCTGCGCCACGGCGGGTGGCAAACCCAGGCAGGCCACCCGGTAGGCGGGCGGCAGCTGCCCGGTGCGGCGAATAATAAAACTGCGCACCTGCCCCAGCAGGCCGGGGGCCACGTAGGCCGCGTAGCCGGGGGCATCGGGCCGGGGCCGGCCCAGCAGGGCCAGGGCATTGTTGGTAAACTCCAGGTTGGCGGCCAGCACGAAGGGCACTTGCAGCGCCACCAGCCCATAGGCGAGCCGGCCGGCCGGCAGCTGCCGCAGCACCAAGGCCAGCATCAGCACCCAAGGCAGCGCCAGTAAAAAGTAGAACCGGCTGAGCGTGAAGGCGTGCAGCAGCGGCAGCCGTCCCTGCAAGCGCGCCGAGAGCAGCGGCAGCAGCGCCCCCAGCAAGCTCAGCGCCGCCACCACCGCCAGCCCCGCGCCCAGCTGCCGCGCCAGCCGGCCCCGCGCCGGCCCCGCCACTCGCGCCAGCCCTACCCCCGCCGCCAGCACCAGGCCGCCCTTAAAAAACGGACTGGCGTGGTAGTGCCCCAGCCAAAACAGCCGCGCCGCCTCGCGCAGCCCCGCCCCTACCCCCTGCCCCGGTAGCAGCCGCGCCAGGTCGAAGGCCTCGCGGTGGGCTACGAACTCTTTGGCGATGAGTAAACTGTACACCATATGCCACTCGACTACCAGGTAGCCGGCCAGCAGCAGCGCCAGGCCCCCTACCCCCCGCCGGGTGGCCGGCCAGGCGGCCCGCCCCCGCCGGGCCACATCCAGCGTCAGCCCTGCCACCCACGCCACGGCGATGAACGGCCCCACCAGCACCAGCGCCGACCATCCCGGAAACGCCGCGCACACCGCCCACGCCGCCCACGAGCCCGGCCCCTGCCGCAGCCGCAGCGCCGCCCACAGCAGCATCGGCTGCCCCAGCACGCTCAGTCCAAACACGCTGTACATCGGTAGCATGGCCCAGAGCAGCGCCACGGACGCCGCCAGCCCGCGCTGCGCGGGCCGCGGCAGGCCGTAGCTCCGCAGCAGCCCGTACATGCTCAGCAGGGCCACCACCCGCACCAGGGCTTCGTGCACGAGGTAAGCGGCCAGCGGCGAATTGGGCAGCATATTGAAAATGAGGACCGTCACGCTCAGGCCCGAGCGTAGCGCGTCGCGCGGCAGGCCGTCCATAATGGGCTGCACTACCGCGCCGGGGCCGCTGGCCAGCGCCAGGTGCAGCTTGGCCAGCAGGTAGAGCCACACCACCTCCGAGTCGAGGTTGTCGTGCAGCAGGATGAACGTGCGCGGCCCCAGGGCCACCAGCGGCAGCAGAAACAAGGCCAGCCCCAGCAAAGCCAGGGCTATGGGTGCTTGGAGTTTGGGGGTTGGTGCTTGGGAAGTTGCCGCTGCTCGCATCCGGCAAAGGTCGGGAGCCGCTGCATGGGATGGCGGGCCCACAGGTAGCCAGCTGCCCAAAAAGGGGAGTCAGGTGGGGTCGGACCTCAGTTGAGTGCCCAAAAAGTGGAGTTAACTCCCGAAAAAGAGGAGCGAAGTGGGGTCGGACCCTACCTGAGTGCCCAAAAAGCGGAGCCAGCTTCACTTTTCAGGCACCTGACTCCTCTTTTTAGGAAGCTGGGTGGGGTTCGACCCCAACTGACTCCGCTTTTTCGGCAGCTGGGTAGGGTTAACTTATAAATTCAGGCGTTTTTAGCTCGCAGAGGGCGCGGAAGCAAGCGGCGCTTCCAGCCATTCAACCAGAAACCAGAAGCCCGGTACTCAACTCCGCGGATGAAACTCGGTGATGACCTGGCGCAAGTAGTCGCGGTCGAGGTGGGTATAGATTTCGGTGGTCGTGATGGAGACGTGGCCTAGCATTTCCTGCACCGCCCGCAGGTCGGCCCCGCCTTCGAGCAGGTGGGTAGCGAAGGAGTGCCGCAGCGTGTGCGGACTAATAGTCTGGCGCAGGCCGGCCAGCTCGGCCAGCTTTTTAATGGCCGTGAAGACCGTGATGCGCGACAGGGGCCGGCCGCGCATACTCAGAAATACGGTGTCCTCGGCCCCCGGCTGCACCGTCAGGTGCTGACGCACGCCGCCCAGGTAGAAATGCAGGTGCTTCACGGCCTCGCCCCCGATGGGCACCAGCCGCTCCTTGTTGCCCTTGCCCAGCACCCGCACAAAGCCCTGCTCGAAGTAGAGGTTGGACAATTTTAAATCGCATAACTCACTTACTCGCAGACCGGAAGAATACAGCACTTCCAGCACCGCGCGGCTGCGCAGGCCCTCGGCGGTGCTCAGGTCCACGGCCGCCAGCAGGGCCTCCACGTCGGGGTAAGAGAGCGTATCGGGCAGGTGGCGGCCGGCCTTGGGCGACTCCAGCGTGTCGGTGGGGTCGATTTTGAGCAGGTCTTCCATGAGTAAAAACTCATAAAAAGCCTTGATGCCCGAGAGCGTGCGCGCCTGCGAGGTGCTGGAAAGGCCCAGCCCGGCGAGCGCGGCCAAAAAATCGCGCAGCAGCCGGGTAGTCACTTGCAGCGGCCCGGCTGGCAGCTTTTCCAGCGCCAGCCACTGGTACAGCTTGCGCACATCGCGCCCGTAGGCCTCCACCGAGTGGGGCGAGAGCGACTTTTCGAGGCGCAGGTAGCCGTCGAATTGTTTACTAGCTTGCGGCCAGGTCAAGGGGGTAGGAAGAAAAAGAGGACACGGAGGATAACAAAGAACGTCATGCTGACCGCAGAGAAGCATCTTGGCCGCTTCAGCCGCGCCGTTCTAACGATGCGACAGCGATGCTTCCCTGCGGTCAGCATGACGTTCTTTGCTGAAAACTCATTCCTTTTTCTTCCCGTGAACATTCTACTTCTCAACGGCCCCAACCTCAACCTGCTGGGCCGCCGCGAGCCGCACATCTACGGCACGCGCTCGTTTGATAGCTTCCTGCCCGAGCTGCAGGCCGATTTTCCCGACTTGCTGCTCAGCGCCTTTCAGAGCAACCACGAGGGCGAGCTGCTCGACCGCCTGCACGCGGCCGCCGGCTGGGGCCCGGCCGGCAGCCCGGCCGCCAGCCAGGCCGTGGTGCTGAACGCGGGCGGCTACACCCACACCAGCGTGGCGCTGGGTGATGCCGTGGCCGCCGTGGCCGGCGCGGGCCTGCCCGTTATTGAGGTGCATTTGAGCAACCTGGCGGGGCGCGAAACCTTTCGCCACCGCAGCTTCATCGGCAAGCACTGCGTGGGCAGCATCGCGGGCTTTGGGCTGGAAAGCTACCGGCTGGCCCTGCACTACCTGCTGCATCAGCGGCCCCGGCCGGTGGGGTTTAAGCGCTAAAAAAGGGGGTAGGCCAATGAGTGGAGAGCTTGCGGTTTGGGAATCATTTTGTATTATTGCGGTAATAAACTCCCTGTTATTAGCAATAATTTATGACTTTTTTAATTCCTAAGCTTTGTTCTTTTAGTATCCGGTATTTAAGATGTTTGATGGCAGCAGCCTGGCTAATGCCGGCCTGCGCCTGGGGGCAGTCGGCGTGTTCGCTGGTACCCGTGGCGCTGGCCCAGCGGGTGCAAGAGGCCCCGTTGATAGTGGAGGCCCGCGTGACGAGCCAGCAGGTGGCGCAAGCGGCTGGCACCCACGGGCTGGCCACGCGCCAGCAGCTGGAAGTATTCAAGGTGTTCAAAGGGGAGCTGCCGGCCGGGCCGCTGAGCGTGTGCACGCCGGGCGGCACGCTAGGCCAGCGGCGGGAAGTAGTGCTGGGCGGGGCGGTGCTGCCGGTGGGCGCGCAGGGCTTGTTCTTTCTGGAGCCCGACCCCACCGCGCCCGGCGAGCGCCGGCTCTACGCCGGGCCGCAGGGCTTTATTCAGTACGACCTGGCCACGCTGGCGGCCACCGAGCCGTTTGGGCGCTACCCCAGCGTAGAGCAGGCCCTGTATGGGGCGGTGGCCGCCGCCAGCGGCGCAGCTTACCAGCAGGTGCAGCCCAATACGGCCCTGGCCGCCGCCCGCCAGCGCCTGGGCGCGCGGCTGGCCGCCGTGCAGGCTCCCGTCAGCATCAGCAGCTTTACGCCCGCTACCCTCACGGCGGGCACCGAGGCGGTGCTGACTATCAATGGTACGGGCTTTGGCAGCAGCCAGGGCAATGGCTACGTGCAGTTTCGCAACGCCGACAGCCCCGGCCCCGACGCCAACCCTACTTATACCCAGCCGCTGGCCAGCGAATACCTCAGCTGGACCGACACCCAGATTCAGGTGCGGGTGTCATCGTCGGGCCAGGTGAGCACCGCTATTAATGGCACGCAGGGTAATACGGCGGGTACGGGCAACTTTGTGGTGGCCAGCGGCGGGGCGCAGGCTACCAGCCCTACCCCCCTTACCATAACCTACGCCCTCAACAACATCACTTACCAGAACGGTACCGACCAGAACTACCGCGGAGCCTTGGGCGGCTTGGATAATAATGGGGGCTACACACTGCAATACTCGCCCAGCTTTCCGGCCGCGGCGCGGGCTCCCTTCGAGCTGGCCTTGGGCAGCTGGGCCTGCGCCGCGGGCATGAACCGCTCGCTGGGGACGGATACGCCGGTGGATAAAGTTGCTTATGACCAAATCAACGCGGTGCGCTTCGACGTGGGCACTGAGCTGCCGATGGGGGTGCTGGGCCTCACGCACCTTACCTACGCTGGCTGCGGCAGCTCGGCCGACAACACGACTAACTGGGTGCTGGTGGAGACGGACTACACCTTCGACTCGGGCACCAACTGGAACTTTGGCCCCGGCGCGCCCACCAGCGCGCAGTACGACTTCCAGAGTGTGGCCTTGCACGAGCTGGGCCACGGCGAGGAGCTTCAGCACGTCATCTCGCCTACCAGCGTCATGAATTTTTCCATTGCCAACGGCCAGATGCGGCGCACGCCCGATGCCGATACGGATGTTGCCGGGGCCAAGGAGGTCATTGACTACAGCACTAGCCGCCCGGCAGCTGACTTGTGTGGCAACGCAGATGCTTTCGTGGCTAATACCAGCCCCACGGGCTGCACCAGCTCCCGGCCGTTGCCGGTGGTGCTCACGGCCTTCACGGCCCGCTACGTGGCCGGCGAGGGCACTCGCCTGGCCTGGACCACGGCCACCGAAACGGGCAGCCAGGCCTTCGTGGTTGAAAGCCAGGACGACCCGGCCAGCGGGGCCTGGCCCGAGCTGACGCGGGTAGCCGCCGCCGGCAGCAGCCCTACCCCCCGCCAGTACACCGCCCTCGACGCGCGCCCGCTGGCCGGCACCCGTTACTACCGCCTGCGCCAGGTAGACCTCGACGGCCACCTGGCCTACTCGCCAGTGGTGAGCGTAACGGCCACCACCCTAACCTTGGCCGCCTACCCCAACCCCGCCGCCGGCCTCGTGCACCTGAGCGGCCCGCTCGCCGCCGGGGCCACGGCCCAGGTGCGCCTGCTCGATGCCACCGGCCGCTGCCTGCTGCGCACCAGCGGGCCGGCCGGCCGGGCCGCCTTCGACCTGCCGCTGGCCGGGATACCCGCTGGCCTCTACGTGCTGGCCTGGGATGGCGGCGCGGGCCCCAGCTACCTCCGGCTGGCGATTGAGCAATGAGTAGTGGGTAGTGCGCATAATGTCGTTCTCCTGGTAGAGCGACATTATGTTCACTGCTCATTGCTCCTTGATAATACCTTTGCCGGCCTATGGCAAACCTTCCGACTTACACGTTTAATCCGGGCCCTTCGGCCGTGTACCCCGAAGTACGCCAGTATCTGGCCGACGCTTTTGAGGAAGGCTGGCTGTCGGCACCGCACCGCTCCGAGCGCTTCACGGCCCTGGTGCGCCAGTGCCTGGAGCAGGCCCGCCTCAAGCTTAACATCCCGCAGGACTATACCATCCTGTTCACTTCGTCGGCTACCGAGTGCTGGGAAATCCTGACCCAGAGCCTAACGCCGCGCCGCTCGTTTCACCTCTACAACGGCTCGTTTGGGCAGAAGTGGTTTGATTACGCCCGCGCCCTGCGGCCCGGCTGCACCGGCCTGCGCTTCGATATCAACGACGTGCCCGACCCCGCTACCCTGCCCTTCAGCCCCGACGAAACCGACCTGGTGTGCCTCACGCAGAACGAGACGAGCACCGCCACCCAGCTGCGCGACAGCTTCATTCTCAATATCTTCAACCGCCTGGGACCGGCGCTGCTGGCCGTCGATGCTACCTCGTCGCTGGGGGGGGTAGCGCTCAAGTTTATCAAGGCCGACGTGTGGTACGGCTCGGTGCAGAAGTGCCTGGGCCTGCCAGCGGGCCTGGGAATCATGGTGCTATCGCCGCGCGCCGTGGCCCGCGCCCGCGAGGTAGGCGACAACGCCCACTACAACAGTCTGAATGCGATGGTGAAGCAGATGCTCAACTACCAGACCACCCACACCCCCAATGTGCTGGGCATCTACCTGTTGAGCCGGGTGCTGCAAGCCCGCGAGCCCATCAAAGTCGTGGCCCCGCACCTCACCGAGCGCGCCCAGAAGCTCTACGATTACTTCGAGCAGGTGCAGCCGCTGGGCTTGCGCCCGCTCATCGAAAACCCGGAGGCGCGCTCGACTACCGTTATTGGCCTGCAAGGGCCGGCGGCGGTTATTGAGGAAGTGAAGCGCCGCGCCCGCGACGAGGCCGGCCTGCAGCTGGGCTCGGGCTACGGCGACCACAAGGCCACGAGCCTGCGCATCGCCAATTTCCCAGCCGTGCCGGATGCCGCTTTTGAGGCGCTGGTGCGTTTTTTTGAGAGTATCCGGGTATGATAACGCTGTTTACCGATGGGTCGAGCCGCGGTAACCCCGGCCCCGGCGGCTACGGCACCATCCTACGCTACGGCCCCCACGAAAAGGAAATCAGCCAGGGTTTCCGCCGCACCACCAACAACCGCATGGAGCTGCTGGCCGTGATTGTGGGCCTGGAAGCCGTGACGCGCCCCGAAATCCCGGTGCTCGTCGTCACCGATTCCAAGTACGTGGTCGATGCCGTGGAAAAGCGCTGGGTCTTCGGCTGGGTGCAGAAGCCCGACTTCGGCAAAAAAGCCAACGAGGACCTGTGGCGGCGGTTTTTGCGCGTGTACCAGGACCGTAAAGTGTCCTTCAAATGGGTGAAAGGCCACGCCGGCCACCCCGAAAACGAGCGCTGCGACGTGCTGGCCGTGCAAAGCGCGCTGGGCCGGGGGCTGCTGGTGGATGAGGGGTACGAGGCGCTGGGGTAATTGGGGATGGGTGGGCTAATTTTCCAAACATTTAGAAAATTGACCCATGTGCTACTAGTAAACTAATAACAGGCGGTCCCCTACAATACTCTTACTATCAAGCAGCTAGCCAATAACTACTTTTGCAAGCTAGCCATTCAATCATCCGAAAGTTTAGAAGATTACGTACATTTGTTACAAATCTAGTTGTAACAAATAAGGGACTGAGCCTTGCGACCCAGCCCCTTACCCTAACTAATCCAATGAACGGCGGCCGTTATGGCACCGCCACTCATTAGAAGCCCCACGAGCCACTTAGTTAGCTCGGAGGGTATTCGGAGCTTAAATGTTAATTTAAACTCCGAATGCGCGCTGTCCTTTCTCATGTTTCGACTGAAGTAAAGGGTTGCACTAAAACCCTCACACTTCTGAAACCCCGGTCTGTTTGCAGCAGCCGGGGTTTCCTCTTTTTAAGAGAAACCGTTACAGCTGGGGGACATACCTAACGCGTTTAGCAAAAGTAGCTTCGCCAAGTGGCACTATTTACCGAAGCAGCGGCTAAATCGTATTATTCGCTGCTGCGAACCATTGCAGCCCTACACTTCATGCCGACCCTCACCGTGGCCCTTGACTGGACGCCCAATACCAACCACACCGGCTTTTTCGTGGCGCAGGAACTGGGCTACTACGCCGCGGCGGACCTGCTCGTAGACCTGCTAACCCCCGCCGCCGACAACTACGCCACCACGCCCGCCAAGCAGCTGGAAACGGGCGCGGCCGATTTTGCTATCGCACCCTTTGAGAGCGTTATTAGCCTGAACACCAAAGTGAACGCCGTACCAGCCGTAGCCGTGGCCGCGCTGCTGCAAGCGGATATCAGCTCGGTGGCGGTACTGAAAAGCAGCGGCCTGGCACGGCCCCGCGACCTCGACGGCCGCACCTACGCCTCGTACCAGGCGCGCTACGAGGATAAGATTGTGCAGCAGCTGGTTATCAACGACGGCGGCGCGGGCGACCTGCGCCTAAGCTACCCGCCGAAGCTCGGCATCTGGGAAACGCTGCTGACCGGCGCGGCCGATGCCACCTGGATTTTTGATAACTGGGAGGGCATGGAGGCGGAAACGAACGGAGTGGAGCTGACCAAATTCCGGCTCGGCGACTACGGCATTCCCTACGGCTACTCGCCGGTGCTACTCACGACCCGCCCGCTGCTCGACCAGCACGCGGATGCTTACCGGGCGTTTGTGCAGGCCACCAAAAAGGGCTACCTATTTGCCCAGGCCAACCCGGCGCGGGCCACCGACATCCTGACCAGCCACGTGCCGCCGCGCGATGCCGCGCGGGTGGATATCCGGCGCAGCCAGGACTACACTGCGCCCTACTACGGCGACGCGGCCACCTGGGGCACAATGACGGAAGAGCGGGTAGCGGCTTTTCTGGATTGGCTGATTGCCAATAAATTAGAAGACGAAAAAATAAAAGCCTACCCCCTTTTTACCAACGAGCTGCTGCGCGAAGCGTAGCCCGCGCCCACCCGGCCGTGCCCAACGACTACTTCCAGTTTCAGCAGTTTCGCATCGACCAAAGCGACTGCGCCCAAAAAGTGAGCACCGATGCCTGCCTGCTGGGCGCGGCCGCTAACCTCGTGGGCGCGACCCGCGTGCTGGATATTGGCACCGGCACCGGGCTTTTGGCTCTCATGGTGGCCCAGCGTGCGCCAGCCGCCCTGATTGAAGCCATTGAAATTGACCTACTTGCCGCGGCCCAGGCGGCCCGCAACGTGGCGGCCAGCCCCTGGGCGGCCCGCGTCCGGGTGCGGCCGCTGAGCCTGGCGGCCTACGCGGCGGCCCTACCCCCCACTTTTAGCCACATTATCTGCAACCCGCCGTTTTTTCGGCGCAGCCTGGCCCCGCCCGACGCGGCCCGCGCCACGGCCCGCCACGCGGGCGAGGCATCACTAACATTCGAGGAAATCGCGGATTTTGCGGCGGCTTTTTTGGAGCCGGCGGGCACGCTCACGGTGCTGCTGCCGCCGCCCGAGATAGTGCACTTCGCGCGGGCCGCGGCGGTAGCGGGCCTACCCCCCCAGGCGCAGCTGGCGGTGCGGCACCGGCCGGGCGGGCGCATTACGCGGGTTATTGGGCAGTTTGGGCGCGGGGCAGTGGCAGCAAAAAGGGAAACCGGCCTAAGTATTCAGGACGCAGATGGTATGTATTCGGCGGAGTTTCGGGCGCTGCTGGCGGGCTTTTATCTGGAGTTGTAGCGCGGACTTTACGAGTCCGCGCGTGGTATCATGAAACAATGTTTCCACGCGCGGATTCGCAAAGTCCACGCTACAGCAGTGCGTCCAGCTGGCTCAGCTTTTCGCCGTGCAGGGCAGCCAGCAGGTCGGCTTCGAGGGTGCCGAACTCGGCGGCCTGGTAGTGGCGCTGCACGCGGCCGGCCACCAGCACGGTGGCTTCGTCGGCCACTTCGGTGAGGGTGCCCAGGATGTGCGAGGTGAGCAGAATGCCGGTGCCCTGGTCGTGCAGGCGCTTCAGCATGGCCTTGAGCAGCAGGTTGGCTTCGAGGTCGAGGCCGTTGAAGGGCTCATCGAGGATGAGGTAGGGAAACTGCTGCACCAGCACGGCTAACAGAGCCAGTTTCTTCTTCATGCCGGCCGAGTAGTCGGTAGCATATTGGTCGAGGGGCAGCTCCAGCAGCTGGTTCCAGGGGCGCAGGTCGGGCACGGCCCGGCCCCGCGCTTGCAGGCAAAACTCCACGTACTCGCGGCCCGTGAGGCGGGGGTAGAAGTACGGCTCGTAGGGCACCAGCCCGGTTACCTCGCGCACCGGGCGGAGGTCGCCCCCTACCCCCACCGTACCCGTGAAGCCGCTTTCCAGCCCGTAGAGGCAGTTGAGGAGCGTGGTTTTGCCCGCCCCATTGGCCCCCACCAGCCCGTGGATGGTGCCCGGCCGCACCGCCAGGCTCACGCCGCGCAGCACCTCGTGGCGGCCGTAGGCTTTGTGCAGGTCGTTGACTTCAAGCATGTTTTAAACTTCTAAAAACCCAATACCTGCCCCACCCGCCGCCGGCTCTGCCACACCAGCCCGGCCGCGCTTACCAGCATCAGCGGGGGGTAGGCGGGGTGCCCGGCCCCAAGCAGACTCAGGGCCAGCACCAAGCTTTGCGTGGTACGAATATGGCTAATATTAGGGTAAAACGCATATTTGGTCAGGATGAGCATGGCCACCAGCGCCAGCCAGAAGAGACTAACGGCCAGCGCCGCGCCCCAGCCCGCCGGCCCTACCCCCAGCAATATTCCGAAGGGCAGTGCCGTGGCCGCCGCGTAGCCCAGCCCCAGCCCCAGCCGCCGCCGCAGGAATTGCCGGGGCGAGCGGGCCGCCAGCGCCAGCATCGTCACCGGCTCGGGGGTGCCGTAGCAGGCTAGTACCACCAGCAGCCAGGCCACTAGCCCCGCCACCGGGGCCAGCGACGATGCACGCTGCCAGGTAGCTAGTCCTACCAGCACTAGCCAGATTAGCAGGCCGTTAGCAGCCCGCATTCCGGCTACCCATTCAAACGCCTCGCTGCGAAATAAGCTACGCCACCGGTGCCGGGCCGCCGCCTCGCGGGCGGGCGGAGCCCAGGCCGCGAGCGGGGCCAGCGCCAGGGTCAGCAGCGCCGGGCCGCCTACCCCCACCGCTAGCAGCAGCAGCGCCACAGGCAGCGCCAGCAGCGCATATTCAGCGGCCAGCCAGGGCCGGAAATCGGGCGTGGCGCTGGCTAGCAAGTGGGTATCGGTCCGCTGCCGGTGGGCGCTTAGCAGCAGCCAGGCCAGCAGCGGCGGCACCAGCCAGGCGGCGCGCGGCTGGCCGCGCAGCGCGGCCAGCGCTTGCAGCAGCACCAGCGCCAACATTATAAGCAGCAGCGCCAGCCGTAGCCAGCCCAGCTCGCGCAGCAGCCGGCCCAGCAGGCGCAGGCGTAAGGTGAGGTAGGGAAGCATTCGGGAAACGAAAAGTATGGTTTAGCCTACCCCCTCTTCTTCCGCGAAGGCGATGCCGTAATCAGCCGCCAATTCTTGCAGAATGGGCACGTAGAGGTCAGCCGTGGTGGGGATGACGACGCCCCGGCCGGCTACTTCGCCCCGTGCCAGGCGGCGCACGGCCATGCCCAGGGGTAGGCCCACGGTTTGGGCCATCGCGGTGTGGGTGGCGTCGGTACCGGTTACGACGAGCGAAGACGTGCGGCGGCGCGACTCTCCATTCAGCTCATAGTCAAACTGATGCTGCATCACTACCTGGTCGCGGTCGTGGGGGCCGAGCTGCCATTTATCAGCCAGCAAATGCTCCAGCAATTGGGCAGCGGTGGCACCAGCCAGTCCCACAGAACGCTCGGTGAAGAGGCCCAGCCAGGCCAAGCGCGTCATTTCCGGGCCGTGGGGGTCGAGGGCCAGGCGCGCCGCGACGCGGGCGGCCACCTGGTCGGCGGGAATTTTCTCACCCATTACTTGCGCCACGAGCGCCCCCCAGGGCAGGCTGGCGGGGTTGCCCAGCGATGTGCTATCGTCGGTGAGGCCTAAGGTTACCAGTGCCTGCCAGGCTCCGCAGTAGCCGGGGCGGCGCAGGGTGCCGCGCAGCATCGTGCCAATGTCGGCCAGGCCATATACTGCGCGGTAAGTGAGCGAGTCGCGGTTGGCGTAGCCCTCGAAGTGGCCGTGGCCGGGCACTGCCAGCGTCTCGGCCCGGCCAAATAGCTCTGCGTAAGGAATGAGTTTTTCCTGGCCATTTTCGAGGTACTTGGCGGGGCCGCCCTGGCCGGCCAGCACCACGTTGCGCGGGTTCCAGGTGAACTTGTAGCGCCAGGGGTTGTCGCCCTCACTCTCGGGGGCCAGCAGCCCGCCGCAGTACGAGCGGAAGCCCGTGAGCCGCGCGCCCTGCCCGTGCAACTCGTTGATAACCTGCATGGCCGACATGTGGTCGAGGCCGGGGTCGAGGCCGCATTCCATGAGAAAAACCAGGTCCGCGCCGGCCGCTTCGGCGTGCAGGGCCCCGATGTTGGGGCTCACGTAGCTGGCCGTGGCCAGGTGGCGGCGGTGGCGCAGGCAGGCGCGGGCCACTAGCGGGTGCAGCGTGGCCGGCAGCATCGAGATAACAATATCGGCCTCGGCTACCAGCGCGTCGAGCCGGCCCGCATCCTGCACCTCGAAGGGCACCACGTGGGCCGACCGCGAGTGCGCGGCCAGCACCGGGGCCAGGTGCGCCGGCTGGGCATCGGCCACGGTCAAAAACCAGCGCTCGGCCGCCGCGTGGCGCAAGAGGTACTGCAGCAGCGCCGAGGCCGAGCGGCCGGCTCCGAGCAGTAGCAGGCGGGTAGGGTTATGGGTATTTGATTGCTGGTTGTTGGTGGCGGGCGACTGATTCATGCGGGCGGCTGGTTTATAAAAGCCAGCCAACAAACTTAGGAACCAGGAGCCAGCCAGTATCTTCGCCGCCCCGTTTCCCTACCCCCCGCATGGCCCCTGCCATTTATTCCGCTACCCGCCGCCAGCTCAGCCTGGCCTACCAGGAGTTTGCCGGCCCCGAGCAGCTGAGCCCCGAGGAGCACCGCACCTGGGAGGCGGCGCGCGCAGCCACGGAGTTTTCCTACGCGCCGTACTCGCACTTTCACGTGGGGGCCGCGCTGTTGCTGGCCGATGGCAGCCTTTTTCAAGGCACCAATCAGGAAAACGCGGCCTACCCCTCTGGGCTATGCGCCGAGCGCACGGCGCTGTTTGGGCTGGCGGGCAGCCGCCCTACCCCCCCGCGCCTCGTAGGTATGGCGGTGGCGGGCCGGCCGGCCGCCGGCGCGTTTGGCGCGGCCCTGCCCTGCGGGGCCTGCCGCCAAGTAATGCTGGAATACGAATTGCGCCAGGGCGCGCCCATCTGGCTGCTGCTGCCCAGCGTACAAGGCACGGTGCTGCGCTTCGAGCGCCTGGCCGACCTGCTGCCGTTTCACTTTTCCGCCGAGGACCTGCCGCCGCGGGCTTGAGCTACGCAGCTATTGCCACCAGTACATTAAACGAACGTCATGCTGACGACAGGAAGCATCTCTACCGCGCAAGTAACCTTACACGTCAGGGGTTAGTTACGCGGTAGAGATGCTTCCTGTCATCAGCATGACGTTCGCTGTAACCCATAACTTTTAACTCATAACTCCCTACATGTCAGCTCGTCTTATTCTGCAAATTGCCGCCATCCTGGGGGCGCTCACGGTCGGCATTGGCGCTTTCGGCGCGCACGGACTGCGGCCCATGCTGGAAGCCAGCGGCCGCCTCGAAACCTTCGAAACCGCCGTGCGCTACCAGTTTTACCACCTGCTGGCGCTGCTGGCGGTGGGCGTGCTGGCCACCGCCCGGCCCGACCTGCGCGGCCTCGACACGGCGGCGCTGCTCTGGCTGGTGGGCATCGTCATTTTCAGCGGCTCGCTCTACGTTATCTGCTTCACGGGCATCACCAAGTTTGGGGCGGTAGCGCCGCTGGGCGGCCTGCTGCTGATTGCGGGCTGGGTACGGCTACTTTTCGTAGTAGGTAAACTGTAGCATTTACTTCGCAACAACTCCTAAAAAAGGCGAGCCGACTTGGTGGTCGGCTCGCCTTTTTCAAAGGGGGTAGGGATTACTTGTTCGAAGCCGTGGCAGCTTCTTTCACCTCGCCTACCAGCGAAACGGTGGTGGTACCGCCGGCCGAGTTGGAGTCCACGGTCAGGACTTTGGTTTGCATCCCCATCTTACCAGCCGAGTTGAATTTGGCCGAGATAGTACCGATTTTACCGGGCTGCACGGGCTCCTTGGTCCACGAAGGCGTGGTGCAGCCGCAGCTTACGCCGATGTTGGAAATTACGAGCGGCTGGGTGCCGGTGTTCTTAAACTTGAATACGTGGTCCACAATATCGCCCTGTTTAATGGAGCCGAAATCGTACTTCACTTCCATAAATTCAATTTGGGGGCCGGCAGCCTTAGCGGTTTTGGCCGGCTTCATGGATTGGGCGTGGGCGGCGGTACCCGCAAACGTGAGGCCCAAGGCCAACAGCAGCATTTTAGTCATGACAGTGAGTAAGAAAGAGTTGAGGAATGAAAGCAAATTTACGTGCCGAGGCAGCGCTGGCAAAACTACGGCCAAATTAGCGCCGCTGGCTGGAAACCAGATGAAGCGTACTGCCGGGCAAACCCCAGCGGCGGCATTTCAATTCCCTACCCCCCGTATTTCGGCCAGCGCGGCTACTCTTCCTCCACCACTTCGCCATTGGCCAGCAGCCGCCGCTGAAAGTTGAGCAGAAACAGCCGCTCCGAGGCCCGCGTGATGGCCGTGTAAAGCCAGCGCGCAAACTCGCCGCCCACCGGCTCGTCGGGCTTCAGGAAGCCGTGGTCCACGAACACGGCCTGCCACTGGCCGCCCTGCGCCTTGTGGCAGGTGAGAGCGTAGGCAAATTTTATTTGCAACGCGTTGAGGTACGGGTCCTTGCGCATCTCCGCGTTGCGCTCGCCCTTCTTGGTCAGGTGGGCATAGTCGGCCAGCACTTCCTGATAAAGCTTCTCGTTCTGGTCGCGGGGCAAGGATGGCGTTTCGGTATGCAGGGTGTCGAGCAGCAGCTTCACTTCCAATTCGGGCTCGTCGGGGTAGTCCACGAGCCGCACCCGCGCCTGGGCGAAGCGGCAGCCAAAGACCTCCTCGCGCCGCACTATCTTCATGATTTCCAGGAAGTCACCATTGGCCAGAAAGCCGATTTCCGACTCCTTCGGCAGCCAGAAATAATTATTGCGCACCACCATGATGTAGTCGCCGGCCTCAATCTCCTCCTCCGCCTCAAACAACGTGCGCCGGATGAGCTGGTTATACTGGTTGGCGTTGCGATTGGAGCGGCAAATGATGGTCGTGTTCTCGTGCCCGAAGTGCCGGTAGGCCCAGCGCAGGCCATCCTCCAGCTTGTCGCCGCCCATCTTGAACATGTCTTTAAAGCCCTTGGTGTGCAGCTGGATGTTAGGCGTTTCCTCCCGCAGCTCTTCGCGCAACTCGGTGGCATTGACCAGAATGCCCGAGGCTTCGGCCTGGCGCATCACCTGGCGCAATTCCACGCCCTCTACCCGCGCCCGGAAGCGGTGGGCCAGCAGTTCGGGGTCGAGGGCCGGGCTCAGCAGCTGGCCCACCGGCGGCAGCTGCGCCGTATCGCCGATGAGCAGCAGCCGGTTGGTACTTTTTTCAAACACAAAGCCCATTAAATCATCCAGTAAGCCGTTCTCGCCGAAGGCTTTCTCATCGGAAATCATGGATGCCTCGTCCACGATAAACAGGGTTTCCTCCTGGCGGTTGGGCTGGCGCTGAAAGCTGAGGCGCTCGGCGGGCGCGCCGCTGGTCTGGCGGTATATTTTTTTGTGAATGGTGCTGGCCGGCACGCCCGCGTAGGCGCTCATCACCTTGGCGGCGCGGCCGGTAGGGGCCATCAGGGCGTAGCGGCGCTGCATCCGGGCCAGCCACTGCACCAGGGCGCTCACCACGGTCGTTTTGCCGGTGCCCGCGTAGCCGCGCAGCACAAACACCTTACGCCCCGGCAGCTGGTCGCGCAAAAACTCATCGAGCTGTGCGAACAAGGTCGCCTGGTCCTCGGTCGGCTCAAAGGGGAAATAATCGCGGACGGAGGGAAAGCGGGTAGTAAGCACGTAATTATTTTCTTTTAAATCCGTCAGAAATGTGTACTGCACCAAACTTGATGCATACTCTTTCCAACTCTTTTTCGAACATCTCACTTTTATCGCCGGCATGGGCGATAATATATCCTATCAGCCCATCTAATTCGTCAAAGAAGATAAATAATTCCTGACTTGACATTCCTTCACCAGCTAACTGACGACCTTGATGCACTAACCGATGTACTGCGTGCAAAGCCCTTGCTTCGTTTATAACCATCAGTTAGATGCCCGACTTTAGAATTATTGCACTGCGAAACATGTGAGATGATTCGGCAAGCTTACGCATGAAGTTCTTCATTTTTAAAAAGCAGTTATTTCCCTCCACTACCCTATCGGCTCGATAACCGCCATCGTGGCCGAGGCCTTAGCAATCAGCACGTCATCACACCACACCTCGGCCTCGCAAAAGTGCAGTCGCCGGCCGGCCTTCAGCACCCAGCCAATGGCTTTGATACGCTGGCCTACGCCGGGGTTCAAGTAGCTTACCTTCAAATCAGAAGTCACCACCCCTACCCACTCCGGCACCAACGTAACGGCGGCAAAACCGGCGGCCAGGTCGGCCATGGTGGCCACCAGGCCGCCGTGGGCGAAGCCACGCTGCTGCTGATGCTGCTGGCCCAGGGCCAGCTCGGCTTCCACGCGGCCGGGCTCAATGCGGGTGAGGTCGGCCCCGATGAGGTGCATAAAGTGCTGGCGCTTTAGCTTTTCGCGGATGCGGGCTTCGAGGTCGGCGGGGTTTTCGGGGGTAGCGGCGGGCATAAGTTGGCCAAAGATACCGGCCGCGCCCGGCCGCTGTGCGCAAAATTTGCGTAGAAGCAGCCGGCTACCCGGCCAGCACTTGACTTATGCCAGATTCTTGTTCTTCACCAAACAATTCATTATTAACTCCTTATGCCGGTAAAGTGCGGGTGCGGGTGGGCGGACTGCTGGTACGGGCGGGCGGCATTCTGCTGGCGGCCCACCGGGGCCTGCTGCCGGGTAGCGCGCCGTTTTGGTCGCCGCCGGGCGGGGGCTGGGCCTTCGGCGAAGGCTTAAAAGAGGCATTGCGGCGCGAGTTTCAAGAGGAAACCGGCCTGGCCGTGCGGGTGGGCCGGCAGCTGCACCTGCACGAGTTTCGGCGCGACCAGCTTCAGGCGCTGGAGATTTTCTTCGAAGTAACGGCCGAGGACCCTACCGCTACCCCCTGCCTGGGCCACGACCCTGAGCATGCCCCCGACCAGCAGCTACTCACCGAGCTGGCCTGGCTTACGCCGCGCCAGCTGCTGGCCCTACCCCTCGCCCAAGTGCACCCCGTGTTGCGCGGTCTGCTCAGCACCGACGATGTTTTCGTTCCTCAGGTCATTTTGGATTCTTAGGCTCTTACTGAGCGCTTGGTTGCTGGCACCTAGCTTGTGGTTGGTGGGTAAGGAATAATTATGCAACCTTTGGGCGGCGAATACAAGTTGCTAACTCTAAAACCAGGAGCCAGGGACTTATAAGAACCAAGACCCAGGAACCTAAAAACCAGAAAGCTTGACAACTCCTGTGCGCCTGCGCGACGACACCTTTGCGCCCACCAACCCGATAGCTTACCACCTATATGCCCTGGCTGGCCCCCGCCGCCTGCGCGTAGCCGCCTTGGAGGTAGCGCGCCAGAAAATTGTGGCCTTCGACGACCTGCCGCTACCCGCTGCCGACCCGCTGGCCGCCCTGGCCGGGCACGAGCTGCTGGGCCAGTCCGGCTGGGCGCGGCTGCGGCTGGCTCTGACCGGCGGGGCCAGTACCCTGCTGCCGGCCCCCCTCTACCGGCCCGGTGATGAGGCCGCCTACCTAAGCCTGCACCACGAGTTGACTTCTACCGAGGATGCTTTGGCCTACGCCCTACCCCTACCTACGCCGGCTACCGACCTGGTGAGCGTTTTCGCCGTGCCCCGCGCCACGGCTGAATGGCTGAATACCGTGCACGGCCCCAGCGCCCGCCTGCTACCCCAGGCCAGCGCCCTGCTGGCTGGCTTGCTGCACCAGCGCGGCCCTGGTCCCGGTCCGCGCCAGCTGTACCTGAGCCTGGCCGACCACGAGCTGAGCGTGGTGGTGCTGGGCCCGCAGCTTGAATTCAGCAATACCTATGCCGTGCATACGGCCGAGGATGTAGCGTACTATACTATCCTGGTGATGCAGGAGCTGGGCCTTAATCCAGACCAGGACATGGTCACTATTTGGGGAGAGTTGACCGGCGAATCGGCGACGTTTAGCCTACTTGCTACCTACGTGCGGCACTTGCGTTTCGGCATGCGCCCGGCGGGTGTACAGTATTTCTACTATCTGAATGATATCGCGGATTGCCGGCATTTTGACTTGTTTAGTCTGGCTTTTGCAGCATAACCTACCCTTCCTGCGCCCGCCGCGCGGGGCCGCTTCCGCATGAAAAAAATCGCGTTGTTTCCCGGTTCGTTCGACCCCTTTACCAACGGGCACCTCGACCTCGTGCGGCGCGGCGTGGAGTTGTTCGATGAACTGATTATTGCCATCGGTACCAATAGCAGTAAGCAGCGCTACCTACCCCTGGACTGGATGCTGGCCCAGCTCGAAACCTTATTTCAGGACGAGCCGCGGGTAGTAGTGCGCCCTTACCAGGGCCTCACCGCCGAGTTTGCCCGCCAGACTGGCGCCCGCTACCTACTGCGCGGCCTACGCAATACCCTTGATTTTGAGTACGAAAGCGCCATTGGCCAGGCCAACCGCCAACTCAACCACGAACTGGAAACGGTGCTACTCGTGACTTCGCCCACGCTGGCGGCTATCAGCAGCACCATCGTTCGCGACGTGCACCGCTTCGGGGGCGATGCGTCGCTTTTCGTGCCTTTCGCCCTACCCCCGGTTATGTAAGCTGATAGCTAGTGACTGATAGTTTTTCGCCACCTGCTTTACTTCTTCGAAAAGAGCCGCCTCCCACGTGGGAGGCGGCTCTTTTCGAAGAAGTAAAGCAGGTGGTTAAATCTGGCTTTTCAAAAATCTAATGGCTAAGTACTACTAAGGGGTCATTTTCAGGGGGTCAATCGGCTCAGCTTTGTAGTACTGCATCGCAATGAGCGAGGTGATAACACCCGTCATGGCACCCATTAGCACGATAGCCAGGGCGGCAATCAGCACCGATAGGTCCACATTAAATAGATTATGTACCTGCGTCAGGTTCACTGTTTTAGGAAAAATCCAGTCGATGGCGATAAAAAACAGAGCCAGAATGACCGAGGCCACCAGCGCCGTAATAATGCCCGTGCCGTAGCCGCCCAAGTAAGCCAACTGGCCGTTGCGCACTTTGCTAAGGTGGCGAATGGCCAGTACCGAGCCCGTGACCAGGATAAGCACATCGAGGCTGCCGGCTTCGATACGGGCAAAAAAGCCCGTCAGCACGGCAAGCAGGGTGTAAACGCAGAGTACAGTCGCCGTTATTAGGCCAAAACGGACGCCGTTTTGCTCGGGGGTAGGTTGCGTGGTGCTTTGAGAAATAGGGGTCGGGCGGGCAGCCATAAACGAAAAAGTACTGAAGTGGAGGAGCGGCAACACAGCCAGCATGGTGGCCTGGGTGGCTATACTGGTTTTTGCGGCCCGATGTTGTGCATAGCAAGCTGCCAGGGCACAAATAGCGAATCGCTCGCGTTGAAGAAGAGCAACGCGGAGCGGTAGCGTATTTTTGCGTAGTTTTTTTGGTTTTTTATTCTGGATTAAATGATTTCCACGACCAACGTGAGCTTGCGCTACGGCAAGCGGGTGCTGTTTGAAGACGTAACAGTGAAGTTTTTGCCCGGCAACTGCTATGGCCTGATTGGGGCCAACGGTGCCGGCAAGTCGACTTTTCTCAAGATTTTGTCCGGTGAGCTGGAGCCTAACACCGGCTCGGTGGAGCTGCCCGCCGGCCAACGCCTGGCCGTACTCAAGCAGAACCAGTTTGCCTACGACGACCAGCAGGTGCTTCAAACCGTGATTCAGGGCCACCAGCGGCTGTGGGCGGTGATGAGCGAAAAGGATGCGCTTTATGCCAAGGCCGACTTTTCAGACGCCGACGGCGAGCGCGCGGCCATTCTGGAAGGCGAATTTGCCGACCTGGAAGGCTGGAACGCCGACTACGAGGCCGCCGAGCTGCTCAGTGGCCTGGGCATCACCGAAGACAAGCATTACTCGGTGATGTCGGACCTCGGGGCCTCGGAAAAAGTGCGCGTGCTGCTCGCGCAGGCCCTGTTCGGCAATCCCGACGTGCTACTGCTCGATGAGCCGACCAACAACCTCGACGCGGAGAGCGTGCTCTGGCTCGAAAACTTCCTGGACGGCTTTCAGAACACGGTTATCGTGGTGAGCCACGACCGCCACTTCCTCGACGCGGTGTGCAACTACATGGCCGATTTGGATTTCTCGAAAATCACGATGTACCCCGGCAACTACGGCTTCTGGTACGAGAGCAGCCAGCTGGCCCTGCGCCAGCGCCAGGACGTGAATAAGAAAACCGAGGACAAGCGCAAAGAATTGGAAGAATTCGTGCGCCGCTTCTCGGCCAATGCCTCCAAATCGAAGCAGGCCACCAGCCGCCAGAAGCTGCTGCAAAAGCTGACACTGGAGGAAATCAAGCCTTCGTCGCGCCGCTACCCCTACATCGCCTTCAAGCCCGAGCGCGAAGCCGGCAACCAGCTGCTGAGCGTGGAGGGGATAAGCAAAAAGGTGGATGGGCAATCGGTGCTCAAAAACGTGTCGTTTACGCTCGCTAAGGGGGATAAAATCGCCATTGTGGGCCGCGACGACCGGGCTGCTTCGCTGCTGTTTGATATTTTATTCAAGGAAGCAACGGCCGACAAGGGCAAGGCCGACTGGGGTACGACCATCACGCCCAGCTACTTCCCGAAGGAAAACAGCAGCTTCTTTCAGGCCGGTGATATGAACCTAGTGGACTGGCTGCGCCAGTACTCGACCGATAAGGACGAGAGCTTCGTGCGCGGCTGGCTGGGCCGGATGCTGTTCTCGGGCGAGGAGTCGCAGAAGAAGCCCAACGTGCTGAGCGGGGGCGAAAAAGTGCGCTGCATGCTGAGCAAGATGATGCTCGAAAGCGGCAACGTATTGGTGCTCGACGACCCCACGAACCATTTGGATTTGGAAAGCATTCAAGCCCTGAACAACGGGCTCAGAGACTTCACCGGCTCGCTTATCTTCGCCTCGCACGATTTGCAGTTTATTGAGACGGTAGCCAACCGCATTATCGAGCTCACGCCCGAGGGTATCATCGACCGCCGCATGAATTATGAGGAGTACCTGGCCGATGACACGCTGAAGGCACAGCGCCAGAAAATGTATCAGTTGGCGTAGCGTTCTAAACAAAAAAATTGAGAATTGTCCGTGTGTTGCGCAGTCGCGATTTTTAATTTCTCTCTGAAGTTGCTAATTTTTGATTTTCAATTCTTCTCATGAAACGTCTGCTTTTGCCGCTACTGCTAAGTGCTACCGCGCTGCTAGGCCCTGGCCGCGCCCTAGCCCAGCAAAAACCCGCGCTGAATACGGCTCCGCCCGGCACTACCCCGCCGCCGGTTCGGTCCGCGCAGCGGGCCCCGGCCGCCGACACGGCCAACGTCGCGCCTACTATTCCGGTCTACACGCCGGCCCCGGTGGGCCAGCAAGCACCGGCGACCCCTACCCCGGCGGCACTGCCCCAGCCCAGCCAGGGTAGCCCCTCGGGTCTGGAGCTACCCGGCCGTGAGCAAACTCGCAAGGCCGCGCAGCAGCATGCCGACCAGTACACCAAGCTTTTCGTGTACTCTGGCATTGGCCTGGGCTACAGCTCTTTCTACGGATACAGCAACTTTAACTTTAATATTTCGCCAGCGTTGGGCTATCGCATCAACGACCGGCTGTCGGTGGGGCCGGGCATTACCTACACCTATAACTACTACGGGCAGGATAATGGCTCCTACGGCGGCCCCAGCAGTAGCATCAGCACCAGCAGCTACGGGTTCAAGGTATTTGGGCAGTTGATGGTAATTAATAATTTCTTTATTCACGCCGAATACGAATCTACCAACGCTCAATTTGTGCTCGTAGACCAGAACAACGTGTATACGGGTACCGTGCGCCGCACCGTGCAAACGCCGCTGGCGGGCGTAGGCTACCGCTCACAAATCAGCCGCCGCGCCGCCGCCGACATCGTGTTGCTGTATAATTTTAAGGATAATTACAATAGCATTTATCCCAACCCGGTAATTCGGTTTAATTTCCTGTTTAATATCGGCCATTAATAGGTTACAACCCCACTAAAAAGCCCCTCGCCGTTTCAACGGGAGGGGCTTTTTAGTGCTTACTTAGTAAGTTACCAGAGAGAAGCTACACCGGGTTGCGGCCGCTGATAACCCGTAGCAGGATGGCAATAATGGCAATTACCAGCAGAATATGTATCAGGCTATTGCCCGCGATGCCCGCGCCCAAAACGCCGAAGAAACCCAGCGCCCAAATGATGATGAGAATAACGGCGATGATGTACAGCAGATTACCCATGAGTGACAGAGAAAGAAGAGAGGTGGGAGGTTGAAACAAACCTTTCCGGCTTGCTAGGGCTTTGTACGGGGCGGGCGGGAAAAAGATGAACGAGCGTTAAAAGAATTCGCGCTAGGGCAATTACTTGCTGGCTTGGGTAGCTTTGCGGGGCGCTGGCGGCCCGCCGGCCCGCGATTCTCTTACCCCCTCTTTTTCTCCCACCCTATGCACGTTGCCGTTATCGGCTCGGGTACGATGGGCAATGGTATTGCCCACGTTTTTGCCCAGCACGGCTTTGCCGTTTCGCTCATCGATGTCAACCAGCCAGCCCTTGACCGAGGCTTGGCCACCATTACCAAAAACCTGGACCGGCAGGTAGCCAAGGCTACCCTCAGTGCCGACGACAAGGCCGCCACCCTGGGCCGCCTGTGCACCCACGTGAGCCTGGCCGAGGGCGTAGCCGAAGCTGAGCTGGTGGTAGAAGCCGCCACCGAAAATGTGGACCTCAAGCTCCAGATTTTTCGCGAGTTGGATAAGTACGCGCCGGCCGGAGCCATCCTGGCTAGCAACACGTCGTCCATCTCTATTACCAAAATCGCGGCCGTAACCCAGCGCCCGGCCCAGGTTATCGGGATGCACTTTATGAACCCCGTGCCGGTAATGAAGCTGGTAGAAGTTATTCGCGGCTACGCTACCTCCGACGACGTGACGCGGCGCGTGATGGAGTTGGCGCGCCAGCTCGGCAAAACCCCCACGGAGGTCAACGACTACCCTGGCTTTGTGGCCAACCGCATTCTGATGCCCATGATTAACGAGGCCATTATCAGCCTGTTTGAGGGGGTAGCGGGCGTGGTGGAGATTGATACCGTGATGAAGCTCGGCATGGCCCACCCGATGGGACCCTTGCAACTCGCCGATTTTATTGGCCTTGACGTGTGCCTGGCCATCCTGCGGGTGCTGCACGAGGGCCTCGGCAACCCCAAATATGCGCCTTGCCCGCTGCTGGTGAATATGGTCATGGCCGGCCGTTTGGGCCTGAAGTCGGGCGAAGGCTTTTACCAGTACACGCCCGGCTCAAAAGACCTAGTAGTGGCCCGCCACTTTCAGCACTAAGCCGCCGCTGACGCGGGGCGTAAAACCTGAACGCTACCCCCTCGATTATCGTTAAGGAAAATGTGCTGACGTTGAAATCAGCGTACTCAATTTAATCTGCGTAAATCTGCGATTTTATGGAACATGCAACGTTTGGGGCCGGCTGCTTTTGGTGCGTCGAAGCCGTATTTCAGAATTTGAAGGGGGTAGAAAAAGTAGTTTCCGGCTATGCTGGAGGCCGCATTAAAAACCCCACTTACAAGGAAGTGTGCAGCGGTATGACTGGCCACGCCGAAGTAATTGATATTGCGTTCGACCCGGCCGTTATTTCCTACAAAGACTTGCTGGAAATATTCTGGAAAACCCATGACCCGACCACGCTCAACCGCCAGGGCAACGACACGGGCACGCAGTACCGCTCGGTTATTTATTATAACACTGACGAGCAAAAGCAGCTCGCCGAAGAGTATAAAAAGAAGCTCAACGACGGCCACGCTTTCCCCAACCCCGTGGTAACGGAAATCACGGCCGCGCCGGAGTTTTACGTGGCCGAGAACTACCATCAGAACTACTTTAATATGCACGGCCACGAGCCCTACTGCCAGTTTGTAGCCAAGCCCAAAGTAGATAAGGTGAAAGCGTTGTTTGGCGAGAAATTAAAAGAAGGTGTAGCGTAATTATTGTTTTGCACTTCATAAAAAAGCCCGCTTAATTAGCGGGCTTTTTTGTTTTTAGTCTGCATCAATAATCAAATTATTCAATTCTATTAATTGGCGTTCAGTCCAGCCTGTATAGCCTATTGACACACAAAAAAGCTCTTTCTCATCCAGAAACAAAGACCAAACTTTTTCAGGACCATATCGACTGCCACGTGTAGTAAACTCACTTCACACCCGATTACAATCCAGTACAACTCGTTGCTGACGGAAGAGCAAAGAGTAAGTAAGTATACCCGCTTCTTTGTCAACTTGAATAAATCTGGGCGGCGGCTGAATGATGAAAAATAATAAAAAACCGCCGTTAATGAGCAATAGAAATCCTGGTAAAGTAGCCTCCGAGACCTGATGATGTCGACCACAAGAAACCTGGCTGAGAAATACCATCACTAAATTAGCGAGCAGTAGATTCACGAGTAACAGCCGGTATTTTATATCGAATCTCATTTATGGTTCTAATTATAACTACACGCTCACCCCAAAATCCCGTAGCGCGTCATTCAGACTCGTTTTTAAGTCGGTGCTGGGCTTGCGCTGGCCGATAATCAGCGCGCACGGCACCTGGTATTCTCCCGCCGGAAACTGCTTGGGAATGGTACCCGGAATAACGACCGAGCGGGGCGGCACGTAGCCTTTATATTCCTTGGGCTCGGGGCCGGTCACGTCGATGATTTTGGTGCTGCCAGTGATAGTGACGCCCGCACCAATGACGGCCTCCTTGCCAATGCGGCAGCCCTCGACCAGGATGCAGCGCGAGCCGATAAATGCGCCGTCTTCGATGATAACGGGAGCGGCCTGCACGGGCTCCAGCACGCCGCCGAGCCCTACCCCCCCGCTCAGGTGCACGTGCCGGCCCACCTGGGCGCACGAGCCCACGGTGGCCCAGGTATCCACCATCGTGCCCTCACCCACGTGCGCGCCGATGTTGGTGTAGCTGGGCATCAGGATAACGCCGGGGGCCAGGTAGGCCCCGTAGCGGGCCACGGCGGGCGGCACCACGCGTACTTTCTGGGCGGCGTAGTCGGTCTTGAGGGCCATTTTGTCGTGAAACTCGAAAGGGCCGACCTCCTGGGTGTGCATCTGGCGCAGCGGGAAGTAGAGGATAACGGCCTTTTTGACCCACTCGTTGATGGTCCACTCGCCGCCTTCCTCGGCGGACGGCTCAGCCACGCGCAGGTGGCCTTTGTCCAGCTCCTCGATGGTGTGCTCGATGGCGGCTTTGGTTTCGGGCTGGTCGAGCAGGGTGCGGTCGGCCCAGGCGTGTTCGATGGCCTCCTGGGCGGCAAAGCGGTCGAGCAGGGTGTTGGGGGTAGCCATTGGGTTGAAGTGCTGATTAAGTAGTGTGCTGATGTAGTGGCTTGTTTGCGCGGCGGCGGGCGATGCCGATGGCAACGAACCGGGCAAGCAGGGCAAAACTACCATCTTTACGGGCAGATTAACAGCATTCGTTGCGCGGGCTGCCTGCATCTGTTTCCTTTCTACCCGATTAATTCCGGTTGCCTAATTTTTAATTAAATCGCTGCTCGCTTGATTTTGCTCGCCTCCGTTCTAAAGCCCGTGGACGACACCCGGATGCTGGGCAAGTTCGCGCGCATCCTGGCTGAAGCGGGCGCGCGGGTGGCTGTGGCCGGGCAAGCCAGCGCGGAGGCGCAGCCGGGAGCGGGCATCACGCAGTATCCCATTTTTCAAGGCGCGCGGCTGAGCCTGGCGCGGCTGCTGGCGCAGGTTCGCTACTGGCGCTTGCTACGGCAGTTACGGCCCGGCTTGGTTATCGTGCACGCGCCGGAGCTGCTGCCGCTGACGCTGCTGTGGCGAGCGCTGGGGAGAGGCAGGGAATTTCTGTACGATATCCGCGAAAATTATGCGCTCAACGTGCGTACCCAACGGGTATACCGCGGGCTGGTGCGGCGGATGCTGGCGGCGGGCCTGCGCTGGGTGGAAGGCGCGGCGGCGCGGCGGGCGGCGGCCGTGCTGCTGGCCGAAGCCAGCTACGCCGACGAGCTACCCTTTTTGCGTGCCCTACCCCCCAGCAGAGTGTTGGTACTCGAAAATAAGTACCAGCCCGCTCTCGGTGAAGCCCTACCCCCCCTGGCGCGCCCCATGCCAGCAGCCGCCGAGCCGCTGCGGCTACTGTTTTCGGGCACCATCTCGGGGCTGAATGGGGTATGGGAAGCGATATCGCTGGCGCGGGCACTGGGAGCCACGTGGCGGGGCGGGGCGGTGCTGACCATCATCGGCTTTTGCCAACAACCAGCTTTGCTGCGCGAGCTGCAAGCCGTGGCGGCGGCCGAAAGCGCCTGGCTCACGCTGGTGGGCGGGGCCGAACTGGTGCCGCACGCCCGCATCGTGGCCGCGCTGGGAAGCGCCCACCTGGGCCTGCTGCCCTACCAGCCGCACCCCAGCACGGCCCGCTGCCGGCCTACTAAATTGTTCGAGTACCTCGCCCACGGCCTCCCTGTTCTTATTCCTGATAACCCACTCTGGACCAGCGTAGTGCGAGCGCATGGGGCGGGCCTGGTAGTCGATTTTGCCGAGCCGGCGCGGGCGGCGGCGGCCGTGGTAGCAGCCCTACCGGCCGCGCGCTTTTACCCCGCGGGCGTGCCCACCGGCCCGGTTTTGTGGGCGGGCGAGGGCAAAAAATTAGGGCATTTGCTGGAAAGCCTGGGCCTGGGGCCGACCTTTGCGACCCCTTTAACCTAGCCGAACGGGGCGGGGCAGCAAGCCCGGCCTTAGTTCGGGTAATTTTTTCTTACTTGCAGGCTAAATACCGCGCACGTTCGCCCTACCCCCCTCCCACCCCTTACCCTCCCGTTCTATGGCTGCTACTACCACTTTGCGCGCCGCCGAAATTGCTGGCGTTGGCCACTACGTTCCTGCCCGCGTGGTCAAAAACGCGGAGCTGGAGGAAATGATGGCTACCTCCGATGCCTGGATTCAGGAGCGTACCGGTGTTCAGGAGCGGCGCTGGTTTGAGGAGGGCAAGGACACTACCGCCGGCATGGGGGCCGAGGCCGCCCGCCGCGCCCTGGCCCAGGCCGGCCTGACCGTGGACGACGTGCAGCTCATCGTATTCGCCACGCTCTCACCCGATTACTTCTTCCCCGGCTCGGGCGTGCTTATGCAGCGTGAGCTGGGCATGACCGGCAACGTGCCGGCTCTGGACGTACGCAACCAGTGCTCGGGCTTTATCTACGGGCTGTCGGTGGCCGACCAGTTTGTGCGTACCGGCATGTACGATACGGTACTGGTGGTGGGTTCCGAAATTCACTCCTCAGGCCTCGACAAAACGCCGCGGGGCCGGGCCGTGTCGGTTATTTTTGGCGATGGTGCGGGTGCCGTGGTGCTGCGCCCCGCCCGCGAGGCAAGCCACGGCATCCTGAGCACCCATTTGCACGCGCAGGGCGAGTTTGCCGAGGAGCTTATCGTGAAGGAGCCCAGCTCGAACCGCGAAAACCGGACGCAGTACATCTTCGACCACGAGCAGGACCTCTACCCCTACATGAACGGCCAGAACGTGTTCAAGCACGCGGTGGTGCGCTTTCCGCAGGTTATAACGGAAGCGCTGGACCAGAACGGCTACCAAGCGCAGGACATCGACCTACTCATTCCACACCAGGCCAACCTACGCATTACGCAGTACGTGCAGCAGAAAATGGGCCTGCCCGACGACAAGGTTTTCAGCAATATTCAGCGCTATGGCAACACCACGGCCGCCAGCATCCCCATTGCCCTGAGCGAGGCCGTGCAGGAAGGCCGCATCAAGCGCGGCGACCTGTTGTGCCTGGCCGCCTTCGGCTCGGGCTTCACCTGGGCTTCGGCATTGATTAAATGGTGAGATTTTTCAGTTATCAGTCAGTAGTCATTATCTCGCCTGAATTTGGCCATCTTGGCCACAATAAACAGCCACTACTACCGCATAATTGCCACCTGAAAATTGATAACTGTTGACTGATAACTGATAAATGACCGTTGCCGAGGAGAATTATCTGAAAGCTATTTATAAGCTGGCTGAGGCCGAGCCGGGGCAGGATGTGAGCACCAACCGCATTGCGGCGGCGCTTGCTACGCGCGCCGCTTCCGTGACGGATATGCTGCGCCGGCTGGCCGACAAGCAGCTGCTGGACTACGAGAAATACCGGGGCGTGCGCCTCACGCCCGAAGGCCGGCGGGTAGCGCTGCTCACGGTGCGCAAGCACCGGCTCTGGGAGGTATTTTTGGTGCAGCAGCTGGGCTTTACCTGGGATGAGGTGCACGAGGTGGCCGAGGAGCTGGAACACGTGCAGTCGCCGCTGCTCATGCGCCGGCTTGATGCTTTTTTGAAATTTCCAGCTTTCGACCCGCACGGCGACCCCATTCCGGCCGAGGATGGAGCCATTCGCCGCCCCGCCCAGCGCCTGCTGGCCGAGCTGGGGGTAGGCGGCTGCGGCACGCTGGCTGCCGTGAAGGATACTTCAGCCCCTTTTTTACAGTATCTCGATAAGGTGGGCCTGCCGCTGGGCGCGCAGGTGCGGGTGCTGGAAATCGTAACCTTCGACCGCTCGCTGGAGGTACGTATAAATGACGCGCAGACCGTGCTCATCTCGGCCGAAGTAGGTCGCAATCTTTTCGTAACTGCGGAGTAGCGCGGCGCTTACTCGTAGAGCCGGCGCAGGCGGCGCTGGCTGGTGAGCACCACCCAATCGCCGAGGCGGGGCAATAGAGCGTGCACCACCAGAATGAGCCGGCCCAGGGCCGAGATGACCGTGCGCCGCCGCCGCCGCCGCACGTGCCGCAGGATGATGGCCGCCACTTGGGCCTGTGATTTTTGCCAGCGCAGGGGGCGGTGCGCAATGGGCACGGGCCGGCCGGCCGCGTCGAGCACGCGCTTATCGGGGTCGTTCTGGGTGAAGCCGATGTGCACCACCCCGACGTGCACGCCGGTGGTGGCCAGCTCCAGGCGCAGGGTGTGGGCGAGGTTGGCCAGGGCCGCCTTGCCGGCGCAGTAGGCCGAGCCGCTGGGCATCCCGTTCAGGGCCGAGATGGAGGAAATGAACGTGACACTGCCTCTGGCGGCTAGCAGGTGGGGTAGGGCCGCCTTGAGTGGGTACACCGAGCCGTAGACGTTACTATCGAGCACCTGCCGGAACACCTCGGGCGCGAGGTCGCGGAAGTAGGCGCGCATCGAAATGCTGGCGTTGGTGATGAGGATGTCGAGCCGGCCAAACTGGGCGATGGCCGTGGCTACCAGGTGCTCGCAGGCGGCGTAGTCGGTGACATCGGCCAGGCAGGCGGCCACCTGGTAGCCCTCGGCGGCCAGGGCCTGGCGGGTGGCTTCGAGGCGCGCGGCCTGGCGGCCGTTGAGCACCACGGCCGCACCCTGCTGGCAGAAGGCCCGCGCCGTGGCCCGGCCAATGCCCGACTCGGAGCCGGTAATCAGAACCACCTGGCCCGCCAGCGGCCCGGCTTTATTACCCGACATAGCCGTGGGCTTTAAACCAGGCAAACGCCTCGCTGGCGGCTTGCTGAGTGGAAGTTTGGGGCAGGGTCAATTCGGTGCGGGCTTTGTGGGGGGTGAAGTAATGGCCATCGTTGGCCACGGCCGCCATTGCGGCGTTTAGCTGGGCGGGGCGGCCGGTGAGGCGGGCTTGGAGGTCGCAGAGTACGCCATAAAAATTAGCCAGCGGCGGCGGCACCGGCCAGCGCGGCGGCCCTACCCCTAGTACTTTGGCCAGCAGGGCGAAGGCTTCGCGGTAGCTCAGGTTTTCATTGCCCAAAATGTACGACTCGCCCACCCGGCCCAGGGTGAGGGCGTTGACGGTGGCCACGGCCACGTCGCGCACGTGCACGTAGTTTTTGCCGCCCAGCGGGTAGCCGGGCAGGCGGCCCCGGTATAGCTCCAGCAGCAGCGCGCCGGAGGTGGGGCGCGCATCGCCGGGGCCGAGCATAAACGTGGGGTGCACCAGCACGGCGGGCAGCTGCTCGCGGGCCACGGCGGCCAGCACGCGGCTGGTAGCGGCGCGCTTGCTATCCATGTAATCAAGCTTGTAGCGGCGGCCGGTGTAGGGCCGGGTTTCGTCGCCGGGCCGGTTTTTTGGGCCAAAGCCGAAGACGTTGGCCGTGCCCACGTACACGAAGCGCCCTATCCCCGCCTGGCGCGCTAAGCGCAGCGCCTGCTCGGTACCGCCCAGGTTGGCAGCCCACACGGCACTATTACGGGCGGGGTTCACTTGAGCCAGCGCGGCGGCGTGAATAATGGCCCCGCAGCCGTCAATAGCGGCGGCCAACTCGCCCTTGCGTACTACGCGGGCCAAATCCACTTCGCACACCTCGATGGGCAGCGAGCGCAGGGGGGGTAGGGCCGGGCTGGCCGCGCTGCCCGGCCGCACCAGCGCCCGCACGGGGTAGCCGCGCCGCAGCAGCTCAGCCACGAGGTGGCGGCCCAGAAAGCCGTTGGCACCCGTTACGAGGACGCGGGGCAGCATCAGCGGTAGTTGAGCAGGGCCTTGTAGGTGCGCGCAATGCGCGGCGGCGGCACCTTGAGAAAGAACATCGAAAAGGCCGTCAAATTAGCCAGCTGCACGCGCAGCCAGCCGTTGGTTTCGTACTTGCGGGCCGACACGACGACCTCCTGCGGCACGATGAGGAACGGGCTGAGCCGGCGAATGCGCTGGATAATCTCGAAGTCCTCCATAATAACGAACCGCTCGTTGAAGCCGCCTAACTGCGCAAACAGCGCCCGCGTCACGAACAGGGTCTGGTCGCCGCCCCGGCTCATAATGCCCTTAAAACGAGTACCGTAGCTGTTGAGGCGCAGCAGCGGGTGGCGCGAGTCGAACCGGAAGCGGTAGCAGCCGGCGGCGTAGCCCTGGGCCACGGCCGCCGCGATGGTGGCCGCGTAGTCGGGGTGAATGCCCACGTCGGCGTGCACGAAGTAGAGCACCGCGCCGCGCGCCTGCTGGGCTCCGTAATTCATTTGGGCGGCGCGGCCGGGCCGGGGGGCGGCCAGCACGGTGGCCCCGGCGGCGCGGGCGGCGGCGGCAGTGCCGTCGGGGCTGCCGGCATCCACCACCAGTATTTCCACGGCGGCGGCGGGGGCGTGGCGGCGCAGGTCGGCCACCAGGCGGCCGATGTTGGCGGCTTCGTTGTAGGTGGGGATGATGACGCTGAGCATGGGTAGGGAAGGCGGCGCAAGGCTATACGAAGCCGCTGGCGCGGGTAGTTTGCCGGGCAGCATCTTTTCCAGTTCCGTTTCCCGTATGTGCTGCCGATGGGCAAATTTATGAAAACCTCCGCCATAGTGGCTCTGGCCGCCGGCACGCTCGCCGCCTTAGCCGGGGTGGCCTGGCACCTCCAGTCGGCCCCTACCCTGCCCTACACCGCCAGCCGCGCGCTCATCAGCCACGGGGCCTACGACCAGCTGCTGCGCCGGCACGTGAGCGCCCAGGGCCTCGTGGACTACCCCGGCTTCCGGGCCGACGAGGCCGCCTTCAACCAGTACCTGGCGCTGCTGAGCCAGAACCCGCCCGCCGCCAACTGGTCGCGCAACGACCAGCTGGCGTACTGGATAAACGCTTATAACGCCTATACTATCCGCCTCATCCTCAACCACTACCCGGTAAAAAGTATCAAGGACATCGGGCCGCGCATTCAGATTCCGTTTCTGACTACGCCCTGGGCGGATAAGTTTTTCCGCATCGGCAGCCAGCCAATGAGCCTCGATAATATCGAGCACGGCATGCTGCGCCAGCAGTTTGAGGACCCGCGCATTCACTTCGCGCTGGTGTGCGCCTCGCTTTCCTGCCCCCGACTCCGCAACGAAGCCTATACTGCCGCCCAGCTCGATGCCCAGCTCGCCGACCAGGGCCACGATTTTCTGAACAACCCGGCCAAGAACAAAATCAGCAGGCCGGCGGCTCAACTCTCGAAGTATTTCGACTGGTATAAGGGCGATTGGGAGCAAAATGGCCAGTCGGTGGTGCAGTGGGTCAACCGCTACTCCATCGTCCAGATTGACGGGGCTACGAAAATTTCTTACCTCGATTATAATTGGGGATTAAATACGCAGTAGAAGAGAATAAACCGCCGCGGGCCGCTCTTTCCTATTCCTAACTTCTTCACGCTCATGCGTCTATCCCCCTTATTCTTCCTCCTCGCCCTACCCCTGGCCGCGCGGGCGCAAGCGCCCCCGGCGGCCGAGGTGCGGCGCTACGGCATCGAGGTGGCGGGCTTGCGGGTGGGCACGATGACGGCCACGCGCCAGGCCCCGGCCGGCAGCTCCGACGTGACCTACTCGCTGGTGAGCGACGTGCGGGTGAATTTCCTGTTCTACCACCTGCGCATTTACTACCAGGTAATCAACCACTTCCGCAACGGGCAGCTGCTGCTCTCGACCGTGGCGGCGCACACCAACCAAGGCGATTTTGCCTCGCGGGCCGAATGGCTCGGCGACCACTACGCCATCGTGGCCGACCAGTATAAATACCACTACCGGGGTACCGAAACGCAGCCCATCCGCTACGCCGTGACCAACATGTTTTTTGGCGAGCCGCCAGCCGGGCAGGCGCGGGCCTTCGCCGAGTACTTCGGCGACTTCTTCACCCTGAGCCAGGGGGAAAACGGGGCCTGGCAGGCTGTGCGCGACGGCCGCGAGGACGAATACCAGTACGCTAACGGCCAGCTGATTACCCTCATTAAAAAGAACCCGCTGAAGAACTTTATTATCCGGCTGGAGCAGTAGAGCCATAAAAACTGGCAGCCAATAGCTTAATACACTTTCTGGCCGCGCTGGAGCCAGATGCCCCAGGCGGGCGAGTAGGCGTGCACGCTATCGGTGGGCTGATTAGAGGCCGTAAAAACCGGCTGGCCTTCATTCACCCACTCGAAAATACCGCCGTAGAGGTTGCGCACGTGGGTATAGCCGGCCTGCCGCAGCCTGGCCCCGATTTGCTCGCTGCGCACGCCCACTGAGCAATATACCACGATGGGCGTATCCTTCGAAATATCACGCACTTCGGCCAGCGAAAACTCGTCGTAGCCCACCCACCGCGCCCCGCGCAAGTGACTGACGGCGAACTCGGTGGGCGCACGGGTGTCGAGCAGCACGGGCGTGGGCTGGTGCCTGAGCTGGGCTACGCTCACGAAGGGCACGGTGCCCTTGAGTAAGCTCTTAAGCATGGCTGAGTAGAGCCGGCTGGTGGTGGGCGGGGCGGCGGGGCGGCTGCGGCAGGCGGCCACCAGGCCCGCCAGCAGCAGTGCGCCCCCCAGCCACCGGACAAAGGAGCAGGTAGTCATCGATTTTAGATACGCGGACGCGGCCCCTGCTGGTTGCTCTACCCCCCTTACGCACGCCAAACCTTAACGGTAGTTTCCAATTTGGCACCAGTGACCTGTATAGTTAAAAAATTGGCGGTCAGTTCTTTAATTTGAAGCTATTCAGGAAGTGCGTGGCACAGGCTGAAAAACAACTACGGATGGTCGCATCAGGTCCTCCTGTTTATCACGGTTGCCCCTTATGCGGGTGAGCCATCCGTTGTAACCTTGCGCAACTATTCAATTAGCAGCCAACAACATGAGAAAGCTCAGAATCATGGAACACATCTCCCTGGACGGCGTGATTCAGCACGAAGACGGCGAAAGCTTTGCGCATGGCAACTGGACGAATCCCTATCGCACGCCGGCTGGGTTAGCGGCCGTTTTCGAGGCGCAGGGCAGCAACTTCGATTTGCTGCTGGGCCGCCGCACCTACGATGCCTGGGCCGACTTCTGGCCGAAAGCCGGGAATAGCCCGATGGCAGACGGGCTGAACGCGGCAACGAAATACGTCGTGACCCACCGGCCGGACAGCCTCCAATGGGGCCCGGTCGGGGACTTAGGCGCGGATATTCTAGCGGGTATTCGCGGCGTTAAGGCAACGGATGGCCCCGACCTGATTGTTTGGGGGAGTTCCACGCTGACGTCCGTGTTGCTCGACCAGGGATTAGTCGATGAGGTGCTGCTGCTGGTCTACCCGGTCTTGCTGGGCCGGGGCAAACGCTTTTTTTCGGACAGTGCCGACCCGCGCGAACTCGCCTTCGTTAGCACGCAGGTTACGTCCACGGGCGTGCTCATCAACACGTATCGGCACGTTGGCTCGCTGCAAAAAACCTGAAGCTGCAACGATAGCCCCCAGCCCCCGAACGCTACCGCGCCGGCTGGTTATGGCGCAGCTGAACGCTTGGCTTGATGAGTTTAAAGCCTTGCTCATGCGCTACGGCACGTGCCTGGAAAGCTGGCTCACGCCTGGCTTTTGGCCGCGCGCCAGGTGGCCAGGTCCTGTACCGAATCTACGTCGTGCAGGGTGGGTAGCAGGGCCACGCGCAGGCCCAGGCGGGCGGTATCGGCCAGGGTATCGGGCAGCACGGTGGCGGTGCTCCAGCTTTTATTCTGAAATAACTCGACTTCTAACTTATTCATTCCTAATAAGTAATAGCCGCCATCATCAGCCGGGCCGAGTACTACGTCGTGGGTCAATAGCTCCTCGAACGCCCGCGTGAGCAGCGCCGCGCTCAGGCCGGGGCAGTCGGTGCCGATGATGACGGCCCGCCCCGCCCCGGCCCCAAACGCTGCGCCGCAGGCGTGGGCCATGCGCGCGCCCAGTGAGTCGGCGGGCGGCTGCACGCGCCAGGGTAGGCCGGGCCATTCGGGGCGGGGTAGGGCCTCGTCGGCGGTCATCTCGGCCGGGGCCTCGGCCAGCCACACGGTGGCCGGCACCTGGGCGGCGGCCACGGCGGCGGCCGTGAGAGCCAGCAGCTCGCGGTACACGGCCAGGGCCGCCGCGGCCCCAATGCCGACGGCCAGGCGGGTTTTGACGCGCCCCAGCACCGGCTCGCGGGCAAAGATGAGCAGGTGCGGGCGGGAATCAACGGGAGTTTTCATGCGCGAAGGAGGCGCGGGCGCGAAGCTTTTTCGGCGCGGGCGGGCTTAAACTTACGCCCCGCCGCCCCACCTGGCTGCCCCCGGCCCTACCCCCCACCGCGCCGCCGGCCGCTACCTTCGCCCCCCGGCAAAAGCCCCCGCCGGCCGCCCTACCCCCGCCGGCCGCCCCCAACCCGGCCTAGCATCCCCTATCCCCAATCGTCCCCAAAATCTGTGAAACCCGCTAAAATCCGTGCTAATCAGTGGCCTACGGTGGTGGCCCTCTCCACACCGCCGGGCGCGGGCGCGCTGGCGGTAGTGCGTCTATCGGGTTCCGAGGCTATTGCCATTACCCAAGCGCTTTTTTCCAAGAAGAACCTGGCCGACCAGCCCGGCCACACCCTGCACTACGGCACGCTGCGTGAGCCCGGCACCGGCCGGGTGCTCGATGAGGTGGTGGTGGCGCTCTACCGCGCCCCGCGCTCCTACACCCGCGAGGACGTGGTGGAAATATCCGGCCACGGCTCCGACTACGTGGCCAGCCAGATTCTGGCGGCGCTGCTGCGCCAGGGCGCGCGCCTGGCCGAAGCCGGCGAGTTCACCAAGCGCGCCTTCCTCAACGGCGCGCTCGATTTGGCCCAGGCCGAAGCCGTGGCCGACCTCATCGCCGCCGACTCGGCGCTCTCGCACCAAGTGGCCCTGAACCAGCTGCGGGGCGGCTTTTCGGATGAATTGCGCGAGCTGCGGGCGCAGCTCATCAAGTTCGCGGCTTTATTAGAATTGGAGCTGGATTTTGGCGAGGAAGACGTGGAATTTGCCGACCGCACGGGGCTGGCGCGGCTGCTGGCCGAAGTGGAGGGGGTAGTAACCGGGCTGCTGCGCTCGTTTGAGCTGGGTAATGTAATTAAGCACGGCATCACGACCGTGATTGCCGGGCGGCCCAACGCCGGTAAGTCCACGCTGCTCAACGCGCTGCTGCGCGAGGAGCGCGCCATCGTATCGGCCACGCCGGGCACCACCCGCGACTTTATTGAGGATGAAGTAATTATCGAAGGACTGCGGTTCCGGTTCGTGGACACGGCCGGCCTGCGCGATAACCCCGCCGACGAGGTGGAGGCCATTGGCGTGCGCCGTACCCGCGAGCGTATCGGCCAGGCCGCGCTGCTGCTCTACCTCTTCGACCTCACCGAGCTAACCCCCGCCGAGGTGCAGGCCGACATCGCGGAACTGACCACTACCCTACCCCACCTGCCCGTGCTGGCCGTGGGCAATAAGCAAGACTTGGGGTCATTTAATACTTATCAGGTATCAGGTATTAAGCAAACGGCGGGGACTGAAAACCAGGAACCAGCCACCGAAACTCACGAACCAGAAACCAGACAACCAATAATCAGCAACCAACCCATTTTCATCTCGGCGGCGCGGCGCGAAGGACTGGAGGAGCTGCAAGCGGCCCTGCTGGCGCGGGTGCGGGGGGCGGGGCTGGCGGGCACCGGCACGGCCACCATCGTCACCAACGCGCGCCATGCCCGCGCCTTGGAAGTGGCCGCCCAGCACCTGGCGGCCGTGCGCCAGGGCTTGACTGAAGGGCGCGGCACCGAGTTGCTGGCCGCCGACCTGCGCCACGCCTTGGGCGCGCTGGGCGAGATAACGGGCGAGATTTCATCTGATGACCTGCTGACGAGTATTTTCACCCAATTCTGCATCGGCAAGTAGGGCCGGGGGCGGGGGTAGCAAAAAACCGCGCAAACGTTATTGGGTAGCTTTCGGGGCCAAACTGAGGGCGTTACGGAAACCTGCGCTCGCCTTCGTATGTACTATAGCCGGGGCGGGCCGGAAAATATTTCCCGGCGCACCACTTGGGCCGTAGCTTCGCGCCCACAACAAGCGGCTACTTTACATCCTCTTCCTACCCAACCAATGGCAGAAACTGCTGAACTTACGCTAGCGGGCGGCCCAGCCCTTTCCCTACCCGTCACCGAAGGGACCGAGCACGAAAAAGCTTTTGACATCGGCAAGCTGCGCGACCAGACCGGCTACGTTACCTACGACCCCGGCTACAAGAACACGGGAGCCTGCAAATCGGCCATCACGTTTCTCGATGGGGAGCAGGGCATTTTGCGCTACCGGGGCTACCCCATCGAGCAGCTGGCCGAGAAATCGAGCTTCCTGGAAGTGGCTTATTTGCTGATTTACGGCCACTTGCCCACCGCGGCGGAGCTGGCGGACTTCAGTGGCCAGATTACCAAGCACACGCTGGTGCACGAGGATATGCGCAAGATTTTTGATGGCTTCCCGAGCAGCACGCACCCGATGGCCATCCTGAGCAGCCTCACCTGCGCGCTCACCGGCTTTTACCCCGAAAGCATCAACCCTAACCTGAGCGCGGCTGATACCGACCTCAACATCGTGCGGCTGATTGCCAAGATGAGCACCATCGCGGCCTGGACCTACAAAAACTCGGTGGGCCACCCGCTCAACTACCCGCGCAACGACCTCGACTACGCCTCTAACTTCCTGTACATGATGTTTAGCTTCCCCACCGAGAAGTATGAAGTCAACCCGCTGGTGGTGAGCGCGCTGAACAAGCTCCTGATTCTGCACGCCGACCACGAGCAGAACTGCTCTACCAGCACCGTGCGCCTCGTGGGCTCGGCCAATGCCAGCCTCTACGGCTCGGTGTCGGCGGGTATCAACGCACTGTGGGGACCGCTGCACGGCGGGGCCAACCAAGAGGTTATTGAAATGCTCGAAGCCATTGAGCGCGACGGCGGCGACACCAGCAAGTTCATCGCCAAGGCCAAGGATAAGAACGACTCGTTCCGCCTGATGGGCTTCGGCCACCGGGTATATAAGAACTTCGACCCGCGCGCTAAAATCATTAAAAAGTCTGCTGATGAGGTACTTAGCGCTCTCGGAATGCAGGACAGCCCACTGCTGAAAATAGCGCAGGAGCTAGAGCAGGCCGCCCTCACCGACCAGTATTTTATCGAGCGCAAGCTGTACCCGAACGTGGATTTCTACTCGGGCATCATCTACAAGGCGCTGGGTATCCCCACCGAGATGTTTACCGTCATGTTTGCCTTAGGCCGCCTCCCCGGCTGGATTGCGCAGTGGAAAGAGATGCGCGAAAACAAGGAGCCCATCGGCCGCCCCCGCCAGATTTACGTGGGCGAAACCGAGCGCGACTACGTGCCAATGGACGCGCGCAAGTAAGCTCTTAATTTTTAGTTTTTTATGGTCAGCCCGCCGTTTGGTGGGCTGCCTTTTTTTGGGCCCTACCCTACCCCGGCAGCTCCCGCTTGAGGGTGACGAGTAGCAGATGGGCGCGGCTCCACCACCGCCAGTTACCACCGCGGTCAGTCACGGCCACTACTTCCCAACCCTCGCGGCCCAGCGCATCCAGCTCTTCCGTCAGCGCGTCCGCATCAATCGGGTTAGTAGCGTGGTCGGTCACCTCCACTAGGTAGTACTCAAATTTTTTCATGCGCTAAACTTACTACCTGGGCGCAGCCGCCCTACCCGCGGCGGGGCGGCTGCACGCAGCGTAGCCAGCCACCTAGAGGCGGTGGGCCGTAAAATTAGCCCGCAGCTGCTGGTAGGCCAAGCGCTGCTCGGGTTGCAGCAACTCGCTGAGCGACTGCTCATAGCGCAGCTGCGCGGCGGCCAGCTGGGCGTCACGGTCGGCAGCCGGGGCACCGGCCAGCGACTGCTCCAGTTCGCGGCGCTCGTTCAGGAACTGCAGGTGCAGGTGCTTGATACGCACGTACTGGCCCTCATTAAAGTGAATGCGGTGCGCCAGGGCCTGCGTGAGCGTGGTGGCGCGCACCTGCACCGACTTGGGGTAGTCCTCACCGGGAGTTTTGGCGGGGGTAGCGTGGGCGAGGCTGGCCGAAAAGCAAGCGGCGGCGAACAGGTAGTTCATGGGTAAAAAGGGTTTGGGGTGAAATGAAAAAGCGCTGGGCAGTTCCGGTAACCGGCGCAGGACCACCCTGTCGCTGCCGGAACTGCTTCAAACCTACACCCTTTTCTTTTTTTGCACAAAAACCAGTGAGTTTGGCACTTTTTTAATTAACGAATTTTACTTTAATTTCAATTACCCCTCATTCACAAGCGCTTATGAAAAGTAGAAAAAGTTTAGCTTCGACCATAAAAAAAGCCCGCGCTTAGGCGGGCTATTTATTTTGCTTGAAAAATCCTATTAAATTTCGCAGTTCTTAAAGCCTTACTTTAAGTTCGGAACTCCTGCGCTCCTTTGCAAACCTCTGCAAGAGATGCCCTTTACCAAGGAGTATAGAAGTATTAAAGACGGCCGCAGGCTACAAGATGCGCAGCTCGATGCGGCGGTTTTCGGCCCGGTGGGCTTCCGAGTCGTTGGCGGCCAGGGGCTTAGTTGCGCCGTAGCCCTTGGCGCGCAGGCGGGCGGCGGGCACGCCGTGGCCACTGAGGTAGGCCAGCACAGCCTGAGCGCGGCGCTGCGAAAGCGTGAGGTTGGCGGCGGGCGTGCCCACGTTGTCGGTGTAGCCGGCCACCTCCACGCGCAGGTTGGCATCCTGGCGCAGAAACTCTACGAGACGGTCCAGCTCAGTGCGCGAGCGCGGCTTGAGCACGGCCTGGTTGGAATCAAAAAACAGATTATTCAGCACCGCGCTGCGGCCGCTTTTAGCGGGCTCGAGGTAAATGTCGAGGGTAAGCGGGTCGAAGCTACGCGAGGCTGAGTAGTCAAAATTCAGACTCTTAAGTAGATAGCCAGGTGCGGCGGCGTACATGGCGTAGGCGCGGCCCTCGTTGAGCACGGCGGTGTACTCGCCGGTTTCGGTATCCGAATACACCTGCTGGGTGAGGGCATTGGTGCCAAGGTCGAAGAGCTGCACCATCGCGTTGAGGGGCTTCTTCGTCACGGCATCGAACACCCGGCCCTGGGCGTAGGTGCTGGTTTCGCGGGCGCGGGCGCTGGCCGGCACTTCGCTGCCGTAGAGCAGAATGGGCGGGGCCATGCGGGGCGATTCGCCGGGGCGGGGCGGCTCGGCGCGGGTGTAGTAGGCGCGCTTGTTATCCGACGAAATAAAGAGCGATGCCTCGTTGGCGAAGGTATTGAGGGGGTAGCCCAGGTTGCGCGGGGTGCCCCACTGGCCTTTGTCGTCCAGCTCGGCCCGAAAAATATCGCTGCTACCCAGGCCCACCAAGCCGTTGGTGGCATAATAGAGGGTAGTACCGCTGGCGTGGATAAAGGGTGCCAGGTCGTCGCCGGGCGTGTTGACGGGAGCACCCAGGTTGCGCGGGGCAGTCCAGCTACCATCAGGCCCGATAGTAGTTACGTAGAGGTCGTAGCCGCCGAGGCCGCCGCCGCGCTGCGACGAAAAGTAGAGCGTGCGTCCATCGGCCGAGAGCGAGGGCTGCGAGTCCCAGGCTTTGGAATTGACTAGCGGGCCGAGGTTGCGCGGGGCGGTCCATTCCTTGCCGCGCCGCCGCGAAATATATAGGTCGCAATTGCCTACCCCCCCCGGCCGGCCGCAACTGGTGAATACCAGCGTGTTGCCATCGCCCGAGATGGTAGCCGTGCCCTCATTCTCGCGCGAGTTGATGTTGGGCGAGATGGACTGCGGCGCGCCAAACGTGCCATCGGGTAGCACCGTGCTGATGAACACGTCCTCGTTTTCCTGGCCAAACTTCTCGGGGCTGCGCTGCACCGTGAAGATGAGCGACTTGTTATCGGCCGTGAGCACCGGGAAGTATTGGTCGCGCAGCTGGTTGAGTGGGGCGGGCAGGCGCTCGGGCAGCGGGCCGTTGGGGTGAGCCATCGCCTCGGCGGCGAAGTCACAGTTTTGCAGCTGCAGCTTGGCCGCGGCCACCTGCTTGGGGTTGTTCGGGTTGAAGCTGAGGTAGTTGGTATACGCCTGGCGCACGGTGGCGTAGTCGCCGACCTCGGCGGCCAGCTTGGCCAGGGTGAGGTAATCATTGGCGCGGGCGGGCTCCACGGGCAGCTTGGCCAGGCCCAGCTGATAGGCTTGCAGCGCACCGGGGTGGTCGCCGAGGATGGTCAGCAGCGAAGCTTTGCGCAGAAACGGCTCGCCGTAGTCGGGAAACTTATCGGTGAGCTGCTGCCACACCAGCAGTGCCTGCTGGGGTTGGCGGTCGCGGTAAAACAGGCTCTGGGCCTTCTCATAGAGGCTACGGGCTTTGCCGTCGGTGACGGACGCGGGCGCTTGCTGGGCCAGGGCGGGCGCGCCAGCCAGCACGCAAAGCAACGCGGCAGGAAGCAGGAATTTAGGCAACATAAGCGGATACGCGGGCGAATTCTACTGCCTGGCGGCCAAGGAGTAAGGCAGTTGCCTGCCGCCAACGTCAGATGGGCAAATTAACAGGCAAAAGCTAGGCCCTAACAGTCAAAACCCCCGATTTCGTGCTGAAACCAGGGGTTTTAGTCGTTATCTCCTACCTTTTACCGGCATAATACCGGCCAGGCTACGGAATGTCGAGGTACTTATGGGTTTGCAAGGACACCTGCCAGCGCGGATGAGCCTTCACGTAGTCAATGAGGGCGGGCGTCATGCGGGCGGCGCGGCTCCACTCGGGCTGGAGGTAGAGGCGCGTGGTGGGCGGCACCAGCGCGGCGTGCTCCTCGGCCCAGGCAAAGTCGCTGTCGTTGAAGACGATGATTTTCAGCTCGTCGGCGTGGGCCAGCACGTCGGGCCGCGGGGCCTTGAACTTCTTGGGCGACACGCAAATCCAGTCCCAATTGCCGGAGAGTGGGTGCGCGCCACTGGTTTCAATCCAGGTCTGGAAGCCGGCCGCTTGCAGCGCTTTAGTAAGGGGTAGGCAGTCGTGCATCAGCGGCTCGCCGCCGGTGACGACGACGTGGCGGCCGGGGTAGGCGCTGGCAGCGGCCACCAGGTCGGCCACGGGTTGGCGGGGGTGCGCGTCGGCATCCCACGACTCCTTCACATCGCACCACACGCAGCCCACGTCGCAGCCGCCCAGGCGGATGAAGTAGGCCGCCCGGCCCGTATTAAACCCTTCGCCCTGAATGGTATAGAATTGCTCCATTACCGGAAGCATCGAAACCTCCTTTGGAGCATGGACGAGGGGTAGGGCGGTGAGGAAATCAGATACGGCAGACATAAACGAATAAAAAAAGGGCGCGACCGATGTCAACGCCCGCGGCGCGACCGGGGGTTCCAGTCGCTCAAATTTACGAAGGGTAGCGGGGACTCTGCGAGTCCGCACGTGGAACGACTTGCGCACGCGCGAACTCGCAAGAGCTCCCGCTACAGCTTCGGGTACACGTCGCCCTTGGCGGCACGCAGCGTGTTGAGCAGCAGCATGGCGATGGTCATGGGCCCTACCCCCCCCGGCACGGGCGTAATGCGCGAGGCCAACGGCGCGACTTCAGCAAAGTTGACGTCGCCCTTCAGGCTGTAACCGGATTTCTTGTTGGCATCCGTGACGCGGGTCGTACCTACGTCGATGACCACCGCGCCGGGCTTTACCATGTCGGCCGTCACGAACTCGGGGCGGCCGATGGCGGCTACGATAATGTCGGCCTGGCGCACAATTTCAGGCAGATTTTTAGTGCGCGAGTGGCATAAAGTGACGGTGCAGTTGGCCGTTTCCAAGTTCTTAGCCAGCAAGATACTAACCGGCGTGCCCACAATGTTGGAGCGGCCAATTACTACGCAGTGCTGGCCACTGGTTTTAATGCCCTGCCGGGCCAGCAGCTCCACGATGCCGGAGGGGGTAGCGGGCAGCAGCGCGGGCAGGCCAGCCACCATGCGGCCCAGGTTCATAGGGTGGAAACCATCCACGTCCTTCTCGGGCCGGATGGCTTCGATGACCTTTTCGGCGTCGATGTGCCGGGGCAGCGGCAGCTGCACAATGAAGCCGTCGATGCCGTCGTCGTCGTTGAGGTGCCGCACCACGGCCAGCAGCTCAGCCTCGGTGATGTCGTCTTCGAAGCGCAATAAGGTGCTGGCATAGCCCACGCGCTCGCAGGCCAGCACCTTGTTGCGCACGTAGGTTTCGGAGCCGCCATCGTGGCCCACGAGCACGGCGGCCAGGTGCGGCGGCCGGTGGCCGGTGGCCGTCATTTTCGCCACTTCGGCGGCAATTTCAACTTTGATGTCTTCGGCGGTTTGCTTGCCGTCGATGAGGTGCGGAGCGGGCATCTTTTTTAATTTGGAATGAAGAATTGAGCTTATTTTAAAGCTAAACAATTACCACTGAACGGTCATGCGGAGCGTAGTCGAAGCATCTCTATCGCTTCTCTGCAACGGCATTAGTCACTTACGCGGTAGAGATGCTTCGACTACGCTCCGCATGACGTTCTACTTTAACTATCTTTAATTCATCGCATAGCAATGCCGGCCCGCGTGAGGCGCTGATAAATACCGGCCAGCAGCTCGCTTTTCAGGGCTTGCTCCTGGCGGATGTTGTTTATCCAGAACAGGACTTTGAGGTCGTAGCCGGTGGTGGCGACGTTATTGAGCAGGATTTCGGGCGCGATTTTGTGCAGCGTGTTGGGGTTGCTCAGGATTTCCTCGCTGATGTGGCGGCGGGCTTCATCGAGGTCAATGTCGGGGGCAAGGTTGAGGGCCAGCTCGGTGCGGATGTGGTTGTTGCTGAGCGTCCAGTTGATGACGTAGTTGCTGAGTAGGTCGCCGTTGGGCAGGATAATCTCGGAGCCGGCCTGCGAGATGAGCTTGCTGGCCCGGATACCGATATCCTTCACGCGGCCCGTCTGGCCCTTCACCTCGATGAAGTCGCCGACCTGAAACGGGCGCTCAAAGATGAGAATGACGCCCGACACCAGGTTGTTGATAATATTCTGCAAGCCCAGGCCGATGCCTACGCCCAGCGCGCCGAGCACGATGGCGATTTTATCCACCGGCAGACCCGAGGCCAGCGTGGCCAAAAACAGCCCTACCCCCAGAATCGCCAGCCGGATGGCCACCATCCAGGTGCCCTTGCGGTCGGCCTCTACGCTGAACTCGTCCTCCGTTTCACCGAAGAAGTAGCCCACGTATTTCTGCAACTGAATGGTGGCGAACACGATGCTTACAAACAGCAAGATATTACCCACCGTGAACGTGGTGCTACCCAGCCGGTGCGGGGTCGTGAGCAGGCGCTCGATGAGGCGGTAAAAGAGGTTATATAAATTAAGGTTGGCGGTGAAGAGCATCAGCCAGAGCACGCTCACCACGGCCGTGAGCGCGTGGCGCAGGCCGCGCTCCATCTTGCCGAAGCTGAGGCTGGCGCTCAGGCCGTCCGCGTCGCGGCTACGCTGCACTTGCAGGTAAAACGCCTCCGTGACGATGCGCACGAAGGCGGCGAGCGCCACCACTTGGGTGAGGCCGAAAATGGCCGCCGTGGTCAGCAGCTTGGCCAGGCTCACGCGGCCGGTGGCGGTGGCGATTAGCGCCAACGCATTCAGCCCCACGAAGAGTAGCGCCACCGGCCGCACGAAGCCAGCCAGCAGCCGGTGATGCCCCAAAAAGCGCCAGAAACGCCCGCCCAGTACCACCGCGCCGGCATTGAGCAGCAGCATGGCCCAGCGCGTGCTTAGCCCCGGCGCACGCTGGGCATAGGCGAAATTGAGCACGAAAAACGCCGCCACGATGCCTACCCAGTACCAGAACAGCGGCCGCGGCCAGCTGCGCCAGCCCAGCGCCGTGAGCGCCGTGAGCAGCAGCAATTGCAGCGAATCGGTGTAGGCGGCGGGCGGCTGCAAGTCAAAGAACGGGGCCAGGCTGAATACCACCAGCAGCGCCGCCGCCACCGGCACCGGCCGCAAATAGTGCAGGCGGTGGCCGGGCAGCGCCACTGGCCCGGGCAGCGCGGCCGGCCCTACCCCCCCCGCGCTGGCCGACCGGCGCAGGGCCCGGAAATTGCCCGCCACCCAGGCAAAAAAACCGCCCGCCAGCAGCACCATCCACACCCAGTAATCCCAGTGCTCACGGAAGTAGTAGCCTATCAGCGAGCGCTGCGCGGCATACGAGCGCCGGGCCAGGGCACTCGCCTGCTCGTTGGTCTGGATGCGGCCGGGCTGCCAGAGCGGCGGCAGCTCGGCCTGGTCGCTGAGCCGGCCGAAGCGCACTAGCTGCTCGCGCACGGCGTCTTGCAGCTCCAGGCCCTGAATAAATGCCTCCGACACCCGCGTTTGCAGGCCCGTAACCGTGTGGCGGCGGCGCACCAGCAGGGCCTGGGCGCGGCCTTGCTTGGTGCGCAGGTGGCCGATGGCCCCGCCGATGGCCGTGTTGGCGGGGGGTAGGGCGGTGGTGGGCCGCAGCTGGGTGGTCAGCGTATCGAGCCGGGCCTGGGTGGCGCGCAGCTGCTGGCTGCCGGCGGCCAGGGCAGTGCGCCACGCGCCGAGTTTTTCCTGCATATCGGCCAGCAGCACGTGGTACATCTGGAGCTGCTTCACGTCCACCACGTCGGCGTACTCGGCCAGATTATCGCGGATGGTTTCGAGGTTTTCCTCCACCTGGGGCAGGTCCTCGCTCAGGTCCTGGGTATCGACGCTGCGGCGGGCCGCCCCGTTGATGCGGCTCAGCGTGAAGTAGGCTTTCTCGATGAGTTGGGCCAGCGAGTCGGGGAGCACGGGGGGGGTAGGGCGGGCGCGGGCGGCGGGCCGAGGCGGCGCGGCCGCTACCGGCCCGGCCTGAATTGCTAGCAGCCAGATAAGCCACCCGCCAATGAACAGGAGCCAACGAGAAAAAACGCTTGAAAACGACAGCATGAGTAAGAATGACAATCAAAGCAAGAATGCCAGTCTCTGACTAGCCTATGCCTTATATCAGAAGGAAGCAACAGCTTCATCTACTTTTTTATAAAAACTCAACCATTCAGGAAACAGCTTTCGTAATAAACCCGTAACTTTCCCGCGTTCTTTTCACCAAAAACCCCTGAATGACAGCATGAAGTACTTTCTCGATACGTTGAAAAACAAGTACGCGCAATTCAGCGGCCGGTCCCGGCGAGCTGAGTACTGGCAATTCTTCCTCTTTAATATTATTTTCTCACTTGTACTTGGCTTTGTTGGTCGGCTCATCCATTTCCCGTTCATCGGTGTTATTTACAGCTTGGCGTTGTTAGTGCCGGGTATTGCGGTGTCTGTTCGTCGGATGCACGACGTTGACAAAGATTGGTGGTACCTTCTTATTCCTATTTACAGTCTTATTCTGGTGTGCACCGAAGGTACTAGCGGACCCAATCAATATGGTCCCGATCCAAAGAATGCGACTGTTCCAGCTATGGATACGCTTGGCAATCCACCTGCTACCTATTAGGTGCGTTCTTAACATCATTAAAAACGGCCGGCTTCCTTCGCGGAAGCCGGCCGTTTTTGCATCAGTCAATCTTGAGCACCGCCAAAAACGCTTCCTGCGGAATCTCGACCGAGCCCACGGTGCGCATCCGTTTCTTGCCTTCCTTCTGTTTTTCGAGCAGCTTGCGCTTGCGCGAGATGTCGCCGCCGTAGCACTTGGCAATCACGTTCTTGCGCAGGGCCTTGATGGTTTCGCGGGCAATGATTTTCTGGCCGATGCTGGCCTGAATGGCGATGTCGAACATCTGGCGGGGTAGCAATTCGCGCAGCTTTTCGCAGAGGCGGCGGCCCCAGTCGTAGCTCTTCGAGCGGTGCACGATGGCCGAAAGGGCGTCCACTTTCTCGCCGTTGAGCATCACGTCGAGCTTCACCATGTCGGACTCGCGGTAGCCAATCAGCTCGTAATCCAGCGAAGCGTAGCCGCGGCTGATAGTTTTGAGCTTGTCAAAAAAGTCGAACACGATTTCCGACAGCGGCAGCTCAAAGTTCATCTCCACCCGCTCGGAAGTCAGATACGACTGGCCTTTGATAATACCGCGCTTCTCCATGCAAAGCGTGATAATCGGCCCCACGTAATCCGAAGCGGTGATAATCTGCGCTTTGATGTAGGGTTCCTCGATGAGCTTAATCAGGTTCGGCTCCGGCATTTCGGAGGGCGCGTTGATAACCAGCTCCTGGTCACGGGTGCCGATGGCGTGGAACTGCACGCTCGGCACGGTGGTGATGACCGTCATGTTGAACTCGCGTTCCAGGCGCTCCTGCACGATTTCCATGTGCAGCATCCCCAGAAAGCCGCAGCGGAAGCCAAAGCCCAGCGCCACCGACGTTTCGGGCTCCCACACCAGCGAGGCATCGTTGAGCTGCAGCTTTTCCATGCTGCTGCGCAGTTCCTCATACTCGGTCGTATCCACCGGGTAGATGCCGGCGAACACCATCGGCTTCACGTCGGCGAAGCCCTGGATGGCGTCAGCCGTGGGGTTGCCGACGGTCGTGATGGTGTCGCCCACCTTCACCTCGCGGGCTTCCTTGATGCCCGAGATGAGGTAGCCCACGTTGCCGGCGCTCATCTCCTGGCGCGGCTCCTGGTGCAGGCCCAGGATGCCGATTTCATCGGCCCCGTACTCCTTGCCCGTCGCCATGAAGCGCAGCTTATCGCCCTTCTTCATGGTGCCGTTCTTGATGCGAAACAGTACCTCAATACCCCGGTAGGAATTGAAAACCGAGTCGAAAATCAGTGCCTGCAAGGGGGCCGCCGGGTCGCCCTTCGGCGCGGGAATGCGGTCGCAAATGGCGTTCAGAATAGCTTCAATCCCGATGCCGGCCTTGCCCGAGGCGTGGATAATATCCTCCGGCTTGCAGCCAATCAGGTCCACAATTTCGTCGGTCACCTCCTCCGGCATGGCGTGCGGCAGGTCGATTTTGTTGAGCACCGGAATGATTTCCAGGTCGGCCCCAATGGCGAGGTAGAGATTGGAAATCGTTTGGGCCTCAATGCCTTGCGAAGCGTCCACAATCAGCAGCGCACCTTCGCAGGCGGCAATGCTACGGCTTACTTCGTAGCTGAAGTCGACGTGGCCGGGGGTGTCAATCAGGTTCAGCGTGTAGGTTTCCCCCTTGTAAGGAAACTGCATCTGGATGGCGTGGCTCTTGATGGTGATGCCGCGCTCGCGCTCCAGGTCCATGTTGTCGAGCAGCTGGGCCTGCATGTCGCGCTTGGCCACGGTGCTCGTGAACTCCAGGAGCCGGTCGGCCAGGGTGCTTTTGCCGTGGTCAATATGGGCAATGATGCAAAAGTTTCTTATATTCTTCAACGGAGGGCGGTTTTTAGCCACGCGAAGATACGGCCCTTTTGCGGCGGGGCGTATGTTTGAGGCTGGCTTTCCTCCTAACCTCCCGCCCCTTGCAGCTCTCCGAACCTGGCCCTACCCCCTCGGCGCGCGGCAAGTTCGCGCGGCTCTTGCTCAACGCCACAGCCTGCTATTTACTGGCCTGGCTGGTGGTCAATTTTATCGGGCAGGCCACGCAGGTGTCCGAGGCGCGGCGGGCGCTGGTGCCGGGCGTCTGGGACCTGGGCGGCGTGCGCTTCCTGCTGGCCGATAGCGGCTGGCGGCGCGACACGGTGCTGGCCGTATACGGCCTGGGGCCGACGCTGGTACTGGGGGTAGGGCTAATGGCCTTCGGCTGGTTTTGGTGGGGCTGGCGGCAGCGCCGGGGCCTGGTAAAGCTGCTGCTGCTGTGGCTGGTCTTCCACGCCGCCAACGCGGTGCTCGGCGGCTTGCTGGCCGATACGGTGACGCGCTCGGGCTCGTGGTTCGTGCCCAACTGGCTGCTGGCGGCGGGCGGCACCTGGCCCAGCATGGCCCTGGGGCTGCTTTTTGGCCTGGGGCAGGTGGCGCTGGGCTTTCTAGCGGCCGTGCCGTTTTTGCTGGCTCAGGACTCGCACACCATTTTGCAGTTTGAGCGGCGGCCGCAGCTGGTGGTGTACACCATTGCGGGGCCGTGGCTGGTGGGCTCGCTGCTGCTGGCCTTCAGCAAGCTGCCGCACCTGGGCTTGAACGAGGCCCTGCACTACGCTACCATGCTGCTGCTGCTGGTACCGCTGGCCATTGGCTGCCAGCAGGAGTTTTTCAACGAAAAAGAAGCTCTGCCCTACCCCACCCACGTAGCCTGGGGCCTGGTGGGCCTGGCCGGACTGGGCCTACTAGCCTGGCGGCTGGCGCTGGGCAGCGGGGTGCACTTTCGGTAGGCGGGCTAACTTCTGGGCCGCGACGGCGTTTAGCCAGAAGAATCATTTTTCCCTACCCCCCTACCCCCTCTTATCCTCATGGGTATCACCCTTCAGCAAGCCCAGGCCGCCGTGCAGGCTGCGCAGCAAAAAGCCCAGGCAATGGGCGTCAACATGAATATTGCCATCGTCGATGCCGGGGCCAACCTCACGGCCTTTGCCCGCATGGACGATGCCTGGCTCGGCTCGCTCGATATTGCCCTCAAAAAGGCCAAGACCGCCCGCTACTTCGACATGCCCACCGGGGCCATCGGGGGCCTTTCGCAGCCCGGCGGCCCACTCTTCGGCATTGAGCATTCCAATGGCGGCCTCATCTCCTTCCCCGGCGGCCTACCCATTAAAGATGGCAGCGGCACCGTTATTGGGGCCATCGGCGTATCGGGCAGCACCGTGGAAGACGACCACACCGTAGCCGAGGCGGGCGTGCAGGCGGTAGCGGGCAAGTAGCCCACCCGCCGCAGCCATCTCAGAAAAACGTCCCGGCTGCCCCGCCGGGACGTTTTTCGTATCTTGCTACCCTACCCCCTCTCCTTGCCATAAACGCGCTCTTTGCTGATGAACCCTTGGTTCTGGATAACCCCTACATGAGCCGGATGAGCGAAGCCGAGTTTTTCGACTTCTGCCAGCAACACCGCAAATGGCGCATCGAGCGCAACGCGCAACGGGAAATTCTACTTATGGCACCAACGTTTACCATTACCGGCCGGCGCAATGCCAGCCTCATCGGGCAGCTCTACAATTGGTGGAGCACGAACGGCGAGCCTGGCTTTGTCTTCGATTCCAATGCCGGCTTCACGTTGCCCAACGGGGCCGTGCGCGCACCTGATGTTTCCTGGGTGCCGGCCGCGCAGTGGCAGGCGCTGAGCCCGGAGCAACGGGAGAAATTTGCGCGCCTCTACCCACCGTTCGTGGTGGAGCTGCGTTCCAAAACGGACTTGCTAAACGTGCTGCTGGCGAAGATGGAAGAGTACCGGGCGAACGGAGCCGCGCTGGGCTGGCTGCTTTTCTGCGACGATGAAACGGCCTACCTCTTCCGCGCCGGGCAAGCCGGGTACGAAACGGTGCCGGGCTTCGACCGGGAGCTTTCGGGCGAGGATGTGCTGGCGGGGTTTCGGCTAGATTTGCGAAAATTGAGATAATCCTTTATTACTCCTATGCTTACACAACATCAACAAGAATTTTTAGATACGCTTGACTTTATTCCTCCCAAGGAATACCTGGCCTATCTATTTGCTACTGAAAGTACTTACGAATTCGGCGGTGCTTAATTTGATTGAAGCGGATGAATTACTACAATTCAACTCCGCTCACGAAGCTGCTGAATTCTATCCCGGCTATTTTCTAATCGGCTCGGACGGTGGCGGCGAGGCTTTTGCCATCGGGAAAGCTAGCGGCAATTTTGTTCTAACGCCTTATATCGGACATGATGAAGAAACACCAATTATAGTTGGGCGGACGTGGACGGAGTTTCTGGACTACTTACAGTCCGAATACTGTTAGTCAATTTCCCTACCCACCCCGGCCAACCTCGCTGGGGCTTTTTTGTACCTTTGCCACACTAAAAGCGCCGCCGCAGGTTTCTAAAGTAACGCTTGCGGCCACGTTCCACCCTCGCCCTACCCCCTCCCCCATGCATCCCGCCCCCGTTGCTCCTTATAAGCCTAAGAACCACGTGCGCATCGTTACGGCCGCCGCGCTATTTGACGGGCACGACGCGGCCATTAACATCATGCGCCGCATCATCCAGAGCAGCGGCGCGGAGGTGATTCACCTGGGGCACAACCGCTCGGTGCAGGAAATCGTGGACTGCGCCATTCAGGAAGATGCGCAGGCCATTGCCATCACCAGCTACCAGGGCGGGCACAACGAGTACTTCAAGTACATGCACGATTTGCTGAAGGAGCGCGGTGCGGGCCACATCAAGCTCTTCGGCGGCGGTGGCGGCGTGATTCTGCCCACCGAGATTGCCGACCTGATGGCCTACGGCATTACCCGCATCTACTCGCCCGATGATGGCCGCGCGATGGGTTTGCAGGGCATGATTAACCACCTGCTGGAGCAGGCGGACTTCCCGACGGGACAGCATTTGAATGGGGAAGCGGGCCACGTAAAGGAGAAAGATGCCCGCAGCATTGGCCGGCTGATTTCGGCGGCAGAGAATTTCCCGGAGGAGTTTGAGCGGGTGAAAGGCGACTTGATTTCTGAATTTCAGCTTAGTGAAAACGCCCAGAATCAAGTACTAAGCACCAGGCACCAGGCACCGATACTCGGTATTACCGGCACGGGCGGCGCGGGCAAGTCTTCGCTTGTAGACGAGCTGGTGCGGCGCTTTTTGATGGACTTTCCCGACAAGACCATCGCCATTATTTCGGTGGACCCCAGCAAGCGCAAGACCGGTGGGGCCCTGCTCGGCGACCGCATTCGGATGAACGCCATCAACTCGCCGCGGGTGTACATGCGCAGCCTGGCCACGCGCCAGAGCAACCTGGCCCTCAGCAAGTACGTGCAGGACGCCGTGGATGTGGTGAAGGCCGCCAACTACGACCTTATAATTCTGGAAACCAGCGGTATCGGCCAGAGTGATACCGAGATTATCGAGCACTCCGACGCCAGCCTCTACGTGATGACGCCCGAGTACGGCGCGGCCACGCAGCTGGAAAAAATCGACATGCTCGATTTTGCCGACGTTATTGCCCTGAATAAATTCGACAAGCGCGGGGCCCTGGATGCGCTGCGCGACGTGCGCAAGCAGTACCAGCGCAACCACAACCGCTGGGACTCGCCCACCGACACGATGCCGGTGTTCGGCACCATCGCCTCGCAGTTCAACGACCCCGGCATGAACCGGCTGTACCGGGCGGTGCTCCAGATGCTGGAAACCAAGACCGGCGCCACCTTCGCCTCGCACCTGGAAACCAGCACCTCGGACTCGGAGAAGATTTACATCATCCCGCCGAACCGCACGCGCTACCTCTCCGAAATTGCCGAAACCAACCGCGCCTACGACCAGCGCGTGCGCGAGCAGGCCCACATCGCGGAGGTGGCCGGCGCGTTTGCCAAGCTGGAGGAGCACTACGGGGCCGATAAAAACAGCCCGGCCGGCACCATCGAGGAGTTCACCAAGAACAAGCAAACCCAGCTGCGCCGGCTCGATGCCGACAGCCAGGCCATTCTGGAAAACTGGGAAGACACCCTGCAAAACTACCGCAACCCCGAGTACGTGTATTCGGTGCGGGGCAAGGAAATTCGGGTAAAGACGCACACTAAGTCATTGTCGGGCAACATGATACCTAAGGTATCGGTGCCACGCTACACCGGCTGGGGCGACCGCCTGCGCTGGGCGATGCAGGAGAATTTCCCCGGCGAATTCCCCTACACGGCGGGCGTGTTCCCGTTCAAGCGCGAGGGCGAAGACCCTACCCGCATGTTTGCCGGCGAAGGGGGCCCCGAGCGCACCAACCGCCGCTTCCACTACGTGAGCATGGGCCTGCCGGCCAAGCGCCTGAGCACGGCCTTCGACTCGGTGACGCTCTACGGTGAGGACCCCGACCACCGGCCCGACATCTACGGCAAAATCGGCAACGCGGGCGTGAGCATCGCCTGCCTCGACGATGCCAAGAAGCTGTATTCGGGCTTCGATTTGAGCGCCCCGACCACCTCGGTTTCGATGACGATAAACGGCCCAGCGGCCACGCTGGCGGCGTTTTTTATGAACGCGGCCATCGACCAGAACTGCGAGAAGTACATCGCCGAAAACGGCCTTACTGAGGAAGTAGAGGCCAAAATTGACAGCATCTATGCGGCGCTGGGCCAGCCCCGCCCCCGCTACCAGGGCGAGCTGCCGGCCGGCAACGACGGCCTGGGTTTGCGCCTGCTCGGCGTGACCGGCGACCAGGTGCTACCCCCCGATGTGTACGCCACCATCAAGGCCAAAACCCTGACGCAGGTGCGCGGCACCGTGCAAGCCGACATTCTCAAGGAAGACCAGGCCCAGAACACCTGCATCTTCAGCACCGAGTTTGCCCTGCGCCTGATGGGCGACGTGCAGCAGTTTTTTATCACCGAGAAGGTGCGTAATTTCTACTCCGTCAGCATCTCGGGCTACCACATTGCCGAGGCGGGGGCCAACCCGATTACCCAGTTGGCCCTCACGCTCAGCAACGGCTTCACGTTTGTGGAATACTACGTGAGCCGCGGCATGAGCGTCAACGACTTCGCGCCCAACCTGAGCTTCTTCTTCTCCAACGGCATCGACCCCGAGTACGCCGTCATTGGGCGGGTAGCGCGCCGCATCTGGGCCAAGGCCATGAAGCTGAAGTACGGCGCCGACGCTCGCAGCCAGATGCTGAAGTACCACATCCAGACCAGCGGCCGCAGCCTGCACGCCCAGGAAATCGACTTCAACGACATCCGTACCACGTTGCAGGCCCTCTACGCCATCTACGACAACTGTAACTCCCTGCATACTAACGCCTACGACGAAGCCATCACTACCCCCACCGAGGAGAGCGTGCGCCGGGCCATGGCCATTCAGCTCATCATCAACCGCGAGCTGGGCCTGGCCAAAAACGAAAATCCGCTGCAAGGCTCCTTCATCATCGAGGAGCTGACCGACCTAGTGGAAGAGGCGGTGCTGCTCGAATTTGACCGCATCACGGAGCGCGGCGGCGTGCTCGGGGCCATGGAAACCATGTACCAGCGCGGCAAAATCCAGGAGGAAAGCATGCACTACGAGATGCTGAAGCACACCGGCGAGTACCCCATAATAGGAGTCAACACCTTCCTCTCGTCCACTGGCTCGCCCACGGTGGTGCCGGCCGAGGTCATCCGCGCCACGGAGGAGGAAAAGCAGTACCAGATTACGATGCTCGAAGCCCTGCACCAGCGCAACGCCGCCGAAACCCCGGCGCGCCTCCAGCAGCTCCAGCAAATCGCCGTCGCCAACGGCAATCTGTTTGACGAGCTAATGGAAACGGTGAAATATTGCTCGCTGGGCCAGATTACCAACGCGCTGTTTGAGGTCGGTGGGCAGTATAGAAGGAATATGTAATTCCTATGGCCGCCGAAGATTCTTCAACATCATCAGATTCTGTTTCTGATGAGGAATTGCGAGAAATGTGGAGGGTTCGATGGAAGTCTTCAATTGAAGAACTAACTTCCATCGAATACCAACGCAAGACGTGGATGGATGCAGCAAAACCTAGCGTACACTACACGTATGTGGAGTTTATGTGCTGCTATTTCGATGATTTAATTTTTGGTTCAGATTACAAACTACTCATCCAGGATAAATGGGTAAGTAAACAAGAAGTGGCAATTTTAAGTGAATGGCATAATGCTCTTGACAAGTATTCTGCACCGTTGAATGATGATTACAACGATGCCGCAATCTTGAATGACCCTGACTGGATTCGTATTGCAGCATTAGGCGCTGAGGCTTGGAATAAACTTCAGTTGCTTTGGGCAGAGTCTGAACGCGCTGTTTGAGGTCGGCGGGCAGTATCGGCGCAATATGTAGGGCGCGGTTTGAACTGATTTGACGGACTGGCAGTACATTAGCTGACTCAGCACTAACCATTAACATTTTGCAGCCATGAGCGACAAAGAAATCGAACGGACGCTGGAAAAGTTGCGCAAATTCCGCGAACGCCTGGCTGGCGACAAAGAGGCTTCTAAAAAGTTCTTAGTTGAAACCGGCATCATCACGCCCGAAGGCAAACTAACCGAATCTTACCAGAACCTATGTATACCGCGAGGACCGGCTTAGCACTGGGCTTTCACGGTACTGACCAATCAGTCGTTAATGCCGTAATCAATGGCCAGGCCGAGTTAAAACCCCGTGACAACAAACACGATTGGTTAGGGCACGGAATATATTTCTGGGATAATAGCCCTAGTAGAGCGCTGGATTGGGCAATAGAACTGAGTGGCAAGCTCAATAGCCATATTACCCAGCCCGCCGTCGTAGGTGTGATACTGGATTTGGGCAATTGCCTGGACTTGCTTGACTACAAAAACCTGGTCTTCCTGAAGGATGGTTACGAGCTGCTGCAAGCTACCTCGGCCGACGCGGAAATAGGCATTCCGGTAAACAAAGGCAAGACGAGTGATTTGCTGCAACGAGACTTAGATTGTGCGGTAATTGAGGCATTGCACAATTCGCTACGCAAGGAAATGCTACCTGAATTTGACTCGGTGCGTGGGGTATTCTGGGAAGGCAAAGAGATTTATCCCACCGCTGGCTTCCGCGAAAAGAACCACATTCAAATCTGCGTCCGCAACCTCGACTGCATCAAAGGATACTTTCTACCCCTACCCCGCATTACGTCGTAGCCTGCTGCACCAGCGCAACGCCGCCGAAACCCCGGCCCGCCTCCAGCAGCTCCAGCAAATCGCCGTCGCCAACGGCAATCTGTTTGACGAGCTAATGGAAACGGTGAAATATTGCTCGCTCGGCCAGATTACGAACGCGCTGTTTGAGGTCGGCGGGCAGTATCGGCGAAATATGTAGGCTTATTCTTTATCAATTCACCCGCTAACAACAGTCCTTTCGCAAGACCACATTCAACCCATGAGCACTGAAGCAAAAAAAATCAAAAACTACTGCGGTAATTATCAAAATACGACAAACCATGAAGTTCTCTTTGCCAAAACTCAAAGCGGTGACGACCCTGATTATAATTATGCGACCAAATACATAACAGTTCAGTGCATGGGTTGTGAGCATGTTTCATTTAGGCAGGAGAATCATGACTACGAATCTTCATATCCCGATGAATTCGATAACTGGACCCACGAAATCACTACCTATCTGTATCCTAATCCACTTCAGAATCACAGAACCATAAGCGAAACCTATTTGCTTCCACCGCAGATAAAAACGGTGTATGACGAAACAATTAATGCCCTAAAAGCAAATTGTCACCTCCTGGCTGGTGTAGGGTTTCGCGCAGTAGTTGAAGCTATTTGCCTTGACAAGAATATAACTGGCAGAGATTTAGCAGCTAAGATAAACAGCTTGGCACGCAATAGATTTATTACAGACAAAGAATCTGAACGTCTTCATACCGTTCGATTTATGGGCAACGATTCTGTCCATGACATGTCAGTTCCTAAAGAGAAAGCGTTGCACGTCTTATTAGAGATAATCGAGCACTTACTCAGCAATCTCTATATTATAGACCATCATGCAAAGCCGGTTTTGAATACATTTATAAATACTCAAGATGATTTTGAAGACTTGCTACTCAAAAATTTGAAATTATTCAAATCTGGGGATGACCTTCCTTTAGCAAAATACCTTGGCAAGGATGTAAGGCGGCTAAATGGCCATATCAACGTTTTTGAAAGTCAATTAATTGCCGGAATTACTTCTGGAGAATTCAAAAGGCTACAAGTTGGGACTGTAAAACATTTTGGCACAAATACCACTGAAACATTTCAACACTTTACACTAGTCTAAAAGTACGGGTGGCGTGAATCATTCAACCGTGTTGGATTTGTGCCTGTCATCTAACTACCTCCCCCGCCACACCAAGCGGCGGCGGGGGCCCTGGGGGCGGGCGGGGAACAAACCACCGAGAAACCCGGTTGTCTGATTGGACAACCGGGCTTACTTTTGCCCGATGGCCAAAAAGCGCGAGCTGTTTTTCTTCAAAAGCTATTTCCGGGACTTCTATGCCAGCCAGAGCGAGAAGGTCAAGAAGAAGATTCTGTGGACGCTACGCGTAGTGGAGGACCTGGACCAGATTCCAGAGCTGTATTTCAAACACCTGACCGGCACCGATGGCCTGTATGAAATCAGGGTGCAGGTTGGGAGCGATAGCTGAAGCATCTTCTGCTTCTTCGATGCGGGCAACCTGGTGGTAGTCGGCCACGGCTTCACCAAGAAAACGCAGAAAACCCCGCCAGCTGAGTTAGCCAAAGCCCACCAAGTCAAAGCCGAATACTATGCAAGCCAACGAAAACCTAACTAGCCTCGACCAGTTCATCGAGCAGGAGCACGGCGCTACCGGCACCAAGCCGCGCGAGGAATTTGAGGCTGGCTACGAGACGTTTAAGCTGGGGATGATGCTCCAGCAGGCCCGCCGGGCCAAAGGGCTGACGCAGGCGCAGCTGGCCGAATTGTCCGGCACGGATAAGGCCTACATCTCCAAGCTGGAAAACGACTTGAAGGACGTGCGGCTCTCCACGTTGCAGCGCATCATTGCCGATGGGCTGGGCGGGCATCTGGAGTTTTCCATCAAATACTGATTTACAGCGCTGTAACTCTCAGGGCCCCTGCCACGGCAAGCGGCGGCGGGGGCCCTGGGGGCGGGTGGGAGCTTTTACTATCGTATCAGTATCGGATATAATCGTATCAAATCGTATCACGGGCCAACGCTCCTTTTGCGCTGCCTTTATGCACCAGCCGCGCGTTGCGGGGTAGCGTGGCGGCGGGAGCGGCCAACTCGTAGGGCCGGTTGAAGGCTTCCTGCGAAACGTGGAAGTAGCTGGCGAGGCGGCGGATTACTTCTTTAGACAGGCCCCGGCGGCGGCTGAGGATATCCGATACTGCGCCTTTACTCAGGCCCAGGGCGGCTACCAGGTCCTTGGCTAGCAGCTGGCGGCCGGCCATGAGGGAGCGCAGCAGCTCAATGGGGTCGGCTTCGGACAGGGTGGCGTGTGTCTGGTCCCAGGTTTCGACGAGCAGCGTGAGCAGGTCGATTTCGTCCAGCGCGGCGGCCGTGAGCTGGGGCGCGATAACGAGCTGTTCGAGCTGGGTGCAATACGCTTCGTATTGCTGGGCGTCCTTAATGACGGTGTATTTCAGGGTTTCCATAATCCGCATCAGTATAGGGTAACGGTGTACTGCTGATTTTTAGCGCAAAGTTTATCGTATTCGGCGTGGGTGCCGAGCCAGCACACGAACAAATGAACCTGGTGCTGCCCAAAGGCATAGCTGGCAATGAGCCGATAATTATTTCCACCAATATCAAATACTACGCGGCTGGTGCCATTGCCCAGTAAATCGGCCGCGCCGAAGGTTTGCTGGATGTCGGCGGGCGTGTTCCAGTCGGCGTATTTCACTGCAGCCAGCCACAGCGCGAAGTAACTGCGGCTGCGGGCGTGGCGGGCCGCATAGTCTTCGACGGTTTGCCGTTTGATAAGGTGAACTTTCATAATTGATACGCCAAAGTTAATTCAAAAGTTCGCATTATGCGAACTAATAAAGGGACATGCTTTTAAAATGCTCCTCCCGCCACGGCAAGCGGCGGCGGGGGCCCTAGGGGCAGGCGAGGCAAGCGCCGTTATATCGTATCGCTACTAGCTCCTATCGTATCGTACCGTATCTGGGGCGGCGGGCGGCGCGTACTTTTGCGGCATGGAAACGCAGGTACACACGGTGGCGGTCACGCTGGATTGGGGGTTGCTGGCGGCGGTGAGCAAGCTCGATAGGTTCGATGCCTCGTGGACGGCCATTGAGCGGCGCGAGGGCCAGAGCCTGAAGCAGCTCAAGGCCATTGCCACGGTGCGGAGCGTGGGCGCTTCGACGCGCATTGAGGGCTCGCGCATGAGCGACGCAGAGGTGGACGTGCTGCTGCGCAACACCAACATTACCAAGCTGGAAGACCGGGACTCGCAGGAAGTAGTAGGCTATTTTCAGGCCCTGGACTTGATTGCGGACGCCTACGCCGACATTGACCTCACCGAAAACAGCCTGAAAGGGCTGCACAGCCAATTGCTGCGTTTCAGCCGCAAGGACGAGTGGCACCGGGGCAACTACAAGCAGCACCCCAACTCCGTAGAGGCCAGCCTGCCCGATGGCACCAAGCGGCTGGTGTTTGCCACCACCGCGCCGGGCATCGCCACCGAGGATGCCATGCGGGCGCTGCTGGCCTGGTATGCGCAGGACGCAGCCACGCACCCGCTGGTGAAATGCGCCCTGTTCTGCTACGAGTTTCTGAGCATCCACCCGTTTCAGGACGGCAACGGGCGGCTGAGTCGCCTGCTGGCCACCCTGCTCCTGCTGAAACAAGGCTACGTCTGGATTCAGTACGTGAGCCTGGAGCACGAGATAGAGAGCCGCAAAACCGAGTACTACCGCGAGTTGCAGCGGTGCCAGTCGCAACGGCCGGGCGAGAATGTTTCGTCGTGGCTCACCTTCTTTTTCAGTGCTTTGGGCAACGTGCAACAGCAATTATTGCAGAAGCTGACGGCCGACGGTGCGGAAAGCCAACTACTGCCCCGCGAAAAGGCCATTCTACTATTTATTGAAAATAACCCCGGCTGCCGGTCGGGGGTTATTGCCAAACGCCTGGCCATTCCTGCCCCTACGGTTAAAAAAATACTCGCCATTTTGGTAGAGCGGGGACTAATTGCGCGGCACGGCAGCGGTCCAGGCCTCAACTATACGCTACCCTAGATTTTTTTCGTACACCCACGCGGCCCGCCCCACAGCTATCCCAAGCCGCTCCCAGCTTCGGCAGCGGCGGTGGGGGGCGCGGGGGCGGGGAGGCTATCGTCTCGAATCGTCTCAAATTGTATCACGGCACGGATGGTGCGCTAAGCTCCGCGGTATGATAGAGCGCGTGCATACCGTGCAGGTGACCCTGCCATACTGCTCGTTAATACTGAACGAAACCCGTATTCGGTGCTGCAACTGGGATAAAGGCGGCGGCAGTCTGGAAGCGGCCGCGGCTGGCCGGCGCAACCCCGCGCCGGCTTCGGGGGTTACTAGGCTGATTATTCTACCAGCCCTACCCCCCATGACGCTCACCATCGCGCCCCAATCGGCCCAGCCGCTCACTGTCAACCGCCTGGGCTACGGCACCATGCGCCTCACCGGCCCCCAGATTTGGGGCGAGCCGGCCGACCGCCCCCAAGCGCTCGATATTTTGAAAACCGCCGTCAAAAGTGGCGTAACGTTTCTGGATACGGCCGATTATTACGGCGACGACGTGACCAACCGCCTGATTTTCGAAGCACTGCATCCCTACCCCGCCAATTTAGTTATCTGCACGAAGGTGGGTGCCACCCGCCGGCCCGATGCCAGCTGGGTGCCCTTCAACACGCCCGCCAACCTGCGCACAAGCATCGAAAACAACCTGCGCACGCTCAAGCAAGAGCAAGTGCAGCTGGTGCACCTGCGGCTGATGGGCCACGGCGGAGTACCGCTGGCCGAGCAGCTCGGAGCCATGTTTGAGATGCAAAAGGAAGGTAAAATCCAGCACGTGGGCCTGAGCAACGTGAGCCCCGAGGAGCTGGAAGCCGGCCTTAAACTGGGCGAGATTGCGACCGTCGAGAATATGTACGGCTACGCCCAACGCACCACCCTGCGCGAGGCCCACGGCGAAACCCACGGTGGTGAAGAGGTACTGGCCCTGTGCGAGCAGCACGGCATTCCGCTGGTGCCGTTTTTCTCGCTCGTTCATGGCCTGCCCAAAGCCGGCGATAAAATGGCCGAGCTAGCCAAGCGGCGCGGCGTATCGGAGGCTCAGCTCAACATTGCCTGGCTGCTGCACAAGTCGCCTATGCTGCTGCCGATACCGGGCACATCGTCGCTGGCACACCTGCGCGAGAATTTGCAAGCCGCTGACATTGAGCTGAGTACCGAGGACATGGCTTTTCTGGGGTAGGGAAGCCACGGCCGGGGCCCGGTCGTGCACTGCCTAGTAACGCCCTACCCCACCCGGCGCGCTACCTTCACGAATTTAGGCAGCTACCATTCATAAAAGTATATGATAACGAGTAGTTAATAGCATTGACAGTCAAGGTAGCCGAGCGCGCCGGGGCCGGGCAGCAAATGGCGGCGGCGGCGAAATAATCGGGCGGCTACTAGTTTAGACCCATGAAACTCAGCGTTTGGTATGGCCTGGCCGTGGCTGGGCTGCTGGCTGGGCCCCTACGGGCATCGGCCCAGAGCCTGGCCGGCACCTGGCAGGGCGTGGAAGCCGAGAAGGGCGACCCGCGCTACTGGCCGGCGGTGCTGCGGGTGCAGGCCGGCAAGGGCACCGCCCTTTTCGGTGTGCTGTACCAGGAAGTGGGCGGCCAGCCCGAGGTATCGGTCACGTTCCAGATGCAGGGCACGCGCACGGGCACGCGGCTGCGGCTCGACCACGTGCGCAAGCTTAATGAGACGGGTGGCTCGCCCCTCAGCTACTGGTGCGATGGCAGCATCGCCTTTACCTACGACCCGGCGCTGGAAAAGCTGACCGGCCACGCCACCTACGACCCCGTAAACGACTGCGACACGGGCGACTTCACGCTCTACCGCGTCAGGCTCAAGTCGGCCGCTACGGTGCCGGCGGGCGCGGCCACCAATCTGCGCGTATCGGGCCGCGACGTGCACTGGTTTGCCGATGCCGAGCTGAAACAGCCCGTGGCCACCGGCAATATCTACCGCACTAAACTCAGCAAGGCCACTACTTTTTATATCACTCAGGGTTACTACCCCTCGGTAGAAAGCGCGGCCGTGCCCATTACCATTCAGGTAAGCGGGGCTAAGCCGGGCCGCCCGGCGCGGCCCGCGCCGCCAGTAGTCAGTGTCCCGCCTGTGGTCCCTACCCCCCCCGATACGCTGAAGGACCCCTTGACCAGCGCGCCGGTCATTTCGGCCGCGCCGGTGGTGCTGCCCACGGTGCTGTTTAAGCTGGGCAAACCCGAATTGCTGCCCGAAGCCAGCCCGGCCCTCGACCAGCTGGCGGCTGCCCTGCGCGCGCGGCCCGCGCTGCGCCTGCGCATAGCCGGCCATACCGACCGCGTGGGCGAATCTGATAAAAACCAAGTACTTAGCGAGCAGCGCGCCGCCGCCGTGAAGGCCTACCTGGTGCGCGTCGGCATCGCCGCCGACCGCCTCGAAACCGTGGGTTACGGCGATACGCGCCCCCTCTACCCCTCCCCCGATGCCCGCAACCGCCGCGTAGAAGTCAGCCAGTTATAAGGGTCTCTGATTGAAAAGCTCATCATGGCGCGCGCCGCGCGGCCAGGACCAATGGCTGCAACCAAAAACCCTATCTTTGCCGGCTAGTTTCGCTGCATGACGCTTCCTTACCTTTTTTCGCTGCCTACCCACGGCGCGGCCGCCGAGGGCTGGCTCACGGTGGCCGAGGCGACGACCCTACCCTTCGCCGTGCGGCGCGCTTACTGGATAACGGACGTGCCCGCCGGGCAAGTGCGGGGCCGCCACACGCACCGCACGCTGGAGCAGGTGTTTATGGCGCTGAGCGGCACGCTGCGCATCACGGTGGAATGCCCCGGCTTCGCCCGCCACACGTTTGAACTAAGCCAGGCCAGCCAGGCGCTGTACGTGCCGGCCGGCTCGTGGCGCGAGGTGCAGTTTGGGGCCGGCGCGGTGCTGCTGTGCCTGGCCTCGCAGGAATACGACGAGGCCGACTACGAGCGCGAGCCGGCCAGCAACGCACGCGCCGGCCAGTAGCGCAGCAGCGCCAGCAGGCGGTCGGGCAGGCCGGGCGGGTGAGTTTGGGCGAGGAGCTGGGCCAGCTCGCGCGCTTCGGACAGGCGGCGGCGGGGTAGGGCGTGGCGCAGCTCGTAGCGCAGGCGCACGCGCAGGGCGGCCAACTCGGGCGCGGTGCGGCACAGGGCCAGGGCCTTGCGGCACACCTGGATGGTCGAGGCCAGGTAGGGGTCGCGGTAAAAGGTTGTCTGCGCGCTTTTGCTGCGCGGATGCAGGCGCTTGCGGGTCGTCACGGCATCCTGGTAGTAAAACTGCCAGTCGCGGCTGGCCCGTACCCAGAAGTCAAAGTCCTCGTAGCTCAGGCTTTCGTCGTAGCCGCCCAGGGCCAGCAGGGTAGCGCGCCGCATGAGCACGGTAGGCGGGCTGATGAAGTAGCGCCCCAGCACATCGGCAAAGACCCAGCCGCTGGCCGGGCGCGGCAGCAGCTGGCCGGGGTGGCGCGGGTCGGGGCGCTGGTGCAGGCGCAGCGGCTGGCCGGCTTCGGTCACCAGCTCACAGTTGGAATACACCACGCCGTAAGTGGGGGGTAGGGCCTGAAACAGCGCCACCTGCTGGCTCAGGCGCTGGGGCAACAGCTCATCATCGGTGGCAAAATCAACCACAAATTCGCCTTGGCTTTGAAAAAACGCCAGGTTGAAAGCCCGGCAGTTGCCCACGTTGGCGGGCAGCAGCAGCAGGTGCCAGCCAGCCTGGGCCAGGGCGTATTCGCGCAGGATGGCCGGGCTCCCGTCGTGGCTGGCATCATCCACGAGCCAGACTTCCAGGCGGGGGTAGTCCTGGGCCAGAATGGAATCCAGGGCCGCCCGCAGAAACGGCGCATGGTTGTGGCACAGGGCCACGATGGTGACGAGAGGCGGCGGAGCGAGGCTGGTCAACGGCGCTTTTTTGAAGGTCGAAAATACGGACGCCAAAACCAACCCAGGCACAGCACCAGCAGCACGCCGTGGTGAGCCGCGTGGGCCAGCACCAGCCCCGGCAGGCCGCGCGCGGGTAGCAGCCCCACCACCAGGCCCACGTAGAGCACGGCGGCAAAGGCTTGCCAGGCCAGGTAAGGCCCAGGGCGGGCCCGTACCAGCAGCACGTACAGAAACACCCAACTCACCAGCTTGGCCCAGTCGCCGAGCAGCTGCGGGGCCATGAGCGAGGCCGCCGCCGCCAGGCGCGGCGCAAACAACAGCGCCAGCACCTCGCGCCGCAGCCCATACACCAACCCCAAACCCAGCGCTAGGCCTACGGCGAGCAGCGCGGCTACCGTACCCACGTAGCGACGCTGCTCGGCCGGGTGCGGAGCCAGCGCCGCCAGGCGCGGAAAAAATACCGTGCTTAGCACGGCCCCTACCACCAGCGTATAGTTATCCGAGAGCTTGGCCACGGCCTGCCATTGGTCGGTGGCGGCCGGTACAAAGTGCGCAATCAGGTAGGCCCGCACCGCATAGTCTATGGTTCGGTCAAACAGCAGCCCGCCCAGCGCCATCAACAGAAACCGGCTCAGGGCGCGCACGGCCGCGCGGCTGGGCCGGGCCGCCGGCCCGCCGCGCAGCAGCCCGGCCCGCCGCGCCAGCAGTAGTCCTACCCCCGCCGACAGGGCTTGCCCGCCCACGTAGCCGAGCAGCACCTGGCTCATGGGCCGCCCCAGCGCCAGCAGGCTACCCGCGGCCAGCACCCCGGCGGCACTCAGCACCGTGGCCAGGGCTACGTAGGCCCCGCGCCGGCCGGCCGCCAGCAGGGCCGCACCCAGCAGGGCCTGCCCCGTTACGAGCCCCATTGCTACCGTAAAAGCCACGGTGCGGCCCACCGGCCACGCCGCGCCGCCCAGCCCCCCCAGCAGCGCGCCGGCCACCACCACCAGCCCAGCCGTGAGCCACAGCGCAGCCCCCAGGTAGAGGCGGTAGCGCGCCGTGCCAGGGCGCAGGGGAGCCAGATACGTGGTGGCCCCAACCTGCACGCCATCGGCGGGCAGGGCCCCAAACAGAGCCATCAGGTTCTGAAACTGCGCCAGCTGCGTGAGGCCGCCGGGCCCGCCGTAGAGGGCTACCAGCTTATTCAGCAGCAAGGCCCCGGCGGCCCGCGCGCCCACCGCCACCCCCGTGCCAGCGGCCCCGCGCACAAACGAGCGCAGGTGGGCGGTATCTTCTCGGGCCAGGGGTAGGCGGAGCTTGAACAGGGAGCAGCTAAAAAAAAGTGAGAAAGCGGTACGTTACCTAAAGCGGCTTCTGCCAGGTTAGCTTTAAGCCGGCCAGGCCGCCCAGGTGGCGCTTAAAGTTGAGCAGCGAAACGTGCGGCTCGCGCCCATGCAGCGTCGAAATGCCCAGGTCCACTACGGCCAGGCCATTAGTACGAGCAAAATCGTGCAATCCGGCACGTAGCATCACCGCCGGGCTCAGCTTATTGAGGCGCAATGGGGTAGCGAGATAAAAGTCGTATAGCACCCGCTGGCTGGCCACAATGGCGATGACTACTCCCGCCCAATCGCCCGACGGCTCGCGCACCGATAGCAACAGGTGCTGGCGCGGGAAGCTGTTGAACAGCTCTTGTACCCGCGCCAATGGCAACGACAAGGACCGCCCGCGCTCGCGGCGGCACGCCGCCAGGAAGTCGTAGGCCAGGGGTAGCAGCAGCGGCGGCTCCTGCTCCAGCACAAAACCCGCACGCTGGCACTTACGCAGGTAATGGCGCTCGGAGCGGTGCAGGTGGGCTTCGTAGTCGCGCTGGGTATCAAGGTGGTAATTCTCCTCGGCCAGCACTACTTCGTAGCCGCGCTGGCGCAGGGCTTCGGCCAGGGTAGCCGCCCCAGCGGGGTCGTAGCAGAAGGCGTAGCCGCGCACTTCGAGCCGGCGCTGGCCGTAGCGGCGCAGGGTAGCCTCGGCCTCGGCCAGCAACGGGTGCAGGGCGGCCACGGGCAGGCCCGCGGCCAGCTGCACGCCCCCAAAGCTGGCTTGCCCAGGGGAGCGGGCCAGGCCGGGCCCTTGGGCATCGGGCACCACGTAAAATTGAGCTACCGTGCGGCCGGCGGCGGCATCTTCCAGAAAAAACGCCAGCACCGGGCCCGGCTGCCGCTGCAACGCCTGGTGGGCGGGCTGCAAGTATAAAAACGGCTCAAAAGCCAGCGGCAGCCGGGGCGCGGCTGGGGGCTGGCCAGCCGGGGTGGCGGCTACGTATACGTCCCAGCCGGGCGGCAAAGCAGAATCAACGGGCAAGCTCGGGAAAGAATTAGCGAAAAAAAAGGGGCGGGGCGACCCGCCGGCAAAGTACGGCAGCCGCCGGCCGCATTTCTATTTTTGCCGCACCTTGCGGTCATTTTCGTTTTTAGTCGTTGCTTTTCATGAGTTCCGCCAGCGCGTTTCCTACCCCCCCACCCGCTGCCCTTCCCGCGCCCGGCCGCGGCAATGCCCTACCCCCCGACCCCGACCGGGAGGCCCGCCGCCAGGCCCTCTACCAGCAGGTGGGCCAGCGCCCCGGCACGCTGCACGTGCAGCCGGGGGCGCTCAAGCCACGCTTGTTTTTGCTTTCCTATGACGAGCACAGCTGCGAGGAAGGCGAATACTCTGACCGCTACGAGGAGCTATTGGCCTACCTGCGCGCTCACCCCGAATTGAAACATTGGGTAGACGTGCGCGGCTACGGCGACCTGCCGCTGATGGAAAATCTCATGCAGGAGTTCGGCCTGCACCCGCTCCAGATGGAGGACGTGCTCGGCGACTACCAGCGGGCCAAGGTGGAGGTGTTTGACGACAACCGGCTGTTTCTGGTGTCGCGCATGACCGAGTTTACGGCCCAGCTCACGGTGAGCGACGACCAGCTCTCCATCTTCACCGGGCCGAATTACGTGCTCACGTTTCAGGATACCTACGACGACTGCCTGGATGTATTGCGCAACCGCATCCGGGCCAATTTCAGCCAGCTGCGGCGCAAGCCCGTGGGCTACCTCGCCTACGCCCTCACCGACGTGGTGCTCGACCACTACTACCCCACGATGGCCGCCATCGGCGACTATATTGAGGAGCTGGAGAGCAGCATCTTCAACACCCAGCGCGAGCGCCGGCTGCTGAGCCGCATCCTGCGCATCAAGAAGGACGTGGTGCGCTTTCGCCGCCTCGTGTACCCGGAGCGCGACAAGATGTCGGAAATTCTGCGCCTGCCCGAAGAAGTGGTGCCCGAGGAAATAAAAGTCTACTACCGTGATGCTTACGACCACGCCATCCAGGCCCTGGACCTGGCTGAGAGCTACCGCGACAACATCTCCTCGCTCACTGACCTCTTCCTTTCGGACCAGAGCAACCGCATGAACGAGGTGATGAAGGTACTGACTATCATCAGCTCTATCTTCATCCCGCTCAGCTTCGTGGTGGGCCTCTACGGCATGAATTTTCAGCACGAAGACGCCCACGGCCACGTGCTGCCCCTCAACATGCCCGAGCTATACGAGCCGCTGGGCTACCCCATTTTGCTCGGCGCGCTGCTGCTAATCGTGCTGGGCCAGGTGTATTATTTCTGGCGCAAGGGCTGGTTGAATAGTGATTAGAAGCAGGGGACGAGGCTTGTCCCCGCCCGCCGTTGCACGTCTCGCTTTGGCATCGTTCAACGACGGGCGGGGGCAGGCCCCGCCCTCTACCCCGCTAATTCGCTGGTCCGTAATCCTGATTAGCGATGGGCTGGGGTGGGGCAATGCCGGGGCCGGCGGGGGGTAGGGGCAGCTGCCAGGCTTCAGCTAGTTCAGTGAGGGCCTGGTAGTTGGTGAGGTCAAATTGGCAGGGTACTATCGACACGTAGTTTTCAGCCAGGGCGGCTTCGTCGGTGTCGTGGCCGCGGTCCTGGTTCAAAAACTCACCCAGTAGCCAGTAATAGGGGCGTTTGTAGGGGTCATGGCGCTGCTCAAAGGTTTCCTGCCACTTGGCGCGGGCCTGGCGGGCCAGCCGGATACCCTGGATGGGGCCGCTGGCGTGCTTGGGAATGTTCACGTTCAGGGCCGTGCCGGCCGGAATGCCGTGGGCCAGCGCCTGCCGGCAAATGTCCAGCACCCAGGGGCCGACGTGCGAAAAATCGGCGGCGTCGCCATACTCGCAAAGCGAAAAGCCGATGGCCGGCAGCCCCTCGATGGCCGCCTCGATGGCCGCCGACATGGTGCCCGAGTACAGCACGTTCACCGAGGAGTTGGAGCCGTGGTTGATGCCCGACACCACGAGGTCGGGCCGGCGGTCTTTCAGCAAATAGTGCTTGGCAATTTTCACGCAGTCGGCCGGGGTGCCGGTGCAGGCGTAGGCGGCCACGTCTTCGCCAAAAATAGCCGACTTATCCAGCCGCAGCGGGTGGCCGATGGTAATGGCGTGGCCCATGCCCGACTGCGGGCTGGCGGGGGCCACCACCACGATTTCCGCGTCTAGCTCGCGCATAAGGCGCACCAGGTGCGCGATGCCGGGGGCAATGAGGCTGTCGTCGTTGGAAACTAGGATGAGGGGACGGGTTGGCATGGGGAAGGTCAATGGGAAAAATCGTTCGCGCCAGTTATCATGGCCGCGCTTCGCTCGCCATGACAACTGGCGCGAACACCCCCAAAGGTACCTTCGCGCCCATGTTCTTCGCCTCGCTTTTGCTCGCCGCCGCGCTCATGTCCCCCGCCCCTACCCCCCCGCTGCTCACCACCCCTTTTGAGCGCGACCCGCAACACAACACTACGACCACCTACGCCGAGTGTATGGCTTTTTATAAAGCGCTGGCCGCTGCCTACCCCGCCACTGTGCGGCTGCGCGAGGCCGGCCCCACCGACAGCGGCGAGCCGCTGACCGAAGTCGTGCTCTCGGCCGATGGCACCTTTGAGCCAGCCGCCAGCCGGGCGCTAGGCCGGCCCGTTTTATTCATCCAAAACGGCATTCACCCCGGCGAGCCCGAGGGCATTGACGCCAGCATGCTGCTGGCCCGCGACCTGCTAAGCGATAAAAAGCGCCTACCCCTGCTGCGGCAGGTGACGGTAGTTATCGTGCCCGTTTACAACATCGGCGGGATGCTGAACCGCAACTCTACTACCCGCGCGAATCAGAACGGCCCGCGTGAATATGGCTTCCGGGGCAATGCGCGCCACCTCGATTTGAACCGTGATTTCGTGAAGCAGGACTCGCGCAATGCGCGCTCGTTCGCGGAGTTATTTGGGAAGTGGCGGCCCGAGATTTTTGTGGATACCCACACCTCCAACGGCGCTGATTATCAATACACGATGACGCTCATTCCGACGCAGGCCGACAAGCTGGGACCAGTGCTGGGGCCGTACCTGCGGGAGAAGCTGCTACCCGCCCTCTATGTCGGCATGGCCCGGAAAAAGTGGGCCATGACGCCGTACGTGGACTTCGAAGGCGAAACGCCGGAGAGCGGCCTGCGCGCTTTTCTGGAAAGCCCGCGCTATTCCACCGGCTACGCGGCGCTGTTCAACGGCCTCGGCTTTATGCCCGAAACGCACATGCTGAAGGCGTTCGGACCGCGCGTGCGGGCCACCTACGACCTGCTGCTGACCTACCTCGAAACTACCGCTACTCAGGCCCTCGCCCTGCTCGCCGCCCGCGCCGCCGCCGACCAGGCGCTAGCCACCCAAACTGAGTTTCCGCTGGCCTGGGCGCTCAACGAGCAGCCCAGCGGCACGGTCGAGTTTCGGGGCTACGAGGCCGGGCACCGGCCCAGCGCCGTGAGCAGCCAGCCGCGCCTCTACTACGACCGCCAGCGGCCCTACCAGCGCCCGGTGCCCTTCTACGACGCGGCCCACGCCATGGCCCGCGCCGCCGCGCCGGTGGCCTACGCCATTCCAGCCGCCTGGGGCGAGGTGCTGGACAACCTGCGGCGCAACGGCGTGGTGCTGCGCCAGCTAACCGCGCCCCTCACTGGCCCCGCCGAAACATACAGCATTGAAGACTACAAAACAGTTGCCAAGCCCTACGAAGGCCACTACCTGCACAGTCAGGTCAAGCTCTTACCGCTTACCGCTCCACTCAGCACCCTACCCCCCGGCACCTGGCTGGCCGTGCTGGCCGAGCAGGGTCCCGCCCGCCGCTACCTCGTGGAAGCCCTAGAACCGCAGGCCACCGACTCGTTCTTCGCCTGGGGCTTTTTCGACAGCATCTTGCAGCAGAAAGAACACTACTCCGACTACGTGTTTGAGGACCTGGCCGCCGAGTTTCTGACCCAAAACCCCGTCGTGCGCCAGCAGCTGGATGCCGCCAAAAAAGCCGACCCGGCGCTGGCCGCCAGCGGCCCCGCCCAGCTGGAATGGGTGTACCAGCACTCGCCCTACGCCGAGGCGGGCTACCGCCGCTACCCGGTGCAACGCTGGCTGGGGAAAATTCAGTAGGGTGCGGGGCGGGCCAGCACCCGTATCGGCTACTCGTCCGTGGCCAGGGGGGTAGTAAAATCGGCCAGGAAGCGGCGTAGCTGCTCGGGAGCGTGCACGACCAGGCCGGGCGGAAGGGCGTAGCCGGGCTCCGGCACCAGTGGGAAATAGCCGGTAGTGGTGCGGAGGTCCTGGGCGGCAGCCAGGGCAAAGCCCATCCGCCAATCGGGAAACATGCGGCTCGCCGCCTCGCCCTCGTGCAACACGAAGGCGTGCTTGTGGCGCGGGTCACGCGCGATGCGCTCGTAAAGCGCATTGATTTCATCGCGCGGGCCCTCCAGCACTTGCACAAATTCCTTGGTATCGGCGGCGTAGAGCAGCAGGCCCGTCAGGCGGCAGTGCTGGTTGTAAGCGCGGGCCTTGCGCAGCAGGCCGGCCAGCTCTTCCGGCGGCAGGCCGGCACCCGTAGCCAGGCTATGGTAGATAATTCGATATAGCGGCTGATGGGCAAGCATACGGGTGGCAAACTTGATAAACTTCGCTTTTTATACGCAGCCGAGCGCCCAAACAGTTCGGCGCGGCTGCCGAGTAGCCGCGTTCTCACTAGCCACGCCCCCGCTGGCAGCATCGACTGCCGCAGCCAGCTCACTAGCTTTCCACGAAGTGCCCGCTCTCAGGGTCGTAGCACATCCCGCTGAATAGACGAGTAGCTAGCCTATAAAAGGCAGGTTATGAGCAGCTACCCTACGCCGCTTCACCAGCTTTTCCCGTTGGCTTCATCGCTTGCAAGATATCATGCCCCATTTTGTCGCGCTTCGTCGTTAAATACGACTGATTATGCTGGTTGGGGGTGATTTCGATGGGCACGGTTTCGACCACTTCCAAGCCGTAGGCGAGCAGGCCGGTGCGCTTCTTGGGGTTGTTGGTGAGCAGGCGCATCTGCCGGATGCCCAGGTCACGGATAATAGCCGCGCCCACACCGTAGTCGCGCTCATCGCCCCGGAAGCCCAGGTCCTCGTTGGCCTGCACGGTATCGCGGCCGGCCTCCTGCAGCTTGTAGGCTTTCAGCTTATTAAGGAGACCAATGCCCCTACCCTCCTGGTTCATGTAGACGATGACGCCGCGGCCTTCGCGCTCAATCTGCTCCATTGCCTGGTGCAGCTGGGGGCCGCAGTCGCAGCGGCACGAGCCGAAGATGTCGCCGGTCACGCACGAGCTGTGCACACGTACCAGCACCGGCTCGGGGCCGGAGACATCGCCCTTCACCAGGGCCAGGTGCTGGGCGCCGTTCGAGCGCTGGGTGTAGGCATAGAGGTCGAAATCGCCGTGCGCGGTAGGCAGCTTCACCGTGATTTCGCGCTGGATGAGGCTCTCCTGGGCCAGGCGATACTTGATGAGGTCCTGCACCGAAATCAGCTTCAGGCCCCACTGCTCGGCCACTTTGCGCAGGTCGGGCAGGCGGGCCATCTCGCCGTCTTCCTTGAGAATTTCGACCAGCACGCCGGCCGGCTCGAAGCCCGCTAGGCGGGCCAGGTCCACGGCCGCCTCGGTGTGGCCGGCGCGGCGCAGCACGCCTTCCTTGCGCGCTTTGAGCGGAAAAATGTGGCCCGGCTTGCCCAGGTCCTCGGGCTTAGTGGCGGGGTCGATGAGGGCCAGGATGGTCTTGGAGCGGTCGGAGGCCGAGATGCCGGTGGTCACGCCGTTGGTCAATAAATCAACCGACACGGTGAAGGGCGTAGCGTGCAGGGCCGTGTTGCGGCCCACCATCAGGTCGAGGCCCAGCTCGTCGCAACGCTCGGCGGTGAGGGGCGCGCATACCAGCCCGCGCCCGTGGGTGGCCATAAAGTTGATGACCTCGGGCGTGGCCGAGCGGGCGGCACAGATAAAGTCGCCCTCATTTTCGCGGTCCTCATCGTCCACGACGATAATGACCTTGCCGGTGCGAATGTCCTCAATGGCGGATTCGATGGAGTCAAGCATAATACTAATAGTAAGTCGTTGTCATTGCGAGCGCCACGAAGTGGAGCGCGGCAATCCTTCCTCCACGTGCAGGATTACTAACTCCGCGATAGGGACGACAAGGAAAGACTGCCGCGCTCCACTTCGTGGCGTTCGCAATGATGGATGGGGTTCAATAAGCTTTAACAATTATCCCGAAACAAGTTCTCCAGGCGCGCCGTGGCGGCGGCCCAGTCGTAGGTTTCTTCCACAAAGGTGCGACCGGCGGCGGCCAGGCGGGCGGCGGCGGGCGCATCGGCCAGCAGGCCGGCCAGCGCTTCGGCCAGGGCGGGCGCGCCCTCGGCCACCAGCAGGTGGCGGCCGGGCGCGCCACCCAGGGCGTTGTGGGCCAGGGGGGTAGTCACGCAGGGCAGCTGCATGGCCATCGCCTCCAGCAGCTTGTTTTGCAGGCCCGTGCCCACCCGCATGGGGGCCACGAACACCCGCGCCCCAGCGTAGGCAGTGCGGATGTCGGGCAGCCAGCCGCTCACCGCTACCCCCGGCCGGGTAGCCAGGGCCCGCACTTTGGGGCTGGGCGTGGTGCCAGCCAGCAGCAGCCGGGTCTGAGGCTGGCGCTGGCGCACCAGGGGCAGGATTTCTTCGGCCAGCCAGCAGGCGGCATCCACGTTGGGGTAGTAACCCATATTGCCGCAAAAGAGCAAGTCGCAGGTTTTTTCGGCCTCCGGCCGGGGCTGAAAACAGGTGAAGTCAATGCCGTTGGGCACAACGGTAATTACTTCTTTCTGAATATGTTGAATGAGTTGCTGGTCCTGCTCACTAATAATGGTGTGGTGCCCGAACCAGTCGAAGGCCGCTGCCTCATAGGCGGCCAGGCGACGGGCCTCCAGGGCCAGCACGGGGCGCTGCCAGGCCGGGGCGGTGGCCGCCCGCCGCGCCATGCCCGCCGAAAACACGTCCATATAATCGAGCGTCATCGGGTAGCGGCCGGCGTGGGGGCGCAGGTATTCGGCCATGCGGATAAGCTGGCAGTACACGTGCTGCGGCCGAAACTCGGCCAGCAGCTTATCGACCAGGCGCTGCGCTTTTTCTTCGTAGAAATAGCCCACCTGCAACGGCCACCCGGTGGTGGCCAGCGCCCGCGCCAGGCCCCTACCCCGGCATAGCCGGCCCAGGTAGTGCAGGTGCAGCCCACCCCGGCACAGCGGCCGCACGGCCGCCAGCGCGGCGGCCGGCACAGGCTCATCGCTGAGGGCCAGCAGGCAAATTTCGTGGCCCCGCCCGGCCAGGTAGCGCAGCTGGTGAAAGGCCCGAAGCTTGTCGCCTTTGTCGAGGGGGTAGGGAAAGCGGGAGAGCAGCACCAGCAGTTTCATGCGGGCGCAAAGATAATTGGGAGTGCGGAGTACGCTTTAGCCTGCCAGGAGAAGGAGCAGTAAACCGCCAACGGCAGCCTAAACCCTACCCTACCCCATTCACGACTAGCTAAGGCGTACCCTACACGCTCTTGCTATACCTTTGAAGCCAACTGCCCCCTGCGAGGTGTTTGTAATGAAAGAGTTTCTCAAGAAAATAATCAAAAGCCTACCCATTGCCTTTACCCAAAACCAGCGCTACGACCGCCAGACGCAGCAAGTGCTGCGGCGGGTGCTGCGCCCGCGCTCCAGCTGCGTAGACGTGGGCTGCCACAAGGGCGAGGTGCTGCTGCAAATGTTGCGCTACGCGCCCCAGGGCCAGCATTTTGGCTTCGAGCCCATTCCGGTACTTTATCAGCAATTAACGGTCAATTTTGCCAGCCGGCCCAACTGCCACTTCTACCAGCTGGGGCTGGGAGCCACCCCCGGCGAGGTTTCTTTCAACTATGTGGTGAGCAACCCGGCGTACAGCGGCTTCGTGAAGCGCACCTACGACCGGGCCCACGAGGAAGACACGCTCATTACGGTGCGGCGGGCGCGGCTCGACGACGTGCTACCCCCCGGCACCCTCGTAGACCTGCTAAAAATTGACGTGGAAGGCGGCGAGCTGCAAGTGCTGGAAGGCGCGCAGAGGCTACTGGCGGCCAGCCGGCCGGTCATTATTTTTGAGCACGGCATCGGCGGCTCGGACCACTACGGCACCCGCCCCGAGCAGGTATACGACCTGCTGACGGCCCCCGCCATCGGCCTCAGCATCTCCACGATGGCGCGCTGGCTGGCCGGACAACCGGCGCTGAGCCGCGCTGAGCTGGTGCGCGAGTTTGAGCAGCGGCTCAACTACTACTTCATCGCTTACCCCGCCTGAACGGCCCGGCCGGCCCCCACTCGCGCGTACAGCGCCTCGAAACGCTCCGTCACGCGGTCGTTGGCGTAGACCGCGGCGGCGGTAATGGCGGCGGTGCCGCCGATGGCAGCCACCGGCAAGCGGTCGTGGTAGTAGTCACGCAGGGTTTGCTGCCAGGCGGCGGCCCCATCGCGCCGGATGATGTCGTGCCCGTCCCGCACCTCAATGCCCTCGGCCCCGATGCTGGTGCTCAGAATGCCTTTGCCCAGAGCCATACCTTCGATGATTTTGACGCGCATCCCGCCGCCGCTCAGCAGCGGCACCAGCATCAACTCGTACTGCCGCATGAAGGCGGCGGCCGACTCCACGAAGCCGTGGATGAACACGTTGTCGTGCCGCGGCACCAGCAGGTGGGCGGGCGGAGCCACGCCGGCCACGTGCAATTCTAGGTCGGGCAGCTCGGCGTGCAGGGCGGGCCACACCTCGCGCAGCAGCCATTCCAGTCCCTCCAGATTGGGCAGCCAGTTCAGGGAGCCAATCATAAAAATGGTGCGCGGCTGGGGCTTAATGCTAGGGTCGGGCTGGAAGCTGGCCATCTCCACGGCGGCAGGCACGAGGGCAATCGGTTCGGGGCAGCCTAGCTCTCGGAGGCGCACGATGTCTTCCTTCGTAATGGCTGCTACCCCATCGAAACACCACAGGTATTCTTTCTCAAAGCGGCGCAGCCGGGCAGCTAGCTGGTTCAGGTATTGACGCTTCGCTAAATTTTTCTCACCCTGCGCCAGTCGCTCCCAGATAACGTACTCGATATTATGTGCCCGCAGTATGCTCACGGCTCTTTCAGGAGTTAAATCCTCCGAGTCCAGCCATTCGTGATACCACGCCACGTAGGTGCCCTCGTACTGGATAACGTCGAAGCTTTCGGTCTGAATTAACGGCACTAGCACGCCGATGACATCCGAATTAATAAACCGCGCGATGTTGTAGGGCCGGCGAGAAAACAGCAGATTCCACAACGCCTTCAGCGGCCGAGCGGTGGTATCCACGTCCACCGTCACGAGCCGGAAATTCGGCCCCAAATGCGCCAGCACGTCGGCCGGCTGATGGTGTTTGGGGGTGTTAATGGCCAGCATCGTGACGCGATGCCCCGCCCGCAGCAGCCCCGCCGTGATGTTGTAGATGCCAATCGCGCCCCCATCGTGCAGGGGGTAGGGAATGCGCGGGCTGACTTGCAGGATGTGCATGGGAGGTACTAAGCAATGAGCAAAGAACAGTGAGCAATTATCTGCTCCGTTCTCTAATCGCTCACTGTTCATTAATAATTACTAACTACTTATATTGTTGATGAATGGCTTGAATCTGCTCCTCGTTGCCGAGTACCAGGAGCACATCGCCGGCGGCGGGGCGGTAGTCGGCGGCGGGGCTCACTTCGAGCTCACCACCTTCGCCGCGGCGCAGGGCGATGACCGTGGCCCCGGTGCGCGAGCGCACGTCCAGCTCCCGGATGCTCTGGCCGCGCAGGCTGGGGCGCAGCTCGCCGAAGGATAATTCTTCAAGGCGCAGCTTGTTGGGGTCGAGGCCCGAAATCATGTCTAGAAACCGGATGACTTCGGGCCGGATGACGAGGTTGGCCATGTGCGAGCCGCCGATTTCGTCGGGCAGCACTACCGAGCTGGCTCCCGCCGAGAGCAGCTTGCTCACGCTGCTGCGGGCGCTGGCACGGGCAATGATAGTAATGTGCGGGTTCAGCTCGCGGGCCGAGAGGGCCACAAACACGTTGTCGGCGTCTTTGGGTAAGGCCGTGATAATGGCGCGGGCGTGCTCAATACCGGCTTGGCGCAGGGTATTATCGAGGGTAGCGTCGCCGAAGACGGCCGGAATCTGCTGGTCGCGGGCCAGGCGGTCGTTGGCGGCAACCAGCAGGGCCTGGTTTTGCTCCACCACCACGGCGCGGGTACCGCTGTGGCGCAGCTCGTCGTAAGCCTTGTAGCCGTTGCGCCCGAAACCGCAGACAATGACGTGATTGCGAAAGCTCTTGATTTCCTGGTCGGTGCGAATCATGCGAAAAAGGTGGCGCAATTCGCCGTCAAAAATGTAGGTCGTAAGCACCGACACGAGGTAGGCCACCACCAACAGGTTGAACAAAATATAAAACGAAGTGAACAACCGCCCTGCGTCCGACAGCGGATGCACTTCTCCAAAACCGACCGTGGAGGCGGTTATCACCGTCATGTAGAAGGCATCGAGAAAGGAGAAATGCTCCAGCACCATGAAGCCCCCTACCCCCACCGTGAAGCTGAGGACCAGCAGGGCCAGCGCCAGCCACAGGCGGGTAAGATTGAGCTGCTTAAGCATTAAACCAGGGCGGTACTTGGGCGGGGGTAAAACCAATGGGCAAGCTTACGCCGCACGGGTCCACCGGCTTTCAATCCGAAAAGTACTGCGCTCCGGCCGACAACCCCGCCCCGTCCCCGGTCAGAAGGCCGCTTGGGGCAGAATAATCCGGATGATACTGAATTCGGCGGGCCGCACGGCCGCCAGGCCCATTTCAACCACCAGGCGGCCCGCCAGGATGTCGGCGGCCGTCATGGTTTTACCCAGCCCCACCACCACGTAGAAAGCCTGCGCGGGCTTCGCGCCCTGCAAAGCGCCCTGCCGCCAAAGCAGGTTCAGGAAATTCTCAACCGTGGCCTGCACCCGCATCCAGGTAGCGGCATCGTTGGGCGCGAACCCGAAGGACGCGATGCCTTTCTGAACCGACTCTCTCACAAACAGGAACAGCCGCCGCACGCTCACGTAGCGCCACTCATTGTCGTTGCCGGCCAGGGTGCGCGCGCCCCACACTAGCGTGCCCTTGCCCGCGAAGGCCCGGATGGCATTCACCGACTTACCGCTCGCCGCGTCCACGGTCAGCTTGGTCAGCTCGGCATCGGTCAGGGCGTGGGTCAGCTTGGTAACGTAGTTGATGGCCACGTTAGCGGGCGCTTTCCATACGCCCTGCTGGCTATCAACGGCGGCGTAAATGCCCGCCAGGGCGGCGCTGGGCGGCAGCCGGCAAGGCAGGCCACGGATAGCAGTAAGGGCCTGTTGATACCGTGGGGGATTGCTGCTGGCCAGCGCACTAAGCTTGGTCGTAACGGCCGCGTTGGTGTGGAGAAAATACTGCACGTCGGTCTGGTTTTCGTCCACCAAAAAGGGCAGCGCGGTATCCAGGTTGGGTGCGTAGGCCGCGCCGTAGCTCAGGTTCTCGGTGCCCACGCCGTGCGCCCGAAAATTGCCAATGGCAGTCAGCAAGCTAGCCTCCGGGTTGAGCAGCGACACGTCGCCGCCGTGCACGTCCAGCACCACAAACCGGTCCTGTAGCTGCGCGCACTGCGCCAGGGCTAGGTCGTGCAGCAACTTAAAGTCGGCAATATCCGCGAGAAGCTGCGCCTCCGGGAATACCAGCAGCGTGGGCTCATCGAACGCCCGCACTGCTTGCAGTCCCGCTACCAGCTCGCTGGCTACCAAGGCAGTACCCAGCGCTTGGTACGCGCCCACCGACACCAGGTAGCACGGGCCGCCCCCATTGCCGAAGTATAGCTGCAAAGCGTAGTGCAGCAAGTACCGTGAACGGTCGGCCACCGCCAGGCTAGCCGCCGCGCTCAGCGCCAGTGGGTGTCCGGCCGCATCCTGTTGCTCCCGGATGGTGACGGTGAGGCCAGTTTCGGGCTGCGGCCCGCCAAACAGCTGCTCATATTCCAGCAGCGACTTGATGCGAGTCGGCAGCAGGTGCAAATCGTTGGCAATGAGCTTCTGGGCCTGCTGCGTGTACCCAATGAAGGCCGGAACAGCGGTTGCCACGGACGCTATCGAGGGCGGAAATCCAGAAATTTCCTCGCTATACACCCCTGGCGTGTGAAAGGTCGGTACCATGTGTTTTAGAGGGGATGGGTGGCTGGGTAAGTGAAGCGCCGAAACTACGCGAAAGTCACTGAAAATCAACCCTAAATCTCTAATCGGCCCTCCCCTCACGCATTGCGCGCCACCACCGTCCCCAATAGTTGCGCTAGCTGATTATCCAGCTTGGTTAGCTCATTATAGCGCAGCAGCGCGTTCAGCTTCTCATTCTCATCGAGGCGCGGGTCGTTGAGCTGGGCCAGGCACTGCTGGCGCTCGCGCTGCACGTGGCACTTGTTGAGGCGCAGGATGGCATTATCGCAGGCTAATTGAATGAGGTTCAATTCAGTAGGCACGTAAATATCCTTAATGCGCCAGTTGGGGCTGAGGTCGTAGCGCTCGGTGGCAAAGTCGGCCAGCAAGTTGCGGATGGGCGCGTCCTCGTGGTGGGCCAGCAGGCGCAGGTCGGGTAGCTGGCCTTGCAAAAACCCCTCGCGGCATTCGGCCCATAGCTGGGCGTAGAGCGGCGTGCGCAGCGGCGTGCCGTCCAGCTGGCTCAATAAATAATGCGCCACCGTCACCTCGGGCTGCACCTCGTGGGGGCCATAAAGCACCAGCAGGCGTAGCACGGCCTGCTCGCACTGTTGCAGCACGTCGAGCGGGTGGTCCAGCGCATCAGGGTCGGTGGTGGGGCCGGCAAGTTGGGATTTCTCCGCCTCCGAGCCGTGGGTGGCCCCGTACATGGCCATTTCAATCTCCTCCTCGGGCGTGAGGGGGCGGCTGGCCGCGGCGGGGGGGGTAGGGCCGGATGCGGCGCTGGGGCCGGAGCCCCTACCCCCCTCCTCGGGCCGGGCCTTGGCCGGACTACCCGTTTTGAGCAGCTTATTATACTCGGTGATAATCACCTGCTCCTCAAAGCCGAACACGCTGGCTGTTTGCTGCAAAAACACCTGGCGCTTGAGGCCGTCGGGCACTTTGGCGATGCTTTGCAGCACCTCGCGGATGGCCTCGGCCTTTTTCACCGGGTCCTGGCTGGCCTCGCGGGCCACGAGGGTGGTTTTGAAGGCGATAAAGTCCTGGCTTTGGCCCTCGATGTACTCGGCGAAGCGCTGGTCGCCCACTTTGCGAATGTAGCTGTCGGGGTCGTCGCCGTCGGGGAAGAGCACCACGCGCACGTTCAGGCCGCCTTCGAGCAGTAAATCAATGCCGCGCAGGCTGGCCTTGATGCCCGCCGCGTCGCCGTCGTAGAGCACCGTCACGTTATCGGCATACCGCTTGATGAGCCGGATTTGACCTTCCGTGAGCGAGGTACCCGACGAGGCCACCACGTTTTTAATGCCGCCCTGGTGCAGGCTCAGCACGTCGAGGTAGCCCTCCACGAGGTAGCACAGCTCCTCCTGCCGGATGGGCTGCCGCGCCTGAAACAGCCCGTAGAGCACGTCCGACTTGTGGTAAATCTCTGATTCGGGCGAGTTGAGGTACTTCGCCATCTTATCGTCGCGCTTCAGCGTGCGCGCCCCGAAGCCCACCACCCGGCCGCTCACGTTGTGAATCGGGAACATGACGCGGCCCCGGAAGCGGTCGTAGCGCCGGCCGGTATCCTGGCCCTGGTCGTCCTCGCGCTTGATGACGAGGCCGGTTTTCTCCAGGTATTTGAGCTGGTAGCCGGCTTTCTCGCCGGCCTTCAGTAGGTCGTCCCACTGGTCGAGCGAGTAGCCCAGCTCGAAGGTCTGGATGGTGTTCAGCTTCAGGCCGCGCTCGCGCAGGTAGGCGTAGCCGATGCTCATACCCTCCTCGGTATCTTGCAACAGCTTGTGGTAGTGGTCTTTCGCCCAGTTAGATACGATGTACTGCGAATCGCGCTCGTTCTGGGCCAGCTGCTCTTCGGGGGTGCGCTCCTCCTCTTCGGGCACCCCTACCCCGTACTTTTTGGCCAATGCGCGCAGGGCTTCGGGGTAGGAGCTGCCCTCGATGTCCATCACGAACTGGATGATGCCGCCCGCCTTGCCGCAGCCGAAGCACTTGTATAAGCCTTTGCTCGGATTGACCGAGAACGAGGGCGACTTTTCGTTGTGAAACGGGCAGCAGGCCCAGTAATTCTGGCCCTTGCGCTTGAGGGCCACGTAGTCGCCCACCACCTCCAGAATGTCGGCGGTGTGGATAATCTGGTCAACGGTTTCTTTGGGGATGCGGGCCACGGATTCAGCTTAGAGGCTCAAATTTACGCCTGCCTGCGCCCCCAACGCCGTCAATTTTTTTCGCTAAAAATGTTGCATCTTTGCGTAACTCCCGGCGGCTGAACCTAGTATCACCTCCAAGCGGGAAGGGCGCGAACCCTCCCCGCCGGCTGTTGGTTTGTGGCGCAGCAGCACGTACATGCTGCCCGCTACCAGCAACCACCGGCTAAGCCGCGCGAGCAGCTTAATCGGGAGCCTGACGGTGATTACTACGTAATCACCGCCGCTGTTTGGTTTTTTCTCCATGAGTTTCGAGAGTTAGGAGAAGAAAAACACCCACTTCGAAGCCCGTGGCCGGCCAGCCACGGGCTTCGCTCGTTTTGGCCGAAGCCGAAAAGCGATGCCGTGGCGGCGGGAGACTACCGCACAACGCAGCAAAAGTAGCGCGGACTCACAAAGTCCGCGCTACCCATCTACTTACCTTTGCCCGATTCAACCAGCCAAGAAAATGCCCGCCTACCGCCCGCAAGACCTCGAAAAGAAGTGGCAAGACCACTGGCAGCAGCATAATACCTTCCGCGCCGACAACGACTCCAGCAAGCCCAAATACTACGTGCTCGATATGTTCCCCTACCCCTCTGGGGCGGGGCTGCACGTGGGGCACCCGCTGGGCTATATTGCCTCCGATATCGTGGCCCGCTACCAGCGCCTGCGCGGCCATAACGTGCTGCACCCGATGGGGTTTGACTCGTTTGGCCTACCCGCCGAGCAGTACGCCATCCAGACCGGCCAGCACCCGGCCCTGACCACGGATAAGAACATCGAAACCTACATCCGGCAGCTTCAGCAGCTGGGTTTTAGCTACGACTGGGAGCGTGAGGTGCGGACTTCAGACCCCGACTATTACAAGTGGACGCAGTGGATTTTCCTCAAGCTGTTCAATAGCTGGTACAACCTCGACACCAACTGCGCCGAATCCATCCGCACCTTGCAGGCCAAGTTTGCCGAAGGGGGTAGCGCCGGCATCCGCGCCGCCGGCGATGAGGCCGACCGCCACGACTTCACGGCCGGGCAGTGGCAGGGCTACACCGAGCGGCAGAAGCTGGCCGCCGTGCTTCCCTACCGCCTTGCCTACCAGCAGGATACCTACGTGAACTGGTGCCCCGCCCTGGGCACGGTGCTCAGCAATGATGAGGTGAAGGACGGCCTTTCGGAGCGCGGCGGCTACCCCGTGGAGCGCCGCCTCATGCCGCAGTGGAACCTGCGCATCACCGCTTACGCCGACCGCCTGCTGGCCGGCCTCGACGCCCTCGACTGGCCCGACGCCGTGAAGGAGATGCAGCGCAACTGGATTGGCAAAAGCATCGGGGCCGAAGTCACCTTCCCGGTGCAGCACCACGAAGGGACTGATATTAAAGTGTATACCACCCGCGTGGATACCATCTACGGGGCTACGTTCCTGGTGCTGGCCCCGGAGCACGAGCTGGTAGACCAGCTCACTACCCCCGCCCAGCGGGCGGCCGTGGACGAGTACATCGCCGCCACCAAGCGCCGCTCGGAGCGCGACCGCATGGCCGACGTGAAGCACGTTTCGGGCGTGTTTACGGGCGCGTATGGGCTAAATCCGGTCAACGATGAGCCGGTGCCCATCTGGCTGGCCGACTACGTGCTGGCCGGCTACGGCACCGGCGCCGTGATGGCCGTGCCCAGCGGCGACCAGCGCGACTACCTCTTTGCCAAGCACTTCGACCTGCCCATCCCGGCCATTTCGGACGCGCAAAAGGACCTCGACCAACAGGCTGACCCCACCAAGGAGGGCCGCTACCTCAACTCGGGCATCGTCAACGGCCTCGGCTATAAGGAAGCCACGGCCAAGCTGATTGCCTTTCTCGAAGAGAAGAAACTCGGCAAGGGCAAGGTGAATTTCCGCCTGCGCGACGCCATTTTTGGCCGGCAGCGCTACTGGGGCGAACCGATTCCGATTTACTATAAGGACGGCACGGCCTACGGCGTGGCCGAAGCCGACCTGCCGCTGGTGCTGCCCGAAATTGACGAGTACCGGCCCACCGAAACCGGCGAGCCGCCCCTGGGCCGCGCCCAAAACTGGCTCTACAAGGGCCAGTACCCCTTCGAGCTGAGCACCATGCCCGGCTGGGCCGGCTCCAGCTGGTACTACCTGCGCTACATGGACCCGCACAACGCCGACCGCTTCGTGTCGGAGGAAGCCGAAAAATACTGGGGCCAGGTGGACCTCTACATGGGCGGGGCCGAGCACGCCACCGGCCACTTATTGTACTCCCGCTTCTGGTACCTGTTTTTGAAGGATTTAGGACTGGTTACGCACGGCGAGCCGTTCCAGAAACTGATAAATCAGGGGATGATTTTGGGCCGGTCTAATTTCGTATATCGCCTTGCACATACTGTTACTCAAGTAAAGCGTAGCAACTCATCAAGCGATAAGAATCGTCAGGCTCCTATACCAGAGGTTTATATTTCACGCCACTATTTTGATGATGACTTTAGACTCAAGGACCCCGATTATATTAGTCAAAAGCTAGAGGGAATACTGAAGATTTTTGCACCGAAGCACCCTGACTTCATTTATGAAAGCCTTGCTTTAAGGTCAGAGTGGGGCGAAAATGATAAAGCAGTTGTAGCTTGGAACGTCGATATAAAACTTGTTAAAAACGACATTCTTCAAATCGAAAATTTCAGGAAATGGCGGCCTGAATTAATAGATGCAGAATTTATTCTTGAAGAGGACGGTACGTACATCTGCGGTACGGAAATCGAAAAGATGTCGAAGTCCAAGTATAATATTGTTGAACCTGCTGTTTTAGTTGACCAATACGGCGCGGATGCGCTGCGCCTCTACGAAATGTTTCTCGGGCCGCTGGAGCAGTTCAAGCCCTGGAATACCAACGGTATCAGCGGCGTGGCCAGCTTCCTCAAGAAGTTCTGGCGGCTCTTCCACCCCGAAGACGGCCCGCTGGCCGTGACCGACGAGGCCCCGAGTCCCCCGGAATGGAAGGCCCTGCACAAAGTCATCCAGAAGGTGGCGCAGGACGTGGAGAAGTTCAGCTTCAACACCAGCGTCAGCACCTTCATGATTGCCGTGAACGAGCTAACGGCCCTCGGCACCCGCAAAAGGGCCATTCTGGAGCCGCTGGTGGTGCTGCTGTCGCCCTTCGCCCCCCACCTCGCCGAGGAGCTGTGGGAGGAGCTGGGCCACGCGCCCGGCAGCATCAGCCAGGCCGCCTACCCTGAGTTCCGCGAGGAATACCTGGTGGAAGCCAACGTGACCTACCCCGTGGCCATCAACGGCAAGGTGCGCGACCAGCGCCAGTTTGCCGCCACCGCCACCCCCGCCGAAATCGAAGCCGCCGTGCTGGAATCGGATTTCCTGACCCGCTTCGGCGAAGGGAAATCAGCCAAGAAAGTGGTGGTGGTGCCAGGGCGCATGGTGAACGTGGTGGTGTAGGCTATTCGCGCAAATAGCGCAAAAAGAACGGTCATGCTGAGTTTGTCGCGCTACTTACTAATAAACAAACAAGCCCGTTGCTTTCACAACGGGCTTGTTTGTTTATTGGTGCGGAATCAATGCGAATCCTACTATTAGTATTAGACAAATTAATAATGACATCAGAACAGCAGCGTTATCTATGTCGGGGTCGAGGCAAGCCGAAAATTGCTTTTTTCCAAACGAGCAAAGCCAACGCAGACAAGCTAATAAAAATCAAGAAATTATTTCAAACGCTAATTCGCCCATTGATTTTAGATTTGAATAGGACGTTAATTTTTATTCATTCAGAATTAACCAAGAAATTCTTCAGCAGTTTACGATTTTATTTTTTTCTGTTAATACAGCTCCACCCGATGGAGCACCTCGCGAAAATCATCAAACCACTCTTGTTACACGGGCGTGTCCTACTTAGGCTTTGACGGAGCTAAGTACTCGTTGCTAATTAGTTTATGTTATAATGATTAGCTTTGCATCATGTCAAGAGTTAATACCCCCTTACTGAGTGAATCTGAAAAGTCAGCCTTAGAACAAGGAGTTAGAACGGGAAAGACGCCCTGTTTTCGTGCTAGATGCGAAGTGATTTTATTAAAAGCTATCGGGCTCACCTCAGAGCAAGTAGCCAAGTTTACGGCTATGACTTATGTAAGTGTTAATGGGTGGACAAAACGCTATAAAGAGGAGGGTATTGAGGAACTACAAACAAAGACTGGACGCGGGCGCAAAGCAGTAGTAAGCGTAGTGGAGGATAAAGAGTCTGTTTTGCAAGCTATCAAAGCGAATAGACAACGTATTGAAACGGCTAAAGCGGAATGGGAACAGGAAACTAACAAATCGGTTAGCTTGAGCACCTTTAAATCTTTTTTAAAAGTCTTGACGGACGATATAAGCGAATAAGAAGGCGCTGTAAAGGCAAGCCCTGCCCGGATTTATATGCCTTAAAGAAGGCGCAATTAACTGAATTAGAGATACTTTGCGAGCAAGGTTTTCTAGACTTATTTTACGGAGATGAAAGCCATGTGTGCAGTACGGGCTACGTGCCCTACGGGTGGCAGTTCCTAGGAGAAGAAGTTTTCATACCAGTTGAGAAAGGCTATAAAATCAATATTTGGGGACTTATTAGCCGACGCAATCAAACCCATTGGTTAACAACGGAAACGACTATTAGCGCAAATTTTATCTTTACACAACTAGAAGAATTATCTTTTAAGATTCGAAAGCCAACAGTAATTGTGGTAGATAATGCAAGTATCCACAAAGCGCAGCTAATCCAGCAGCAATTACCTTTTTGGGAAGCCCGCGGATTACGTATATTTTATTTACCTACTTATTCGCCACACCTCAATATTGCGGAAACACTTTGGCGTAAATTGAAGAAAGAACAGCTTGACCCAGGTGACTACTTTAATAAGGATACTCTTTTCTACGCAGTTAATCGTTGCTTAGCGCAAGTAGGAAATTTATGGAGAATAAATTTCTCAAAATTTAACATAAACTAATTAACCACGGGTACTTATGACCTTTACTTTAATAGTAAAGGGAAGGGCTTTTAGCACCTTTAGTAAGGGAGCAAGCTGCTCCTCGGGTACAGTAAGAATAACCTGGCTCATGCTGCAAGATATTAATGAATTAGCCTGGGGAGGTGACCAAAAAGAACTTCTACCCGTCACTTTAAAGCTTCTTTCGTAACGGGTGCAGCCTTGCGCCACTACGGCTTGATAGTTTTGACCGGCTTGGTTTTTATTACCTTGCAAGGCAGGTTCAATTCCCGAAAAAGCCTTTTGAAGAAAGCCGCTTTTCCGTCGGGCACAGTTACAATCAGGTCCATAGCTTCAAAGTTACAGGGTTGCGCCTCCTCAACAAACAGGCTAGCCAACGAAGTTTCGGCAGTGGCGGCAGCTACTGCCCGCCTACCGCGCCGGCCTGCGCCGTGCCCTTGGGCATCAGGTATTTATTATACCAACTCAGGTACCGCCCGTAGCGGTCCTTCACGTAGCTGGGGGTCGTAACGCCGTGAAACTGGCCGGGATAAATAACGAGTTCCGTGGGCACGTGCAGGCTTTGCAGGGCCTGGTACATCTGCTCGGTGTTGAGCAGGGGCACGTTGAAGTCCTTTTCGCCGCACACGAAGAGGGTAGGCGTTTTAATCTGGTCGGCGTGGTAGAAGGGGTAGGACACGCGCAGGTACACGTCGGTGTTTTTCCAGGGCGTGCCCAGCTCGGTTTCGTAGTCGCGGATGTACTGGTCGGTGCCGTAGCCGGCCAGCACGTTGCCGATGCTGGCACCGCTCACGGCCGCCTTGAAGCGCTGGTCGCGGGCAATCACTTGGTCGGTCATGATGCCGCCGTAGCTCCAGCCGCCCACGCCGAGGCGGTCGGGGTCGGCGAGGCCCTGCGCCACGGCGTAGTCTACCACGGCCAGCACGTCGTCGGTGTCCTTGTTGCCCCAGTCGGCATAGATGGCCTTGCTGTATTCCAGGCCCCGGCCCGAGCTGCCGCGCGGGTTGGCTACCACCACGGCGTAGCCATTGGCCGCAAAGTATTGCCACTCAAACGAAAAGCCGTAGCCAAACTGCGCCACCGGCCCGCCATGAATGCGCAGAATAGTCGGGTACTTGCGGCCCACCTGGTAGCCCACCGGCTTAATGCTAAAGCCGCTTACCAGCGTGCCATCCTTGCTTTTGGCCTGCATCGGCTCCACGGCAGCCAGTGTAACGCCTTTCAGCCACGCGTCGTTTTGCTTGGAGAGGGGTAGCAGACTCCCTTTTTTATCGAGCGCAAACACCTCGGTGGGCTGCTGGGGCTGGCTGCTGAGCACGACCGTCGTACCCTTGCTAGCCATGTCGAAATCGCCTACCTGGCGCGGGCCGGCCAGCACCTTTTCGAGCTTGCCGCCGGTGGCGGATACGCGCATCAGCGACTCGGCGCGGTCGTCTTCGAGCAAAAAATACACGCTTTTGCCATCGGCGCTCCACTGCGGCTGGGTCGTGTTGCGGTCGAGGCCGGCGGTGAGCGGACGGGCGGGGCCGCCGGCCACATCCACTACCATTAGCTGGTGCAGGGCGTACACGAGCTGCTCCTTGGGGCCGCCCTGCACGAAGGCAATGCGGCGACCATCGGGGCTCCAGGCGGGGCGGCTGCCGTAGTTGGGCGCACTTTCGGGCACGTCGGTGGCCAGCAGCGGCCGGGCGGTAGCGCCGGCTTGCGCATCGATAAGGAAGAGGTCGAAATTGTCGTGGCGGTCGGGGTCGGGGCCGCGCTTACTGCTGAACGCCAGCTGCTTGCCATCGGGGCTCCAGGAGGGCAGGTACTCGTCATACGCGCCGGGCGTGAGCTTGGTGAGGCGGCGCGCGGCCACGTCGAACACGTAGAGGTGCTGGCGCTGACTGTTCAAATAGCCGTCCACGTCTTTCTTAAACTGGAAGCGGTCAATGACGATGGGCGGCGCGGTTTTCTTCTTGGTCTTTTGGGCAGCGGTGAGCGAGTCGGGGTCGGCATCGCGAATAATCATCGCAATACGCTGCCCATCGGGGCTCCACACGTAGTCCGACACGCTACCCTTGATTTTGGTCACCTTTTCGGCCTCGCCACCGGCGCGGTTCAGCAGCCAGAGCTGGGCGTCGCCGCCATCGTCCTGGCCCCGGCCCGAAATGAAGCTCAGGTACTTGCCATCGGGACTGAAGCGCGGGCGGGTTTCGCCGCTGGGGCTGGTCGTGACGCGGATATTCTGCGAGCCGTCGGTGCGGGCCATCCACACGTCGGCGTCGCGCTTGTCGGTGGCCGTGTCCACGCGGCTCACGGTGTAGGCCACCCACGCGCCATCAGGCGAGAGGTTAGGGTCAGCCACGTCGCGCATCCGGTTCAGGTCGGTGAGGTTGAGCGGGCGCGGGACCGTTTGGGCGGAGCTGGCCAGGGGCAGGACCAAAGCGCCGAGGAGGGGTAGGAGTTTTTTCATGACTGAGCAGAATAATAAATGGTAACGTTCTGAAAGAAGAGTGGCCTGCTTAGCTGGCATCCCGACAGGAAGCGTGTCTATCACGCCATTGAGGGATGATTTCAAAAGAAGCAACCAAGCTACTTCCTGTTTATTAGCAGGCCATTCTTTTTTTCGTCAAACTATTTCTTGAATTAAGCCCCAAGCTACGCGCCCTACCCCCGTTCATCAAGCAAACGCCGCTCGCCCCTATCTTACCGCCATGCTTACCCCCACCGAATACGACCAGCTCGACGGCCTGGGCATGGCCGACCTCGTGCGCACGGGCCAGCTCACGGCCGCCGAGCTGACCGAGGCCGCCATTGCCCGCGCCGAGGCCGTGAATCCGCGCCTCAACGCCATCATCCTCAACTTGTTTGGGCAGGCGCGGAAGCGGGCGGCGGCGGGGCTACCGGCCGGGCCGTTCGGCGGCGCGCCGTTCTTGCTAAAGGACTTTGGGGCAGCCTACGCGGGCGCGCCGCAAACCGGGGGCAGCCGGGCACTGCGCCGCTTCGTGCCCGCCGAAGATGCCGAGCTGGTGCGCCGCTGGCAGGCGGCGGGCCTCAATATTCTGGGTAAAACCAACGTGCCCGAGTTTGCCCTGATGGGCGTGACCGAACCCATACTTTACGGCCCGGCGCGCAACCCCTGGGACCTGGGCCGCACGCCGGGGGGTAGCAGCGGCGGGGCGGCGGCGGCCGTGGCGGCGGGCATCGTGCCGGTGGCGGGCGCGGGCGACGGCGGCGGCTCCATCCGCATTCCGGCGGCGTGCTGCGGGTTGTTTGGGCTGAAACCGAGCCGCGGGCGCGTGCCCACCGGCCCCGAACAGGGCGAAAAATGGCAGGGCGCGGCCGTGGAGCACGCCCTCACCCGCTCGGTGCGCGACAGCGCCGCCCTGCTCGACGCCACCCAAGGGCCGGACGTGGGCGTGCCGTATTTCCTACCCCCGCCCGCCCGGCCCTACCTGGAAGAGGTGGGTAGGGAGCCCGGCCGCCTGCGCATCGGCTTTTCGCTGGACCACCCGCTGGGCCGCCCCCTGCACCCCGAATGCGCCACCGCCGTGCACGCCGCGGCTCAGCTGCTCGAAAGCCTGGGCCACGAGGTAACCGAAGTGCCCCTCCCCTTCGATGGCCGGGCCGTGGCGGCGGCGTTTATGATGCTGTACTTTGGCGAAACCGGGGCCACCATCGCGGGGCTAAAAGCGGTGCTGGGCCGCCCGGCGCGGCCCGCCGACGTGGAGCCCACCACCTGGCTGCTGGGGCTGCTGGGCCGCAGCTACTCGGCCGCCGACTTCGCGGTCGCCCGCCACTCCTGGAACGACCACGCCCGCCGGATGGGTCGATTTCACCAAACCTACGACCTACTGCTGACCCCTACCCTGGCCACGCCGCCCGTGCGCATTGGCGAGCTGCAACCCAAGCCATTAGAGCAACGGCTGCTTAAAGTGGTAAATACCTTCGGCTTAGGCGGCCTCGTACGCCGCTCGGGTTTGGTGGAAAAACTGGCTGAGCAAAACCTGGAAAAGACCCCTTACACGCAGTTCGCTAACCTCACGGGCCAGCCGGCCATGTCGGTGCCCCTGCACTGGACCGCCGACGGCCTGCCCTGCGGCGTACAGTTCATCGCCCGGCTCGGGGCCGAGGACGTGCTGTTTCGGCTGGCCGGGCAGTTGGAGCGGGCGCAGCCGTGGTTCAGCCGCCGGCCACTTTTAGTGGGGTAGGGAGCGCTGGACAGACTAGGTAAAATAGCCTCTTTTTCCAAAAAAAGCTGACTTTAATGCTAATATGAGGGTAAAACAGTGGGTAAGCCGACGAGTGGCCCGCATCTTTGCGCCAAGCACCCCCGCCTTTTCACGTATCATCAGCTTTTTTTTACTTAATGAATTCTCTACTTTTTCGCGGGCAGCAAGTAGCGCGTACCCTTAGTCGGGCGAGCCGCGGGCTGCTGCTGGGCCTGGCCCTGCCGCTGGCTGGCGCGGCCCAAACGGCCCTACCCCCTACCAGCGCCGCCGACGCGGCGGGGCCGCTGCTCACACCCGACCAGTTTCTGGGCTACCCGCTGGGCAGCCGCTTCACGCCGCAGGCCGACGTGCTGCGCTACGCCGCCCACGTAGCGGCCCACGCGCCCGGCCGGATGCGCGTGACGCCCTACGGCCAGACCTACGAGCACCGCCCGCTGGAAGTGGTGGAGATTGGCAGCGCCGAGAATTTTGGCAGACTAGCTGATATTCAGCAGAATGACCGGCGGCTGGCGAGCCTGGAAAGCGGCGCGGCCAGCCGCCAGCTGCCGGCCGTGTGCTGGCTCAGCTACAACGTGCATGGCAACGAGGCGGTGAGCAGCGAGGCCGTGCTGCAAGTGCTCTACGACCTGGCCAACCCGCAGGACGCGCAAATGCAGGGCTGGCTGAAAAACACGGTTATCGTGGTGGACCCCTGCGTGAACCCCGACGGCCACGACCGCTACGTGAACTGGTACAACCGCGTGCGCAACCAGACGCCCAACGCCGGCCCCGACTCGTGGGAGCACCACGAGCCCTGGCCGGGCGGGCGCTACAATCACTACTACTTCGACCTGAACCGCGACTGGGCCTGGCAAACCCAGCAGGAAAGCCGCCAGCGCATTGTGTTGTATAACAAATGGATGCCGCAGGTACACGCCGACTTCCACGAGATGGGGCCCAACAACTCGTACTACTTCTCGCCGGCCGCCAAGCCCTACCACGCCGACATCACGCCCTGGCAGCGGCAGTTTCAAAACGTAATCGGCGACTACAACCGGGCCACGTTCGACAAGAACAACTGGCTGTATTTCACCCGCGAAACCTACGACCTGTTCGCCCCCACCTACGGCGATACCTGGCCCAGCTTCAACGGCGCCATCGGCATGACCTACGAGCAGGGCGGCGGCGGGGTGGCGGGCGTGGCCTACGCCCGCCCCGACGGCGACACGCTAACCCTCAGCCAGCGCATTGCGCACCACGTCGCCGCCAGCCGGGCCACCATTCAGGCCACCGCCGAGCGCCACGACGACCTGCTGCGCGAGTTCCAGGCCTACTTCACCAACGCCCAAACCAAGCCCGGCGGCACCTACAAAACCTACGTGCTGGCCTCCGGCAACGACCCCGGCCAGCTCCGGCTACTGACGCAGTACCTGGAGCGCCAGAATATCCGCTACGGCTTCGCGCCCAAGCAGCTCAAAACCAAGGGCTACAGCTACGCCAGCGGCAAAACCGAAGCCGTGACCGTGCAGCCCCACGACGTGCTGGTGAGCATGTACCAGCCCAAGTCGACGCTCGTGAAGGTGCTCTTCGAGCCCAAGCCGCAGCTCGAAGACTCACTCACCTACGACATCACCTCGTGGGCCCTACCCTACTCGTTTGGGGTGAAGGCCTACGCCCTGACCCAGCGCCTCGACGCCAGCGGCCCTACCCCCACCCCGGCCGTGGTGAAGGGCAGCGCCGCCGCGCCCACCGCCAAGCCCTACGCCTACCTCGCCCGCTGGAACAACCTGCAGGACGTGCGCTTCCTGGGCCAGCTGCTGCAGCAGAAGGTGAAAGTGCGCTTTGCCGAGCAGGCATTTGAGGCCGAAGGGCAGAAGTACGCGCCCGGCACGCTCATCATCACGCGCACCGGCAACGAGGCGCTCGGCGACCGGCTCGACCAGCTGGTGCGGGCGCAGGCCGACTCGGCGGGCACGGTGGTGCAGGCCGTGAAATCGGGCTTTTCGACCACCGGGCACGATTTGGGCTCCGGCACGGTGCACTTCGTGAAGCGGCCCACGGTGGCCGTAGTGGCCGGGCCGGGCGTGGATGCCACGGCCTTTGGCGAGGTGTGGCACTTTTTTGAGCAGCAGCTCGGCTACCCGATTACGGTGCTCGGCACCGATTATCTGAGCCGGGTGAATATGAGCAAGATTGACGTGCTCATTCTGCCCGATGGCAACTACGGCGGTATTTACTCCGACCGCGCCCTCGATGGCCTCAAGGACTGGGTGCGCAGCGGCGGCAAGCTCATCGCCCTGGAAGGGGCCATGCAGTTTCTGGCCAATAAGAAGGATTTCCTGCTGAAGACTAAGGCCACCGACTCGCTGGCCCTCAAGAAAACGGCGACCGCCAACCCCTACCTGCCCCTGCGCCGTTACGGTACCGCCGACCGCGAAAACACCGAGGACCTGGCCCTGGGCACCATTTACCGCGTGCAGCTCGACAATACCCACCCGCTGGCCTTTGGCTACGGCGACACGTATTCGGCGCTCATTCGCACGCCGCTCAGCTACAAGTTCTTGGGCAAGGGCGGCTGGAATGTGGGCGTTATCAAGAAAAACGGCTATTACGCCGGCTTCGCAGGTACCAAGGCCCGCAAGGAACTGGTCGATACCTTCGTGCTGGGCGAGCAGGACCTGGGCCGCGGCCAGGTTATCTACCTCGGCGACAACCCTTTATTCCGCGCCTTCTGGCAAAGCGGCAAACTGCTGTTCGGCAACGCCGTTTTTTTGGTGGGGCAGTAGGGCAATGGATAGTAAGTAATGGGTACTAAAGAACGTCATGCTGAGCTTGTCAAAGCATCTCTACCGCGTAAGTAATTCTAACGTCAGGAGTTAGTTACGCGGTAGAGATGCTTCGACAAGCTCAGCATGACGTTCTTTAGTACCCATTACTTACTATCCATTCAACTCCGCCCGCACTGCTTTGGGCAGCGCGGCCACCACAAGCTGATACGAGTGCGTAAGCCACTCGCGGAGTTGGTTATCAGTAGCCCCGGTGCCGATGAGCACTGTGTTCCAGTGCTTTTTATTCATATGAAAGCCGGGGAGCACGTAATCGTAGCGCTCGCGCAACTCGGCGGCACGCTCGGGGTCGCATTTGACGTTGAAGCTGGCGAAGGTCTGCAAGTCAGTGAGGGCAAATATCTTACTCCCAACTTTAAAGACCAGCGTATTGGGGCCGAAGGGCATTTCGTCGGTGGTGCCGGACAGGCTCAGGCAGAAGTCGCGGAAGTCTTCGATATGCACGGCCCTACCCCCTTCTTAGCGCAGGAACCAGCGGTAGAGCAGCACGCACAGGCCCACCAGGAACATGGCCATGCTTACCTTATTGATAAAGTGCATGGTCCGCAGGTTGAAGTTGGATTGGCGGTTGGGGTCATTCTTGCGAAAGAAATACCCGAGAGCGGGACCGAAGTTAAACAGGTTTTTGCCGTTCATGACGAGAGGAGTTTGGATGCGATAAAGTAACACTCATGGGGCCGGAAAGATTGTCGAAACGCCGAATTTCTTGCTGCTTATTTGGCCTCCAACACGTGACCAGCAAGGCCCTACCACCCTACTTTTACCACACTGCCTGCGCCCTTTGCCCGGCCGCTTTTTCAGGTGAGGGTGAGGGGGTAGGAGTACTTGTCACGGTCCAGCTTATTAGCAACGGATACTACTTATTTCAAAACAGTCCAGCCAATTTCCGGGTTTTTGCGTTCAACCTAGCTATCAAAAAATGGACTTAGGCAATTATGCACAATAGGTACCCTTCACTGGCTTGGGCCAGCTGCCGGGCCACGGTAGCGGGGGTAGGGCTGCTGGCCGCGACACTGGGCGCGGCGGCACAAACCAACACACCCGCCGCCACCCGGCCCGGCACCCAAAGCAGCCCACAGGGCGGCATCGGGGGGCCGCCCGTGGGCCAGCAGCAGCAGCAGGAATTGCAGCAGCGCCAGCAGCAAATCCAGCAGAGTATGCCGCCGCAAATGCCGGCCGGGCCGCCCAGCCCGGTACCGGGCGCGGGCAGGCAGGGCAGCATGGGTAGCCAGGGCGGGGGGGCACCGCAGTCGGGGCCGGGCGGCACCGGCACGGTGGGCGAACCCACCGGCACCACTACCCAGCAGGCGCAGTTTGGTGGCTCGCCGAGCGCGGGCGGCATGATTGGCGCGGGCCAGGCTACCGGCGCGGCCCGTACGCTGGCCGTGGCTCCGGCCACCCTAAGCCTGCCCGAAGCCATAAACATCGGCATTCAGAACAACCTAACGACCCTGCTGGCTGACGAGCGCGCCGTGGAGGCGCGGGCCATGCGGCAGCAAATCCGCTCGTTCTTGCTGCCCAACCTGTTCGGCACGGCGTACCAGCAAAACCGGACGCTCAACCTAGTAGCCCAGGGCCTAGTGCCCAGCGGCGGGGATATGGGCAGCATGGGCGGGGGCATGGGCGGCGGGGGAATGCCCGGCGGCGGCAGCCCAGCCGCGAGTATCCCATCCTTCGTGGGACCGTTTAATACGTTTGATGCCCGGCTCAACTTTTCGCAAGCATTGTTGAACCTCAGTGCCTTACGCCAATATAAGAGCACCCAGGCCGCCGTGCAGGTGGCCGACCTCACCGCCGGGCTGGCCCGTGAGCAGGTGGCTACGTTCGTGGCTCTAGCCTACCTCACGGCCCAGCGCGGCAACCTCGACGTGCGAGCCGCCCGCGCCGATTTCGTGTTGGCCGAAGCCCTATTGCGGCTAGCCCGCCAGCAGCGCGAAGTGGGCGTGGCCAATGGCATCGACGTGGTGCGGGCCGAGTCCAGGGTAGCGCAACAGCGCCTGCGGGTGGTGCAGGCCGAGGCCAGCGCCGTGCAGGACCGCCTTGACCTAGAGCGCGCCGTGGGCCTACCCCAGGGCAGCGCCACGGTGCTCACCGATACGCTGGCGGCCCGTGCGGAGGCCATCCCCGACGTGGCTACCGCCCTGCCCGCCGCCCAGACCGCTCGCCTGGATGCCCGCGTGGCGGAGCAAACCATTGAGCAGCGCATTATGGACCGCCGCAGCCGGGGCGCAGCGCGCGTGCCGGTGGTCACGGCCGCCGCCGACTACGGGCAGTCGGCCGTGACGCCCTTTAAAAACGACCGCGCTACCCGCACCTACGGCGTGACACTGAGCGTACCCATCTTCGACGGTGGCTACATCGGAGGGCGGGTGAAAGCGGCCCTGAGCGAACAGCGCCAGGCCGAATTACAGCTCGGCAACACCCGCGGCCAGGTAGAGCAGGATGTACGTCAGGCCCTGCTGGCCTGGAACTTATCGCTGGCCCAGGTGCAGTCGGCCGATGAGCAGCTCAGCATTGCCGACCGTGAGCTGGCCCTGGCTACCCAGCGATTCCGGGCCGGCGTGGCCGACAACCTCGAGGTACTGCAAGCCCAGGCCGGCTTGGCCAACGCCCGCGCTCTGCGCGTGCAAGCCCTGGCCCAGTACGGTGCGGCTCGCCTCAATTTTGCCGCCGCCACCGGCACGGCGCAGTCTTTTCGCTTGTAGCAGAACGTCATGCTGACGACAGGAAGCATCTCTACTGCTTCCTCCGTGCTGTTCAACGATGCGGTAGAGATGCTTCCTGTCGTCAGCATGACGTTCTTCCCAAGACAAACTGCTAATAAGAATTCAAAAACATATTTGCAATGGCCGATAACTCAACATCTCCCGCTGCCAGCCCGGTGCGGCGGCGGGTTGCCGCCCCTTCCGACGCGCCCGACCAACGCTCCGGCCCCGAGCGGCGTACCGTGCCCAAGGCCAAAGACGACCCGGCCATAGTTGCCGATAAGCCCATCTACACGCGCACCTGGTTTCTGATTGGGGCGGCGCTACTCTTGATTGGCCTGATAATCTGGGGCGTTCGCTACTACCGCTACGCCAGCGCCCACGAAACCACCGACGATGCCTTTGTGGAGGGCCACGCCGTGCGGGTGAGCCCGCGCGCGGCCGGCCAGGTGCTGAAGGTGTACGTGCGGGATAATCAGCAGGTAAAAGCCGGCCAGCTGCTGCTGGAGTTGGACCCAAGCGACTACCAGGCGCAGCTGGCCCAGGCCGAGGCGGCCGTAACTAGCGCCCGCGCCCAGCGCAACACCGCCCAGCAAGCCGTTCGCTCGCGAGCCAGCGTCATCATCCAGCAGCGTGCCCAGGCCGCCGCCGCCGAGGCTACCCAAGCGCAGGCCGCCGCCGAGGAGCGCGCCGCCCAGGCCCAGGCCACCAATGATGCCCGCGACGAGCAGCGCTACGCCGAATTGTATAAAACCGATGCCGTATCGCGCCAGCGCTACGACCAGGCCCTGACCACCGCCCGCGCCTCGGCCGCCCAGGCCGACGCGGCCCACCGTCGCACCCAAACCACAGAGGCCCAGGCCATTCAGGCGGAGGCCGTGGTGAGCCAGGCCCGCAATGACTACCAGCAGTCTAAGGAGCAAATCAGCGTCAATGACGCTCAAATTAAGCAGGCCCAGGCCCAGGCCGATGCGGCGAAACTGCAATTTTCCTATACTAAAATCTACGCTTCTGAGGCCGGCCGCATCACCGGCAAGGCCGTGGACGAGGGCCAGACCGTTTCGGTGGGCCAGCAACTACTGCTCATTACCTATGGGCAGCTGTGGGTAACAGCCAATTTCAAGGAAACGCAGCTGACGCACATGCTAGTGGGCCAGCCCGTGCAATTGGTGGTGGATACCTATCCGGGTGAGCAATTCTCAGGGCGGGTCGAGAGCTTCCAGCGCGGCACCGGGTCGCGCTTCAGCCTGCTGCCGGCCGAAAATGCTACCGGCAACTACGTGAAGGTGGTGCAGCGAATTCCGGTCAAAATCGTGTTCGACGGCCAGCCCGACCTGCGCCTGCTGGCCCCCGGCATGTCGGTGACGCCGGAAGTGGCCATCACCATCGCCCCCACTCAGCAAGACGTGGAGGCTGCCCACCGCGAAGCCCTACCCCGCATCACCGACTACCCCGCCCGCCGCAAGGTAGCCCCAGACAAGAAGTAAGACTGAACCAGTTGTCATTGCGAGCGCAGCGCGGCACTCGAACGATGAACGAATGAGCGGCGCGGGCATCGTTCATCGTTCGAGTGCCGCGCTGCGCTCACAATGACAGACGACCTTGTGACTAACGTATTAAAACGACTTAAATTAACATGGACCACTCCACTTCCGGCAATTGGCAGGCCGACCTAGACAACCTGTTTGCCACTCTCGACCGCGAGAACCACGCCTTTACCGACAACCTGGGCCGGCAGACCGCTTTTTACCGCGACGCGGCCCTACCCGCCCTGGAAGCCGCCGCCCAGGCCCTGCGCGCCCACGCCCGCACTTGCGAAGCTGGCCTCGACCCGGAGCGCGTCTACCTCATTGTGCGGCAGTTGACGGGCGAAATCGAGTTTCAGTACGCCGTGGTGGCCGAGGTGCGCATTGAGGCCGTGACGCCCTACATCCACTGCTGGTTTGAGGAAAACCAACTGGCCGAAGAGATTACCCAGCAGCAGGGCCAGCCCGAAAAAAAGCCCGCTGACCAAGACAGCGACAAGCCCGATGAGAAAGGCGGCGACAAACCCGACGATAAGGGCGGTGATGACCAGGCCGGGGGCGATGAGAAAAAGAAGGCCGCGGAGCCGACCCGCACCAAAACGATGGAAGTTCTCAGCACCTGGAAGGACAGCCGCCGCATCGAGGATGTTACGCGCGAGGAAATCTTAAATGATTTCGTGCAGCATTATAAAGAAGCTATCGGCCTGGCCCGCACCCAGCTGCATAAGACGGAGGAGCCGGAGGTTAAAAGCTAAAAATGTGTTAAAAGAACGTCATGCTTATCTGGCGTCCGCTTGTCGAAGCATCTCTACCACGAGAGTAATCTACACATTTAGAGTTAGTTACGCGGCAGAGATGCTTCGACAAGCGGACGCCAGATAAACATGACCGCCTACTTTAACATAAGTTATTTACTAACGGGTACTTATCAATTCATACTTTATAATTCAACACTCCTAATTAAATATGGCGCAAGCCCTATCTCAGCCGGCCGCCGGAGCCGGCAACCTGAAGTGGGCCATTGCCATTACGGTGGCGCTGGGCACGTTCATGGACGTGCTGGACAATTCCAGCGTGTCGGTGGCGCTGCAATACATTGGCGGTAACCTCGGCGCGTCGCAGGACGACGCAACGTGGGTGATTACTATCTTGCTGGTAGCCAAGGCCGTGACGCTGCCCACGGCCGGCTACCTGGCCACGGTCGTGGGCCGGTCCCGGCTATTTACCATCGCCCTGGTAGCCTACGGGGTATCGTCGTTGCTGTGCGGGCTGTCGTCATCGCTGCCCATGCTGCTGGCGATGCGGGCCATGCAGGGCGTTTGCGGGGGCATTATTCCACCCATCGGGCAGGCCATTCTCAAAGATGCCTTTCCGGCCGAGGAGCGCGGGCAGGCATTTGCTCTCTATGGTGTGGCCACGGTAGTAGCGCCCACGGTGGGCCCACTGCTTTGCGGCTGGCTGGTAGATAATTACAGCTGGCACTGGGTCTTCTTCGTGAACGTACCGGTGGCCCTGCTCACGGCTTTTCTGGTGACGGCGCTGGTGAAAGACCCGCCGGAATTAATCAAGGACAAAGCCGCCGCCTGGGCCAAGGGCCTCAGCATCGACTACATCGGGCTGGGCCTGCTGGGCGTGGGCCTCAGCGCCCTGCAATACGTGCTGAGCCGCGGCGAGCGCTTCGACTGGTTCAGCTCCAACACCATTCTCTACCCGGCCATTGTGGCTGTAGTCCTGCTGGTGGCCGGCATCGTGTGGGAGATGTACACCGAGAATCCGCTCCTCGACCTGAGCTTGTTCCGCAACCGGACTTTTTCCGCCTCCATCGCGGTCATGTTCGTGGTGGGGGCCCTGCTCTACGGCACCACCACGCAGCTACCGCAGTTTCTGCAAACGTTTCTCGGCTACCGGGCCGTGGATAGCGGGTTGGCCATCACACCGGGCGGGATAGCGCTCATTTTTCTCATGCCCATCGTGGGCTGGCTCACGGGCAAGATTCAGGCCCGCTGGCTGATAATGTTCGGGCTGATTGTCAGCGCGTGCTCGTGCTACTACTACGCCCATATCCTGTCCATCAACATCGATTTTACGACCGTGGCAAAGTCGCGGGTCTTCCAGAGTATCGGCCTGGGCTTCCTGTTTGTGCCCATCAACGTGGCCGCCTACGTGGGGCTGGCCAAGTCCAAAACCAACCAGGCAGCCACCTTCATCAACCTCTTCCAGACGCTGGGCGGCAGCTTTGGCATCGCGGCCATCGAAACCGTGCTGGCCCGGCGTGCGCAGTTTCACCAGAGCCGTATCATCGACCACCTCACTTTTACCAACCCCGACTATGCCAACGGCCTGCGCCAGATTGCTAACGGCGTGTTCGGCCACGTCAACAGCAGCGCGGTTGATGCGACTCAGCAGGCCCAGGGAGTGATTTACCGAAGCGTTATTCAGCAAGCCACCACCATCGCCTACGACGACGCTTTTTACCTGCTGACCATCGTCTGCGTTGTATCCATCGGTCTGGTCTTTTTCATGAAAGCCAACAAGCCCGGCGAAAGCGAAGGCGACAGCGCAGCGGCGTAGGCAAATACGCGGGCTGGGGAGCGCCCGCGTATCTTCGACCCTACCCCCCTCTCGCCGTCGCATGGAACCCAAACGCTACCCCCGCCAGCTTTCCCGCGGGGCCAATAACGCCGTTATCGCCCTTTCGGAAACCGAAGTCGGCAAGCTATTCAGCGCTGACACGCGCTCTGACATTGGCTCCGAAGCCGAGAAAATGCGCTTTGCCAATAAGGTCAACAGCCTAGTTGTCAGTTTTCATCGCTTAGAAACTAACGAACTCTTAGGCGTTGATATGCTAGTCATGGAGCGCCTCTACCCCCTCGATTTCCGCGCCCACGAGGTGGAAATGCGCGAAATCTGGCTCGACGTATTCACCGATGAGCTGCGGGCGCTGCACGCCGCCGGCTTTGTCCACCACGACTTGCAACGGCCTAGCAACCTGCCCGGCGAGCGCTTCGACAATATCCTCCTCACCGCTCAGGGCCTACGGCTGATTGACACTGGTATTTCGGTACTGCGCCGGCAGGTAGGCGAGTCGTTTTTCAACGCCTACGTGCAGCGGGAACTGGCAGAATTGGCGCGGTTTGGGGCGTTCTTTTTGGGGCGGTGAGTGGCAGTAGTGCGATTATTACCACCACGAAACATTCAAAACCTAGAAGTTGGTTGTTACTTTGCCTACCCCCTAAAATTACATATCATGAAATTTACGCTAGTTATCCGCCAAGGCAAAACCCAACTTATCGGCCAACTAAAAGAGATTCCCGGTGTGCTGACGCAGGGCCAGACAGTAGCCGAAGTGAAGGAGAATATTCAGGCTGCGCTGGCGCTTTACCTGGAAGACATACGCGAGGATGACGCCGAAGGTGGTGATGCTATTATTGCCCAAGAGGAAGTAGAGTTTGCCTAATTAGTAATGAAACGCGGCAAATTCATCAAACATTTGGAGGCAAACAATTGCCCGCTGCACCGGCACAGCAGTCGGCACGATATCTACAAAAACGAAGTAACCGGCAAGCGCACCAGCGTTCCCCGCCACGGTGATATTGACGAAGACTTATGCCGGGAAATCTGCAAGCAACTTGGGATACCGAAGGTACAGTAGTCGCTAATCGCCAAAAGCTATTAGACCGCAGTTTGCTGCAAAAGCTTGTTTTAGTATCGAAGCTAAACTAGGAATAACTGCCGTAACAGCAGGCGTCAGCATTACTCGCTTTTGTTGCACGTTCTGACTTATCCATCTGAACTTGCCGTAGTAATCGAGGTGCTTTTCAATAATTTTTAATCCCTGCGCTTCTATAAATTCCTCGTACTCGATGCCACCAGCGAGGTTTATTTGATTACTATTATTAGCCTGCTCGTCGTGTATGAAGAAGAAGTCAAGCATATTTAGAGTTAAAATTGCGCTGGTACCACTTCCTTCTCCACCCACTTCCCGTCCTCGCGCATCAGCTCAATTAATTCATCCACAGCCTTGGCTTCGGGCACGGCTTTTTTGATGACTTCCTGGCCGCGGTAGAGGGCAATTTTACCTTTGCCTACCCCCACGTAGCCGTAGTCGGCGTCGGCCATTTCCCCTGGTCCGTTCACGATGCAGCCCATGATGCCGATTTTGATGCCCTTGAGGTGGTCGGTGCGCTGGCGAATCAGGGCCGTGGTTTCCTGCAAGTCGAAGAGCGTGCGGCCGCAGCTGGGGCAGCTGATATACTCGGTCTTGCTCATGCGGGTGCGGGCGGCCTGCAAGATGCCGAAGCTCAGCTGGTTAAGATTACTCAGCAGTTCCAGCCATTCTTCCTGGCCGCAGGCCGCGTAGTGCTCGGTGCCCAGCACGATGCCGTCGCCCAGGCCATCGATGAGCAGGCCACCGATGTCGGTGGAGGCATCGAGCTGGGTTTGGGCCAGCGGCTGGTCGCCGTAGGCCCGGCAGTTAATAACGGGGCAGGTCACGCCCGCGTCGAGCAGCTTGAAGTAGGCGCGGCGCAGTTCGGGCATGGCTTGGGCATTCTGGGTCACTAGCACCAGCACCACGGTGGTATCGGCGCGCAGGGCGTGCAGCATCTTCGCATCCAGCTCCAGCAGGCTCAGCATCAAGAAGTTGAGTTGCGGGTGGCGCAATTCATCGTTTATATAAGTGAAGGCCGTCAGCAGCGGGAAGTGGTGCGGGCGGCGGCCTGCGTCGGCCCAGGCGGTGTAGTTCACGATTTCCTTCAGGCCGTTGGGCAGCATAAAGGGCACCGGCCGCTCGCCGGTATAGATATAATCTGCCCCCTGGTCCGACATCTGAAATTTATCCAGAAACGGCGAGTAGAGGTGCCCGGCCGCGCGCAAATCAGCGTACTCCAGTTGGGGTAGGCGCGAGATGTCGGCCACCACGCGGGGCACGTTCAGACCCCCAAAGTTGGCCACTTCGTGAGTAGCGCGGCGGTGGTACTGGAACGGGTTCAGCGGCTCGGGAGTAATAAGGGGCTCAATGGGCCGGGCCAAGGCGGCGCGGTCTACATAGCGGTCAATCAGCATTTTAGCCACCGGGGCCTCGGCTTCGGGCGCTTCGGTGAGTGAGACGCGCACGGTGTCGCCCAGGCCGTCTTCCAGCAGCGTGCCGATACCCACGGCGCTCTTAATGCGGCCATCCTCGGCCTCGCCGGCCTCGGTCACGCCCAGGTGGAGGGGGTAGGGCTGCAATCCTTCTTCATCGAGCTTCTGCACCAGCAGGCGGTAGGCCTGCACCATCACCTGGGTGTTGCTGGCCTTCATACTCAGCACCACATCGTAGTAATTTTCTTCTTCGCAAAGGCGCAAAAATTCCAGCGCCGATTCCACCATACCCAGCGGTGTGTCGCCGTAGCGGCTTAATATTCGGTCAGATAGCGAGCCGTGATTGGTGCCGATGCGCATGGCCGTGCCGTACTCCTTGCAAATCTTCACCAGCGGCCGGAAGCGCTCGCGAATGCGCTCGACCTCGGCCGCATAGCTAGCGTCGGTGTACTCGATTTCTTCAAATTTTTTCTTATCGGCGTAGTTACCGGGGTTCACGCGCACTTTCTCCACGATGCGGGCGGCCAGCTCGGCGGCGTTGGGCGTGAAGTGGATGTCGGCGATGAGCGGCACGTTGCAGCCGCGCGCCCGCAGTTCCTGCTTAATTTTCAAGAGATTCTGCGCCTCTTTCACACTGGGCGCCGTGATGCGCACGTACTCGCAGCCAGCAGCTACCATGCGCAGTGTCTGCTCCACCGAGCCTTGCGTGTCCATCGTGTCCACGGTGGTCATGCTCTGCACCCGGATGGGGTAGTCGCCGCCCAACGGCACGCCCCCAATGTTCACCACCCGCGCCACGCGGCGCTTATACTCGGTCAGGCTGGGGCAATAGATTTTATTCATCACCTAGATAAGACTACGCCGGCCGGCGAAAGTTGCCGCCCGCCCGCAAAGGTACGGGTAGGGAGAAGTAGGCGTAGTAAACAATAGTAGCAGGTAATAAAAGAACGTTCTGCTGACGAAGGAAGCACCTCGCCTGCGTAAGTAATTCCTGACGTTAGAAGTTAGTTACGCGGACGAGCTGCTTCCTTCGTCAGCAGGACGTTCTTTTTCTCACAGTTAGTTAGCCCCTACCCTACTTTCTTTCGCAGGCGCTGCACCTCGTGCTCCAACTCCAGGTTGCGGAAGGTGACTTTCGCCTCCAGGTCGGTGTAGGAGTTTTGGAGCTGCTCTTGCAGCTGGCGCATCTCGGTTACGTCGGTGTTGGTACCTAGCCAGCGCACCAGCTGCCCCTGCTCGTCGCGCATGGGCTCGATACGGGTCAGGAACCAGCGGTATGCGCCGTCCTGGCCGCGCAGCGGGAAAGTCAGCTCCCAGGGCTGCCCGCTCGCCCAGCCTTGCTGGGCGGCTGCTACTACCTGTTGCACATAATCGGGGTGGTGCACTTTGTCCCAGCCCCAGCCCGCCATTGCGGCCAGGTCGGTGCCCGTGTAGTCGTACCAGCGCTTATTGTACCAGTAGATATGACCGTCGGGGCGGGCCATCCAGCAGAGCTGAGCAATATTATCGGCCAAGATAGTAAATTCGGCTTCGCGCTCGGCCAGGGCTTCGGCGGCCAGCTTCTGGTCGTGAATGTCGGTGCAGGTACCAAACCAGGTCACCACCTGGCCCGCCGCGTTGCGCTGGGGTAGCGCTTGGCCCAGAAACCAGCGGTAGCTGCCGTCTTTGCCTCTGAAGCGGTACTCAATCTCGTAGTCGTCGCCGGTGGCCAGCGAGTGGCCCCACACCCGGCGGGCACGGGCCTGGTCGGCGGGGTGCAGCAGGTTATTCCACATGTCGGAGCCCACACTGTCGGCCAGGGTGTAGCCCGTATAGTCAATCCAGCGCTGGTTGAAATAAGTATGGAATCCGGTAGCATCAGTTATCCAAACCAGTTGCGGAATAAAATCAGCGAAAAACTGAAATTCGTCCTCAGTTTTTTGGATGGGCGCGGAAGCAGCTTCGTCAGTCACGGCAGGAAAATAGGCGAATGATAGGCTAAAATAAAGCCCCGTGCTAGGGGCGGTCGAGCTGCATTTCCAGGCCCGAGCTAAAGTATAGGTTAAGCTGGCTGCGGGCCCCGTCGGCGGTGCGGCGCAGGCGCGTGACCAGCGCCCGCAGGTCTTCGGTCGGAAAGCTGAGACTCAGGTATGGGCGATTAAGCAATTCATCGCGTTGCACGGCCCAGTAGCCGGTCTCGTTGAGGGCGGGGGCCTCTAGTCGCAATTCCTGCTCGCCGAGCAAAATTCCGGTAGCTTGCGCCAACAGGCTGGTCGGGTCGGCCCGGTTGATGACCCGATGCACTACCCGCCAGGCACCACTCAGGTAGGCATCAGGTACTTGCTGAAGATTAATGTCGAGTAGTAAATCGGACATAGAATGAGAATAAACCAGAATAGGAATTTCCCCTAAAATAGAAACTCAGAAGATTGTTGGCCAAAGGTACGGCCAGCGTCCGCAATACTAATCTTTACGTAGCCGCATACTAACTCCGTGAGCCAGCCTGGGGTTTTCATTTTCTGGCCCCAGCGGCGCTTTTGGCGCATCGTACTTTTGGCTGTCAATTCGTCGCGCGTGCCGCGCGCTTCTTTTTTGTCCCGCATGAATTATTTTTCCCTACCCCCTCACCTAGCTGCGACCGCTCGCCAGGCCGGCCTGCGCACCTGGCAAACGGGCCGCCTGTTTCGGCAGCTGGCCCAGCGCGCCCTCGACTCAGTGCAGGAGGTATTGCGCGCCGAAATTCAGGGCGGCCACGCCCGCCTGGTCGCCGATTTTCTGGCCGATAAGGCCCTGCCCGCCGCCCGCGCCCTGCTGCTCGAGCGCATGGCCGCCCGCATGCTGTTGCGCCTGGGCCTGCGCGGGGCATTCATGACCAACGTGGCGGGCTGGGTGCTACCCTTTGTGCTCGAAAAACTATTTCAAGCGGCCCGCGCCAGCGGCCTGCTCGCCCGCCTCGAAGCCAACCCCACCGTGGCCGACGCCCTGGGCCGCCTCGACGAATTGCGCCACGCCGCTAGCCGCTTGCTCTTCCCCGATGGCGACTCCGAGGCCCGCGTTCTCACCGATGCCGAAGCCGCCGCACTGCTCCAAGAGCCGGTAAAGGAGCTGGGAAGCGGCAAGTAGGGCGCGGAGCCGGCCCCGCGCCCTACCGCAAAAAACAAAGCGGGGCCGCGCAGCCCAAGTGTGCCGCGCGGCCCCGCCGCTGAGTAAGTATTATTCAGCGTTAGCTCTTCTGCCCCTTGTTGTCATTTTTGAGGTCTTCCGTGGGGGTTGTGTCCGAACCTTGCAGCTGGCCGGCGGCGGCCAGCAGGGCGCTGCTCAGCTTCTCCACGTGCGGGCGGGTATTGCCCTCGGCCAAGGTGGCAGCGCGGGCAGTTTCATTGCCCAAGCGGTGCAGCAAGGTGCCAACCTGGCTGCCATCGTAAGTGCCCCCGTGCAGCAGCGCTTTCAACGCCTGCAAGTCTACCACCAACTGGTGAAACTCTGGGTTACCAGCGGCTTTCAGGTCCTCAACCCACCGCTGCAGGTGGTTGTCGAGGCCGGCGCGACTGGCTTCTTCCGGGAGGTCGCCCATCAGTAGCTTAATAGCCCCTTCGAGGTGTACTTGGTGTTGAACTTCGGTCTTTTCCATGAGTCAGGTAAGAAAGTGGGTGGGTAGGCCCGTGGTGGGCCCGTCCGGCTATCCAACGCAAGGCAGCGGGTAGAAGTTAGCTTTTTTGAGGTTAGGAGTTAAGCGTCAGGAGTTAAAAAAACAGGGGACGACACGCTAGCAAGCATGTACCGTCCCCTATTCTTTAACTCCTGACGCTCAACTCCTACCTTCTACCTCCCCAAAATCTACTCAATTTTCCCCATGCGCTCCTTCACGGCCTCCAGGGCCACGCGCTGATTCACGATGTCGGCGCGAGCGGCCTCCTGCTCTTTCAAGTTGGTGTCAACCTGGTTGTTAAGCTGCTGCAGCTCTGCCGCATTGGCCCCTAGCAGTTGCTGAATTTCAAGCTTACGGGCCTTGTTCTTTTCGATTTCCTTCTTCACGGCGTCCGCCTTGGCGATAACGGCCACGTGGTTGTTCTGCGAGGTTACGAGTGCCTTCTCGGCATCCGTAATCTGGGCTACCAGGTCTTCGCGGTACATAGCGCGGGCAAAGTCTTTGAGGTACTTCTCAGCGGCCTTCCACTGGGTAGGCGTGGCGGCCTGACCGAGGTAGGCGTTACCCAGGTCGATGCTCCACCATACGCCGGTGCCAGTGGGTAGGGCATCGACGCGGCTGATAACGCGAACGGGCGTGGGCGAGATATCAGTAATCGTGACCCCATCCATCGTAATGGTGCCCTTGTTATTCTTGACCTTCCCCGGAAACTGGTCGTTGAGCTGCTTCAGCCAGGCAGTTTCTACGCGCTTATTGTCGAGCTGCATGCTCACGCGCTGGCCTTTACGGGGAATGTTATTGATATTCTGGTCCGCCTCGTCCACGGGTGAGCGTTGGGCTGACACGTGCAAGGCTCCAAGCAGGAGCATAAATAGTAGTAGTACGTTTCGTTTCATTGTTACAAAATAAAGCAGGGTAAAAGAAAGGTTAAACTATAAAAAGTGCAATGTTAAGTGGTTCTATAACCTTCTGGATGGCCAAATTTAAGGACTTATTGGCAATTGAAACAGGCAGTAGTACTTTTTTTTTGATAATTTATTTTTTCTTGTTTAAGTACCACAAACCCACTCGCTCATGCCAGCCTAACAAAACCAGTTTTCGACGGTTACAAACCTCATGCCCCAACTTACTATTTGCCGAGCCGAGCACTTTAACGCCGCCCACCGCCTGCACAACCCAGCTTGGGATGAGGCGCGCAACCAAGCCGTATTTGGCAAGTGCAACAACCCCAACTATCACGGCCATAACTACAACCTGACTGTGCGCCTGACCGGCGAAATAGACCCCGAAACGGGCTACGTGTTTGACCTCAAACAGCTCGGTGACATTGTGAAAGAGCAGGTTATCAATCGGTTCGACCACCGCAATCTTAACCTGGACACAGAGGATTTTCGGGCGCTAAACCCTACGGCCGAGAATATCGCGGTGGTGATTTGGCGGCGGCTGCGGGCGGCCCTACCCCCCACGCTCACGCTGGCCGTGACGCTGCACGAAACAGACCGTAATTTTGTGGAATATTATGGAGAATAACATTGCCGTACCTGCTGCCAGCCCCATGCCGGTGGCCGACCACCCGGATGACCACCTACCCCCTGGCCTGCGCACGCCGCTACGCCCCGACGCCTTCGATGAGCCCGACGAGCAGAAGATTACCGCTATCGCGGGCCACTTTCGGGCTATTATGCAGGAGCTGGGCCTCGACCTAACCGATGACAGCCTGGCCGGCACCCCGCGCCGGGTGGCCAAAATGTACGTTCAAGAGTGGTTTAACGGCCTAAACCCAGCCCACCGCCCCGAGGTGCGGCTTTTTGAGAACCGCTACCAGTACCAGCAGCTACTAGTAGAGCGCGACATCACGGTGTTTTCGTGTTGCGAGCATCATTTCGTGCCCATCGTGGGAAAGGCCCACGTGGCCTACTTGCCTGGTAGCCATGTGGTTGGCCTGAGTAAACTTAACCGGGTAGTGCAATACTACGCCCGCCGCCCGCAGGTGCAGGAGCGCCTCACGCGCCAGGTAGCCGAGCACCTGCGCCAAAGCCTGGGCACCGACGACGTGGCCGTGCTCATTGAAGCCGACCACCTCTGCGTAATGAGCCGCGGCGTGAACGACACCAGCAGTTCGACTATCACCAGCGAATATGGAGGTAGGTTCTTAGAAGACAGTACGTTGCGTAATGATTTTTTGCGCCAGATTGGCAAGTAATATTTCGTTTTTCGCTGCTCGTTTTCCTTTTCCTTTCTTAGCAGCCTAGTGCGCTGCTGGCCAGCAACACGAAAAACGAGCGACGAAAAACGGACATAAGGAGCAACGAAAAACGAAAACCATGAAAATCCTCATCACTGGCGGCACGGGTATGATTGGGCAGCGGCTGGCCGAGCTGCTGCTGGACGGCGGCCACGAGGTGGCCCTGCTCACGCGCGAGCCGCAGCGAGCCAGCCATTTCCGGCTCTTTGGCTGGGACCCGCAGGCGGGCACTGTTGACCCGGCCGCCGTGCCCTACGCCGATGGCATCGTGAACCTGGCGGGCAGCAGCGTGGCCGAGGGCAAGTGGACGGCCGAGCGCAAGCACGAGATTCTGCGCTCGCGCCTCGATGGGCTGGAACTGCTGCATCGCGAGCTGGCTAAGCCCGGCCACCACGTGCAGACGCTGTTATCGGCATCGGCCATTGGCATTTATGGTGACCGGGGCGACGAGCTTTTGTACGAGGACTCGCCTACTGCGGCCCCGGCCGATGATTTCCTGGCCGACGTGGTAATTCAATGGGAGGCCGCCGCCCGGCGCGTGGCCGAGCTAGGGCCGCGGGTAGTGCTGCCGCGCATTGGCATCGTGCTCAGCCCCGCGGGCGGGGCGCTAGTGCCGATTGCCAAAACCGTGCGCTACGGCGCGGGTGCGCCGCTGGGCTCGGGCCGGCAGTACATGAGCTGGATTCACCTCGATGACCTGTGCCGCCTGCTGGCGCGGATGCTGGAAGACCCACTCTGGCAGGGCGAGTACAACGCCGTGGCCCCGCATCCGGTTACCAACCAAGAGTTTACCGAAACGCTGGCGCAGGCCATGCACCGCCCGCTGCTGCTACCCAAGGTACCCGCTTTTGGCCTGAAGCTGGCGATGGGTGAGATGAGCGAAATCGTGCTGGGCTCGCAGCGCGTGAGCGCCGATAAGGTGCTCAGCCAGGGCTTCACCTACGAATACCCAGAACTGCCGGCGGCGCTGGCCTCTTTTTACGAATGAGTAGTAGCGTGGACTCTGCAGAGTCCGCACAATAGAAAAGTTGTTCAACGCTACCACGCGCGGACTCGCAGAGTCCACACTACTGCAAAATTATTTTCGTTGCCGCCCGCAAGTCGGCGGCGCGGGGGGCATAGGTCAACGGCTCGGCATAGCCCACCAGGATGCCGGGCACGCCGAGCCGGGCCCCAGCTTCGAGGTCGCGGGCGCGGTCGCCTACCAGCCAGCAGCAGGCCGGGTCGAGACGAAAGCGGGCCACCGCTTTTTCGAGCATCCCGGAGTCGGGCTTGCGCAAGATGGACTCGCTGACGGAGGGATGGCTGGCGGCGAAATACAGCGCATCGAGCTGATAATCGCAGGCTTGCTGCAGAATCTCGTGGCAGGCCCGCACGTCGGCGCTCGTATAAAGCCTTTTAGCAATGCCGGCCTGGTTGGTGATGACGATTAAATAATAGCCGGCGGCCTTGAGGCGGGCCAGGCTCTCGGGCACGCCGGGGCAGATGCGGAAGCGCGCGGGCGTCCAGACGTAATCGCCCATTTCCTCGTTCAGTACGCCGTCGCGGTCCAGAAAAATGGCGCGGTTCATAGGTTGACTGGCTAATGGTTGAGGGCTGCTAGTTGATTGTTGAATCAGCAAAACGCAAAGCTCTCACTATTTGCGCGTTCCTACCCCCCAATCACCAAGTAACCCTCCCCAATCAACAACCAACCATGCGCATTGCTATTATCGGCGGGGGCCTTACGGGGCTCACGCTGGCTTACTATCTGCAAAAAGCCGGCGTGGCCTACGACCTGTTTGAGGCCAGCGAGCGGGCGGGTGGCAACCTGCACTCGCCCTACCCCCTTGCCGGCTACCAGCTCGAAGCCGGCCCCAACTCCTTGCTGCTCAGCCCCGAGCTTGAAGAACTACTGACCGAGCTGGGCCTGGCCGACCAGATTCAGGAAGCGGCCCCGGTGAGCCAGCACCGCTACGTGCTGCGCGGGGGCCAGTACCGGGCGCTGCCGGCTTCGCCGCCGGCGCTGCTGGCCAGCTCTTTTTTTAGCTGGAAAACCAAGCTGCGGCTACTGGGCGAGTTGCTGCGCCGCCCTACCCCCCCCGTGCCGGGCGAAACGGTGGCCGCGTTTTTTGCGCGTCACTTCGGGCCCGAAGTGGTGCAGTACGCCGTGAACCCGTTCGTGGCGGGTATTTACGCCGGCGACCCGACCGAGCTGCTGCTTTCGCTCACGTTTCCGCAGCTGGCGGCCCTGGAGGCGCGGCACGGCTCGCTGCTGCGCGGCTTGGCCAAAGGCCCCAAAGCCACCCGCCGCCGCACCATTACGCTGCGCGGCGGTGTGCAAACGCTGACCGATGCGCTGGCCGCCCGGCTCAGCAGCTACCATTCAGGCGCGGCTGTCAGCGCGATTAAGCAACTGGCAATCAACAAGTATCAAGTAGCAAGTAGCAAGCAACCAACAGCGAGCAACACTACTTACACCAACATCGCCCTGGCGCTGCCCGCCTACGCGGCGGCCGAGCTGCTGCGGCCGCTGCACCCGGCGGCGGCGGCGGCGCTGGCGGCCGTGCCCTACCCCCCCCTGACGCTCGTGTACTCGGCCTACGACCGGGCGGCCGTGGGGCACCCGCTGGCGGGCTTCGGGGCGCTGAATCCGCGGGTGGAGGGCACGTATTCGGCGGGCTCCATCTGGACCAGCTCGCTATTCCCGGACCGGGTGCCGGCCGGGCAGGTGCTGTTTACCAGCTTTGTGGGAGGTAGCCAGTTTGCGCGGCAGGCCCAAGAGCCGGAAGCCGCGCAGCTGGCGGCCGTGGATGCGGAGCTGCGCCGCCTCTACGCTATTAGCGAAGCGCCGCGCTGGCAGGGGCGCTACTACTGGGCGCGCAGCATTCCGCAGTTTGGCGCGCACCTGGCGGCGGCGCGGGCGGCCGTGGCCCCGCTGGCGGCGCAGGGCATCGTGGCGGTGGCCAACTGGCAGGCCGGCGTGAGCGTGCCCGACTGCGTGAAGTACGCCCGGCAGGTAGCGGAAAAAATGGGGAACGAGGAGGGAAGAAGTAGCTGTTGAAATAAAATTCCTCCTTTCTCCTTTCAACTTGTCAGTTACGCAACCCAATCCTTACCCGCGTTATCTTTGTGAGCGATGAGTAAAGTGGCTGCCGGCTTAGTTTTAATACCGACGTACAACGAGCGGGATAACGTGGAGCTTGTTATTCGGGCAGTACTGGGACTGCCGAAAGAGTTTCACGTCCTGATAATTGACGACGGCTCGCCCGACGGCACGGGCGCGGTTGTGCGCGGGCTATTGCCAGCGTTTGGGGGCCGGCTCTTTCTGGAGGAGCGGGCTGGTAAGCAGGGCCTGGGCACGGCCTATATTTTTGGCTTTCGCTGGGCGCTGGCGCGAGGCTACGATTTTGTGTTTGAGATGGATGCCGACTTTTCGCACAACCCCCAGGACCTGCTGCGCCTCTACGACACCTGCGCCGTGCAGGGCTACGACCTGGCCATCGGCTCGCGCTACAGCGACGGCGTAAACGTGGTGAACTGGCCCATGAGCCGGGTGCTAATGTCGTATTTCGCCTCCAAATACGTGCGCTTCGTGACCGGAATGCCCATTCACGATGCCACGGCGGGCTTCAAGTGCTACTCGGCGCGGGTGCTGCGGGCCATCGACCTGAGCCGGATTCACTTCGTGGGCTACGCTTTCCAGATTGAGATGAAGTGGCTGGCCTACTGCCTGGGTTTCCGGCTGAAGGAAGTGCCGATTATCTTCACCGACCGCACGCGGGGGCAGTCCAAGATGTCGAAAGGCATCTTCCGGGAGGCGTTGGTAGGGGTAGTGCAAATGAAGCTCAGCAGCTGGGTGCACCCGCCGCGCCGCACCGATACCGCACCGCAGGGCCAACCAAGCGTGAGCCTAGGATAAGCTTTCGCTGGCCGGTTGCCCGTCGAAGAGGCTAAAACGGCCAGCCGAACCCTACCTCCCATTCCACTCCCCGGCCAGCGAAAGCTTACCCTAGGCTGGCATTTTTGCGTACTGAGAAAGCACAACGCTACCGGATGCAAGCCACTCCCCTTTTCTGGATTCTATTTAACCTGTTGATAATCGGGCTCTTGTTGCTCGATTTATTGGTATTTAATCGCCGGGCACACGCCGTGGGCATGCGCGAGGCACTGGGCTGGAGCGCTTTTTGGATAGCGCTCTCGCTGAGCTTTAATTTTCTGGTATACCGCATGATGGGCCACGCGGCCGGCCTGCAATGGCTGACGGGCTACCTCATCGAAAAGGCGCTGAGCGTGGACAACCTGTTCGTGTTCCTACTCCTTTTCACCTACTTTAAGGTGCCGGCCGAGTACCAGCACCGCATCCTGTTCTGGGGCGTGCTGGGGGCGCTGGTGCTGCGGGGCGTGTTCATCGTGGCCGGGGCGGCGCTGCTGGCCAAGTTTCACTTTCTACTCTATATTCTGGGCGCATTTTTGGTGTATACGGGGGCGCGCATGGCGCTCAGCGGCGACGGCGAGCCCGAAATTGACCCGAGCGGCAATATTGTCGTGCGGTTTTTGAGCCGGCACCTGCCCATTACGCGGCAGCTCGACGGGGGCCGGTTTTTTACCCGGCGCGAAGGCGTGCGCTTCGCTACCCCCTTGCTGGTGGTGCTAGTCATGATTGAGACGACTGACGTGGTTTTTGCCGCCGACTCGATTCCGGCCATCCTGGCCATCACCCGCGATACGTTTATCGTGTACACCTCCAACGTATTTGCGCTGCTGGGCCTGCGGGCGCTGTATTTCGCCCTGGCGCGCCTCATGGTGCTCTTTCACTACCTGCACTACGGGTTGGCGCTCATTCTAATTTTTATCGGCGGTAAATTGTTGACAGAAAGTTTTTTACGCGAACACTTCAACTTTGAGCTATCCGTGCCGGTTTCCCTGGGCGTGGTGGGCGCGCTGCTGCTGGGCGCGGTAGTCGCCTCGCTGCTACGGCCGAAAAATAATGCATAACGGGTAGTGAGTAGTGCTTAATTAGCAGTCACTACTCACCAATTACTAAACACTAATCACTCCTTTGAATCACCTTGCCGAACACTTGGCCGCGGGCTTTGCCCAGGTGCCGAAAACGCTTTCTTCCAAGTATTTCTACGATGCAGCGGGCAGTCGGCTTTTCCAGCAGATAATGGGGCTGCCGGAGTACTACCCCACCCGCACAGAGCTGGCTATTTTTCGGGCGCAGGGCGCGGCTATTGGGCGGGCGCTGGCGGCAGGTGCGGCGGCCGGGCAGCCACTGGACGTGGTAGAGCTGGGCGCGGGCGATGGCCTAAAAACCAAGCTATTGCTACGCGAATTACTGGGCCAAACCCTATCCATCATTTACGTACCAGTGGATATTTCGGCCTCGGCTTTAGAGGAGCTGGTGGCCTCGCTACGGCAGGAGCTGCCGGCCCTGCCCACCGCGCCGCTGGCCGCCGAGTACGGGGCCGCGCTCACGGCCCTGGCCGAGCGGCCCGAAGCTAAGGCGGTGCTCTTTCTGGGCTCGAACATCGGCAACTTCGCGCCGGCCGAGCAGGCGGAGTTTCTGCGGGCGCTGGCCCGGCCGCTCACGCCCGCCGACCGCCTGCTGGTGGGCTTCGACCTGCGCAAGGACCCACGCCGCATCCGGGCAGCCTACGACGATGCGCAAGGCGTCACGGCCGAGTTTAATTTTAACCTGCTGCGCCGACTCAATGCCGAGGCCGGAGCCAACTTTGACCTGGCACAGTGGCAGCACTTTCCCGATTACGACCCCAGCACCGGGGCTATGCGCTCGTGGCTGGTGAGCCGCCGCGCCCAGACCGTGCAGGTAGCCGCGCTGGCCGGCCAAACCTTCGAAATAGCCGCCTGGGAGGCCATTCAGACCGAAAGCTCTTATAAATTTACCCTCCCCCAGATAACTGAATTGGCCGCTACGGCGGGCCTGCGGGTGGTCGAGGTTTTCCAGGACGAGGCCGGCGACTTTGCCGATGTGGTGCTGGCGGTGGAGGGGTAGGGCCGTAATTTTGAGGCTGTTAAAATTCAGTAGTACGTCCTGCTCATCTGGCGTCCGCTTGTCGAAGCATCTCTACTGCGCAAGTAATCTCTGACGCTTGAGGTTAGTTACGCGGGCGAGATGCTTCCGCGTCAGCAGGACGCGCTTGTACTTGTATAAAGCTAGCAATCAGTAATTAACCTGTGAAATCCCACCTCCGCCCGACTATTCTTTTGGCCTACCCCGTGGTGCTGAGCCAGCTCGGCCACATTCTGGTGGGCGTGACCGACTCGGTGCTGGTGGGGCATTTGGGCAAGCTGCCGCTCGATGCGGTGGGTATGGGCGTGAGCACTACTTCCTTGCTGCTGGTGCTGGGGCTGGGCATTAGCATGGGGGCGGTGCCGCGGGTGGCGGCCGCCAATGGGCGCGGCGACGACGAGGCGCTGGGCCGCCTGCTGGTGGGCACGGTATGGGTTAACATGCTGGTAGGCACGCTGCTGGCCGCCCTGAGCCAGCTGCTGCCACTGGCCCTACCCCACCTGGGGCAATCGGCCGAAGTGGTGGCGCTGGCCACGCCCTGGGTGCGGTTGGTGGGCCTGTCGCTGCTGCCGCTGATGGTGTTTCAGGGCTTCCGGGAGTGGGCCGAGGGGCTGGGGCTCACCCGCCAGGCCATGCAACTCTCCATCGCGGCCAACGTGCTGAACGCACTGCTGTGCTATGCGCTCATCTTCGGGCACTTTGGCGCGCCAAAGATGGGGCTGATGGGCTCGGCCTGGGCTACGCTCATCTCGCGCCTGGGCATGGCGCTGCTGATGGCGCAGTTCGTGCTGCGCAACCGCGAGCTTGGCCCCAAGCGCCCGGCCGTGGCGGCGGCCTGGCTGCGGCCTGGCCTGGCCGAGCTGCGTGGCCAGCTGGCGCTGGGCCTACCCATCGGCATGCAGATGATGCTGGAAGTGGGCGCGTTCAGCCTGTCATTTTTGATGATTGGCTGGCTGGGCACTACGCCCCAGGCGGCGCACCAGATTGCGATTAATGTGGCTTCGGTGACGTACATGGCGGCCACGGGCATCGCGGCGGCAGCCACCATTCGGGTGGGTAACCTGCGCGGCAGCGGCGACTTGGTGGGGGCGCGACAGGCCGGTTTTGCGGCCTACTGGCTGGCGTTTGGGTTTATGAGCGCGATGGGGCTGCTGCTGGTAGCGTTTCGCCATTTTATTCCACCATTTTATAATACCGACCCGGCCGTAGTGGCGCAAGCGGCCACGCTGCTGGCCATCGCGGCGGCGTTCCAGGTGTCGGATGGCCTGCAAGTAGTGGGCCTGGGCGCGCTGCGGGGCCTGGAAGACGTAAAAATCCCTTCGGTGGTGGCCCTGCTGGCTTATTGGGCGCTGGCCCTACCCCTGGGCTACGGCCTGGGCTTTGGGCTGAAGCTGGGCGCGCCGGGCGTGTGGCTGGGGCTGCTCACGGGCCTCACGGTGGTGGCGGGCGTGCTACTGCGCCGCTTTCGCCGCCTGAGCGCGCCGGGCAGCGCGGGCCCGGCCGCAGAAACCCCGGCCGAAGATTTCGCCCACGCCGAGGAGATGGCCATTCTGGGCCAGCCGGCCGGCTAAGTGGCGGAACTTGCCGGGGCGAATGGGAATTAGATAGAAATAAGATTTACGGAAAATCGTTTGTCATGACCGCGCTTCGCTCGTCATGACAAACGGGTTTTTAATTATTTCTACCCCCATTAATTATTCCGATGCGCTTTCTTTCGGCAATTATTTTAGTAGTAAGCTTATTATCCATTAAAACAGCGTTCGCGCAGGCTGCCGTGCCGCTGCCGGCGGGGTCCATTCGCTGGTCGGCTGGCCGGCCACTGCGGGTGACCGACTTTCAGGGCCGGCCCCGGCCCGGCCAAACGCACGCCGCCCTCACTTCGGCCAATATCAACACCGGGGCCATTTGCCGCGATAATATTTTCGTGGGCACTGCGCAGGCAAGCTTTACCCCGACTGCCTCCTGGGTGCGCGACCCGGCCCGCCTGACACCCGCGCTGCTGCGCCACGAGCAGCTGCACTTCGACATCGCGGAAGTGTACGCGCGCCGCCTGCGCCAGCAGCTGGCCGCCCTGCGCCTGCCCTGCAACCAGCTCGGCGACCGCTTCAACCGCCTCAGCCAGGCGGCCTACGCGGCCTGGCAGAAGGCAGAGGACGACTACGACCTCGACACCAACCACGGCCTGCAGCACGAGCGCCAGGCGCAGTGGGAAGCCCAGGTGCACCAGCAGCTGCTGGACCTGGCCGACTTTGCCGAAGAAGACGCCTGAGTTACTTTTGGCCCTACCCCCTACCCCTGCTTATGCTGACCTGGGACGAGTTTGCGCGCGTTGATATTCGGGTGGGCACCATCGTGGAGGCGCGCGAATTTGCGCGGGCCCACCGCCCGGCTTACCAGCTGGTACTGGATTTTGGGCCCGAAATCGGTCTCAAAAAATCGAGTGCCCAGCTCACGCGCCACTACTCCCCGGCCACGCTGGCGGGGCGGCAGGTGCTGGCCGTGGTCAATTTTCCACCCAAGCAAATCGGCCCGTTTCGCTCCGAAGTGCTGGTGCTGGCCGCACCCGATGCCGCCGGCCACCCGGTGCTGCTGGCGGTGGCCGGCCCCGTGCCCAACGGCAGCCGGGTGCACTAGCACTTAGCGAAGCACCAGCCGGGTAGTACGGATGCCCTCCGCACCGACCAGCCGCAATAGATATAGGCCGCGAGGTAAGTCACCCGTGGGTACTAAGTTGGTCGTACCGGTCAGCTGCTGCTGCCACACCGGGCGACCCACTTCATCCAGCAGGGCAGCCTCCAAGGGCTGGGCAGTAGGTGCGTGAATAGTTACGTGGTCGGTAGCCAGGGTTGGGTACACCTCAACGTCCGCCAGCAACTGGCTGGCTCGGCTGGCCGTAACGGTGCTGGAACGGTTCAGGTAAGTATGCACCGTGTTGTCACCCGCACAGCCCACGATGATATCGGGGTATGAGTCGTTGTTGAGGTCGGCCACTTGCAAGACCGATGGATTGACTCCCGTGGCCAGCACCACAGGGGGAATCGTGGCGTAGCTAAGAGCAGAACCTGAGCCGTCATGCTGGTAAACGCGTAGCTTGTTATCCGCTGTTACGACCAGTAACTCGGGGTAGGAGTCGCGGTTAAGGTCGGCCAGCAGTACCCGCCGGGGCGAGGCGGGTAGAGTGTAGGAGTAGCCCCGATTGAAGACGAAGTTGGGCGCGGTGCGCAGCACGACTACCTCGTTACTGCCTGCGTAAGCAATGGCCAGGTCAGCCAGCATGTCATTATCAATATCCTGAGCGCTGGTGTGCACCGGCCCGCGGGCGCTGGAGCGGATGGAAGCCAGTTCCAGCTGGAAATTGGCGATAATGTGCACCGTATTATCGGTCGAGTCAGCCACTACTTCGTCCAGGAAGCCATTCAGGTCGAAGTCAGCCAGCGCCAGGTTCATGGAGGCGTTGGCCGTCCGATTAAAATAGGCAGCCGAGTACTGGCGGTAAGTATGGGGAATGGGGATGTAGGTATCGTTGTAATAACTGTCGTAAGCCATGTAGCTCCCGAAATAGGCCGGGTAGATGTAGACGAAATCGGGGGTACCGTCCTGGTCCACGTCGGCCTGCGTCAGCACGGGGCGCGGGCTAGGAACGCTCGCACCAAAGCCAGGGGTCAGTACCCGGCGTACGAGGTTGCCCGTGGTATCCTGGTCGTCGCGCAGCATCGTCCACTGGCTGCTGGGGCCGCTCAGAGCCATCAGGTCGGCGCTGTAGACGTTGCGGTTCCGACCGAAGGAAACCAACCCGCTGGGTGATTGACCTACGTCGTAGGTGAATTTAGCTTTGGGGTAGGTGCCAGCGGCCGAGCGCATATAGAGGGCCACCTGGCCCAGGCTGCGCTCGCACACGGCGATGTCGCGGTGGCCATCGTGGTTGAAGTCGTTAGTGGCTAGGGCACTCAGGCCAGCACCGGGTGGTAGCGTCACTACAGCATCTGCTTGTAAGCGAACAGCCGGGCCAGTTTGAGCGCTAGCAGTACTTAACCTAAGTAGTATCAATAGGTGCAGCACAAAAAATTTCATATTAAAAAAATTAACCATTTATTATAATTTCTTGATACAATTGCGTTTAACAAAATAAAAAATAAAATAGGGCAATGTCATGTCGACCATCTTAGCTGGAGTTAATGATATCTGTAATCACTAATCCCGAACCAGCAAATAGGATTATGGGTATAACTTAAATAATAGCTAAAAATAACATTCCTAACAAGGGAAATAATGCTATTACCCACACTCCCAGCCCACGAAAAAAACCTTGAGTATATGTTTCATTTATCCATTTATTTCTTAATAAATTATAAAGACCCTCATACTTTTTACTATTTAAATATACTAGTATTAAAATTGAAAAAAATCCAACTATTTCTATACTTTTAGAATATGGGTTAATTTGATGACGTGTAAAATTAACTCTGATGAGTGTAGAAAATAAAAGAGCAACATACAGTACTTGAATTCCACTAATTGCAATAATAGCAGTACTTGAATCACTACCATCCCATTTGTAGTAAAATTTAGCTATTCTATAAAAAACATAGTTAAATAAATTACTCATATAAATATTACTTATAAGTAATAATCTTCATTAATGAGGAAATGCACTGACTACTGATTCTTTAATATTTGAGTTAAAACCTTGGCCTTCAATTGCGGCATCAATGCCAGTGCCAAGCCTATCGGAGATAGATTTACCAGATGCAAGTTGCACACCAATATCAGCTACTGCAAATACTATTCCTGCTACTGCCAATGGTGGGCAAAAAGTAAAGGCAAGGCCAAGAACTACTTTAGCTGCATCACCATAAGTAAGACCATTATCATCATTTGCACTCTCAATGAGTGTGGCTGCTGCTCCTACAAGTCCTAAAGACTTACCAATTATACTAGAAATCCCTAATGTTCTTCGCTCTGCGAAAGAGCGCAATGATTCAACTCCATAACTATGTTTGAGTGCTAAATCAACTCCCGTTCCTTCAAGACTTAATAAGCCAACGCCACCAGATGCTGAAAGAGACGTTTCACCAAAAGCAGGGTCACCTTCTCTAAAACCACTATTGAAATTTAGTCCTAATTGAAAAGCTTTAGGTAATGCATTAAATGTAGCAATAACCGAGAAATTACCAAGGTTTACGTTATTGCCAATAATTCGCTCCGATGAATTATCATATCTGTTGGTTTGAGAAAAAGAGCCCCAAATCCCATTTCTTTGCATTACATCAGAATTTTTGGTGATACCCCCATCGCTTCCGCCTCCACCCCCACTGCTATAGCTCCCTTCGTCCGCAGAACCATTAAAAAAGGCATCAATTAATTCACCCCACGAACTGAATTCCGACAGTGCCCCTGTTGGGTCATTAGCTGCGATTGGATTACCGAGCGCAAACTGATAGGGAGTCCAATCAGGCGTAGTATCAGCCAGTGGGTCCACCCCCGTAAAGCGTCCAGTAGCTGGGTCGTAACTGCGGTAGAACGTGCTGTAAATTCCGGCCTCCGTGCCCAGCAGCTCATCCTGCAAGGGCGAGCCGTCGTTAAACTACTCCTTGCTCCGGTTTGCTACGGCAGCCGAGCGCACTAGTAGTGGCGGGGCACGCCGGTACCACCCATTTTCTTGGCGCGCGCGGCTAGCGAGTCAACCACGACCACGTAAATCTCATCCAGGTCTTTGGCATGGACGGCGTAGTAACGGTAGCTGCGCTCGAAAGTCGAGTCGGCCGGCGGCACGTTATTGCGCCAGAAAAGCTCGCGCTGCTCGCTCAAAAACAAGGCACGGGCCGAATCGGGCGACAGGCGGCTCCCCTCGATGCGGCTTTCGAGCAGGTGAATTTGTACGAGCAGGCTCTCCATCTGGTCTTTGGTGAGCAGGTGGGGCGGCTTGGGTACCTGCTCGGGGCGCTCGCAGCCGGGGGCGGCCAGCAGCAGCGCCAGCAGCAGGCCGCGGGGGATGAACGATAATCTCACCCCCAAAAATACGTCTGCGCCGTAGCTTCGCCTACCCGCCCCCGCTTGCCGGCAAGCTAAAGCTCATCCTACTTATGCCGCCCCCTACCCCTGCCCGCCTGCCCGCCCGCCTCACGGCGCTGGTGCGCCGCCTGCGCCACCTCGAAATCAGGATGCGCCAGGCGGTGGAGGCGCAGCTGCAAGGCAATTTCGGGTCGGTTTTTCGGGGGAATGGGCTGGAGTTTGACGACGTGCGCCTCTACCAGTACGGCGATGAGGTGCGGGCCATCGACTGGGCGGTGAGCAGCAAAGGCCACGGCACGTTCGTAAAAACCTACAAGGAGGAGCGCGAGCAGCAGGTGCTGGTGGCCCTCGACGTGAGCGCCTCGCAGCGGGTGGGCGGCGGGGTAGGCGGCGCACCGAGCAAGCTCGACCTGGGCCGCGACCTGGCCGGGGTGCTGGCGCTAAGCGCCGCCCGCCAGGATGCCGCGCTGGGCCTGCTGGCTTTTTCGGACCAAAAAGAGCTGTACCTCCCCCCCACCAAAGGCCTGCGGGCGGCCTACGCCCTGCTCCAGCGCCTCTACGACCTGGTGCCGGCCTCGCCGCATACCAGCGTGGGGGCAGGCATTCGGCAGCTGCTGGGGCTGGTGCGGCGGCGCAGCCTGGTGGTGCTCATCTCAGATTTTATTGATGAAGGCTACGAGCGCGAGCTGACCATGCTGGCCCGGCGGCACGAGCTGGTGGTGGTGCAGCTGCTGGCCCCGCAGGAGGCCCGGTTTCCGGCGCTGGGCATCGTACCCCTGCGCGACGCCGAAACGGGCCTGTTGCGCTGGGTCGATACCTCGGCCCCGGCCTTCCGGGCGCAGCACGCGGGGCAGCTGCTAGTCCGGCAGCAGGCGTTGCGCACCCTCTGCCGCCGCCAGCGCGTGAGCCTGCTCACCCTGCGCACCGACGAAGACTTCGTGCCCCAGCTGGTTGGCCTGTTTCGCCGGCGCAACCAATGAGTGGGATGCGGCACTACGTACTTTTTTTTCGCAAAATACCAGCAATCAGCTTTTTGTTTAGCTTGTTGTTGGCCGGGCCGGGCCGGGCCGGCAGTGGCCAGGGCGGCGGGCCGGTGGGGCGCTTCTCGCGGGCGGCCGTGGGGGTAGGGCAACCCCTGCGCTACGAGCTGCGCTACGCCCACGACCCGGCCGAAGAAGTCATCTTTCCCGATTCGTTGGCCAACTTCGCGCCCTTCGAGTATGCGGGGAGGCGCTGGCTACCCACGCGCACCCAGGACGGCCGCAGTCTCGACCGGGTAGAATATGAGTTGCGCACGTTTTCGCTGGCTCCGGTGCAGGCCCTGCAAGTGCCGGTGCTGGTGCTGCGTGGCCCCCGCGATACGCTGCGCCTGCTACCCCCGGCGGCGCAGGTGCGGCTGCTGCGCATGGCCCCTACCCTGCCGGCCGGGGCCAGCGGCCCGCCCGCGCTGCGCACGGGCTACCGCTGGCTACCGTTGACTCCGGCCTTCGACTACCCCTTCTGGCTGGCGGGGCTGGCGGGCGGGCTGGCGCTGGGCGGCGGCGCGTGGGCGCTCTACGGCCGGCGCTGGCGGCAGCGCTACAGTCGCTACAAGCGCCGCAAAAACCACGTATACTTTCTGGCGCAGTTTGCTCGCAACACCGAGCGTTTCACGCTCTCGCGCTCGGCGGCGGTGGTGGAGCGCACGGTGTCGTTATGGAAAAATTACTTGTCGAGCCTCGAAAATAGTAATCTTAACTCTTTAACTACTAAAGAGTTAACTCAGTATTTTAATAATGATGAGGACGTGCGCCGCGCCCTGCGCGCCACCGACCGCGTAGTGTATGGCAACCTGCTTAGCGAAGACGCCCAGGAGGTTGACGCGGCCTTACTGCGCCTGCGCGCTTTTGCCGAGCAGCAGTACGCTTTAATAAGTATTGGGTAGTCGGCACCGGGCAATAAGTACTAAAAGAACGGTCGTGCTCATCTGCTATTTCCATGTATTAACCCTTAATTCCTAAATAAACATGCCTCACCTTGTAGTACTTACCGGCGCGGGCGTGTCGGCGGAAAGCGGCATTCGGACCTTCCGCGACACCAATGGCTTGTGGGAGGAGCACCGGGTGGAAGACGTAGCCACGCCCGAGGCATTTGCCCGCAACCCGGCGCTGGTACTTGATTTTTATAACCAGCGCCGCGCCCAGGCCCGCCAGGTGCAGCCCAACGCCGCGCACCAGGCCCTGGCCGGCTTCGAGGCCGCCCCTGGCTGGACGGTCAGCCTCATTACTCAGAACGTGGACGACCTGCACGAGCGCGCCGGCTCCTCCCACGTATTGCACCTGCACGGCAGCCTCACCCAGATGCGCTCGGTGAAAAACGAAACCGCCATCTTCGACTGCCCCGGCGACATCGCGCTGGGCGACCTGGCCGCCGATGGCGGGCAACTGCGGCCGCACATCGTGTGGTTTGGTGAAATGGTGCCGGCCATTGAGGAAGCCGCTGAGCTAGTGGCGACCGCCGATGCGCTGCTGGTCGTCGGTACCTCGCTGCAAGTGTACCCGGCCGCCGGGCTGCTGCACTACGCGCCGGCCGGCTGCCCGGTCTACGTCATCGACCCGCACCAGCCCGAGGTGAGCGGCCGGCGCGGCGTGCGCTACGTGGCAGAGCCCGCCAGCACCGGCGTACCGCGGGTGCTGAAGGAGCTGACAATGAAGTAGTAGCCGGTCGCAGAGACGTGACCCTTCGCGGCTCTCTTTACTGAACAATCGTGTGCGTGGGGAGAGACGCGAGGGGTCGCGTCTCTACGCCCTACCCCCCTCACCGGTCGCGGTACTGGTAGAGAATGCCCGTGTCGAAGGGCGTCCAGAGGCAGGCGCGCTGGCCGCATACTTTGAGGCCCGTGTTGGCCCAGGTATTACAGGTATTGAGGATGCTGTAGCGGCTGTTGGCTTCGTAAAAGGCATCATGGTCGCCGTAGCTGTGGCCGGGCACCCAGTTAAACTGGCCGGTTGCGTCGCGCTGGAAGCTCTTTTCGATGTAGGCGATAAGGTGCCGGTACTGGGTAGGCGTGAGGCGCAGCGGCACGCAGAGCGGGCCAGGGCGCAGGTCGGCCTCGCGGTAGTAGGTGGTGTGCATCAGCGTGGTACTCAGCCAGAAACCGGCCCGCACGGCGGTGCGCGGCTTCAGCTCGGCCCAGGTGGGGGTTTCGAGGTAGAAGCCCTTATCACCCCAACCAATGCCCACGTAGTGGTAAGTGGTATCGTGGGCCTGGGTATTGCCGGGGGGTAGCTGCCGGGTCCAGTCGATGTAGCTGGTTTGCAGGGGCACCACCAGGTCGGTGTGCACGCCGTTGGAATGGATGAAGAAGGGAATGGTAGCAGCTTCATCGGTCGGCGCTTTGGCCACCGGAATGCGCGAGAATACCTGGGCCACGCTCCAGTACCCGGCCACGGCTCCTACCAGGCCCCCAACGGAATAGGCAACTATTTTCAGACTTTTACGCAGCAGGCGTGCCATAAAGGGAAGTTATTTTTACCCGCAAGTACGCGATTCTGCCAAAAGTAACCCGCGCCGCCGCCCTACCCCCCTCCACCTGCCCGAAGGGGGGTAGGACCAGGCTACACCTTGCCCTGACCCACGCAGGTCACGCCAAACAGCTTATTGGCGGGGGCTATTTTCATTTCGAGCGAAGTCAGCCCCAGCAGAATGCGGTTGACCAGCGGGTGGAAGGGCCGCATGTTGGAAGCCGCATCCTGCCCGCGCAGGTTGTTGAACTGGCGCACCGACCACACCAGCGGAAACAGCCCGCCGTAGAGGTAATAATTACTGATTTGGCGGAAGCCGGCCTGCCGCAGCACGCCACGCAGCATCGGGATGCGGTAGCGCCGGTAGTGGCCCAGAAACACGTCGTGCCCGCTCCACAGCGACTGAAACGCGGGTACCGTGATGAAGAAGTAGTTATTATCGCCTACGCAGGCCGCTTTTACGCTTTGAAGCATGGCCAAGTCGCTTTCCAAGTGCTCCAGCACGTCCATCATAATAACGAGGCCGTTCTCAATTCGAGCCGGAATGGCGTGTACCTTCTCCACCTTCTGACCCTGGGTAGCGGCCATTTCCTCCGCCGAATACCCGGTATCGACCAGGTAAATTTTGCGCAGCTTGTCGCCGAATTTTTTCTCCAGCTCCAAGGCAAAAAAGCCCGAGCCCGAGCCAATATCCACGATGGTTAGCGGCTGGCCCGCCGCCAGGGCTCGCTGGGTATAGCGCAACAGGGGCAGCTTCTTGCTTTGGTAATACCAGTGCACGTCGGGGTTGACGCCGTTTTCAAGCTCTTTTAAATCCATTAGGGCAGGCTATTGATGGAGATAGGGGTAGGGCGGCAAATATACCCGCCGGCGCACCAGCCCCTACCACCGCTGCTGCACCTGCGGCCGAATATGACGGTCGTAGATAGCGCGCACGGCGGTCATTTGCGCGGCGGTCAGGGCCGGCATTCGCTCCGTTTGGATGTTGGAGACCAATTGCTCGGGCCGCGACGCGCCCGGAATAACGCAGCTCACCTCCGGGAACATCAGCACCCAGCGCAGGGCCGACTGCGCCAGGCTAGCGGGACCGGGCAGCACTTTTTTCAGCTCTTCCACCGCCGCCAGGCCGGTTTCGTAGTCCACCCCCGAAAAAGTTTCACCCTGGTCGAAGGCCGCCCCGTCGCGGTTGAAGTGGCGGTGGTCGTCGGGCGCGAAGGTCGTTTGGGTTGAAAACTTGCCTGTGAGCAGCCCGCTCGCCAGCGGCACCCGCACTATCAGGCCCACCTTGCGCCGCGCGGCTTCCGGAAACAGCAGCTCGGCCGGTCGCTGCCGGAACATGTTGAAAATCACTTGCAGGGTGGTCACGTTCGGGAATTCGATGGCTTTCAGCCCTTCCTCCACTTTTTCCACGCTCACGCCCAGGTTCTGAATTTTACCCTCGTCCTTGAGCCGGTCAAACAGCTCAAATATTTCGGGGCGGTAGTACACCGCCGGGGGCGGGCAGTGCAGCTGCACCAGGTCGAGGGTATCGAGCTGCATGTTGCGCAGGCTGTCTTCCACGAAGCCGCGCAGGGCGGCCGGCTGGTAGGCCTCGTTGGTGTGGGGCTGAATGCGCCGGCCACACTTGGTGGCCACGTAGATGCGCTCGCCGGCGCAGCGGCGCACGAGGCGGCCCACGGCCTTTTCGCTCTCCGCGTCGCCGTCGCCGTACACGTCGGCCGTATCAATGAAGTTGATACCCGCGTCCACGGCGGCATCCAGAATGCGGTCAGCGTTAGCGGGGCTAAAGGGCTCGCCCCACTTGCCGCCCACCTGCCAGGTGCCAAGGCTAATTTCAGAGATGGAAAAGCCGGTTTTGCCGAGGGTGCGGTGGTTCATGGGGGTAGGAAGGATTGGAGATTCCTCCTACCCCGTCCGGCAGGCGCGGGTTGCGTTTGGGTGCAGTTAATGCCGGGCGCGAGCCAACCCCGCACACAAAACGGCCGCCCCGGTTTCCCGAGACGGCCGTTTCAGCAGTAGCAAAAATTGCGTTTAGAACGCCCCTACCCCACCCGTTTCCAGCTTAATCAGGTTCAGGGCCGAGCCAGCCCGGAACCAGCCAATTTGACCCTCATTATACGTGTGGTTGACGGTGAGCAGGTCGGTATCACCATCGGCGTGGCGCAGGCGCACTTGCAGCGGCTGGCCGGGCGCGAAGCTCGTGAGGCCCAAAATATCCACTTGGTCGTCTTCCTCAATCAGGTCGTAGTCGGCCTTGTTGGCGAAAGTGAGGGCCAGCATTCCCTGCTTCTTGAGGTTGGTTTCGTGAATCCGGGCGAAGCTTTTCACCAGCACGGCGCGCACGCCCAGGTGGCGGGGTTCCATCGCGGCGTGCTCGCGCGAGCTGCCTTCGCCGTAGTTCTCATCGCCCACCACGATGCTGCCGACGCCCATGCTTTTGAGCGTGCGAGCGGCCACCGGCACGGCCACGTAGGGGTTGCCCTGGATACCGCTGGCTTTCACGGCGTTGGTTTCGCCGGTGAAGGCGTTGGTCGCGCCGATGAGCATGTTGTTGGAAATATTATCCAGGTGACCGCGGAACTTGAGCCACGGGCCGGCCATGCTGATGTGGTCGGTGGTGCACTTACCTAGCGCCTTAATAAGCACGCGCAGGCCCAGCAGGTCCCTGCCTTCCCAGGGCTTAAAGGGCTCCAGTAGTTGCAGGCGGTCGGAATTTCTATCAACCAGCACCTGCACGCCGCTGCCATTGGCAGCGGGAGCCTGGAAGCCCGCGTCTTCCACGGCAAAGCCGGCCGGGGGCAATTCCACGCCCACGGGCTCGTCGAGCTTCACCGCGCCACTACGGCCGGGCAGGGTGTCGGTGAGGGGGTTAAACGTGAGGTTGCCGGCAATGGCAAAGGCGGTCACGATTTCGGGCGAGGCCACGAAAGCGTGGGTATTGGGGTTGCCATCGTTGCGCTTGGCGAAGTTGCGGTTAAAACTCGTAATAATCGAGTTTTTGCGCTTGGGGTCGTCGGTGTGGCGGGCCCACTGCCCGATGCACGGACCGCAGGCATTGGCCAGCACTACCCCCCCCATCTCGGCGAAGGTATCGAGCAGACCGTCGCGGGCCACGGTGTAGCGCACCTGCTCCGAACCAGGCGTAATGGTGAATTCGGCGTTGACGGTTAGGCCCTTATCCACGGCCTGCTTGGCGATGCTGGCGGCGCGGGTAATATCCTCGTAGCTCGAATTGGTGCACGAGCCGATGAGGCCCACTTCCAGCTTCTCGGGCCAGCCGTGCGCGCGCACGGCGGCGGCAAACTCCGAAATCGGCCAGGCCGCGTCCGGCGTGAACGGGCCGTTCACGTAGGGCTCCAGGGTGTTGAGGTCAATCTCGATGAGCTGGTCGTAGAAATCGGCGGGGTTGGCATACACCTCGTCGTCGGCGCGCAGGTGCTGGGCCACGCCCCTGGCCAGGTCGGCGATATCGGCGCGGTCGGTGCTGCGCAGGTAGTCGCCCATCTTCTCATCGTAGCCAAAAACGGAGGTCGTGGCCCCGATTTCCGCGCCCATGTTGCAGATGGTGCCCTTGCCGGTGCAGCTCAGGTTCTCCGCACCTTCGCCGAAATATTCCACAATGGCCCCGGTGCCGCCCTTTACGGTTAGGATGCCCGCTACCCGCAGAATCACGTCCTTGGCCGAGGTCCAGCCGCTGAGCTTACCGGTCAGCTTCACGCCAATCACCTTCGGGAATTTCAGCTCCCAGGGCATCCCGGCCATCACGTCCACGGCATCGGCACCGCCCACGCCGATGGCCACCATGCCCAGGCCGCCCGCATTAGGGGTGTGCGAGTCGGTGCCAATCATCATGCCGCCCGGAAAAGCGTAGTTTTCGAGCACTACTTGGTGAATGATACCCGCGCCCGGCTTCCAGAAGCCAATGCCGTATTTATTGGATACCGAAGCTAGGAAATCGTAGACTTCGCGGTTTTCCTCGTTGGCCAGGGCCAAGTCCTCGGTGGCCCCATCGCGGGCCTGGATGAGGTGGTCGCAGTGCACGGTGCTGGGCACGGCGGTTTTGTCGCGGCCGGCCTGCATAAACTGAAGCAAGGCCATCTGGGCGGTGGCATCCTGCATAGCCACGCGGTCGGGGGTAAAATCGACGTAGCTCACGCCGCGCTGGTACGCTTCCCCAACTTTGCCCCCGTAGAGGTGGGCGTAGAGGATTTTTTCGGTGAGCGTGAGCGGGCGGCCCACGGCCGTGCGGGCCGCTTCAATGCGCGAGCCGAGGCCCGCGTACACGGCCCGAATCATATCAAGGTCAAACGCCATAGGAGGGAGAGTGGGGTTGTTAGCTTACGCGCAAAAGTACTTCGCACGGCAGGCAAGTTGGTAGTTTAGCCGCATACTTAGAACCGGTCCAGATAAAGGATGGTTCGGGGCACTACGCGGGTGGTTTGAACCCTGCGAGCGCGGAGGTTTACGCAGAAAAGGTAGCGAAGGGGGTGATAACTAAACAGGCGCGGCGCTAGTTTTGAGGCTTCTACTTTGCTTCTTCATGAAAGCCTACCCCCTTCTTTTGAGCGCGGTGCTGCTGGCTGGCTGCCAATCGGCTACTACCACCGATACGGCGCAAGCGGGCGCGGGCACGGCTTCGGCCGCCGCCCTGCTCACGCCCGGCCCCTGGCGCGGCGAACTGGCCGCGCAGGGCCAGAAAATTCCGTTTCTATTTGAAGTGAAAACGGAAGCTGGCAAGCCCGTAGTCTACCTGATTAATAAGGGCCTGAACGGCGAGGAACGTCTGCGCTGCGACGAGATTTCGGCGGCCGGCGACTCGGCCACCATCAAGCTACACGTCTTCGATGCCGCGCTGGTGGTGCGCGCCGACGGGCAGGGCAAGCTGCGAGGCGCGTGGGTGAAATACGACTCGAAAACGCCGTATCGGGTGCCGCTGGTAGCTACGGCGGGCGAGCAGCCGCTATTCCAGAGTACTGCCGCTAAAGGTTCACCTTTCAGTGGAACATGGAAAACAGAGTTTAAAGATAAAACTGGCAAGTCGTATCCGGCCGTTGGTATTTTTAAGCAAACTGGCAGGGACGTAACCGGCACGTTTTTAACCACTACCGGAGACTACCGCTACTTAGCTGGACAGATGGATGGCTCTACCATGCGGTTTAGTACATTTGATGGAGGTCATGCTTTCCTGTTTATAGGAAAACCAAATAATAGCCAGGGCATAGCAGACACGTTAAACGACCAGGTTTACACTAAAATTAAAGGCGACTACTACTCCGGCAAATCGGGCCACGAAACCTGGACCGCTACCCTCGACCCCAAGGCCAAGCTGCCCGACGCCGACACACTCACCTACCTCAAGAAGGGCGAGTCGCGGCTGAATTTCAAATTCCCGAGCATCGTGCAGGGCAGCAGCATCTCCCCTACCGACCCCAAGTATCGGGGCAAGGTAGTAGTGGTGCAAATCCTGGGCTCATGGTGCCCCAACTGCATGGACGAAACTGCCTACCTCGCGCCCTGGTACGCGCAGAATAAGGCGCGCGGTGTCGAAGTCATCGGCCTGGGCTACGAGCGCAGCGCTGACTACGACAAGGCCGCTCCGCGCCTGCGCAAGCTGAAGGAGCGCTACCATATTGGCTACGACCTGGCTGTGGCCGGCACTTCCGACAAAGACTCGGTGGCCGCTTCGCTGCCGCAGCTGGCAAAATTCCTGGGTTTCCCAACCACAATTTTCCTCGATAAGAAGGGCGTGGTACGCAGCATTCGGACGGGCTTTTCGGGGCCGGGCACGGGGCAATATTATGAGGACGAGAAAGCGCACTTCAACCGCACCGTGGACAAGCTGCTGAAGGAATAGCTTCGTTAAGAGGGAGTATAGAGGGTGAGTTAAAAATTTGACTGTCAAATTTTTAACTCACCCTCTATACTCCCTCTTGTCCTACCCCCTACTTTCCGAGCAATTGCGCGCTAGTGCGCAGCGAAAAGGTTTGGAAGCTGGGAGCGCCACCGCCGCCCCGGCTCCGGTAGCCGCCGCCACCACCGTAGCCGCCGCCACCGTACCCACCGCCGCGCCCACCATACCCGCCGCCCATGCCGCCCATGCCGCCACCCTGCGGGCCTACCACGCTGTTGTCGGCCGACTGGCTCCCGGCGGGTACTTTGGGCTTCTGGCCGGCTACCCACACGCCTACCACGGCGGGCTGCCCGGCGGCCAGGGCCGGCACGTGCCGGTAGATGAGCCGCAGCGGCACGGCCAGCTCATAAATAATATTGTTGCGGGCATCGAGACCGATAGCCGCCTTCACCCCGAGCTTCGATTCGGAGTCGGTGAGCACGGGCTCCTTGCTGCCGCGATAGTTGAGCAGTTCCATTTCGCGAGCCCCGGTGATAACCGAGCGCAGGCGGGCGACGTGCTCGGCCTGGCGCTCAGCGGCGCTGGGCCCCATTGCGCCGGCCGGGCGCTCGGCGCTGCCTTTGAGCGAGTTTAGGTCTACGGCCAGCGGGAAGCGCACGCCCAGTTGCTGCTGGTTGCGGCCCGTCGAGTCGAGCCACACCACTGTGCCCAGGTACACCATCTTGGCCTGGGTAGGCGCGTCGTTGGCCTTGAGGCGCACGTACACCATGCGGTCGTCGTTGAGAATCTGGTACTGCAAGTGGCTGTTGGCGTCGTATTGCAGCGAGTCGGTCCACTCCGTGGCCTGCCCGTCGATAGTGGGCGGCGTGGCAATAAAGTGGCTGACCGACTTGGTAGCCGGCACGGCTGCTGCGCCAGTGGGCGTGGCCTTTTGGGTGCAGCCGGCCAGCAGCACGGCGGGGGGTAGGGTCAGGAGCAGGGAAGCAAAACGCATGGCACAAGGGCAGAATGAAGCACAAAGCTACGCCATTGACGAAAGCGCCCCGCGCCGCCGGAACCCGCAACCCGGCGCGCCGCTTATCTTAGCCGTGGGCTACCCCGCCCTCTTTTTACCAGCTATTTTGCCATGACTAAAGAAACTATCCTGGCCGCCGTGCAGGCGATGCCCGAGCCGATGGAATTCAATGCGTTGATGGAACGGCTTATTTTTATCGAGAAAGTGGAAGAAGGCTTGCGCCAAAGTGAAGCGGGCGAAACCATTTCCCAGGAAGAAGTAGCGCGCCGAGTACGGTCATGGCGCAAGTAAGGTGGACAAATGAGGCGATGGATGACTTGCAAGCCATCCAGCAATACGCCGAAGCTTATTCGGCAGCTTATGCTGACCGGCTTACTACGTAACTCATCAAGGCTACCCATATGTTGGAAAGTTTTCCCGAAGCAGGACGCATAGTACCGGAAATAGGTCGCCCAACGATTAGGGAAGTCTTGAAAAATGATTATCGTATTGTTTACCGCATCATTTCATCCGAACGCATTGACATCCTGCGTATTCACTCCAGCGCACGCCCCTGGAGATTTTGCGGTAACCCTACCCCCTAAAAACGCGCGTACCGCCGCTTGCGCCGCCAGGCGCGCACCGCGCCAAAGGCGGCCAGCACCACCAGCGGCGCGCCCAGGTTCAGCAGCTGCCACGGTCGGCGGTGGTCGGCGAGCTGCACCTTATCCAGAGGCCGGAGCGTGATTTGCTTGCCGCGCACGGCGATGAGGCCGGTTTCGTCGAGCAGGTAGTCGGTGGCGTTGAGAATCAGCTCGCGGTTGGCAAACTCGGTGCTGGAAAGGCGGTCGTAGCCCAGGCGCATCGGCCGGCCCGACTTAGGGTCCACGTCGTTGCGCAGAAAATCACCATCCGAAATCACGACCAGCTTGCTGGGCTGGGCATTGGGGTTCTGGTCGGGCTGGTACTGCGTGGTACCCGGCACGGCGCGGTTGGCGAAGAGCGAGCGAAACTTACCTTCGAGTAGGTAGCCCACCGGCTGGTAGCCGCTTTTATAGAGTTTGGGGTTGGGTTCCAGGCGCGCATCATTGAAGTTGATGGGTACCGGCGCGGGTAGCACGCGGGTGTAGCGCGAGGTCGTCATGAGCCAGGTTTTGCGAATGCCGGCCGCCTTCACCGTGTCGATATTGCCCGCGAACTTCAGATACACCGCGTCGAGGTTGCGAGTTATTGGGTTGGTGCTGAAGCGGTTGATGAGGGGGTAGAGCTGCCAGGGCAGCGGCTCGATTTTGGGCTTGTTACCGGTCATGCCCGTCACCAGCGGAATCTGGCCGCTATTTAAATCCAGTAATAAATTGGGGTTCAGCCGCACGCCGTAGCGGAAGAAGAGGTCGTCCAGGTTCAGGTCGTAGGGCGTGGCCAGGGCCGCGCCGTTGCGACTCACGCTGTCGAGGTCCACGCGCAGGGCATCCACGAAAAACAGCGCCCGTCCGCCGTGGGTAATGAATTGGTCGAGCCGGAATTTTTCCAGCTCCGAATAGGGCCCGGTGGGCTTGGCGATGACTACGGCGTCGAGGTTGCCGCGCAGGTCTTTCACCTGGGTCAGGTTCACCCGAAATACATCGTAGTTCTGGCTCCAGGCGGTGAGGATATCAGCCATTTCCACGTTTGTCAGCTCGCCGTGGCCCGCGATGATGCCTAGCCGCCGCTTGGCTCCACCGGGCGGCGCTACCTGCCGGATGGTGCTGGCCAGCTCATATTCCAGGCCCTCCACGCTTTGGTTAAGGCGCTCCTCGGGAGCGGCTACCTGGCTGCCGCGCAGCAGCAGCACGTTGCGCGTTTGGCCGCCGGCCTGCACCACGGCCCAGGGAAAAATGATTTTCTCGACCCGCTTGCCGTTTTCGTTCGCGCCCAGGTTGGTCGGCTTCAGGCCCTTTTTGAAGAGCGTTTCGTAAAACTTGTTGCGGCCCGCTTCGGTGCCGGCCGCGCTCGGGTCAATGAAAATAAAATTCAGGTTGCCGCCCGCGTACACCTGCATCTCGGTCAGAGTTTCGCGCACGCCCTGCTCCAGGCGGCGGAACGTGGGTGGGAAGTCGCCGGCCAGGTACACCGTGACGGTCACGGGCTCTTTCAAGTTGCTGAGCAGCTGCTTGGTAGCCGGCGACATTGTGTAGCGCTTTTCCTCCGTTAAGTCAACGCGAAAGAAGAAGCGCTGGGCCACAAAATTGAGCACTAGCAGCACGCCCACGATGGCCGCGAAGCGCAGCAAATCGCGTTTTTTAGCTGCTGGCTGCTGGCTGATTATTAATTGCTCTTCGTTGTTAATCACTGACTTATCTAATATTTTTACCAAAAAAGCTATTCTCCTTGTGCAGTAGGGTGCAGGGCTCGCCCCCGCCCGCCGTTGAACGATGCACGCCGGTTCCGTTCGACGACAGGCGGGGGCAAGCCCCGCACCCTACTGCGTGATGGACATAATAGCTAAGAACTACGCCCAATTGCGGCTGCGCAGCGCCAGCCGCGTACCCAGCAGGGCCACGGCCACCACGGTGAGAAAATATAGTACGTCGCGCGAGTCAATGAGACCCTTGCTAAGGTCACGGTAGTGAGCCGCGATGCCGAGCTGGCTCACGTAGTAGGCCGGCGCGCCATCAAGGACGGAAGCCAACGAATCGAAGCCGGTGTACACCAGAAAGCACGCCACCACGGCCAGCACGAAGGCAATAATCTGGTCGCGGGTGAGGGCCGAGGCCAGCACGCCCAGCGCCGTAAACACGGCCGCCAGTAGCGCCAGCCCCAAATACGAGCCCACCGTAGCCGCCGAGTCGATGTTACCGGGCGGTGAGCCCAGCCGATACACCGAGAAGTAGTAGAGCAGCGTAGGCACCAGCGCCAGCAGCGCCAGCAACAAGCAGGCCAGGTACTTGCCCCCCACAATTTGCCCATCGGTGAGTGGGCGCGTGAGCAGCAATTCCATCGTGCCGGCCTTTTTTTCCTCCGCAAAGCTGCGCATGGTAATGGCCGGAATCAGCAGCAGAAACAGCCACGGCGCGAGGTTGAATAGCGACTGCAAGTCGGCGTAGCCGTAGTCGAGCACGCTGCTATCGGGAAAAACCCACACGAACAGCCCGGTCGCCACCAGAAACACGCCGATGACGACGTAAGCCACGGGCGAGTTAAGGAAGGCGTTGAATTCTTTTTGAAGGATGGTGAGCATTTACTGCTTTACAATTTTAAACTGTCACTCTTTGAGTAAATAATTCGGCAAGCTCCTGATGGCTTTTTCGAATCAATTCTCACATTTATTGAGTCTCCTATCGCATAACTTAGTCGACTTCGACATTCGTTAGAAACAATTTTATTTTTGTGCAAGAATCTAATATCAAAAGTGTATGTTCCTTTTACATATTGACTATTATAAACTATTGCTTTAACTGGAATACCGTTTTTGCGCAAATTTTCTGCGTCTATAAAATTTTGGCGGATAATAAAAAATGAGGCTACACCAAAAATCAAAATAATCATTATCATATCCGACCTTTCACTACCAAGCACAAGTAGGTTTCTTCTCTTAAGAAAAATTGGTTTCATATTCAGAAGTATGCTCACCTCGTCAATTCCCCAAACACCGCTTCCAGGCTCTGCTGCTCCTGCCGCAGGCCCAGCAGCAGCCAGCCCTGCTCCACAGCCAGGCGCGACACAGCGGCGCGCACGTCGATGCCCGGCGCGGTGCGGATGAGTACCACGTCCGGCCCGGCCGCCTCTACCCCCCGCACGCCGGGTAGGGCGGCCAGCGGGGCGGTGGCCACGGGGCCTTCAAACTCAGCGCGGAGCACAGCTTCGCCGGCGGCGCGGGCGGCCAGCTCGGCCACGGGCGCGTCGGCCACCAGCTTGCCGCGACTGATGATGACCACGCGGGAGCACAGCGCCGTGACTTCAGGCAGAATGTGGGTGCTGAAAATGACCGTTTTATCCGCACTTAGCTCGCGGATGAGTTGGCGGATTTCGCCAATCTGGTTGGGGTCGAGGCCAGTGGTGGGCTCGTCCAGAATCAATACTTCGGGGTCGTGGACCAGGGCTTCGGCCAGGCCCACACGCTGGCGGTAACCCTTGCTGAGCGCGCCGAGCTGCTTATTTTGCTCGCGGGTGAGGCCGACTTTCTGCACTAAGTGGGCCACGCGCTGGCGCAATTCCCTACCCCGCAGCCCGTGCACCGCGCCGATGAATTCGAGGTATTCATGCACGTACATGTCAAGGTAGAGCGGGTTATGCTCGGGCAGGTAGCCCACGCGGCGGCGCACTTCCAGCGGGGCCTGCCGCACGTCGAAGCCGCCGATGCGCACCGTGCCGGCCGTGGGCGGCAGGTAGCCGAGCGCGATTTTCATGGTCGTGCTCTTGCCTGCGCCATTGGGACCCAGGAAGCCCACGATTTCGCCCTTCGCCGCCTGGAAGCTGATGTCGTCCACGGCGTTTTGCGCACCGTAGGTTTTGATTAAGTTTTCTACTTCAACCATGCAGGGTAGGCAGCCGGCAAGCTCCGGCTCCGGCGGTAAAGTTCGCGCTAGTTAGTGGTATTCTCTCAAACGCCTTTCTTTGGGAGGTTGAAGCGGACCTGGGTTGGAAGGGTAGGCCCGCTGCCTTCCTGCCGCAAGTGGCTATGCTGCAACATTCTCATCTCCTACTTTTATTCGCAAACGCTCTCCTCTTTCCATATGCAGCCCGCTCCCGATACCTTCGAGCACAAGTTTTACCCGCCATCAACTTCCTGGTTCGGCAAACACATGGCACCCTGGCTCGTTTTTTTCTTTTTTAGTGGCTTTTTGGTAACCATTTGGTGGCCGGGCGTGCACGCAGTTGGCGCGCATCTTGGCTTTGCATTGGCCGAAGCAGCTTTTGTGTGGATACTGATAAAGGTCCTCGGCGACCATTCTATTACGTGCCTGACCATCGGGCCGGGGCAGGTAACCAAGGAGATAGGTGGGAAATCGTATACGCTGCTCTACAGCGAAATAAAAGGCTTCTCGGAGCATTTTACCAAGAATAGCAGCTATATCCTCCTAGAAGCACTTCCCGATATGGGTGGTGATATCCTGATAGAAAAAACGTATGAAAATTATAGACAAGTAAGAGCGTTGCTGGCCGCGCATGTACCGGACCTCGACGCATCCGAACGCACGCGCCGCCTACAGGCACGCGCCCAGGCCACCGACAAGCTATTACAAGACAGCAGATTGGGTGCCACCACCAGCATCCGCAGTGCCTCCCTGCGCCAAAGCGAAAATTCTACTATCTGGCTAAACGTAGTGGCTATTTTAATAGCAACGTGGACTCTGTTTTACCCACATCCGCTGGAGTTAGTGGCGGTAGTAGCTTTGGCCGTGCCGCTGGTGGCGGTAGCAGCTTTATGGGGGAACCAGGGTCTCATGCAGTTTATCCCTAATGCCGACGACCCGCACGCCAATATGCTAACGGCCATTGCGGCCCCTACCCTGGTACTGGTGCTGAAACTGGCAATCAATTTCCCTTTTCTTTCCTGGCAGCCACTGTGGCCTGTCGCAGTGGGCGTTAGCCTGGTATTTGGGGCGCTGCTGCTGCTGGGTAGCCGGCGCGGCCTGGCCCAGTCGACCCGGCTACTGGTGGTGGTGCCCGTGGCCCTAGTGCTGGCGGCGGCCTACGGGCTGGCGGCGGCCACGACCTACAACGTGGCTTGGCGTGAGCAGTACACGGCGCGCTACCTCACGCACGTCAACGATAAATACATAGCCCAGGGTAAAGGCTATCGTTATCATTTGCATGTCACACCCTGGGGGCCAGTAAACGACCCCCCAGCCTTAGCAGTTAGCTCAGATTATTATAATCAGAAGCAACGCGGCGACACCCTCTATATGCGCCTGCATCGCGGCCGGCTGGAAGCCAATTGGGCTACGTTGGCTGATTAAAACTCAGCTGATTGATAAGCGATATTATTTTTTAACGTTCGCCGGGCGCAATTGAATTTCCGAAATCATGGTGGCTTCCGGCGCTTCGAGGGCGTGGATAATAGCGGCGGCGATGGTTTCGGGCTGCATCTTGTGTGGGTCGGGCTTTTGGCCGGGCTCCATGCCGCCGAAGTTGGTTTCGACCGAGCCGGGCATCACGCACGTGACGCGGATGCCGTCGGGCCGCACTTCCTTGAAGAGGGCGTCGGAGAAGCCGCGTACGGCGTACTTGGTAGCGCAGTAGCCAGCCAGGTTGGCGGTGCCAGCCGTGCCGGCCAGCGAGGCGACGTTGATGAGGTGGCCTTCGTGCTGCTTTTTCATGGCGGGCAGCACGGCGCGGGTGCAATAGAACAGGCCGTTGACGTTGGTATCGAACAGGACGTGCCAGTCTTCGGACTTGAACCCGTCCACGGGCCCGAATTTCCCTACCCCCGCGTTATTGACCAGCACGTGAATTTCGGGCCCCAGCTCGCGCAACGTGTTGGTCAGGGCTTCGGCCACGGCGTGCTCGTCGCGCACGTCGCATTCGAAAAACTGGAAACGGTCGTGGTTCAGGCCCTCAGGGGCGGTGCGGCCCCAGCCGGCCACGGCGGCCCCGCGGGCCAGCAAAGCCTCGGCCGTAGCGCGCCCAATGCCGCTACTCACGCCCGTAACGATGGCAACTTTCCCACTCAGGTTCATACTTTCAGGTAAAATTTGACGGATGCGACTACGAATACCGCTACAAAGTAACGCGCTGGCCGGGCTGCGCCGGGCGGCAGCCCTGCTGGCCGGCGGCCTGGCGCTGGCCGCCTGCGGAGCCAGCCACGATGCGGACTGCCTCAAAAGCAACGGCCCCGTGACCACGGAGCGCCGCGCCATCACGCGCGGCCTCACCGATGTGGTGCTCTACGACAACGTGGACGTGACCATTGTGCCCGACACGGCCACTTACGCCGAGGTGCGGGCCGGCGAAAACGTACGCAACGACATCACCTTCGAGTACCAGGGGCCGAAGCGCCTGCTCATTCGCAACACCAGCCGCTGCAACTGGGTGCGCAGCTACGACACCCCGCGCGAGGTACGCCTGCACCTGCCTTACCTCAAAGACGTGGAGCAGCGTGGCTACGGCCTGGTTACGACCGACGGACAGTTTCGGCAGGATACCCTGTTCGTGCACTCGTCGGGTACTGGCGATATCAACCTGAATGTCAACTGCGTGTACTTATTCATTGACATTTACGACGCGGGCGACATGACCCTGCGGGGCACGGCCCAGGAATTTCACCCCAACCTGGGCAGCAATGGCTTTCTCTTCGCCAGCGCACTCACTACGCGCTACTGCTACTTCCACACCTTCCCCACCTGGATTGGCGATGCCCACGTGCGGGTGAGCCAGAATATCGGGGGCGTGCTCGACGGCACGGGCACATTTTATTATACCGGTAATCCGGGGCTCATCGTCGCGCAGGGAAAAAATCCGGGGCATCTGGTGCGGGAATAGGGACGCGACTCTTCACGGCTCCCACGTGAGAACGACCCCTAACGCCGAGACACGCAAAGGGTCGCGTCTCTAACTGTAAGCCGAGAGACGCGAAGGGTCGCGTCTCTACTTAAATATCACCTAGCTGGGGGCGAATAAGCAGCTCCTCGACTACGGCGTGGGGCGAGAGCTGATAGGCGCTGAGAACGGCCTGGGCCACGTCGGCAGGGTCGATGAAGCGCTCCGGGGGCAACCCTACCCCCTCCCAGCTGCGGGTGAGGGTGGCACCGGGCAGCACGGCCGTCACGCGCAGGCCCTGGGCTTTTACTTCCTCGCGCAGGTTTTTGGTGAAGGCCAGCAGTGCGGCTTTGGCCACGCCGTAGGAGCCGCCGTTGGGGTAGGGCGTAATGCTAGCCGTGGAGCAGATGGTGAACACGTGGCCCCTACCCTGCCGCAGCAGCGTGGGCAGCAGCGCCTGGGTCAGGTCGTAGGCACTGAGCAGGTTCACGGCCAGCATGTGGCGCAGCTGCGAGCCGTCGGTGGGCTCGTTTTGGAAGCGGCCGGGCACGTAGGCCCCGGCGTTGTGGATGAGCGCGCCCAGCGGCGGGCCCAGTGCCCGCACGAACGCGCCAAAACGCTGGCAATCGGCGGGCTGGCTAAGGTCGGCGGGCAGGGTGTGCAGGGGCCGGCCGGGGCAATCGGCGGCCAGGGCGGCCAAATCTTCGGGCCGGCGGGCGCAGGTAGCAACGCGGTAGCCAGCGGCTAAAAAACTCAGTACTAGGGCCCGCCCGATGCCCTGGCTACCCCCCGTTATCACGATTAACTCAACTAGTACGGCCACTCTTTTTTGATTTTATACGTATGACGCGCAAAGATGCTCGGCCGCGGCCAGCCCACCCAAGTTCTGGTCTTCTCACCCTTCTGCTTTATGCTCAAAATTCTCGGCTCTTTCGTTCTGTTTCTCTACAATATGGTGGCGAGGGCCGAGCGGATGAAAGTGCTCTGGAAGCGCTTTTTTGAAGAAGCTACGCTCATCGGGGTCAATTCTATCTTCATTGTGGGCATCGTATCGGCCTTCATCGGGGCCGTAACCTGCATCCAGATTGCCTACAACCTCACCAACCCGCTCATCCCGAAGTCCACTATCGGCTACATGGTGCGCGAGATGACGATTTTGGAGCTGGCTCCTACTATTACCAGCATCGTGCTGGCGGGTAAGGTAGGCTCGTCTATTGCGGGCGGCCTGGGCACGATGCGCATTACGGAACAGATTTCGGCCCTGGAAGTAATGGGCATCAACTCCACGTCGTATCTGGTGCTGCCACGCATTCTGGCGGCCATGTTCATGTTTCCGCTGCTCGTAATTCTGGCAATGGCGCTCAGCATTCTGGGCGGCTACCTGGCCGGCACGCTCTCGGGCGTAATGGCCCCGCAGGATTATATTGAGGGCATTCGCACCGATTTTATTCCCTATAACATCGTGTTCGCGCTTATCAAGGCGGTGGTTTTTGCCTTCCTAGTGTCGGGCATTTCGGCCTATAAAGGCTTCTACACCGAGGGCGGCGCACTGGAAGTAGGCGCGGCCAGCACGGCAGCCGTTACCAACTCTATCATCGCCATCCTGCTCGCCGACTACATCCTGGCGGCCATCCTTTTATAGCCAATGGGTGAAAGGAAGAGTGGGTAAATGGGCGGAGCGTCCTAAGTACGCCTTAAACCATTCGGCCATTTACTACTTTAGCCATTTACTACTTGTGAAATTATGATTGAGATATCTAACATCGAGAAGTCATTTGATGGCAACCAGGTGCTGAAAGGCATTAGCTGCACGCTCGAAACGGGCAAGTGCAATTTGCTGCTCGGCGGCTCGGGCACGGGCAAAAGCGTGCTGCTCTCGTGCGTGGTGGGCCTAATGAAGCCCGATATCGGCTCCATTACTTTCGACGGTACGGTATTTACCAATAATAAAGTGGACATCCGGCAGGAAATCCGGCGCAAAATCGGGATGCTGTTTCAGGGCTCGGCCCTGTTTGACTCGATGACGGTGGCCAAAAATGTGGAGTTTCCGCTGCAAATGCTGACGCCCGATATGAGCGCCGAGGAGCGCGCCGACCGCGTGGAGTTTTGCCTGAAGCGCGTGGGCCTGGAAAACGCGGGCAACAAGATGCCCTCCGAGATTTCGGGCGGCATGAAGAAGCGCGTGGGCATTGCCCGTGCCATTGCGCCTAATTGCACCTACCTCTTCTGCGACGAACCCAACTCGGGCCTCGACCCGGCCACGAGCATTAAGATTGACGAATTGATTTCGGAAATTACCCACGAGTACAATATCACTACCGCCATTATCACCCACGACATGAACTCGGTGGTGGGCATCGGCGACCACATCATCTTTCTGCACCAGGGCAAAAAGCTGTGGGACGGCAATAAGGATGAGATTTTGAACGCCGAAGTACCGGAGCTGCGCGAGTTTATTTTCAGCTCGTCGCTGGTGCGCGCCGCCAAGCGCATCGAGCAGGAAGACGGCCCCCGCGGCCTGGAGCATCTGGCCGCCGAGCCGCTCTCCGACCTGTAGCCGCCCTACCCCCCGCTTTTCAGTTGAACCCCGCTCAGGACTTGAGCGGGGTTCTTTTTTGGCCACCAAATAGCAGCTGCACGTAGAATTTGGGCTGTTTGAGGCGCGCCCGCAGGTCGAGGTCCAGAAACATCTGCGATAGCGTTTCGGCCAGCGTAGGGTTGTGGGCGGCGCGGTTGGCCACGAAGTTGAAGATGCTGGGCCAGCGAATGAGGCGCTGCATAAAGGTGCTCAGGCGCAGCTCCTGGCCCAGGCGGCGGTACACGGCCGCGTCGTAGCCACGCAGGAAGTTGGCCGAAAAATCGGGGGCCGCCAGCGCCCGGCCGGCCCAGTCGGCGGCGTGGCGCCCGCTCACCATCGCGTGGCTGATGCCTTCGCCGGTGAAGGGGTCGATGAGCGAGGCCGCGTCGCCGAGCAGCAGGTAATTATCACCGGAAATAACCCGGCGCTTGGAGCCCAGCGGCAGGCCCCAGCCGCGCAGCGGCCCTACCCCCTCGGCCTGGGCAAAGCGCTCGCGGAAGGCCGGGTGCGTGGCCAATAGATGCTGGAATTTCTCGCGTAGGTTGACGTGGTGCTTGGCCACATCCTTGCTCAGCATGCCTACCCCCACGTTGGCCTCGCCATTGGGCAGCGGAAAAACCCAGAGGTAGCCGGGCAGCAGCTCGGGCAGAAAATGCAGCTCCACGTAGTTGTCGGGGCTGAGGCCGGCCACACCGCGGTAGTAGGCGCGCAGCCCGGCGCAGTAGTGGGCGGGCTCCAGGGCATGGCCCGCCACCTGCCGCACAAAGGCGGACTGCGCGCCGCTGGCCACTAGCAGCAGCTTGCACTGGGCCAGCTCCCTACCCCCCTTGTTGAAGAGCAGCCAGCCGGTGGCCGTGCGCTCGGTGCGGGCCACCTCGCAATTTTCGCGAAAGTCGATAAGCGGCTGCTGGCGCACCTCCTCGATGAGCAGGTTGTCGAAGTCAATCCGCTTGACCACGTAGCCATCGGGCGGGCTGGCCGGGTCGCGCTGCGGCTTGAAGGGGATGTGGAGCTGCCGGCCGTTGGGCGCGTAGAAATCGATGCCATTGCTGGCATTGGGTAAGGCAGCAGCGGCTAGGCGGCCCAGCAGCGGGCCGCCCAGGTGGCGCAGCTCGGCCAGCACCTTGCCGCTGAGCGCATCGCCGCAGATTTTATCGCGCGGAAACGTGGCCTTGTCGAGTAGCAGGCAAGCCTGGCCGGCGCGCGCCAGGTGCAGCGCCGCCAAGGCCCCGCCCGGCCCCGCGCCCAGAATACAGATATCAAGCATTGTAGGGGATACTTTCACTTGCCGGCATAGCCGACTAATCTTTTGTTTTAGCTCAAAGAACGGCAGGCTAACCCGTACCCTACGCTACTTTCGCCCCATGAATCAGACTCTCGCCGGAAAAGTAGCCCTCATCACGGGGGCCTCGAAGGGCATTGGCCGCGCCATTGCCACGTTGTTTGCCCAGCAGGGCGCGCAGGTAGCGTTCACGTATTTGTCGTCGGTGGAGAAGGGCCAGGCGCTGGAAGCCGAGCTGGCCGCCCACGGCACCAAGGTGAAGGGCTACCGCTCCGACGCCGCCGACTTCGCCCAGGCCGAAAAGCTGGTCGATGATGTGGTGGCCGAGTTCGGCAAGCTCGATATCGTGGTCAACAACGCCGGTATCACCCAGGACGGCCTGCTCATGCGTATGAGCGAGGCACAGTGGGATAACGTACTCAACGTTAATCTAAAATCGGTATTCAACCTTACCAAGGCCGCCACCAAGCCCATGATGCGCGCCAAGGCCGGCAGCATCATCAACATGACCTCAGTGGTGGGCATTAAGGGCAATGCCGGGCAGGCCAACTACGCCGCCAGCAAGGCCGGCATTATCGGCTTCACCAAGTCGGTGGCCCTGGAACTGGGCTCGCGCAACATCCGCTGCAACGCCATCGCCCCCGGCTTCATCGAAACCGAAATGACCGACGCGCTCGACCAAAAGCAGGTGGAGGAGTGGCGCAAGGCCATCCCGCTCAAGCGCGGCGGCTCGCCCGAGGATGTGGCCAAAGCCACGGCGTTTCTGGCCTCAGATGACTCGGCGTATATCACCGGGCAGGTGCTGCAAGTGGATGGCGGGATGCTGACGTAGAAATGATTACGCTCGAGGAACACACCGCGCACGATGCGGAATCTGAGAAGCGGATTCTCAGCGACGTAAAGGAGCACGGGTTTCATATCGCATTGTACAAGAGCGATGGTTACTCTCCCAGTTTTGCGCACACAATTGGGTTGCATAAAACTTATGACTACCCAGAACTTATCTGCTTTGGGTTTAGCCTTGAGTTGTTGCATTCAGTACTTTGGGAAGGCAAAAGATTACTAGACAAGCAATCCAAGCCAGACCCAAACGTTGGTTACCCCGATTTTTTGGAAGGTTTTGATGTCCGGTTTATTACCGTTGACGAAGACCGTTACCCCGATTACTTCGGCTACGCCGGTTGGTTCTATAAAAGCTGGGACTTTCCCGCTTTGCAGATTGTGTGGCCAGATAAGCAGGCACTTTACCCTTGGGATGAAGGATTTAATATTGCTTGGAAAACTGTTCAACCACTTCTGGACCGGGACAGCAATTTCAAGTTTCGGGAAGAGCGAAACGTAGCGGTTTTTACTACCCGGCAGGTTTTAGAGGGTTCACCCATTTTGCGTGTCATTCACGAAGCCGATGGTGATTGGCAGTTTTTGTGTGATACCAGCTACGACATTGCCGACCTAAAGGTGATAAGATTGGATGAGATAACAGAACGTGACCCGACAGTGAACGAATTATTTCAACTTAATTACGGCTGGCAAGCTCGGCGAATAGTCGCAGCCTCTGAGTGGCAAAAAGAGGAGCACGAATCAGCAGAAGAGGACGAGGAAGAAGAAACCGACAACTAATATGTTGCTGCCAAATAAGCTGCTGTCTTTTTCGCTCGTGATAGCTAGCGCTGCTAGCCTCCTCGCCTACCCCCGCCTAACCAATAAACTCCACCGCTAGCAAGCGACTCGCCAAGCTACGGCCACCATAACACCGCTGGCCCCTACCCTCCACGAGGGCGACCTCATCTTCCACACCTCGCAATCGGCGCAGAGCCGGACCATTCAGCTGGCTACGCACTCGCCTTACAGCCACTGCGGGCTGCTGTATAAAAGCGGTGGCGAGTGGCAGGTGTTTGAGGCGGTGCAGCCGGTGAAGCTGACGCCGCTGAGTAGCTGGGTGGCGCGGGGGCAGGGCCAGCATTTCGTGGTGAAGCGGCTGCGCGATGCGGCCACGGCCCTCACGCCGGCCGCGCTGGCGCGGCTGCGGGCGGCCGGCCAGCCTATGCTGGGGCGCGATTATGATTTGGCCTTTAACTGGTCGGACCAGCAGATTTACTGCTCTGAGCTGATTTGGAAGGTGTATGACCGGGGGCTGCACCGGCAGCTGGGGCAGTTGCAGCAGCTACGCGATTTCGACCTGACGAACCCCGCCGTGCAGGCCAAGCTGCACGAGCGCTACGGCGACCAGCTGCCGTTGGACGAGCCGGTTATCTCGCCGGCCAGCGTGTTCAACAGCGCGGAGCTGGTAACGGTGGTTAGCCGGTAGAGCCGCTGCGAACTGGGTAGTTGGGCGCGTTTAGTCCTTGCGGAGGAGGGCGGCCAGCCCGGCGGCTTCGGCTTCCAGCGCCGCGAGGCGCAGGCGCAGCAGGTGGTAGCGGGCGGCGGTTTCGCCGTCGAGGTCGGCGGCGGCTTGCTCCTGCCGGCGCAGCAGCCAGGCGCGGGCGCGCTCGTCTTCGGCCGTGGTTAGCAGAGGGGGTAGGGCCAGCTGCCAGCGGCGGGCGCTGGTGAGGGTGGTGGTGAGGGCGGCTAGCTCGCGGCGCAGTTGGTGGGCCTGGTGCTGGCACTGGTCCAGGCGGGCGGCCAGCGGGGCGGCAGTGGGCGGGGCCAGGTGGGCGGCGGGGTCTTCGGGGGCGGGGGGCGCGGCGGGGTCGGGCAGGACTTGCAGCAGGGGCAGCAGGCGCGCAATCACGGCCGCGCTGAGGCTGCGGTGGCCGGCTTCGAGGCGACTGAGCTGCGCCGGAGTCACGCGCAGAAAGGAGGCCAGCGTGTCTTGCGGGAGCCCGAAATGGCGGCGCAGCACGGCCAGCGGCGAGGAAGAGTAAGCAGCATGGCGGGGCATGAAGTAAAAGGCTTTGGTAAGAATAAAAATCGTTTACAATAATACTTACCAGCGCTGGCAAGTATTATTGTAAACGATTTTTATTCTTACCAAATTGCTGTTTCAAAAAGTCAGGTGGGGCGGGCTGCCAGCTTTTTTCGCCGGCAGCCCGCTCGTCGGGCGCGCCGCTTATTCTGACGACGAGCGGACAGCCGGCTAAAAAGCCGGCAGCCCGCCCCGTGCCTGAAATCCTCGCCCCTACTCCACCCGCGCGCGGTACACTATGAAATGCGGCACCTTGAAGCGGCTGTACCACTCGGCCACGGGCACGCGGCTTTGGGCGAGGTTGCAATAATAGGAGAAGCCGTCTTTTTCGTAGGGTAGAGTATACACGGCTAGCACGGCGGCGGGGCCGATGGGGAGCTTGAACTCCGTGGCGGGGCTATTGGGAGCGGTTCCGGTTTGGTCGGGCGAGCGGCGCAGCGGGTGGATATCGAAGCGCAAGCTGTACTTATCGGCTTGGCCGGGCACGGCAGTGAAAGTGCGGGGCATAGCCGCGCGGGGCAGAATAAACGTGTTTTCTACCTTGTTCTTTGATGCCTGACGGGCATAAATGGTAATGGCCAGGCGGCCCGCGGAATCGAGTTGAGTGAGGCTGACGTCTGAGTCGAGGAGCTTTTCGGGGCCGGGCACGCCGTACCGATATTCTTGCAGGGTGAGATGCAGGTGGCGACCGGCCAGGCGGCGGTCGCGCAACTCCAGGCGGTGCTTTTCGACGTGCAGCACGCGGCCCATTAGCTCGGTAAGGTCGGCGCTCTCGGCACCATAGAGCAGGCGCACGGTGGTGCTGTCGGGGGGTAGGGCGCGGGTGGCGGGGTTAGGTTTAGCCACAGGTAAAATCGGCGCGTGGAACAGGGCCAATAGCCCGAACGGGAGGGTGGCAAGCAGCAGCTTCATCGAGAAGAAGGGGGGTAGGGTGAATGACGGGTACAAAGCACGCCGCGCCATTTTCCCGAATGCGTTAACGCCCGTTAAGCAGTGTTAATGAGTGTTAAAATTGGCCGAAGCCCGCTGCCCTACCCCTACCTTGGCGGCATGAAAAGGCGCATCTGGCTGGCCACGGGACTACTGCTGCTGGCGGCGCTGGGCGTGCTGGCTTTCCAGGGCTACTGGACGTATCAGACCTATCGGCAAGCGAGCTGGCGGCTGCGGCAAGACAGCCAGGCGGCGCTGGTGGTAGCCACCCAACAAGCCGTGGCGACCCAAAACGAGCGCTTGCTAATCCAGTACGCGCGGTGGCTGCAAGACACGACCCACGTGCGCCTGAGCTGCCGCGTGAACCAGCGCGACGGCCGCACCCAGTTTAAATTAGCCGGGGTACCCGCCCGCAAAGGGGACCAAACTGAGTTGAGCTTTGAGGATTTCAAGCCGCGGGTGGCTCACCTCACGCCGGCCGCCAGGGCCTACTTTATCAAGCGTTTCGTGGGCGGTACCGTGCGCGATGAGCTGACGCGGGGCTACATCTTTTTTCATACCCAATGGCTGGGGCAGCAGCTTAGCGCAGCGATGGCGCACAGCCACACTACCCCCGCCGAGTTTCGCCAAGTGCTGGCGGTGGAGTTGCGGCGGCGCGGATTATTAGCCCTGCCTTTCCGCCTGTATTTACGCGACGTGGCCGACCCCGATTCACTGCGCTCAGCCCCGGCTGCCTACTCCCTGGCCCTGGAGCCCGTGGGCTTTGGCGTGCGCAATCACCTGGGGCAAGTGGCGCAGGTGTGGCTGCCGGCCGCGCCCGGCGTGGTGCGGGGCCAGCTGCAAGGCGTGCTGCTGGCCTCGGGCGCGCTGCTGGCGCTGGTGCTGAGCTGCACGGCCTACGCGGTGGGCACCATGCAGCGCCAGAAAAAGCTGGCCGCCCTCAAGGCAGATTTCACCCAAAACATGACGCACGAGCTGAAAACGCCGGTGGCCTCTATTCAGCTGGCGGCCGACTCGCTGCGGCATTTCGCGCTGGATGCGGCCACGAGCGCCGAATACGCGGCGCTCATCGGCGAGCAGGCGACGCGGCTGGGTGGGCTCATCGACCGCATTTTGCAGAGCGTGGCCTTAGAGCGGGCCGCCCTACCTCTGCGCCGCCAGCCGGTGGCCTGGGCCGAGCTGGTGGCCGAGCTGGCGGCCCGGCAGCAGCTGCAATTTGCCCAGGCCGGGCGGCAATTATGCTGGCAACAATTGCTGCCCGCTACCGTGCTCGGCGATGCCGCGCACCTCACCAACACCCTGGCCACGCTCCTCGACAACGCGCTGAAATACGGCGGGCAGCGGGTGGATTTGCGCAGCGAATTGCTACCCACCGCCGTGGCGCTGCACCTCACTGACGACGGCCCCGGCATCGCGGCCGAATACCAGGCGCGGGTATTCGAGCAGTTTTTTCGGGTGCCGACCGGCGATTTGCACGCCGTGAAGGGCTACGGCCTGGGCCTGCACTACGCCCGGCAGGTGGCGCAGGCGCACGGCGGCACGCTCACGCTGTGCAGCCAGCCGGGGCGCGGCACCACGTTTACCCTGTCCCTACCCCTGGCCCCGTAGCCGATGCTCCATATTCTGATTCTGGAAGATGAGCCGGCCCTGGCTCGCCTGCTCACCGACGCACTCACGCGCTCGGGCTACGCCGTGGCGACCTACGCCGATGGCCGCGAGGGCCTGCGCGCCGCCCAAGCCGCGCCGCCCGATTTGCTGTTGGCCGATGTGATGCTGCCTGGCCTCGATGGCTTCGCGGTGGTGCGCGAGTTGCGTCGCACGCTGCCCGACCTACCGGTGCTGTTTCTCACGGCGCGCGGCGCGCCCGCCGACGTGGTGCGGGGCTTCGAGGCCGGCGGCAACGATTACCTCAAAAAGCCCTTCAGCCTCGATGAATTGCTGCTGCGCGTGCGCGAATTGCTGCGCCGCCAGGCCCCTACCCCCCCGCCGCCGGCCGAAGCCATCGGGCTGGGCCAGTTCGAGTTTCGGCCGCTACGGCAGGAGCTGTGGCTGGCCGGGCAGTGCGTGGCCCAGCTTTCAGCCCGCGAAAATGACCTGCTTTTGCTACTAGCCCAGCACCGCAACGGCGTGCTCGACCGCCGCGCCTGCCTGCGCCAGCTTTGGGGCAATGACGATTTTTTCGCCGCCCGCTCGATGGATGTGTATGTGTCGCGCTTGCGCAAGCGCTTGGCGCAGGACCCGAGCCTGGAAATTTTGAATATTCGCGGCGTAGGGTTTAAACTGATTACGTAGGGTGCGGGGCTTGCTCCCGCCCAGCATTGAGCGAATTTGGTATCAATCGTTCAACGCCGGGCGGGGGCAAGCCCCGCACCCTACAATTACAAATCGTTCGCGCGGTTTTCTTTCGGAACGTACTGCGGCGGCCCGGCCGTTAGGCACGCAGCTACTGCGGCTGGCGCGCATCTTTGCGGGCGCGTGCCAATTGGCGGGTTTTTTCGTTTCTTGCTCCGCGCTGGTTGATAGGCGCGCTTCTGCTCTTGCTATCTACTGCTTATTCTCCCTGGTTTATTTTGCTCTGCCTGGCCGTGGGCGCGGGCTACGCGGTGCTGCTCTACTCGGGGCGGGCACCGTGGAGCCGGGCCATCAACTACGCGCTGGCAGGGCTGCGCTTCGTAGTAGTGAGCTTTTTGTGCTTCCTGCTACTCTCGCCGTTTATTAAAACGACTACTACCCGCACCGAGGCACCTACAGTGGTGCTGGCCGTGGATAATTCGCAGTCTATTAGCTTATTTACACCGCAGCCGGCACTGAGTCAACTTACCACCGGCTTACCCCGACTAGCGGCTACGCTGCGCGAAAAAGGCTTTCGGGTTGAAACGCGCACGCTCACCCAGCCCGGCGCTAACCCCGATTCGCTGCGCTTCACCGCCAGCCGCACCGACCTCAACCAGCTGCTAACCGATAGCCGCGAGGCCAACGCCGACCACAACCTGGCCGGCGTGGTGCTCGTGAGCGACGGCCTCGTAAACCAGGGCCAGGAGCCGCAGTTTTCGGAGTTCAACTTCCCCATTTTCAGCGTGGCCCTGGGTGATACCGTTGCCAAGAAAGACCTGCGCCTCACCGACCTGGTGTATAACCGGGTGGCTTTCAGCGGCAATAAATTTCCTTTGGAAGCCGAAATTGGCTACGAGGGCTACGCGGGCGGCGCGGCCACGGTGGAGGTACGCGAAGGCGGCCGGGTGCTGGAGTCGCGCCGGGTGGCCCTACCCCCCGGCCGGCGGCGGGTCCGCACTACGTTTCAGCTCACCGCGCCCGTCCCCGGCAAGCGCCGCTACGAGGTGCACGTGGTGCCCCAGGCCGGCGAGTTCACGGATTTGAACAACGTTCGCACGGCCTTTATGGAGATTGTGAAGGGCAAGCTGCGGGTGCTGCTGGCCGGCGCCGCGCCGCACCCCGACCTGAAGGCACTGCGGGCCGCCATTCTGGCCAACAATAACTTTGATTTGACGCTGGCCGTGGCCGGCGTGGGCGCGCCCCTACCCCCCGCCGTGAGCTTCGACGTGGCCGTGCTGCACCAGCTGCCGGCCCGCGGTGGCCTGGGCCAGGAGCTGCTGGCGCGGGTGCGCGCCGCCAAGGTGCCGGTGCTGTTCGTGCTGGGGTCGCAGTCAGATTATACCGCTTATAATCAACTGAATGCCGGCCTTAGCGTGCAGCCGCGCGGGGCGCAGACCGACGAGGTGACGCCGCTGTCCAACCCCGGCTTTGCGCGCCTGCCCGTGGACGAGGAAAGCCGCCGCCGCTTTGGGCAGTATCCGCCGGTGCCGGTACCCTTCGGCGACTTGCGGCTGGGTGCGGGGGCCGAAGCGGCGCTGTGGCAGCAGGTGGGCCGCCTCCCCACCCAAAAGCCGCTGCTGGTGTTTGGCAGCGCCACGGCTACCCCCCGCGCCGCCACCCTGCTGGCCGAAAACACCTGGCAATGGCGTTTGCAAGAAGCCGTGGCCCACGACGACCACCCCGAAGCCTACGACCGCCTTATCAGCCGCACGCTCCAACTACTAACCCAAAACGCCCACAAGAAGCGCCTCGACGTGTACCCGACCCAGGATGTCTTTGGCACGCAGGATGACGTGACGCTGGGCGCCGAAACGTATAACGCGGTATTCGAGCGCATCTACGACCAGAAAATCACCCTCACGCTCACCGATTCGGCCCGCAAGGCGCGCACCATCACTTTTGCTAATGCGGCCGATGGCTCGCCGCTGCACCTGGGGCCGTTGCCGGCTGGCCTCTACCGCTACCAGGCGCTGGCCACGCTCAGCGGCCAGGCCCAGCAGGCCAGCGGCGAATTACTCGTGCAAAACCAACCGCTCGAAGCCCAGGAATCTCAGGCCGACCACCGGCTGCTGGCCCAGCTCAGCCGCCGCAGCGGCGGCCGGCTCTACTACCCCGCGCAATTAGACAAGCTGGCGCAGGATATTGAAAAGGCGAATTTTAAGCCGACGCTAAGCAGTGAGGAAGACCTGAAGGATTTGATAAACCTGAAGTGGCTGTTTTTTGCCCTGCTGGCGCTGCTGGCGGCGGAGTGGGCCACGCGCAAGTATCAGGGCGGCGTGTAGCTTTACTGCTATGCGGACTTATTATTTCTTGCTTTTTAAGGTTTGGCGAGCAATGCAATGGAGCAGGCAGTGGATAAGGTTTCGGCGGCGGGAAAGCCTGACAGAGGCCACCGCTAGCACCATGGTGTTGGTGTGGTCAAATTGGGTATTTGTAGGCGTGCTACTCCTGTTAAAAACGCCTTATTTCAGCAACTCCGTGACATCAGCCTCTACTGAATTATGCCTGGTTATCATTGGCTTAACTGGATTCGCATTTGTTTATTGGGTAAATAAACGTTTGCTAAAATCGGTTGGCTATCAGGCATATAGGGACGCTTTTTCTACTTATAGCTGGACAAAAAATACATTGGCAAATTCTTTGGCTTTCATCTTATTAATCAGCTTATACAGTAGTCCATGGATAGCCGCCAAATGGCTATTGAAGTAGCTGCTATTACCCTAACTATGCGCTACCTCCTCTTCAACAAGCCCTACGAAGTCCTCACGCAGTTCACCGACGAGCACGGGCGGGCCACGCTCAAGGACTTCGTGGCGGTGCCGGGCGTGTACCCGGTGGGCCGGCTCGACTTCGACAGCGAGGGCCTGCTGCTGCTCACCGATGACAAGCAGCTGCAACACCGCCTCAGCGACCCGCGCTATAAAGTGAGCAAAACCTACTGGGCGCAGGTGGAGGGCCTACCCCCCGCGGCGGCTTTGGAGCAATTGCGGGAGGGCGTGCAAATCAAGGAAGGCTTCACGCTGCCCGCTGAGGCGGCTGCCCTACCCCCCGACGCCACGGCAGCGCTGTGGGCGCGGAATCCGCCCATCCGCTACCGGGCCAGCATCCCGACGAGCTGGCTGGAAATCCGCATTTCGCAGGGCATGAACCGGCAGGTACGCAAGATGTGCGCCGCCGTGGGCCTGCCCTGCCTGCGGCTGGTGCGCCAGGCTTTGGGCGGCCTGTCAATCAGCGGCTTAGCGCCCGGTGAGTGGCGCGACCTCACGGCCGAAGAGGTGGCTGCGCTGCGCGGTCTGGCCGGGGCCGACGTGCGCCACCCGCGCCCGGCGCGGCCCGCCTCCTTGCCCTCCGCTTACCGGCCCGGCCCGCGTCGGCAGCGCCCCTGATGCCACGTCGGTTTCTTTGGGCGCTGAGTCTGGGTTTCCTCTTGCTTAACGTGGTGGTAGCCCTGCACGCCTGGCGCTTCACGCACTTTACCACCGACGCCGGGCCGCGCACCCGCAACCCGGAGCAACTGCCGACCAGTCAGAAAATTAAGGTGGTGCTCACGGGCCTGGCCAACCCTAAGCCCGTCAACCTCGCGCCGCCCGCTTTTCCTTACGAAAATGTGACGCTGCACGGCCCCAACGGCCGACTAGCCGCCTGGTACGGCCCGCTGCCAGCAGCGCGCGGCCTCGTCATTCTGTGCCACGGCTACACCAGCGACCGCTCGCGACTGCGGCCCGAGGCGGGGTATTTCCGGCGGCTCGGCTACGCGGTGCTGCTGCTCGATTTCAGCGGCAACGGGGCGTCAGCGGGTTACCAGACCACCGTCGGCTACCGCGAGGCTGATGACGTGGTGGTGGCTTTTCGCTGGGCGCAGGCGCGGCAGCCGGGCGCGCCGGTGGTGCTCTACGGCGTGAGCATGGGCGCAGTGGCCATTCTGCGGGCCGAAGCCAAGCTGGGCCTGCGCCCCGCCGCCAACATCCTCGAATGCCCCTACGGCAGTATGCTCCAAACGGCCCGTAACCGCTTCGTATCCATGCGCCTACCCCCCTTTCCGCTGGCCAACCTGCTGGTATTCTGGGGTAGCGTAGAGAATGGCTACTGGGCTTTCGGCCTGAATGCGGGCGAGTACGCCAGGGGCGTACCTACTCCCACTCTACTGCTCTGGGGCACCGCCGACCCCCGCGTGACCCGCGCTGAAACGGATACCATTTTTGCCCACCTAGCGGGGCCGAAGCAGCGGATAGATTTTGTGGGTTCGGGCCACGAGCCGTACTGGCACAAGCACCCACGCCAGTGGCAGGGGGTAGTAGGGCGGTTTCTGGAGAGACATTAAGTCGCGACGAGCGCCTGACTTTCGAATACCTTCGCAGGCACTATTTACCCCACCTCAGGCCGCAAATAGTTCGGCGGCGAGCAGGTGGGATAGCTAAGCTACATCGGGTGGCTGGCGGTGGTCTCTGGAATAATTACCAAGTAGTCGTAACCAAGCATGATACGCTCCAAGGCAGGCTTAGCCAGTTGCAACTTGCCCGCCGTGAGGGCATTGCGCAGGGGACGCAGGTCGAAGATGGCCCAAGCTGGTCCGCTTACCTGGTCGGTAAAGGCTTTGATGGGGGCTTCATCGTCGTAGTCGGCCTCTGTATAGGGAATGCTTAATTTTTCGATGTTTTCTGGGTTGAGCGTTGCCAGCTTGTGGCCCTGTTTGCCCAGCACCAATACATGCAGCGACTTTTTATCTTGCACATCGGCTAGATTCTGCATCAGGTTGCCTATATCGTAGTACTCGCCGAAGCGAATGGGGCTAAGCCCCCGTGCCAGGTGAACGCCGCCCATCTTCACCAGTGTGGGCGGAATATTCAACCCAGTAGCCGTCTGATAGCGTTGCAAGGCTTGCAGTAGGTTACGCTTCATCAGGTTGAGGCGGCGCTGGTGATTGCCGCCCTTGCCAATATAGATTTGGTAGCTAGCTGCGTAATCCTGAGCCATTTGCCGCGCGGTCGGGCTCTCGGCTTGGGTTAAGGCAATCAGGCTGTCGACACTACCGGGCGTTTGCTTGAGCAGGGCGTAATAAGGGTTTCGCTGTTGCTTATTCAACTGGTCCTGAATCTGGTAGCGAGCGGCCTGCTGGGTGAGATAAGCCCTCACCGCCTGGTGCTTCACCTCGCCAGCCAGTTGAGTGTAGAACGAGGCAGCCGTCGCGGCAAACACCTGGTCTATGCCAATAATGCGTGTATGTTGCGCTCGCAGACTACGAATCAACTCAAACTCCTCGGCCATAGTAGCAAAGCACAGCGCTCCCGGATACTGACGCACGTAAGCGGTCGGCTCGCCTGGCTGGGCAGTTAGCTCGGTCAGTTTGCGGGCTACATAGGGGTCTACCTCCCCTACGTACACGGTCGGCTTAAACTCCTGCGCCACCGCCGCCGTGAAGAGCGGAATCTGGGCCAAGCCGTGGTATTCGCCCACTAATACAAAGTGACTTTTGCGCACGTCGGTCAGCAATCGCTCCCAACCGAGACCGCTAAATTGTGTGCCGCTTGGCGCAAAAGCATACTGGTTGCGCCGAATGAGACGCGTAAGGGTGCTATCCTGGGCGGCGGCAGGCTGGATGACTAATGCAGCCAAGCCCAACGTAGCCAAGCGAAGCAATAAGCTTAAAAAGCGGAACATACCTGCAAAAGAAAGGTGCCGCAAGGTAATGCGGCACCTTCAAATCCTCTGATTAGCCTTAATGCACCAGCACTGCCGCCGGCGGCATAGCGCGGTCATCAGTATAATGCGTGTGCTCGGCGCGGTAAGCGCGTTCAAAAATCAGGGGGAAGATGAAGAGCGTCAGCACCGTGCCCGTGAGCAGGCCGCCGATGACAACGATGGCCAGCGGCTTGCTGGTTTCGGAGCCGATGCCGGTGCTGAGGGCGGCCGGCATAAGGCCGATGATGGCCATGAGGGCCGTCATCACCACCGGGCGCACGCGGGACGCTACCCCCTCAGACAAGCTGCGGTCGAGGCTCATTTTGGCCAGCATGTTCTGCTTGAACACGCTGATGAGAATAACCCCGTTTTGAATGCAAATACCGAATAAGGCGATAAAGCCAATACCGGCCGAGATGGAGAAGTTAGTGCCGGTAATCAGCAGCATGGCGATGCCACCGATGAGGGCGAACGGGACGTTGAGCAGCACTAGGCCGGCATCCTTCAAATTACCGAATAAGATGAAGAGAATGAAGAAGATGAGCGTCAGCGAGATGGGCACTACCTGAGCCAGGCGCTGCGAGGCGCGGCGCTGGTTCTCGAAGTCGCCGGTCCACTTCATAGAGTAGCCTTTGGGCAGCTGCACCACTTTATCTACCTTTTCCTGGGCTTCGGCGATGGCCGAGCCGAGGTCCCTACCCCGCACCGAGAACTTGACGGCCGAGAAGCGGGTGTTGTCGTCGCGGTAAATCAGGCTAGGACCGGTGACCTGCTTGATGTCGGCTATCTCGGTCAGGGGCACGGTTTTACCGCTTTGCGTGGGCACCATGAGGGCCGCAATTTCAGTTGGGCTCTGGCGAAACTGCGACTCGTAGCGCACCCGGATGGGGAATTTGCGCTCGCCTTCGTACATCTGGCTGGCCTGCTTGCCGCCCACCGCCATTTCGAGCACCGCGTTGGCATCGCTTTTACTCACGCCGTAGCTGGCCATGCGGCGCTCGTCGAGGTCGGCGTGCAGCTCGGGCTGGCCAATGTTGCGCAGCAAACCCAGGTCGTCAATGCCATCCACGTGTTGCAGCACCTCGTACACTTGGCGCGCCTTGCCCTCCATGAGCTTGAGGTCGGTACCGTAAATCTTGACCGCGATGCTACCCTTCACGCCCGAGGCGGCCTCCTCCACGTTGTCGGTGATGGGCTGCGAAAAGTTGAAGTCTACCCCCGGAAAGCGGTTCAACTGCTCCTTCATCCGCCCGATGAGGTCCTCGCGGTACGCCTTGGATTTCATCTTCTTCTGCACCGCGTCGGTGTGCTTAATCTGCACCAGGAACTCGTTATTATAGAAGCCCGTGGGGTCGGTGCCGTCGTTGGGGCGGCCGGTCTGGCTCACCACGTCGCTCACCTCGGGGAAGCTGATAAATACCCGCCGCATCTCGTTGCAGAGCTTATTGGAGGCATCGAGCGAGATGCTCAGCGGCAGCTGCGCCCGCACGTAAATCGAGCCTTCGTTCAGCTCAGGCAGAAATTCGGTGCCCAAAAACTGGTACATCCCGATGCCCGCCACCACCAGCACGGCGGCCGCCATGAGGCTGGCCGTTTTGCGGGCGTAGGTGAAATCAAACACCTTTTTCGCGCCCTTATTGATGGCCCGCAACAGGATATTATCCTTCTCCCGCACGTTTTTGCGCAGCAGAATGGACGCCAAAACCGGCACCAGCGTGAGCGTGAAAATCAGCGCGCCCAGCAGGGCAAAGCCCAGCGTCCAGGCCAGCGGGCTGAACACCTTACCCTCCACTTTCTCGAAGGAGAAAATCGGCAGCAACGCCGTGATAATGATGGCCTTGGCGAAGAAGATAGACTTGCCCATATCGCGGCCGGTCTTCTTGATAATGCCCAGCTTGGCGAGCTTGTTGAAGCGCTCCATGCCCACCTCGTGCGCCTTGTGGTCCAGGGCCACGAAGAGCCCTTCCACCATCACCACGGCCCCGTCGATGATAATGCCGAAGTCAATGGCTCCCATGCTGAGCAGGTTAGCGCTCATGCCGCGCAGCCGCAGGCAGATAAAGGCAAACAGCAAGGCCAGCGGAATGATGATGCTGACAATGACCGTCGTGCGCCAGTCGGCCATGAACAAAAACACGATGACCGTGACGAAAATCATGCCCTCGGTGAGGTTGTGAATCACGGTTTCGGTCGAGAAGTCAATCAGCTGCTGGCGGTCGTAGAAGGTGCTGATTTTCACGTCGGGCGGCAGAATCTTGTCGTTCAGCAGCTCCACCTTGGCTTGCAGCCGCTGGATGACTTCCGACGGGTTTTCACCCTTGCGCATCACCACGATGCCTTCCACCATGTCGTCGTTCAGGCCGCGGCCCACCTTGCCCAGGCGGGGTAGGGCCGACTCGGCCACCTGCGCCACGTCCTTAACCAGGATGGGCGCGCCATTGACGGTCTTAACGACGGTATTATTAATATCCGAAATATTGTTGAGTAGGCCAATACCGCGCACCACGAAGTTCTGCTGGCCCTCGTTTATCACGTCGCCGCCCACGTTGATGTTGGAGCGCTGCACGGCCGTGTAGAGGTCGAGCGGCGTGAGGCCGAAGCTCTGCAACTTGCTGGGGTCCACCGCAATCTCGTAGGCTTTCACCTCGCCGCCGAAGCTGTTTACGTCGGCTACCCCCGCCACGGCCTTGAGGTTGCGCTCAATTACCCAGTCCTGGATGGTTTTCAGCTCGCGGGTACTTTTGGTTTTGCTGGCCAGCGTGTAGCGATATATTTCGCCGGTGGGGCCGTAGGGCGGCTGCACCTCGGGGTCGGCCCCCTCGGGCAGGTCGGCCCCGGCCAGCAGGTTATTGACCTGCACGCGGGCGAAGGCATCGTCCACGCCGTCGTCAAAAATCACCTTCACCACCGACAAGCCAAAGAGTGTGGTCGAGCGCACGCTGGTTTTCTTCTGCACCGGGTTGAGCGCGATTTCAATGGGCGCGGTCACGAATTTCTCAATCTCCTCGGCCGAGCGGCCGGGCCACTGCGTGATGATGGTAATCTCGGTGTTCGTCACGTCCGGAAACGCCTCGATGGGCGTATTCCGGTAGCTCACTATCCCGGCGATAATCGCCGCCAGCGTGAGCAGGAAGATAAACCCCCGGTTCTTGAGCGAAAAGGCAATAATGCCCTGAATAAATTTATTCACTTCTCTATTGCTGAGTTAGTTGTAATCGTTCGTCATTGCGAGCGCAACGCAGTGGAGCGCGGCAATCTTTCCTTATCGTTCGCTTCATCAGATTAGTAATCCTAACATGAAGGAAGGATTGCCGCGCTTCGCTCGCAATGACAGATGGATTTAGAATCAGTCATTCAGCTCGTCGTACAGCAGCAGCTGATTCTTGGTCACGATAACGTCGCCGGCCTTGAGGCTGCCGGTCACGTAGCTCACTTCGTTACCCACAGTTTTGGTGACGCGCACGGGGCGGGTTTCCACGTCGGTGCGGTTCTTAAAAACGAGCACGAAATGCTGGTCCTTGTCGAAAATGACCGAGCTGGCGGGCACGGCTAGCTCCTTTTGCTTCTCGGTGTTGAGGATGCGCACCTGGGCGTACATCTCAGGCTTGAGCAGGTAGCCGGGATTGAGCAGGCGGATGCGGACTTTGAGCGCCTTGCTGTCGGGGTCGAGCACGTTGAATACCTTGTCTACCACGCCCTTAAAATGCTTGTCGGGGTAGGAAAGCGTAGTGATGTCGGCCTGGTAGCCCACCTGCACGTTAGCGATGTCGGCCTCAAACACGTTGGCCAGCACCCACACCTGGTCGAGGTCGGCGATGGTGAAAAAGCTATCGGCGCTGGCCGTGGTGTACTGCATATTCTCGGTCACGTTCTTTTCCGTAATAAAGCCCGAGATAGGAGCCTTAATGGTGTAGTGCCCATCCTGTGACACGCCGTAGATGCCGAGTTGCTTGTTGGTTTTGCCCAGGTTGCTCTGGGCTTTGCGCAGCTCCTCGCGGGCCAGCACTACATCGCGCTCGGCGGCCAGGCCGGCCTTAAACTGGTCATCGGCCACGCTCAGGTTTTTGCGGGCGATGGCCAGGTCGGTACCAGCGTTGCTGTTCTGGTTCTGCACGTCGGCGATTTCGCCCGAGCGCACTACGGCCAGCACCTGGCCTTTAGTTACGTGGTCGCCCAGCTCCACTTTCAGGTCTTCCACGATGCCGCCCACCAAGGGCACCACTTTGGCAGTTTTGTCGCCGTTGGTCACCACCTGCCCCGAAAAAGACTGCTCGCTGCGCACTGGCTCCAGGCGCACGGTATCGAAGGCCAACTCCTTGAGGGTCTGGTCAGAAAGGGAGAATTTCTTGGCAGTTTTGGCTTCCTCCGCGTTCGCGGTTTCCGCCGGCTTGGAGCAGGCTCCCAGGCTCAAACCCAGGCTTATTAGCAACAAATAATTTTTCATTAGGAATATTTTATTATTTTCTTTTAAGTGACAGGGATTGCGCTAAAATCCGGTTGTCCTTGCGAGCGCAACATTCTGCGCATCAAGCAGAGATGGAGCGCTCGCAAGGACAACCGATGCGTGCAAGTCCTATTCCGCCCGAAAGAACGTGCGGCCGGTAGCCAGGTTGAGGCTCTCAAAGGCGCGCATCCGATTGGCGCGCAAGGTGTTGAGCTGAATGACATTGTTCTTATAAGCCTCGTAGAAATCGAGGTATTCCACGATGCTAATCAGGCGCTTGGTGTAGCTCTGCTCGATGTTGTCAATGAGGCGGGCGAAGGGGGTCGTGTCGCGGCTGGTGTGTTGGTAGAGGTCATCCTGGCGCAGCGCCACCTGGTAGGCTTCGTGCACGTCGCGGCGCACCACTAGCTGCTGCTCGGCGGCCTGCGCCTGCGCCTGGCCTATCTGCGCTTTAGCCGCCTGAATATTGCCCTGGTTACGATTAAACAGCGGCACGGCCAGACCCACCGTGAGCGAGTTGTAGTTGTTGATGTAGGAGCCAAAGCGGTCGTAAGAATAGCCCAGGGCCAAGTCGGGGGTGGCCACGGCGTGCTGGAGGCGCAGGTTCAGCTGCTGGCGCTGCACCTCGGCGCGGCGGGCCAGCAGGTCGGCGCGGCGCACCACGGCCGTATCAGTAAGCTGCTGCTCCGGGTAGGCGGCCAGCGAGAGGTCACGCACGCGGCGGTTATCCACTACCGGCAGGAAAGCCGAGCGGGTCGAGTCGCGCAGCAGAATGTGCAGGTCGGCTTGGGCGCTGGCCTGCTCGGTTACCAGCCCCAGCCGCTCACTTTCGAGGGTGAATAAGAAGGCTTTCAGGCGAATAACTTCTTTGAGGGCGATGTTGCCCTTTTCGTACTGGCTCTGGTAAAGGTCCACGGTGTGATGCAGCGACGGAATCTCGTTGTCATACACGCGCAGCGTCTGCTGCCGGAAATACACGTCGTAGAACGTGGTGCGCAGCTGAAAGCGCAGGTTGCGCACCAGGTCTTCGAGGTTATAGGTTTCGACCACAGCGGCCTGTTGGGCAGCCTTGCCGGCCGCCCGCCGCCGCCCGGCCAGCGAAAACAGCTGTTGCACCTGAAAGCCGTACTGGTTGGGAGCCGCCTCGCTGCTACCGTCCAGCTGCCGCTGGTGCACGGTCTGCAAGATGGCGTTCTGGTCGAGCTGAATGGTTGGATTATCAATCAGGCGGGCCTGTACGGCCAGGGCCTGCGCCGCCGAAATATTGTAGCGCTGGGCCAGCAGCTGCAAGTTGTTCTGCACGAAGCGCTGCTCGGCGTCGGGCAGCGTCAGGCGCACCGTGTCTACGGGCAGGGGGGTAGGGCCCGTGGGCAGGGTTTGCGCGGGGGCTGCCAAGGCCAGGCTCAGGCTGGCAGCCAGCAGCGCTGCGCCACGGAGCAGCGGGAAGCTCCGGCATTGCCAGGCAACTTGCATCAAGCATGGCAGCGGGCGACCAGTAGCCATGCCTGATATTCTTCGTAAAATCACTTTTTTATCTTAAAAACTTGTCAGGCATTTAGACAAAGCTAATAACAAGGAAGCATACTTCATTCAGCTAATGCACATGTTCATTATATCCTCATTAATACTGAATTAGAAGAGGATTAAAAATAACTTAGAACAGCATTAGAAACTAATTTAAATGAGCCAAAAAAACCCCCGGCCAATGCGGCCGGGGGTAAGCTTAGAATACTCAGGATTAAGAACTTACTTATGACGCTCGCGCTCCTGCCGGCTGCTGTATACCCACTCGTATACGGCGGGCAGAATAAGGAGCGACAATAGTGTAGCTGTGATGAGGCCGCCGATGACGACAATGGCCAGCGGCTTCTGCGTTTCGGAGCCAATGCCGTGGCTGAGGGCGGCTGGTAAAAGTCCAAGTGAAGCCATAAGGGCCGTCATTACCACTGGGCGGAGCCGCGAGCGCGCCCCGTCCTTGATGGCGACTACCAGCGGCATGCCTTCGCGCAGGTTTTGGCGAAATTTATTAACCAGAATTACCCCGTCCTGCGTCGCTACCCCAAACAGGGCGATAAACCCTACCCCCGCCGAAATCGAGAAGTTGACCCCAGTCAGCAGCAGTGCCGCAATGCCGCCAATAAGGGCAAACGGCACGTTGAGCAGCACCAGCACCGAATCCAGGGCATTACCGAAGGAAATGAACAAGATGAAGAAAATAGCTAAAATACTGATGGGCACCACGATGGAGAGCTGGCGTTGCGCCCGCTCCTGGTTCTCAAACTCGCCGTTCCACTGGGTAGCGTAGCCTTTGGGCATGGCTACCTGCTTCTTCACCAACTGCTGCGCTTCGGCAATAGTGGAGCCCAGGTCCCTACCCCGCACCGAAAACTTGATAGCGATGAAGCGCGAATTATTCTCCCTATAGATAAAAGCCGGGCCCGATACGTTGCCGATAGTAGCGATTTCCTGCAGCTTTATTTTGCCGCCGCTCAGGTTAGGCACGGTCAGGTTGCCAATCTGGTCGGGGGTAGAGCGGTAGGGCTGGTCGTAGCGCAGGCGCAAGTCGAACTTGCGCTCACCCTCAAATACCTGGCTCACGGCCTTGCCCCCGATGGCCATCTCGATGACGGCGTTGGCATCGGCGGCATCTACGCCAAACTGGGCCATTTTGTCGGGGTCCAGGGTGATGCGCAGCTCGGGCTGGCCCAGGTTACGGAATACGCCCAAATCCTCGATGCCGCGCACTTTTTTGAGCAGGGCATACACTTCATCCGCCTTTTTATCCAGAAAGTACAAGTCGTCACCGGTGATTTTGACAGCCATCGAGCCCTTCACACCCGACACGGCCTCCTCCACGTTGTCGGAAATCGGCTGCGAGAAGTTGAAGTCCACGCCCCGGTAATGGGCCAGCTTGCGCTGCATTTCGGCAATCAACTCATCCTTGGTCACCTTGCGCTTCCACTGGTCGGCGGGGTAGAGGTCCACGAAAAACTCCTGGTTGAAGAAGCCCGTGGCATCTGTGCCATCATTGGGGCGGCCGGTTTGCGAAATCACACCCCGCACCTCCGGGAACTGCTCAAAATCCTGCCGGAACTGCTTAGTGAAATGATACGAATCTTCCAGACTGATGCTCAGCGGCATGGAGGCTCGCACGTAGATGCTGCCCTCGTTGAGGTGGGGTAGAAACTCGGTGCCCACGAAGTGGAAGGCCCCTACCCCCAGCAGCAGCGCTATCAGCGCGCCGCCCATTGCCCGGCGCGGGTGGCCCATCACTTTGTCGAGCAACGGCGAGTAGTTGCGGTTTAGGAACTCGATGACCGGGTTATGGCGCTCGCGCACGTTCTTGTTCAGCAAGATGGACGAGAGCACTGGCACCAGCGTGAGGGCCAGCAGCAGCGCCCCCAGTAGCGCGAAACCCAGCGTGTAGGCCAGCGGAGAAAACAGTTTACCCTCGACTTTCTGAAACGAGAAAATCGGAATCAAGGCCGTGACAATGATGAGCTTAGAGGTAAAGATGGACTTGCCCATCTCGGTGCCAGTGGCCAGAATCTTGCTCAGCTTGGCGCGCTTGTTGAACTTCTCCATGCCCTCGTGCTCGGCCCAGTGGGCCAGCATCACGAACAAGCCCTCGACCATCACCACCGCGCCATCGATGATGATGCCGAAGTCAATGGCCCCGATACTCAATAGGTTGGCCGTCATGCCTTTCCAGCGCATCAGAATGAAGGCGAAGAGCAGCGCCAACGGAATGACCATCGCCACCGTCACGGTGGTGCGCCAATCGGCCAAAAATACTAGTAACACAATGGTTACCAGCGTAATGCCCATTACCACATTCTCCCCTACCGTGTGCAGGGTGTGCTCGTTCAGCTCGGTGCGGTCGTAGAAGACCTTGATGCGCACATCGCCGGGTAGCACGGTAGTATTCAGGTAGTTGACCCTGGCTTCGAGCAGGGGTAGCACTGCGCCAGGGTTTTCGCCCTTGCGCATGAGCACGATGCCCTCCACTACGTCGTCGTGGTCGTCGCGGCCCACAATGCCGAGCTGCGGCAGGTTGGAGGTGTGCACGTTGGCGATGTTGCGCACCAACACCGGCACACCGTTCACGTTTTTGATGATAATCTTCTCGATATCAGCCACGTTCTTCACGATGCCGATGCCGCGCACCACGAATGCCTGCTGGCCCTCACTCAGGATATCGCCGCCCACGTTCACGTTGGCGCGTTGCAGGGCCTGGTACACATCGAGCGCCGTGAGGCCATACTTGGCCAGCAGCGGGGGCGTCACGGCCACCTCATAGGTCTTCACCTTACCCCCAAAGCTCACCACGTCGCCTACCCCCGGCACGGCCTTCAGGTTCTTCTCAATTACCCAGTCCTCCAGGGTTTTAAGGTCGGTCGCGGTTTTGGTCTTGGACGTGAGCGTGAAGCGGTAAATCTCGCCGGTGGGGCCGGTGGGCGGCTGCACCTCGGGGTCCACGCCATCGGGCAGGTTTACGTTGGCCAGCTTTTGAGCGGCCTCCATGCGGGCATTGAAGTTGTCAGTGCCGTCCTCAAACACGATTTTGATGAACGAGAGCCCGAACAGGTTGATGCTGCGAATCACCGTTTTGCGGCTGATGGAGTTCATCTCCGTCTCAATCGGAATAGAGATGAAACGCTCCACTTCTTCGGCCGAGCGGCCAGACCACTGCGTGATGATAACCACCTCCGTGTTGGTCACGTCGGGGTAGGCTTCCACGGGCGTATAGTAGAAGCTCACTGCGCCCGCCACCACCACCAAGGCGGTGATAAAGAACACGATGTAGGGATGTCTCAGCGAAAAGCCGATGAGACCTTTGATGAATTTATTCACGGGAAACTAGTTAATAATCAGCGTTTATAAGCCATTTGTCCTTGCGAGCATGTTGCGCATCAAGCAAGGACCGGAAGCCAGCTAATCAGTTAAATCATTGAACAGCAGCAAGCTACCTTCCGTCACTACCTGGTCGCCATCGTGCAGGTCGCCGGTCACGTAAGTATATTGCGAGGTAGTGCGGACCACTTTCACCGGCACCAAGCGGTACTTACCGGGGCTTTCCTGCTTCACTACAAAGTACTTATCCTTGCTGAAAATCACCGACTTTGGGTTCAGCGCTAGGCCTTCACCGGAGTCTTCGAGGTGCAGGGCCACGGTACAGAACATGTCGGGCTTGAGCAGCCCGTCGGGGTTAGGCAGCTCCACGCGGGCTTGCAGCACGCGGGTATCGGCATCCACCACGTTCGAGATGTTGGTGATGGTGCCCGTAAACTGCTTGTCGGGGTAGGCTAAGGCGGTGATAGTCACCGGCTCACCTACTTTCACCTCCTCCACGTCGGTTTCATACACGTTTAGCAGAATCCAGACCCGGCTCAGGTCAGAAATCGTGAAGAGCGGAGTCGCGTTATCGGGCCGCAGCTGCGTATTGGGGTTGATATTGCGGGCCACCACGTAGCCGCTCACCGGGGCTTTCACCTGGTAGACGGGCTGCGCCGTGCTGCCGCCGCTGGCCCCGTAGAGTTTAAGAATCTGCTGCGTGCGGTTCAGAGCCGACTGCGCCTTAATCAGACCCTGGCGAGCCGCGATGAGGTCCGACTCCGAGGCGAAATTAGTTTTGTAGAGCTGCTCGGTGTTATCGGCGGTGCGCTTGGCCACGGCGAAATCGCTCTGGGCAGCGTTGTAGTCGTTGAGGTAGCCGCTCACATCGGCGCTCTGCACGGTGGCCAGGGCTTGGCCCTGCGTCACGTGCGACCCAAGGGTAGCGCTCACGTTAAGCACCGTGCCCGATACCACCGGAAACACTTGGTCCACGCGGCGCTGGTCGTAGCTCACCTTACCCGTAAAGCGCAGGTCCTGCGCCAGATTTCGGGTCTGCACGGTATCGGTGCGGTAAGTAGATTCGGTGTCTTTGGTATTAAGAGGCAGCTCGTTTTTCTTATCGCCGCAGGCGGTTAGGCTCAGGACCGGGGCAGCCAGCAGGCCCGCGATGAGCAGGCGGAAGGTCGTTTTGGAGATGTTCATAAAGGATTGAATTAAAAATTATGAATTAAAAATTAAAAATTGTCAGTCAGAAAACCTGCTCGTGAGACCTTTACAATTTTTAATTCATAATTTTTAATTTTTAATTAAAACACTTTAGCGTTAGTGGCAAAATTGACTTGCTGCTCAGCTTGCAACAGGCGGCTGCTGATATCAATCAGCCCGAGCTGCGCCTCCTTGTAGGCCCGGAACTTATCGATGAAGCTCACCAGGTCGATGAGGCGGCGGTTGTAGTCGGCCACGGCATCGCGGCTCACGCTGGCGGTGCGGGCCAGGTAGTCGGGCGTGATGCTCTGGCGCAGCATGATGGCGCGCTGCAGCTGCTCATACGCGCTGGCTACGTCTTGCTCTACCTGCAAATGCACCCCATTCAGGGCGAAGCCCGACTGCTGAATGCCGATTTTGGCTGCCTGCACGTTGCCCTGGTTACGGTTGAAAACCGGCAGGTCGATGGCCGATTGCAGACCGAAGTAGTGCACGTAGGTATTGCCCTGACTGGCGTAGTCGGCCCCTACTAGCAGTTTGGGTACGGCCAGCGAGCGCTGCACGGCCAGGTTTTGCTGGGTATAGGCAGTTTGCTCGGTAGCGGCGCGTAAGTCGGGGCGCAGGGCGTAGGCCTGGGTTTGGAGGTCGGCCAGAGCCGGTACCACGGCCGGCGCGGGGGGTAGGAACTCGCTGCCTTCGGGGGAGATGAATACTGTGCCGGGGGCGGCCAGCAACACGCGCAGCGTAGCCTGGTCCTGGGTCAGCTGGTTAAGCTGGTCGCTGCGGTCGCGCTCCAGGCTCTGCTGCTCCAGCTCCAGGCGCGTCACCTCATACGAGGCCACGGTGCCCAGGCGCAGGCGCTCGCGGTAGCTGGCCAGCAGGCGGCCCAGCTGGGTGCGCTCCTGGTCGGTAAAATCCAGCCGGCGGCGCTCGGCCACCACGTTGTAAAACGACTGCACCAGCTGGAAGCGCGCCTGCCGCAGCAGGTCCTCAAAGGCTGCCTGCTGCACCGCTACGCCCGTGCGCGAGAGCTGCACCAGCTTGCTGCGCCGCCCCGAAATATCAAGCAGCTGCTGCAGCTGAGCCACAAACGTGCCGCCCGTGGGGTTCTGCGGGTCGGTCTGCTTTTTCAGCGGGAAGAACGTGCTCGTGTTCGGGTTGTAGGCGTTGATTTCCATCTGCAGGTTGGGGTTGTCGCGCAACAACGCCTGCCGGATGGCCGAATTAGCCACATCAATGTTAAAATGCTGAGCCAGCAGCTGGAAGTTGGCCTGCATGAAGCGCGCCTGGGCCTGGTCGAGCGTAACGTGCAGCGTATCGGAGGGGGTAGGCGATAGCGCCACGCCCTGGGCCAAGCCCATCGCAATCGGGTACTGGCCGAACTTACCCGCCGCGGCGGGGGTAGCCGGCACCGCGGCGCCGGCAGTCGCCGTGCCGGGGGCCACCAGCGCGCCGGGCGTGCCTACCCCCCCCGCGCCAGCTGGAGTGCCCGCGCCGGCCGGACTGCTTAGCGCCCCGCCGGGACTAGTGAGCGGCGCGCCCGGCTGCCCAAACGTGGGCGTAGCGGTGGGCTGGCCAGGCAGCTGCGCCGGGGTAATGGCTCCCTTGGGGCCGGGCACCTGGCCGGTGGTAGTGGCAGGGGCAGTAGCCGGGGCTGGCATAGCGGGTAGCGGCGCGCCGGTGGCGGGGCGGGCGGCGTTGGGCATCGGCATCTGGGCCCAGCCAGCCAGGGTTGTCAGGCTCAGGCCCCCGGCCAAGGCCAGGGTGCGGAAAACATATTTTTTAAGAAGCATAACGGGCAAACCTGCCGGCTGGCGGCCGCGCCGCAGCACGCGGCGGGGCAACTAGCAAAAGCAGGGGTCAAAAAGATGCTACAAAGCTCCCCCACGCACATTAGGGCCCTATTAGAGGTGAATTAGAGATGGGTTAGAAAGATGAATATTTTCAAAAAAAATAGCGATGACCCGCTTCTCCAACAATTTTTACTTAGCTGGCAGCCATTTTTAATTCACTATTCATATTAGTCAACAGGTAATTATTGCAACTCAAAAATTATATGCTTTTTTGGAATGAATTTAAGAATTAAAAAAGAAAGCTGTTTAGGATTTCAAAAAAAATCAAAAGGAGCATCATGCTCATCTGGCGTCCACGCAGGGAAGCACGATGCTCTGACGAAACCCTACCTAAGCTCTTCTTTCCTACAAACTCCAAAACTGCTTTAGGCACTCCTACCAATCAGCATATTCCCGTGCAACCAACTTACCGTGCCGGGGCTCTTCGTTGTATTTCCCACCTTGCTCGCCGCTTATGTTCCTACTTCTACGCACCTGCCGGGCCGCTGCCAACTACGGGCACTGCTGGCTACTAATTAGGCTAGCGGGCTTCCTGCTGCTGGCCCACTGCGCCCAGGCCCAGCGGGAGTACTACAACTGGTACTTCGGGGAGCGCGCCGGCCTCACCTTTCTAACCGGCCCCCAGGCGCTGACCAACGGCACCCTCTCGCTTGGAAATAATGCCCCGGCCTGCCTGTCTGATAAAGTGGGGAACTACCAGTTTACTACTAATGGGGTGCAGGTGTGGGACCGCACCGGCCAAGTGATGGCTGGGGGTAGCAGCATCGGTCCCATTAACAGCGTGACCGGCGCCACCGTGCTGGCCGTGCCTCAGCCGGGGCGGGCGGGGCGCTACTACATCTTCACCAATCTCAATTGGGTGCACCAGGATTTCAAGCCTGGCTTTACCTACGCGGTAGTCGATATGGCGCAGCGCGGCGGGCTGGGCGCGGTACTGAGCACCGACAGCACCGTGGCGCTGCCCACTCGCCCCAGCAGCAATGCCGAGTTTTTGCTGACCAACCTCGTGGCCGTGCGCCATGCCAACGGCCGCGACCTCTGGATTGTGGGGCAAAATATAGGGCGGCAGACCGTGAGCCTGCTGCTCACTGCGCACGGGCTGCAACAGCAGCCCGTGTTTAGTCCGGGCGTGCGGGCTTCCGTGGTCAACGATGGCATTTCCATAGCTTTATTGAAGGCCACCGCCGATGGCAAAACGCTAGCGATGAGTACGCATGAGTATACGCAAGCCACCTTTAACGCCACCTCCACCACGTCCATTTTCTACCACGAAATCACCAGCTTTCAACCCGAGTCGGGCCGGGCTACCGACTCCTACGTGATTCCGGACATCTACCCGCGGGGGCGCATTCGGATTGTTAATAATCAGTATTCGTACCTAAATGGCGTAGGGGGGGTAGAGTTTTCGCCTGACGGCTCGCGGCTATACGTTGATACGCTGGGCAGCCGCGAGGTGTGGCAGTACGACCTGCTGGCAGGCTCGTCGGCGGCGGTGGCCGCGTCGCGGACGGTAGTGGCGCGCCTACAAGGCACCAAAATAAGCCACGGGTCCAACTTGCAGTTGGCCCCCGACGGCCGTATTTACGTAGCCGACGGCCGCAACTATCTGGGCCGCTTTGAGTTGCCCAACGCGGTGGGCACCGGCAGCACCTACCGCGAGGCGGCGGTAGCCTTGAGCGGCAATAGCGGGGACGCTCTACCCTTTGCCACCAACGACCTCAATCTGGTGCCCGTCAGCATCACCGATGCCGGCGGGGTGAGCAACGCGGCCAGTTGCGCGGGTGGCCCCATGCAGTTTAGCTCTTCGCTCAGCCCATTCGTGACGGCTACGGCCTACGCGTGGGATTTTGGCGACCCCACTTCGGCCGGGGCCAATACCGCGGCCGGGCAGGCCCCGGCGCACCTCTACCGCCAGCCGGGGCGCTACACCGTGGCGCTGCGCGTAACGGCCAGTAGTGGCCGCGTTTTCACTACCAGCCAGATAGTAGAGGTGCAGCCCGCGCCGGTAGTAGCGCTGCTGGTGCCCGACTCTACCCTCTGCTACGGCGGCCATAAGCTACTCACGCTCAGCCTCCAGCCGGTGGGCACTACCTATCGGTGGTCAGATGGTAGCACGGGGCCGGCGCTGCTAGCCAGCCAGCCCGGCCCCTACCAGGTAGAGATAACCAATGCGCAAGGATGCAGCGCGCGGGCCAGCATCACCCTGCGGCGGATAGACTGCGCCCTGGTGCCCCCCAACATTATTACGCCCAATGGCGACGGCCTGAACGAAACTTTCGTGCTGCCAGACCAAGACCCTAGCCACTGGGACGTGCAGATTTTCAACCGCTGGGGCCGGTTGGTTTACCAACAACCCACCTACCACAACGAGTGGAACGCTGCCGACCAGCCAGCGGGCCTGTACTACTACCGGCTAATCAATAGCACGACCAGCCAGCGCCTCACCGGCTGGGTAGAGGTGGCCCGCTAGCTAAACAAGTAGCTGACTGTCTTTTGAGCGCTTTAATACTATTCTACCCACCTCCTAAAGCCAGTTCGGCCACCGTGCCCCGGCCAAGCTCCGAGCGCAGGGCGAGCGTGCCGCCGTGCAGCGTGGCAATGCGCTGGGCCAGCGCCAGCCCTACCCCGTGCCCCCCTACCCCCCGCACCGCCGCCGACCGGAAAAACGGCTGAAACACCAGTGCCAGGTCCTCGGGCGCAATGCCGATGCCGGCATCGGCTACGCGCACCGTGCAGGGCCCGACCGGCGCGCAGCGCAGGCTCAGGAATACCTTCTGGTCGTCAGCTGAGTATTTGAGGGCATTATCCACGAGGTTGCCTAGGGCGCGGACCAGCAGGGCGCGGTGACCCGGTACCACGAAGGCGGCGGGGTCGGCGGGCAGGTCGGCCAGCTCGCCCAGGTCTACCTGCACGCGCGCGCGCTGGGCGGGGGCTACCCCCTCGCGCACCTCCCACAGCAACTCATCGAGGCGCACCTCGTCGGTGAGTGGTACGCCGCCCTCCGTTTGGGCCAGGTCCAGCATATTGTTAATCAGTACTTTGAGCTGCTGCAACTCCACTAGTACCGAGGCCGCTCCTTCGCGCAGGCTTTCGGCCGCGCGCTCGCGGGCCAGCAGCACCTGCAATTCACCGATGCTGGCCGTGAGGGGCGTGCGTAGCTCGTGCGAGGCATTGCGCACGAAGGTGCGCTGGCCCTCAAAGCTGGCTTCGAGGCGCGCCAGCAGCCGGTTGAAGGTGCGGGCCAGGCGCGTGAGGTCGTCGCGCTCGCTGGTGCGCAGCGTGCCCTCGTCCACGCGCTGGTGCAGGTCCTGGGCCGTGATGCGGTCCACCTGGTCGTTTAGGGCCGCGATGGGGGCCAGCGCCCGGCCCGCAAACACCCGCCCTACCCCATAGATAACGAGCAGGCTCACCACGAAAATTATGCCCATTATCGTGGCCAGGCTTTGCAGCCGGTGGCGGCCGTACACGTTCTCGGCGGCGGCCACTATAATGTAATCGCCCTGGTTATCCTGGTAAAATATTCCTATCGCCTGCCGCTGGCCCAGTTGAAAATAGTATTCCTTATTGGCCACGATGCGCGCCAGCACCGCGTCGGAGAGCCGCACGCGCTCATCTTCGGCCACGAAGCGCACCCGGCCAGCGGCATCGTATACCTGTAAAATCTCATTGCTGAGCGACTGCAAGTACTTTTTTTCAAAGTCCCGGAAAGCGCCGGCCCGCATCTCGTCCTTTTCCAGGTAGATGTAGCCCGTTACCTGCGCCCGCTCGCGCAGCCGCTGCTGAAACTCGCGCCGCGTCGCGGTTAGCTGCAACACAAATACGCTGGCCAGCACTCCCAAAAGCAGCACCGCCACAATACCTAAAAAGAGCCAGGTCAGCCGGTTGCGGATAGTCATATTTGTCAACGTGCTGATTACTTGAGATGCCTCTTACCAACCAGCACATCAGCCAATCAGCACATCAAAGAAATTATTCTTCCCGCATGACGTAGCCCATGCCGACTACCGTGTGAATCAGCTTTTTAGAGAATCCCTTGTCCACCTTATTGCGCAGGTAGTTCACGTACACGTCAATCACGTTGGAGCCCGCATCGAAGGAATCCTCCCAAGTATGCTCCGCAATTTCGCTGCGGCCCAGCACGCGGCCCTGATGGCGCAACAGCAGCTCCAGCAGGTTAAACTCGCGGGCCGTAAGCTTGATAGGCTGGCCGGCGCGGGTCACGGTTTTAGCGGCCGTGTCCACCGTTAAGTCGTCCAGGATGAGCTGGTTGCCCTTAACCGAGCGGCGGTCGCGGCGGCGGGTGAGGGCGCGCACCCGCGCCAACAGCTCCACAAAGTCGAAGGGCTTCACCAGGTAGTCGTCGGCCCCCCCATCAAAGCCCAGCAGCTTGTCTTGCGTGGCACCCAGCGCCGTGAGCATCAGCACGGGCAGCTCCTGGTCGTGGGCGCGCACGGCGCGCAGCACCTCCAGGCCGCTCTGGCCGGGTAAGATAACGTCCAGGATAAGCAAATCGAACGCCTGACCCAGCGCCAGCCGCTGGCCAAAAATGCCGTCGTAGGCCACTTCTACCTCGTAGCCCTCCTCCTCCAGCCCCCGCCGAATGAAGGCCGACACTTTGGGCTCGTCCTCGACCACTAAAATTTTGGTTGACATGCTAGGGTATAGGGTAAGATTTAGCTTGCCGCTAAGCGTATTTACTGCGCTGCGCCTAGCATCTTTTTTGTAAGTAATTTTTAATAACGCCCGGCAAGCTAAAGCTTACCCTCCATCTTTAGTCGTCTTCATAATCCAGGCCGAGGCAGCTGTTGAGAGCCTGCTGCAACTCGCTGGCAGCGTGCAGCTGACCGGCTTTTCGGCTCACTACCAAGCCTTTGCGATACACCTGTTCGGCTTCGTCCTTTTTGCCGAAGCCTTCGAGCAGCTTGCCGGCGTGGTAGTAGGTGCCTACGTAGTCGGGGTGCTCGGTCAGCAGCTTTTCGTAAAAATCCCAGGCCCGTAGGGGTTCGTCGGCCCGGTACTCGGTGGCCAGGGCGTAGATAGTAAACGGGTCGGTGGGGTCGGCTTCATAAAAAGCTAACAGCTGTTGGAGGCGACTAGGGGCACTCATGGAAAGGACTTTAAACTATCTTTGGGACAAAATTGCGACTTTCGGGGCGCATTCCGGTTATCAATGGGGTCGAACGACCTTTTTAGGCTTAGCAACTGTTATGCAAGCCGACTACTTTCGCATATTCCCCTCACCCTACCCCTGCTAAATGAAGTTTCTGGTTTGCATCTCCAACGTGCCCGACACGACTACCAAAATCACTTTTACGCCTGATAACAAAGAGTTTAATAAGGCCGGGGTGCAGTTCGTTATTAATCCTTGGGACGAATACGCCCTGACCCGTGCTATCGAGCTGAAGGAGGCTAACCCCGGCAGCACCGTAACGGTGCTCAACGTGGGCGAGGCCGATACGGAGCCTAATATCCGTAAGGCGCTGGCCATCGGGGCCGACGATGCCATTAGGGTGAACGCTGCGCCGAAGGATGCTTTTTTCGTGGCCGAGCAAATCGCGGCCGTTGCCAAAGATGGTGGCTACGACGTGATGCTAATGGGCAAGGAAAGCATTGACTACAACGGCTTTCAGGTGCACGGCATGGTGGGCGAGCTGCTCGGCATCCCGACGATAGCGCCCGCTATGAAGCTGGACATGAGCGGGAACACCGCCACGCTGGAGCGCGAGATTGAGGGCGGCAAGGAGATTGTGCAGGTGACTACCCCCTTTGTAGTCTCGTGCCAGCAGCCGATGTGCGAGCCCCGCATCCCCAACATGCGCGGCATCATGACAGCCCGCACCAAGCCCCTGAAAGTGGTGCCCCCTACCGCCGACGCGCCCCGCACCCAGGTGCAGGCGTATGCCCTACCCCCCAAGAAACAGGGCGTAAAGCTCATTGATGCTGAGAACGCCGGCGAGCTAATTAAGCTGCTCCGCAACGAAGCCAAGGTAATTTAAGGAGTTATGAGTTAAGAGTTGTTTCTATGCACTCCCGGACTCGCGCTTTTCAACTCATAACTTTTAACTCATAACCCCAACGATATGTCAGTTTTAGTAGTAGTAGAATGCGATAAGGGCGAGGTGAAAAAGTCCTCGCTCGAAGTGGCGACCTACGGCGCGCAGCTCGCGGCGCAGCTTGGTACCACGGCCACGGCCATCGCCGTGGGCGAAGCCACCGAAGCCAACCTGGCTCAGCTCGGCGAGCAGGGCATCGCGAAGGTGCTTTACGACAAGGAGCCACGCCTGAAGGACTTCGTGAACAATGCGTATACCAAGCTTATTGCCACGGCGGCCCAGCAGGAAGATGCGAAGGTGATAGTGCTGGCCAACAGCAACATCGGCGCGGCCGTGGGCTCGCGCCTGTCGGTGCGACTGCAAGCTTCGCTGGCCACCAACGTGGTAGAATTGCCCCACACCGAGGGTGGGCAGTTTGTGGTAAAGCGCGGCGCGTTTTCGGGTAAGGCGTTTTCGGACGTGGTGCTCAGCGGCGAGCGCAAGATTATTGCTGTGAAGAAAAACTCGCTTGAGGCCAAGCACGAGGCCGGCCAGACGGCCACGGTAGCCGATTTCTCGGCTCAGCTCACCGACGCTGACTTTGCCGACGCGCCCAAGCAGGTGGTGATGCAGGACCAGGCCGGCGGCGTGCTGCTGCCCGAGGCCGCGCTGGTGGTGAGTGGGGGTAGGGGCATGAAAGGTCCCGAAAACTGGAACCTCATCGAGGACCTGGCCAAGGCGCTGGGCGCGGCCACGGCCTGCTCGAAGCCGGTGAGCGACGTGGATTGGCGGCCTCACCACGAGCACGTGGGCCAGACGGGCATCACGGTATCGCCCAACCTGTACATTGCCTGCGGCATCTCGGGAGCCATTCAGCACTTGGCGGGTGTCAACTCGTCGAAGGTGATTGTGGTCATTAATAAAGACCCGGAGGCTCCGTTCTTTAAAGCGGCCGATTACGGCATTGTGGGCGACGTGTTCGAGGTGCTGCCCAAGCTTACGGCGGCCGTGAAGGCCCTGAACTAAGCAGCTTTTGCCAAGCCCGGAACGTCATGCCGCGCTGGTCGGGGCATGGCGTTCTTATTTTTCATCTTTACCGTACATTCCAGGAGTTTCAGGAGCCGTTTTCGGCTATCGTTGCTTTATTTGCCGTAGAGAATCCTATCCTATCCCGTTTCCCGGACCTGACCGTCCTTGCGACCCTTGAAAAAAATACCGCTCGAAATTCTGGGCCTGTCCTCCTCGCAGTCACAGTCTGGCTCTTTTGCCCTCATCTTGGGTGAGAAGCACGGCAACCGCCGCCTACCAATTATCATTGGTATGTTTGAGGCGCAAAGTATTGCCATTCAGATTGAGAAAATCAGCCCTAACCGGCCCCTCACCCACGACTTGTTCAAAGCTTTCGCTGAGCACGTGCACGTGGCTATTATTGAGGTAGTTATCTCCGATTTGAAGGAAGGTGTATTCTACTCACGCATCGTGTGCTCCGACGGGGCCACCACGTTTGAGATTGATGCCCGGCCCTCCGATGCCATCGCCATCGGCCTGCGCTTCGGGGTGCCGATTTTCACGGTCGAGAGCGTGCTGAGCGAAGCCGGCATCATCCTCTCGGACATGGACGAAGCCAGCGAGGAGGACGATGATGACGACCGCGACGAGGACGACGACGAGGACGCGCCCCGCCCTACCACCCCCCGCGCCACCGAGGCCCGCGACCCCAGCGGCCAGGTGTCGCTCGATGAGCTGACCAAGATGCTGGCCCAGGCCCTCGAAAAAGAAGACTACGAGAAAGCCGCCAAAATCCGCGACGAGCTCAATAAGCGCAATGGTTGATTGAGGTGCTAAGGTGCTGATTAGTTGATGTGCTGATGAGAGGAAGGTCGCTTACCAGTGGTAGGGGACACCTTTTATCAGCACATTTCCGCATTCAGTACCTTAGCGCCCCATTTAGTCAGCATCTCAACCAGTCAGCACCTTAGCACATCAAATATGTTATCCGTATCGCAGCGTGGGCAAGACATGCCCGTATCCCCGTTTCGCAAGCTGGCTCCTTTTGCGGAGGCTGCCAAGCAGCGGGGCCGGCATGTGTTTCACCTCAATATTGGCCAGCCCGACATTGCTACCCCCCCGGTTTTGTTTGAAGCCGTGCGCCAGGCCGATATTAAAGTGTTGGCTTACAGCCACGGCGCGGGCACCGACAGCTACCGCCAGAAACTGCGCGCGTACTACCACCGCGCGGGCATCGAGGTCGGTACGGAAGAGATATTGGTGACGACGGCCGGCAGCGAAGCCATTTTGTTTGCGCTGCTTACGTGCCTGAACCCTGGCGATGAACTGGTAGTGCCGGAGCCGTTTTACGGTACCTACTCGGCCTTTGCTATTGCGGCGGGCGTCACGATTGTGCCCGTCACGGCCAGCATCGACGATGGCTTTGCCCTACCCCCCCTGGCCGACTTTGAGGCGGTTATTACGCCGCGCACGAAGGCCATTCTGCTCTGCAACCCCAACAACCCCACGGGCTATGTGTATAGCCGCGCCGAGCTGGAAGACCTACTGGATTTGTGCCAGCGCTACCAGCTATTTCTGCTCTCGGATGAGGCGTACCGCGAGTACTGCTACGATGGCGCGCGCGCCACGAGCGCGCTCAACCTGGCGGGCGGCGAAGACTACGTGGTAGTGCTGGACACGATTTCCAAGCGTTACAGCGCCTGCGGGGCGCGGGTAGGCTCGCTGGTAACGCGCAACCCGGACGTATTCCAGACCGCCTACCGCTTCGCCCAGATGCGCATTAGTCCGCCCGGCCTGGGCATGCTGCTGGGCGAGGCTGCCGTGGCACTGCCCGAAAGCTACTTCGACGAGAACCGGGCCGAGTACCAGGCCCGCCGCGACCTCACGGTGCGCCGCCTGCAAGCCATGCCCGGCGTGCGCTGCCCCGTGCCGGGCGGTGCGTTCTACGTGATGGCCGAGCTGCCCGTGGATGATGCCGAGCGCTTCGGCGAGTGGTTACTCACCGATTTCAGCTACCAGAACCAGACGCTGATGCTCTCGCCGGCCAATGGCTTTTACCAAACGCCCGGCCTGGGCTGCCAGCAGGTGCGCCTAGCCTACATCCTGAACTTGCGCGACCTCGACGCGGCCCTGACCTGCCTGGAATATGCGCTACTGGCCTACCCCGGCCGCACGCTGACGGAAGAAGTGCTGACGGAACCCGCGGTCAGCTTCAGCTTACCGGAGGCAAATTAATTAACTCCTAAAAGGATGGTTGTCATCCCTACCCCCCATGCAAACCACCACTGCGCCGCCCGCCGCCGCTACCCACGACTACTCGGCCGCCATGCGCATCTGGCATTGGGGCAATGCCGCGTTGGTATCGGGGCAGCTGCTCACCATTCTGTTTCTGAAGGTTATCGTGAACGCGCGCGGGGCGGTGCCCGAGTTGCAGGCGGCGCTGGCCAAGAGCGGGGGTAGCCTGACGCCGGAGCAGGGCCGGGCCGTGGCGCACGTCATCAGCGACCGCATCTGGACCTGGCACGTGTGGATAGGCGTAACGCTGGCCGCTTTCTGGCTGTTCTGGACGGTGATGCAGGCCCTGGACCCGGCCGGTCGGCGCTTCGGGGCGCGACTAGTAGCGGCGGCGCGGCGCTACAAGCTAGCCGCCCCGGCCGAACACGCCGATGCCCGGCACGACCTCCTGGCTAAGCTGACCTACGCGGCTTTTTACCTGTTTATTACGATTATGGTCGTGACCGGGCTGGTATTGGTTTTCGCCGATGACGTGCCGTTTTTACATACTATTGAGCACACAACCAAGGAGATTCACAACGTAACGATGTACTGCATTATTGGCTACATGGTGCTACACGTGGTGGGGGTAGTGTGGTCGGAGGTGACTGGCGAATACGGCTTAGTATCGCGCATGGTGAGTGGCGCGGAACGTGCGCAAACCCCGCAAGACTAATAACAAACGCTAGTTAGGTTGGCAAAGGCCGGAGTAACTTTGCGGCTCTCCCTGCTCCCACCCGCCATGCTCAAAACGAAAAAATCGGCTAAGCGCGAGCTGATTCTGACCGAAGCAGCCAAGCTTTTTAAGGACCGGGGCTACAGCGGCACGTCGATGCGCGACCTGGCCGGGCAGGTAGGCATGGAGGCAGCGAGCATGTATAACCACATCAAGTCGAAGGACGAGTTGCTGGATACCATCTGCTTTCGCATCTCGGACACGTACATCTCGCAGCTTCAAGATATTGAGCAGCAAGGCATTCCCTTCAGTGAGAAGCTTAGCTCGCTGGTGCGGCTTCACATTCGGCTGATGGTGGAAGACGGCGCGGCCGTATCAGTGGCCAACCACGACTGGAAATACCTGCTCGAACCTCGCCTCACCGAGTTCAAGCAGGCCCGCAAGACCTACGAAAAGGGGTTTGCCTCGCTGATTGAGGCGGGCATCGCAACAGGCGAATTTCGGCCCATCAACGTATCGGTGGCACTGTTCACGGTGCTGTCGGCGGTGCGCTGGGTGGAATTGTGGTACCGCCCCGGCCGCGGCCTGAGCGCCGAGGAGTTGGAAAGCAATATTCTGACCGTGCTGCTGGGCGGCCTAGAGCAGCGCTAAGCGGTTGGAGCACAGCTGATAATTGGCTTACGCACAACCTTATTGGGAATTATGGGGTACATAGCCGGAAACCATTTTTTCCTTTTCCCATGAAATTCTCCTTCCTGCTGCTGGCTGCTGGTTTGTTCACCATCAGCGCGGCCTCGGCCCAGACTACCCCGGCCTCACCGGGCACGGCTACCCCTAGCACCGTACCCAGCGGCATGCCGGCCCAGGCCGCTGACCCCAACGGAGCTGTAAGCCCCGGCCAGGTTTTTACCAAAGGCGCGCCCCAAGACAACACGGGCGATAAAAGCATGAGCCACAAGCACATGAAAATGCGCAAGCACGGCAACGACTCGATGTCGGACGACAAGAGCAAGATGAAAGCCAAGTCGGAATAATAACCTACCCCCTGCCAACTGCTAAAGTCGGCTTTACTACCAGCTTTAGCGGACCATTTTTACGCCACCGGTCCGGTCGCGGCTCCTCGCGAGCGGCGGCCGGACCAGTGGCGTGTTTTGTTATCCTAAAAATCGTGAGGGTCTTTGACAGGCTTGACTAGCTTCTTTTTCTCAGGGGCGACCACTTTTTGTCCCGTCATGGATACTTGCAGGTCGGCCATCAGGTGGCGTGCGTCGCGGGTGGCGGCTATTTTCAGGTCGGTCCAGGGCTTTTGGCTACCCAGGCCTGCGTAGCCGAATAAGTTAGCTTTCTCTTGTTCGAGGGGGCCACCGGCTTTCATGTTGAGCGTGCCGCCAGCGGTATGCATTAGGTTGGTAAGCTGGTATTTGTAGCGTCCGTCCTTAACGTAAATCGTGAGTGTGTGCCGGACCGCGCCCGCGTACACGGGGCGCGGCACCCCCTGGAAGTCCCGGTAGACCACGGCGGGGCGGGCCCCGTGAACCAGCAGCTCACCCTGGGCCGGCTGCCGCGCAATGGTATCGGCGGGGGTATAGGTTTTGGCTACCCAGGCGGCAGCGCGGGCGTAAAGGTCGGCCTCCTCCACGCCCGGCACCGGTACTACGCCCTCGTAGGTAATACGCTGGGTCTGCGGGTCGAGGGGTAGTGGGTCAGCATCGGCGGGGTCGTAGTCGGTAAGGGCTGCGGTGGGCATCGTGTACAAAAAGCCTTCCCGCTTGATGACGACCCACCGGGGCGACAGCTGTTGCACCACGTCGGCTTCGGCTTGGCTAGGCAAATAAAGGCTGGTCCGCCGGGCCGTGTCGGCATACGAGCGGTAGAGCGGCGCTCTTTGCGGCCCTACATGGTAAGTGAGGGGCGGCGAGATGAGCGCTGGCGTTTGGGCGACGGCGGCCAGCGGCAGCACCCCGAGCAGCAAGCATAGTTTCATACGAAAAACCGGATGGGCAAATAGCTAAAAACCCCCGTTTCCGGCCGGAAATGGGGGTTCTGGTAGAGAGGATGGGATTCGAACCCACGATAACCTTTTGGGCTATACACACTTTCCAGGCGTGCTCCTTCGACCACTCGGACACCTCTCTTTTTGTGGTAGTGGGGCTGCAAAGATAGGCAGGAAAGGGCAGTGCAGCGTAAGCTCTACAACGTAATCTCACCGCGCAAATTCTGGCTGAGTAGCTGGCGGGTTTCGGTTTCATTCAGGCCCAGGCCGAGCACGAACATGAGCTTGGTAATGGCCGCTTCGGTCGTGATGTCGTCGCCGCCTATCACGCCCAGGCTGGCCAGGCCGGCGCTGGTTTCATAGCGGCCCTGCACTACCCTACCCTCCTCACACTGGCTCACGTTGAGCACGTACACCCCCCGAGCATACGCCTTTTCGAGGCAGCTCAGGAACCACGGCGCGGTGGGCGCGTTGCCCGAGCCGTAGGTTTCGAGCACGCAGCCGCGCAGGCCAGGCACGCCCAGCACGGCCCCCACCACGGCCTCCGTAATGCCCGGAAACAACCGCAGTACGGCCACTTTTTCCTCCAGGTTTTGGTGCACCCGCAGGCGGGCGGCGGGCAGTAGGCGAATGTTTTTATCGTTAAAATCGAGGCTGATGCCGGCGCGAACTAGCGGCGGGTAGTTTTCGCTCTTGAACGCGGCAAATTGCTGGCTCTCCACCTTTTTAGCGCGGGTACCGCGGATGAGCACGTCGTTGAAAAACACGCCCACCTCGGGCAGGCGTACGGTATGGGCGCGCGGGTGGCGGGCAGCAGCTATCTCCAAGGCTGTGAGCAGGTTGCGAGTAGCATCGGAGCGGGTGCGACCCACCGGCACCTGCGCCCCGGTAAACACGACGGGCTTACCCAGGTGTTCAAGCAAAAAGCTGAGCGCCGCCGCCGAGTACGCCATCGTATCGGTGCCGTGCAGAATTACAAAGCCGTTAAAATTAGCATAATGCTCGCTAATGAGCCGGGCCAGCCGCAGCCAGTCGGCGGGCGTTACGTTGCTGCTGTCGATGGGCTGAGGCAGGGCCAGCAGCTCCAGGTGGTAGGGCAGCTTGCGCAGCTCGGGCATGCGGCGGCCCAGCTGGCTGAAGTGCATGGGCACCAGCTGCTGCTGGCGGTTGATGGCCATGCCCACCGTGCCACCCGTGTAGAGGATGAGCAGGCGCGGAGCCGCCGCATCGGTGGCCGCGGCCGTGGGCAACGTCAGCAGAGGTAAGGCAGATTCGGCGCTCATAGGGAATGAAGAAACAAGAGGTAAAAACGCGGCAAGGACCGGATGGAATAATTCCTCCTTCCAAAATTCCTCATTCATGGCTCCAGCCGGAACAGCTCGCGGGCGGTGCGGGTGGTGGCTTCGGCCACGGCCTCGGGCGACTGGCCCAGTAGCGCGGCCACGCGGTGCAGCACTAAGGGCAGGTAAGCGGGCTCGTTGCGCTTGCCGCGGTAGGGCACGGGCGCGAGGTAGGGGCAGTCGGTTTCGAGTACCAGGTGCTCCAGGCTTACGTGCGGCAGTACCCTATCCAGGCCGCCGTTTTTGAAGGTGGCCACGCCGCCGATGCCCATTTTGAAGCCCAACGCGATAACGCGCTCAGCCTCGGCCAGGCCGTCGGAAAAGCAGTGGAACACACCGCGCAGTGTGCCATCCTGCGCCTCGGCCACCAGCGCATAGGCTTCCTCAAAGGCCGAGCGGGTGTGTAGTACGATGGGCAGGTCGTACTGCTTGGCCAGGCGCAGCTGCGTGCGCAGCGCTTCTTGCTGCTGCGGCAGATAGGTTTTGTCCCAATACAAATCGATGCCGCACTCGCCCACCGCTACGAAGGGCCGCTGGGCGAGCCAGCTTTCCACTTCTTGCAGGTCCTTTTCAACGTTCGGCCCCACTGAGCAGGGGTGCAGGCCCATCATGGCGTAGCAGGTGGCCGGGGCAGCGGCCTCCAGCGCCAGCATGGCCTCGATGGTCGAGTGGTCCACATTGGGCAGCAGAATAGTGCCTACCCCGGCCGCCACGGCCCGGTGCAGCGCCTCGGCCTGGTCGGCCCGAAACTGCTCGGAATAGAGATGCGCGTGGGTTTCGATGAGGTTCATTATTGATTATTACTAGCTTATTGCTGATTGTTAATTAGTAGTATTTGCTTGCTGATTATTGACAGTTAATTATTAACTATTTAATTAATAATTAACTGTCAATAATCAGTAAGCAACTAGCCCACAACTCAGGCGCTGGTACGGGATGTCACCTTTGTAAAAAATCTCGCCCGCGGGTAGCAGGCCGAAGCGCTGGTAAAAAGGCAGGGTATTGTGGCGGGCATCGCACCAGAGAGTGTGCGCGCCCTGGGCGCGGGCCACGGCCAGCACGTGCCGCAGCAGCGCCGTGCCCAGGCCCCTACCCTGCCAAAGCGGCTCAGTGGCAAACTTGCGGAAGCGCGCCGTGCCATCGGGCCCGATGAACAGCGAAATTACCGCTCGCAACTGGCCGCCCACCACGGCCCCGAAATGCTGGCCGGCGTCGTCGTCGGGCAGGTGCACGTAGGCCGGTAGCTTATCGGGCCACAGCACGGCGTGGCGCAGGGCGTAGGTTTGGGCCGCTTCGAGAGGCTGAATGATAATTGCTGCCGGCGGTGGGCTCATGCGGATGTAGTTGAGTGGTTAGTCAAAATGCCGTCCCTTCCAGATTATACCTTGCTCACCAACTAACTTTTTACTAAACAAGCTAATAAGCAGCACCAGCGAATACAGCTCGAACGCCGGCAGCAGCCAGGCGGCCGGCGCGGCCTGGCCGGCGCGGCGGCTGGCAGCCAGCGCCAGCGCGTAGTGAGCAGCCACCCGCAGGGCCATCGCCGCCAGCGCCAGGCCCGGCCGGCCGGCCAGCGCCAGGCCCAGCACCGCCAGCCAGTAACCGCCGTAAAACACCAGCCCCGCCCGCACGTGCGCCGGCAGCGCCGCTACCCCCCGCAGCCAGCGCCGCCGCTGCCGCACCAGCGCCGCCCACGAGCCAGCCGGCAGCGACACCGCCCGCACGGCCGGCCCAAACAGCTGCCGGTAGCCAAAGCCACGGGCGTTTACGGCCTCAAACAGGGCAAAATCTTCGGTGACGGAGAAGGGCAGGGCCTCGTAGCCGCCGGTGGCGCGGTAGGCAGCGCGGGTCACGAGCATGTTGTTGCCCATCGCCGTGAGGGGCTGGCCGGCCTCGGTGCCCACCTGGATGAGGGCCAGCGCCAGCAGCCAGTCGAGGCCCTGCAAACGGGCCAGCCAGCTGGGGCCAGCCACCACCGTGAGGCCCGTGACGGTGCCCACGCCGGGCGCGGCGTGGGCCAGCAGACCCGCCACCCAGGTGGGGGGTAGGGCAATATCGGCATCGGTAATGAGCAAGTAATCGGCAGTGGCGAGGCGGGCCAGGTGGGCCAGCACGTTGGCCTTGCCGCGGGCCTGGCCTAGGTTTTCGGTGATGGGGATGACTTGAAAATCACCCGCGAAGCCCTGCATAGCGGCCTCGGCCACGGCGCGGGTGCGGTCGGTGCTAGCATCGTCGCCGACGAGCACTTGCAGCAGGTGGGGGGGGTAGGCCAGGGCACGGACGCTGGCCAGGCAGCGCGGCAGAGCGGCTTCCTCGTCGCGGGCCGCGATGAGGATACTCACCCGCGGCCAGGGGGTAGGCGGCACCACCGGGGCGGGCGTGCCGCGCCGGGTAGCCAGCCGCCAGGTGGCGTAGGTCAGCAGCAGCAGCCAGAGCAGACAGTAACAGGAAGCAAAAATCAGCACTTTCCAGAGGCGCGAGAACGCGGGCAAAGGTAGCCGGCCACCCGCCCGGCCGCCGCTCGCCCTACCCGCCAACGTGAAGAGCGGGTTGGTATAGTTGAAAAAAAAAGGACCCACCCGGTAACCGGGTGGGTCCTTTTTTAGCGGGAAAACTTCGGCTAATGCACCGGGTTTTCGGCCAGCACCAGGAAGCCGCAGCCGGTCAGGTCCAGGAACTTAGCCTCATCGGGCCGGATAACGCGCAGGTATTCCGCGTCGGTGAAGACCTTGCCGATGTCCTCGGGGGTGTTGAACCAAAGCTCGGTGGTGCCGTCGTAGGCGGGGGGCGGCAGACCGGGCAGGTCGAGCGGCAGCGTGTGGCCCTGCACGTAGCGGCGCACGTATTGCTGCACGGCGGGTATCGATATGAACAGGGGCGCGTGCTTGGTTTGGTGGTATTGCACGAATTCTTCGTGGCTCAGGTCCGCCCGCTTACGCAGGAGAATGGTGAATTTAATCATGCTGATACTGAGTGAGTGATAACCATCGCAAAGGTCCGCCCGCCCCGCCCGCCCTACCGTTGACGTTGGTTAAGAACGCTCGCCGGCCTACCCCTTCTTTTGGCTGAGCCGGTGGCGGATGCGGCTCAGCGACTCGGGCTGCACGCCCAGGTAGGAGGCCAGCTGCGCCTGCGAAATCTGGGTCAGCAATTCGGGATACTGCTGCCGCACGTATTCGTAGCGCTGCGTCGGGGTGTAGAATTGCAGCAGCTCCACCCGCTCGTTGAGCTGCTGGTACACGCGCTCGGCCATCAGGCGGCCTACGCGCTCCCAGGCGGGCGACTTGCGGTAGAGCTGCTGCACCAGCGCGTGGGGTAGGGCCAGCACTTCGGCCGCCTGCACGGCCTGCCAGGCGTAGCGCGAGGGCTGCTGGGTCAGGAAGCTCTGGAAATCAGTCAAAAAGCCATTAGCCCCGGTAAACCGGCAGTTCACCTCGTGTCCATCAGGACCCACGTAGTACATCCGAAAAAAGCCGGTCGTCACGAAAAAAACGGCCTCGCACACCTGGCCCGCTTCGAGCAAATGCGCGCCCTTAGCCACGGCGCGCGGCTCCACGTGCGGCAGCAGCCGGGCAAAATCCTGGTCAGACACGGGCCAGAGCCCGTTGAAGAAAGCGTGCAGCGGGTGCATAGCCGGTAAGGTAGCTTGGCGCGCCACTACCGCCGCCGCATCAGCTTTACAAAGCCGCCAGCTCGTAGCCCAGCTCGGTATAATATGCCAGCAGCTGGGGCAGCAAAAACCGCAGCGAGCGGCTGGCCTTGCGCGAGTCGTGCAGCACCACGATGTCGCCAGGCCGGGTGGCGGCCAGCGTCAGGCGCAGCGCGCGTTCGGGGGGTAGGCCGGGGTCGTAGTCGCGGGTTAATAAGGACCACATGACGACGCGGTACTCCCGCGCCCGCAGCGCCCGCAGCAACGGCCAGGTGAGGCGGCCGTAGGGTGGGCGAAAGAGCTGCGCTGCATTGGGAATTGGGAAGGAGGAAGGAGGAGCTACTTCGGCAGCGGTCACAGTATTGCCAATGGCTGTTGAGGCGGACACCAGCCTTATCAATTCTCCACTTCTCCTTGCCAATTCTAAACTTCCCTCACACTCGGCCACGCTGGCCAGGTAAGCGGCGCGGGGCGTATTCCAGGCGCTGCGGTGGTGCTGGGTATGGTTGCCGAGGCGGTGGCCGGCGGCCAGCGTAGCGCGGGTGATTTCGGGGTAGCGCGCCAGGTTATCGCCCACGCAGAAAAACGTGGCCCGCGCTCCGTAAGCGGCCAGCTGCGCCAGCACCCAGGGCGTCTCGTCCGGCACGGGGCCGTCGTCAAACGTGAGGTAGAGGCGCGGCCGGCCCGTGGGGCCGGCCGGCGCGCCCCGCCACTCGCTGCCCGGAAACAACGGGTGCAGCCAGGCCGGCGGGCGCGTGAGCGGATTAGAAAACAACAAAACGTAACCGAAAGGAATAACCAGGGGTAAACCAGAAAGCTTTAACGCTGGCGTGCAAACTTACCGCTTCAATGCATAATTCGTCATTTTTAATTCCTACTTCAAAAAGCCATGCCCCGCAAGTCCTTCTCCGACCTCATCAACAGCCCCGGCATGCCCGTGCTGGTTGATTTTTATGCCGACTGGTGCGGCCCCTGCAAAACGATGGCCCCGATTCTGAAGCAGGTGGCGGCCCAGCACGAAGGCAAGCTGCGCATCATTAAGATTGACGTGGATAAGAACCAGGCCGTGGCCCAGCAGTTTCAGGTGCAGAGTATCCCTACCCTCATTCTCTTTCACAAGGGCCAGCCGGTGTGGCGGCAAGCGGGCGTGGTGCCCGCCCCGCAGCTAACGCAGGCCCTGGGCGCTTACTTATAAAGCGGGGGGTAGGGCGCGCGGGGCATTACCCACTAATACGCCGCCCGACAAACTAAAGCGCGGAGGCCGACGTTGGCGCAAAACCTGCCCGCCGGCCTTTCCTTTGCGCTATGACCCGAGCTATTTTAGTACGCAATTTTATAGTATTTAGCGCTTTATTTTTACTCTTCCCCACCTTCGGCCAAGCCCAACACGTGCTGACCGGGTTGGTGCGTGGGGCCGATGGCACGGTGCTACCCGGCGCTACCGTGTCCGTGCCTGCCCTAGGCCTGGGCACCGCCACCGAGGCCGATGGCCGGTTTAGCCTGAGCCTGCCCGAGGGACCGCAGCAGGTGGCGGTGTCATTCGTGGGCTACACTAGCCAGACGCTTCGCGTTAATCTGCGTCACAATCAGCAACATACCTTTACCCTGGCCCCGGCCACCAGCGAGCTGGGCGAGGTCGTCGTCAAGGGCCAGCAAACGCTGCGCGAAAAGTTACAATCGACCCAGATGGGCGTCGAGCACCTCAGCATCCGCGAGGCCAAGCTGCTGCCAGCGCTCTTCGGCGAGGTCGATATCCTGAAAACCCTGCAGCTCAAGCCCGGCGTGCAGAGCAGTGGTGAGGGCACTACCGGCCTGTTTGTGCGCGGCGGCTCTTCCGACCAAAACCTGGTGCTCGTGGATAACGCGCTGGTATACAACCCTAACCACTTGTTCGGGCTGTTTTCGGTCTTTAACTCCGATGCCGTGCAGAGCGTGGATTTGTACAAATCGGGCTTCCCGGCGCAGTTCGGGGGTAGGCTCTCGTCGGTGGTCGATGTGAAGCTGCGCGAGGGCGACCGCCAGAAATACGTGACCACGGGCGGCATCGGCCTCATCTCGTCGCGCCTCAGCTTCGAGGGGCCGATTGCCAAGGGCAAAGGCTCGTTTATTGTGAGCGGGCGACGCACGTACTTCGACATTTTTACCCGCGCCCTCAACCGGGCCAACGCTCACAAGGAAGACTATTCGCCCATCCCGGATTACTATTTCTACGACTTCAACGTCAAAGCTAATTATACACTCGGCGCGAAGGACCAGCTGTTTTTTACGGGCTACCTGGGACGCGATATTTTCGGCTTTACTTCGCCCAATGGCTTCAAGGCCGCCTTTACGTGGGGCAATACACTGGGGGTAGGACGCTGGCAGCACGTCTTCTCACCCCAACTTACGCTGAATACGTCGGCCTCCGTCACCTCGTACAAGTACAATTTGGGCAATAGCTTGGACGAGTTCAGCTTTAATTTGGGCTCCAATATCCTAGACTACACCGCCCACGTCGATGCCGACTACCTGCCCAACGACCGACACGCTATTAAATTCGGGGCGCTGCTCACGCACCACAACTTCGGGGTGGGCCGCTTGCAGCGCAGCGCGCAGGATAACAGCTTCAACGTTAACTCCGATGTGAACTACACCGGCCTGGAGGGCGGCGTATACGCCACCGATAATATCAAGGTCAATGACCGGCTGCAAACCGAGCTGGGCCTGCGCTTGTCGGGTTTCCAGAGCGGCACCAACCACTACGGCGGCCTGGAGCCCCGCGCCGCTGTGCGGTACTCGCTCACCGACAACCTGGCCCTAAAAGGAAGTTATGCCCTTATGTACCAGTACGTTCACCTGGTGTCGAACTCGGGCGCTTCGCTCCCCACCGATATCTGGTACCCGTCGCGGCAGTCGGTGCGGCCCGAGCGCTCACAACAAGTGAGCACCGGCCTGAGCTGGCTGCTGGGCGGCGGCAAGTTTCTGCTCACCGATGAGGTGTACTACAAATGGGCTACTAACCAGATTGATTTCCGCGACGGCGCGCAGATTTTTGCTAACCCCAACCTGGCCTCGGAGTTCCTCTTCGGCCGCGGCTGGAGCTATGGCAACGAACTGTACTTAGAGAAGAAAACCGGCAAAACCACCGGCTGGGTCGGCTACACCCTGGCCTGGACCAAGCGCAATTTTCCGCCGCAGCTCGGCACTACGGGCATCAACAACGGCCAAGATTTCTACCCGAATTACGACCGCCGCCACAACCTGACGGTGGTCGTAATTCATCAGCTCAATACGCGCATCAGCCTCTCAGCCAGCTTCGTATACACGAGCGGCGCACCCACGACCCTGCCGCTGGGCCGCTTCGCCATTCAGGATATTTACCAGGGTAGCATCCGGGCCGTGCCCGTATACCCCGACCGCAACTCGTACCGCCTCATCCCCTACCACCGCCTCGATTTGGGCCTAGTGTATAAGCTGCGGCCCACGCACATCAACGGCGACCGCGACCTGACATTCAGCATCTATAATGCTTATAACCGGCGCAATGCGTACTTTATTTACTTCGACCAAGTTGTAAACAAAGCCACCGACCAGGTGACGGGCTACCGGGCGCAGCAAGTATCGCTGTTCCCGCTTATTCCCTCGGTAACGTACAATTTTAAGTTCTGACCACTGATTAACATGGATTTCACGGATTTTGTGGACGATTATTTTTTAGGGGATATGATTAGTAAGAAGGTTAATAAGTGGATGTGCATGTTGGCCCTAACCGGGGGGACAGGGCTACTGGCGGGTTGCAGCAAGCTGCAGAATGACGTGAACGTGCCCCTGCCCTACTACGCCAATCAACTCGTGGTAGAATGCTACCTGCAAAATGGCGAGATACCGCGCTTAACCATTACCGAGTCGGTACCGTACCTGGATGATGGTCAGGCCATTGCAGCAGGTTCGCAGATTCTTAAACTCTCGAACGGCCAGAACGTGCAGCTACCCACCGATGTGACCGTGACGCTGATGCTGCCCGGCGGGCGGCCCCTACCCCTACGCTTCCGGCCCGGCCTCGACAGCATCACGGGCAAGTACTACACCCACGTCGGCACCGCGCCACTGGTGGCACAGGCCGGGCAACAGTTCGGCTTTGATGCGCAGGACAAGCGCGGGCGGCACATCACGGCTACTACGCTGGTGCCGACGCTCATCCCTATTGACTCGGTAAAGTACAAATTTAATGACCTGACGGGGACCAATAAAAAGGCGTATTTTATGACTAAATGGACCGACCCCGGCGCGACTACCGACTATTACCGCTTGATGCTGCACAAGGGCAAGCCCGCCAACAACTCCGAAACCGACAGCGATATCTCCGACCAGCTCTTCAACGGCCAGCCCTACGCGCAGGTCACGTCCTACCGCTTCGCGCCGGGCGATACCGTGACGGCCACGCTTTATCACGTCGATTCGCTATACTATGCCTTCCGGCTCTCGGTGCGCGATGCGCGCAACGCCAACGGCAACCCCTTTTCGCAGCCCTCGGCCATCCACAGCACCGTGCAGGGCGGCCTAGGCGTGTTCACGGTGTTGGTGAGCGACCAGCGCCGGGTGGTTTTGAAGTAAGCTAGCCCGCCAGCACGGCCTTCAGGAGGGCCGTGAGGCGGGGCTCGGCCAGGGCGGCGGCGGCCAGAATATCGCTGATAACGACCGGCTTAAGCTGACCGGGGTAGCAGAGGTCGGTGATAACCGATACGGCCAGTACGGGCAGGCCCAGGTGGCGGGCGGCGATGACTTCGGGCACGGTGCTCATGCCCACGGCATCGGCCCCGATGGTGCGCAGGTAGCGGTACTCGGCGGGCGTTTCGAGCATGGGGCCGGGCACGGCCGCGTACACGCCGCGCTGGGTAGTGCCACCCTGCCCCAGCGCTACGGCCGCCGCGCGGGCGTGAGCCAGCAGGGCCGCGTCGTAGGGCGCGTACATGTCGGGAAAGCGCGGGCCCAGGCGGCCATCATTGGGGCCGATGAGCGGATTGCCGGGCAGCAGGTTGATGTGGTCGCCGATGAGCATCAAATCCGCGATGGCAAACTCGGGGTTCAGCCCGCCGGCCGCGTTGCTCACGAATAGCTGCCTGATGCCCAGCAGCTTAAGAACCCGTACCGGCAGCACTATCTGCGGCATGGAGTAGCCCTCGTAATAATGAAAGCGGCCTTGCAGCACGGCAACCGGCTGCCCGGCCAGGGTGCCCAGCAACAGCCGGCCCGCGTGGCTTTCCACCGTCGAAACCGGGAAGTTCGGGATATCGGCGTAATTGATTTCGTGCGCTACCTCCACTTCCTGGGCCAGCGCGCCCAGGCCCGTGCCGAGAATAATCCCGGTAGTGGGCTGAAAATTAGCGGAATGCGCCTGAATGTAGGCAACGGCTTCTTGGATGACTTGCAAGGGGGTAGGGAGTATAGAGGACTAAAATCGTCTGTCATGGCGAGCCTGCATTCCGCGCATCAAGCGGCGTCACTCGCACCAGAACGATATCCGAACGGCTCGTTCTGGTGCGAGTGACGCCGCTTGATGCGCGGAATGCAGGCTCGCTATGACGTTTTCTACTGTACGGCCAATCTATCGTCTTTGGTATTCGCGTCCAGATACAACCCGTGGTCAAGGGCCACACTGGCTACGGCCTTGCCGCCGGGCACGGTGATGGTAGCCTGGTGCTGGTTGTCGCGCCACAGCGCCGGGGTGCGGTGCACGGTGTCGGTGCTGCCGTCGGCGTAGGTCACTTTGAGGTCCACGGGCACGGCGAAGCCGCCTACATTTTGGATGGTAATAACCGTGCCCTGGGCCGTTTTATCGGCTTTGGTCAGGGCCAGGTCGATGTAGTTATTCGTGAAAAACCAGTTCTGGAAAAACCAGTTTAGGTCCTGGTTCGAGGCACTGCTCATCGAGTTGAAATAATCCCAGGGAATGGGGTGCTTGCCATGCCAGCGGTCCATGTAGGCGTGCAGGCTGCGCTTGAACACCTCATCGCCCAGCATATCCTTGAGCGCCAGATAGCTGAGTGAGGCTTTGCCGTAGGAATTATTGCCGTAGCCGGCCTTTAGCTCGCTGCTGGGCGTGATGATGGGCAGGTCCTCGGCCGTGCTGGGGTCGTTGATGTAGCGCGTCACGCGGAAGCGGCGGTAGAAGTCATCAGCCGCCTTGTCGCCGTTCTCAACCCGCCCAATGAGCAACTCAAACGTAGTGGCCCAGCCCTCATCCATGAAGGCATAGCGGCTTTCGTTGATGCCCATGTAGAACGGGAAATACGTGTGCGCAATCTCGTGGTCCTGCACCAACTGCGCGAATTTCAGGTCCTTCTGCGGGCTGTCGTTCACCATCATCGGGTACTCCATATCGGCCGAGCCCTGCACCACCGTCATCTTGGGGAAGGGGTAGGGCACGCCCGGCCAGTTGCGCGAAAACCAGCCCAGCGCGTTCTGGCTGAACTTTACGGAGGACCGGAAATCAACCGTCGAGTCCACGTAGGCGGCCTGCACGCTGGCCCGGCGCTTGGTGGCGGGGTCCACGACCACGCTGGCCCCGTCCCAGACGTAGTGGTCGCTAAGCGCCAGCGTCACGTCCGAGATGTCGTTGGCCGTCCAGACCCAGGTGTTGGTGGGCTGCTGGGCGGTGATGTTTTTCCTGGCCAAATCGGCGGCGGTGGCGATGTGCAGCACCTCCTCGCTGGTCATGGACTTGGCCAGGCGCTTAGCGAAAGCGGGCTGGAGCACCTGCTTCGGGTTTTGCAGCGTGCCGGTGGCCCACACGAGGTAGTTGGCCGGCACCCGCACCCGCAAGGTGTAGTCGTTGAAGTCGTTGTAAAACTCTTTGCTGTCCACGAAGGGCAGCCGGTCCCAGCCGTTGTAGTCGTCGTAGACGGATACGCGGGGGTAGAAGTAGGCCAGGAAAAATGTAGTTTTATCCAGCATACCCTCCCGGCCGCTTTCCAGCGAAATGGGGAAGTGCCAGCTAAAGGCCAGCCGCACCGAGTCGTGGGGCAGCAGCGGCCGGGGCAATGCCACGGTTTGGGCGGTGGCCCCGCCGCGGGCGGCGTAGGGCCGCGCCTGCCCATTCACGGCAAAGGAATCAATTGCCACGCCGGTGGTTAGGTAATCGGGGCTGGCGTCGCCGTCGCGGGATACGCCGGGCTGGTGAATATTTTGAATCAGCCTAATTACCAGGCTTTTGAGCGTATCGGGGCTGTTGTTGAAGTAGGTTATCGTCTCGCGGCCCTTGATGTCGCGGGCGGGGGGTAGGGCCTGCACCGTGATGTCGTAGCGGGCGCGGTTCTGCCAGTAGTGGGGGCCGGGGCGGCCGTCGGCGGCGCGGGTGCCTTTCTCAAACGCCCGCTTGATGTCGCGGGGCTGATAGAGCGGCGTTTGGGCGCGGGCGACGGGGGTAAGGGCGGGGAGGAAAAGGGCTGCGAAAAGTATTTTTTTCATGCTGGCAAGGTAAAAACGAGAATCGTTTGTCATTGCGAGTAAAGCGAAGCAATCCTCCCGCCGGGGGTAGTAACTCCAACGAGGCGAACGACAAGGAAAGATTGCTTCGCTTTGCTCGCAATGACAATCAGCATTTATCTTATTTCCAGCTCATACGGCAGCCGCGCCTGCACGCCGCGCATCTGCAGCAGCTGCTGATACTGGCGCACGGCGGGGTAGAGCGGGCCGAGCTGCGCCTGCAGGGCGCGGGCCTGCGCGGCGGCCTGGTCGTCGTCGTCACCACCCGTAAAGCGGCTGAGGAGCTTTTGAACGGCTGTTTTCTGGCGGGGTAGGCGCTGCACCTGATAGTCACCGGGCTTGAGGTGGGCGCGGGCGGCGGCGATTTTCAGCGCGTCCTCATACGAGCCGAGCACGTCCACGAGGCCGATTTTCTTACCCTCAGTGCCACTCCACACGCGGCCCGAGGCGATGCGGCGCAAACGCTCGACGGGCATGTGCCGGCCCTGCGCGGCCTTGGTCGTGAAGTCGGCGTAAATAGTATTGACTTCCAGTTGCAGCTGCTGCTTCTCGTAGGGCGAAAGGGCGCGGGTGATGGTGGGCAGGTCCGAGAATAGGCCGGTTTTCACGCGGTCCACCGTAATGCCGAGCTTATCGGCCAATAGCGGCTGAATGTTGGGCAGCACCCCGAACACGCCAATACTGCCCGTGATGGTGTTCGGGTGGGCCACAATGGTATCGCAGGCCATGCTGATGTAGTAGCCGCCCGAGGCTGCCACGTCGCTCATGCTGGCAATTATCGGCTTCACCTTTTTGGTCAATACCACTTCGCGGTAAATAATATCGGAGGCCAGCGACGAGCCGCCGGGCGAGTTTACGCGCAGCACCACGGCCTTTATTTTATCATCGAGCCGGGCCTTACGGATGGCTTCGGCAAACTTGTCGCTGCCGATATTATCGTCCGAGCCGCGGCCCGTCACGATATCGCCCTCGGCATAGATGACGGCGATGCGGTTGCCGCTGCTCTGGCCCTCAGAGTCGGTTTTGCCGTCCTGGTCCTGGTAGTCGCCGAGGGTGATGAGGCCGGGCTTATTGTCGGCTTTCAGGCCCAGCTTGCCGCGCAGGTAGTCCTGCACCTCATCAAAATAGCCGAGCTTGGTCACCAGTTTTAGCCGGAGCGCGTCGGGGGCGTTGTGCACCAGCATCGAGTCGGAGATGACGTGCAGGCGGGCCAGCGGAATCTGGCGGCTGGCGGCCACCTGGCTCAGCATGTGGTCGTTGAGGGCGTGGAGGTAGGTAACGGTCTGGTAGCGGGCCGAATCGGAGAAATTTTCCCGAAAGAACGGCTCCACGGCGCTTTTGAACGAGCCCACCCGGAAAATGTAGGGCTCGATGCCGGCCTTGTCGAACAGCCGCTTATAAAACATCACCTCCGAGCTGAGGCCGTTGAATTCGAGCGTGCCCTGCGGGTGCAGGTAAATCTGGTCGGCCACCGACGAGAGGTAGTAGCTTTTCTCGGACGCGATTTCGTGGTAGGCCACGATGAACTTGCCGCCCTTCTTAAAGTCCAGCAGCGCGTCGCGGATTTCTTCCAGCGAAGCCATGCCGCCCTGCACCACTTGCAGGTTGAGCAGAATACCCTTGATGTCGTCGTCGGTTTTGGCCCGGCGAATGACGTCGCGCAATTCTACCAGCCCAATTGTGGCCTGCGCCCCGCCGAGGGGGTTTAGGTCGGCGCTTTCCCTACGCTCCGAAATCGGCTTGTCGAGCTTTAGCTCCAGCACCGAGTTGGCGGCCACCGTTTTGCTGGGGCCACTACTATCGATGGCCGCCGCCAGCCCGGCCAGCAGCACGAAGCCCAGCACCGAAAACACGAGCAGACCCACGACGGTAGCCAGCACGAACTTGAAGAATTGTCTCATAGAATCGCAGATTAAGCGAATTTCGCAGATGCGGGCGGCGCGAGAAGGCACCGGGCGGAAAACGCGCGGCAAGATACAAGCCGGACCGAGGCGGGCCGGGCAGTTGAGGCAAACCGGAGCGAAAAGGCCGACGGGACCATTTTTAGGGATTAGCTTATTCTGATATTTTTTATAAGAAAATACAGGGGGAAATTTACCAGGTCCGTTTCCTTCGCAGCTTGCGGCCTGAATTGCTCAGCAACAGCCCTGTGCCGAGGCTTATGGTCGGGTTTGGGGGGTAGGGAGCACGGAGCTAGCGCCACCGCAACCCCGCCGGGTACCAGGCCAAAGCCAACTGATTAGTAAGCCCTTGCGTAGGGGCTCGCGGTCCTATCATTCATCAACCAACCGCTATTTTGGTTAAGTTCGACACGCTCTCCATCGTCATTCCGGTTTATAACGAGGCGCGCACCATTCACCAGATTTTGGATTTGCTGCGCGAACTGGAGCTGACCAATCACATTCGGAAGGAAATTATTCTGGTCAACGACTGCTCGACCGATGAATCGGCCGCCGTCATTCGGGCCTACGCCGCGCACTACCCCGAGCTGGGCCTGCGCCTGCTGGAGCACCCGGTGAACCAGGGCAAGGGCGCGGCCCTGCACACGGGCATCCGGCAGGCCACCGGCGACTACGTTATCGTGCAGGATGCCGACCTGGAATATGACCCCGAGGAGTATAACCTGCTGCTCAAGCCCATTCTAAAGGGCTTTGCCGACGTCGTATTTGGCTCGCGTTTCATGGGCGGCAACCCGCACCGCATCCTGTTTTTCTGGCACAGCATCGGCAACGGCGTGCTCACGTTTCTCTCCAATATGTTCACGGACCTGAACCTGACGGACATGGAAACCTGCTACAAGCTCTTCCGGCGCGATATTATTCAGGGCCTGAAACTGGAGGAAAAGCGCTTCGGCTTCGAGCCCGAAGTCACGGCCAAAGTGGCGCGGGTGCCAGGCGTGCGCCTCTACGAAGTGGGCATCAGCTACTACGGCCGCACCTACGCCGAGGGCAAGAAAATCGGCTGGCGCGACGGCTTCCGGGCCATCTACTGCATCCTCAAATATGGCCTGCTGGGCGCGTAAGGCAGGTTTTGGCTTGTCGTAAGGAATGCGTGGCAAGCTTCGGCTTGCCGTTTTAGCCTGAGTTGCTACCCCTCCCCCAGCACAAGCCGTTCGAGCCGACCGCTAAAAGCCTCTAAAAATGCTTACTAATGAGCAAACTACCCCCACCCGCCGCACGTGGTGGGGCTGGCTGGCACTGGCCGCCGGGCTGCTGGGCGCTGGGCTGCGCCTGTGGCAGTGGCAGCGGGGCACCAGCTTTTTTTTGGATGAGCTGGCCGTGCTGCATAACCTGGCCAGCCGCCCGGCCGCCCAGCTCCTTGGCCAGCCCCTGGCCGATGCGCAGGTAGCCCCGCCCCTGTTTTTACTGGCCGAAAAAGCCTGCCTGACGCTGCTGGGCCGCTCGGAGCTGGCCCTGCGGCTGCCCGCGCTGCTGGCGGCCCTGGTGGCGCTGCCGCTGCTGTGGGCGGTGGCGCGGCGGATGCTGGCCGCGCCGCTGGTGCCGCTGGCGCTGCTCACGTTCGCGGTCGGCTTCACCTTTATTTATTACGGCACGCAGGTGAAGCAATACGCCGGCGACGTGGCCGCCGCCTTGCTGGTGCAGTGGCTGGCGCTGCGGCTGCGCGAGGCGCGGCCCCCTACCTCCCGCTTTGGGGTGGGCGCGGCGCTGGCGGGGCTGGTTGTGCCGTTTTACTCGCAGGCCGCGGTGCTGGTGCTGGCGGGCTGCGGCGCGGCGCTGGTGCTGCTGGCGGCGCTCGATGCGGGCCGGCCCCGGCTGCGGGCCACGGCGGGGGTAGTGGCCGGCTGGGCCGTGGGCTGCGGCCTGAGCCTGCTGCTGGGCGAGGCCACGCTCACGCCCCCGACCCGCGCCTTCATGCACTTTTTCTGGCACGATGGCCTGCTGCAGCTTTCGCCCCGCCTACCCCTAGTTTTTGCCGGCGAGCTGGCCGAGCGCTGGGCCAACGGCCTGGGCTGGCCCCACCCGGCGGGTATCTGGGTAGCGCTCACGCTGTTCGGGGCCGGGTGCCTGTGGTGGCGGCAGCGCGAGGCGGCCCTGCTGCTGCTGGCCCCGTGGCTGGTGGCACTGCTAGCTTCGGTACTGCAGCAATTCCCGCTGCGCGCCCGGCTCATGGATTTTCTGGTGCCCAGCCTGATTCTGTTTCTCTTCGCGGGCTGGCAAGCGCTGGCCGGGTGGGTGGCCCGCCGGAGCCGGCCGCTGGGCCGGGGCCTGCTGGCGCTCGGGGTGGTGCCCATCCTCGCCAGCCTCGGGCACCACGACCTGCCACCCTACTGTGCCGAGGATACCAAGGGCTTGTACGCGCAGCTGGCGCGCGCGCGCCGGCCCGGCGAGGCCATGTATGCCTACTACGGGGCCGGGCAGTCGCTACGCTGGTACGGGCCGCAGCTGGGCCTGGGGCCGGCCACCTACCGCCTGGGCCACTGCTACCGCCAGCAGCCCGATGCCGCGCGCCAGTACCTGCGGGAAGTAGATGCCTTCCGGGGCCGCCGGATGTGGGTAGTGCTGGTGCATTTCAATCCCCCCGACGCCCAGGCCCTGACCCGGTACCTGGACAGCATCGGGCGGCGCGGGCCCCGGCTGCTGGCCCGTAGCCAGGGGCCGCCCGTTATTCTGGACTATCCCGTGGCCTACGCCCAGCTCTACGACCTCACCGATGCCCGCCGGGCGGCCCGTTTCGCAGCGGCCACGTTTCCGCTGCCCCCTACCCCCCCTACCCAAGCCGATGAGGCGTGCTGGAGCTGCTACGGGCCGCAGGTGCTGCCGGCCAGCCAGCTTCCAGGCGCTACGCTTTGCCCATAAACAGTGCTGTTCCGGCCGGACGGCGTGGCCCCGCTACCGCTTCACAACCAGGTATAATTGCCGCAGGGCGGCCACTGTGCCCAGGCCCAGCAGCGCGCCGACTATACCCCAGCCAATATCGTCGAGGTCGAACGAGCGGCTGGCCAGGAAAAGCTGGCCTACCTCGGCCAGCACCACCAGCCCGGCCAGCCCGGCGAAGGCCATCAGCCAGTGCCGCCACGGCCGGTTTTGGAGCGCCAGCCAGCCGCCCATCAGCCAACCCAGCCCCACCAGCGGCACCGCCGTGCGAATAGTATCGTTGCGGTTTTCGTCGGCCCAGTGGGCCACGCCGCTCGGAATAAACCATACGAGGCCCATTTTGGGCATCGGCAGCCAGCTCAGGTACAGCACGAGGCCCGCCCCCAGCAGCAGCAGGCCGTAGAAAAAAAGGTTTTTTAGCATTGGCTACCCCTTACGTAAAGGTTGGGCGCGGGGTAGTTAATTTTCTCCGCAAATATACCGGCCCAGTCTGCTAGCGGGGGTCGAGCTGCGCGATGTCGGTAATGGGAGCCATCGTGTTGAAGCTAATAGAAAGAAACTAAGCGCCTAATTCATCCGCTACCCCCCTATCATTGCCCAACCGCGGCACCTTGTTCTGGCCACCCAGCCGGCCCACGCTTTTCATGTAGCGCTGAAACGCGCCGGCCGGCAGCGGCGTAAGCCGCAGCGAAGCCAGGATGCTACCCTGGCGCAGGTCGTCGTAATAGGTATTGCGCTGGCGCAAAGCCGCATCCAGGGCGGCGGCGAAGGCCGGGGCATTAGTAGGAGGGTAGGCAAATTCGATGAGCCACTCGTGGCGCGAGGGCTGCATTTTATCTGCGCTGATGAGCGGGGCTACGGTGAATTCGGTGACCTCCGTTTCGGGGTGCTGGCGCACCGCCTCCCGCAGGGCAGCTTCCACTTCCTCGCCAATGACGTGCTCGCCGAAGGCGGAGAGAAAGTGCGCGATGCGGCCCGTAACCACCACCCGGTGCGGGTGCAAATCCACGAAGCGCACGGTGTCGCCGAGCGAATAGGCCCAGAGGCCGGCGTTGGAGGTCAGCACCACGGCGTACTGCTGGTCCAGCTCTACGTCGGCGATGGAGAGGCGGGGCGGGTTAGCTTCAAAAAACCGCTCGGCGGGCACGAACTCGAAGAAAATACCGCTGGCGAGGCGCAGCAGCAGACCGGGGTTGCCGGGCTGGTCCTGGAAGGCCAGGAAGCCCTCGGATGCCGGAAATAGCTCGATACTATTCACTGGCCGGCCAATGCTTTCGAGCAGGCGGGCGCGGTAGGGCTCCATGCTCACGCCGCCCGACACGAAGAGGTCGAGCTGCGGGAAAAGCTCGCCCACCGGCCGGCCGGCGCGGGCCACGAGGCGGTCGAAATACATCTGTACCCAGGGCGGAATGCCGGAGATGAGCGTCAGGGGCTGGCCCAGGGTTTCGGCTACGATGGCATCGAGCTTGGTTTCCCAGTCCTCGATGCAGTTGGTGGCGTAGCTGGGCAGCTGGTTACGGCGTAAGTAGCGGGGGATGTGATGGTTCACGATGCCCGAGAGCCGGCCCGTGGGAATGCCGCCTACCCTCTCCAGCTCGGGCGAGCCGGAGAGGAAAATCAGCTTGCCATCCAGAAAGCGGCTGCGGCCGGTGGCGGCCACGTAGTGCAGCAGCGCGTCTTTGGCCCCGCTGATATGGTTGCCGATGCTGGCCTGGGTAATCGGAATGTACTTCGCGCCGCTGGTGGTGCCGCTGGTTTTGGCCAGGTACAGCGGCCGGCCGGGCCAGAGGATATCCGGCTCGCCTACTTTCATGCGGTCGAAATACGGCCGCAGGGCCTCGTAGTCGCGGATGGGCACGCGGGCGGCAAAGTCGGCGGGCGTGCGGATGGTCCCGAAATCATGGGCCCGGCCGAAGGCCGTGCCGGCCCCTACCCCCACCAATGCGCGCAACAGGCGCAGCTGGGTGGCGGCGGGCCGCGCCTGCCACTGGCGGTAGCGGTACACGGTATAGGCGGCCAGCGGGCGGCTCAGGGCGGCTTTGATTCCCATGAAGGGCAAAAGTAAGCTTGTGGAGACGCGACCCTTCGCGCCTCTCCCGTGAGCGCAATTTCCGACCTCGAAAGACGCGAAAAACCTACCCCCACAACGCCCGCCCCCTGTTTGCCCGTAAGGACAAGCGCCGGGCGATACTGCCCGCATTTTTTTATATTCCTATGATTGACCAATTTGGCAAGGCCGAGTGGCACGGCGACATTCACGGCCACGGCGACATCACAACCAAGAGCGGCGTGGTGCAGGCGCAGTACTCCGTTAAATCGCGCTTTGAGGGCCAGAAGGGCACCAACCCCGAGGAGCTGATTGGCGCAGCCCACGCCGGCTGCTACACCATGTTTCTAACCAACATCCTGGGCAAGCACGGCCACACCGTAGATACCATCCGCACGACCTCAACCGTGACGCTGGACCCTGACCAGGACCCGCCCAAAATTACCAAAATCCACGTCAGCACCGAGGGCAAAGTTACCGGCGGCAACATCACGCCCGAAGATTTTCAAAAGCACGCCGAGTTCGCCAAAGAAAACTGCCCCGTGTCGCAGCTTCTGAAAGCCGTGCCCGAAATGACGCTGGAAGCGAAGCTTGTGTAGTGATTAACGTTTAGTGATTAGTGATTAACGTCGTGATTTTCAACAAGACATTGATAATAAGACCGTTGCCATTTAATCACTAATCACTAAACGTTAATCACTAATTTTGCCCCATGCCCACTGGTACTACCCGCATTCGCCTCCGCCCTGCCAACTCGTCGCGCCTCTCGTTTGGGGTGCAGGTATCGCTGGCCTTATTTGCCATTATTTACGCGGTACTGATGCTGCGCAACTCGCCCAGCACCCAGAATTTTTACTGGCTGAGCTACGTTTTTTTAGCGCTGTGCCTGGTATATCTGGGGTTTATCCTGGTGCACAACGCGCCGGTGTTTGGTACGCAGAGCTACTTTGAGTTCGCGCCCGGCTACCTGGTGCACAAGGCGGGCCTGTTTCGGGCCAAGCAGGTGTTTGCGGCCGAAAACATGAGTATGCTGGAGCTGCTGCCTCGCCAGCTGCGGGTGCGCCTCAAGGACGGCGATATTCACGTGCTAAACATGCGTGAAGTAAAGGGTACCCGCCGCCTGGCCGTGCTACGGGCGCTGCTCGAAAACTTCGCTACGCGCTACGGCGTGGCGCTGCGCGAAGACCTGCCTACGGCGAAGAGCCAAGCAAAATAGCTGCGGGTGAGTAGCTTGCGCGCCATGAAATGCTTTCGCGGGCTCTCGCTGCCACCGCTACTTCTGCTGCTGAGCCTGGCCGCCGCCCGGCCGGCGCGCGCCCAAAGTGGCTGCCCCGACCCGCAGGCCAGCAACTACAACCCGGCCGCAACTCGCAACGATGGCTCGTGCCAGTACCCGATTACCGGCACGGCCCTACCCCCCAAAGCTGCGCTGAACCCGGAGCTGAACGAAAGCTCGGGCTTGCAGGTGGCGAGCGGCGGCCTGTGGTCGCATAACGACAGCGGCAATGCGCCGGTGCTATTTCGGGTAGACTCGGCCAGCGGGCGTACTATGCAGCGGGTGCGCCTGCACGGCACAGCCAACGTGGATTGGGAGGACCTGGCCGCTGATGCTACCTACCTGTACGTGGGCGACTTCGGCAATAATTTCGGCAACCGCCGCGACCTGCGCATTCTGCGGGTGGCGCTCGCGGACCTAGGGCCCGCCGCTGATTCGGCCGGCGCGCAGGTTATTGCCTTCCGCTACCCCGACCAGACGGATTTTACGTCGCGCCTCAACCAGCATAATTTCGACTGCGAGGCGATGTTTTTTGCCCACGACTCACTGCACCTGTTTACCAAAGACTGGGTGGATTTTAAAACCCGCTACTACACCGTGCCGGCCGCGCCGGGCAGCTACGTGGCTCACCTCAAAGCCACCTTTGACGTGAACGGGCTGATAACGGCCGCCGATATCAACCCCGCCGGCACCGTGGCCGCGCTGCTGGGCTACGACACGCGCAACGGCGCGGCCTTCGCGTGGCTGCTGTCTGATTTTAAAAGCACGGCGTTTTTGGGCGGCAACAAGCGGCGTATCGAGTTACCCAGCGTCTTGCGGGTAGGGCAGGTCGAGGGGTTGGCTTTCGCGGGCCGCGACCAACTTTTTATTTCCAATGAGCAGTTGAGCAACGCGCTGGTGACGGTGCCGGCCCAGCTTTACGGGCTGGCAGTGGGGCGCTGGCTGCCAGGTACAGCCCTGGCCACGACCTCGCCGCGCAGTACCGACGTGGGCATTGTAGCTACCCCCAATCCCGCCCGGCAGCGCCTGCACCTGGCCCGCTCGGCCGGCGCGGCGGGCGTGGCGCAAGTCCGCATCCTCAACATGCAGGGCCAAGAGGTGCTGGCTGATACGCTGGCGGCCGAGGCCCGGCAGCAGGACCTGGACTTGGCGGGCCTCTCAGAAGGGGTATATATCCTTGAAGTGCAGTTGAGCGGCCGCACGCACACGCAAAAGCTGGTGGTGCCGTAGGGTAGCGGCCGTTAGCCGAAGATGTCAGCCAGCGGGATTTCTACGCCTAGCACCGCATCCAACACGGCGCTATCGCTGGCGAAAGAGTGGTAAGCCGTGGGACCAGTAAACACTGCGATGGTTCCCACTGCTGGCAGCACCAGCCAGCACGAGCGCACCCCGGCCGCCAGAAAAAGCCGGGCTTTTTCGAGTAGCGAATCTAAATCCTGCTTGGGCGATAAAATCTCGATGGTCGTCAGCGGGGCCTCCTTTACCCACAAAATATCCTGCTGCATATCGGGCGTAAGCTTTGGAAAAATGGCTAAGTCCAGCACCAGTTTTTTGCCGTTTAATTCCAGATTTAACTCAGATGTGATGGTGTGCGTCCGGCGTAGGCGGTTATTAAGCTCGGTAATTAAATTACTCTGCACAATACTGTGATTAAAGCTAGGCATAGGTTTGCCGCGTTCGAGTTCGTAATCGGAAAGATGGGTTTGCAGCGCTTCCATAGGTACCTGGTTTTTTCAAAGATAACCAGCCCGGCCACAATTCGTTTCGTAAGAGGAAGCACGGCCGCAACCGGCCGCCGCGCCTATTTTTACAGCTTCACCATTCCTTATTTGTTCTTTCTCATGCCTCTCTCCCCCGACGTTCAGCAGCGCATCAATACCTGGCTCACGCCCGCCTACGATGCTGATACCCAAGCCGAAATCAAACATTTAGTTGATACGCAGCAGGACGACCAGCTCAACGATGCATTTTACCGCTCGCTGGAATTCGGGACCGGGGGCCTGCGCGGCATTATGGGGGCGGGCTCGAACCGCATGAACCGCTACACGCTGGGCATGGCTACCCAGGGCTTGTGCAATTATTTGAAGCTGAGCTTTCCTAATCAGGAAATTAAAGTGGCCATCGCCCACGACTCGCGCAATAACTCGCGCCTGTTTGCCGAGACGGTAGCCGCCATTTTCTCGGGCAACGGCATTACGACGTATCTCTTTGACGACCTGCGCCCTACCCCCGTCTTATCCTTCGCCATCCGGCACCTGGGCTGCCAGAGCGGCTGCGTCATCACGGCCTCGCACAATCCCAAGGAGTACAACGGCTACAAGGTGTACTGGAACGATGGCTCGCAGGTAGTTTCTCCCCACGACAAGAATATTATTACGGAGGTAAACCGAATTACCAGCCCCACAGAGGTAAAATTTGAGGCTAATCCCAGCCTGATTCATATCATTGGGAAAGAGGTGGACGATGCCTACCTGGCCGAGGTGAAGAAGCTGAGCATCAATCCCGCCGCCATTCAGCAGCAGCACGACTTGGGCATCGTGTACACGCCTATTCACGGCTCGGGTATTAAGCTGGTGCCGCCCGCGCTGGCCGAGTTCGGCTTTACCAATGTGAGCGTGGTACCGGCCCAGGACCAGCCCGATGGCAACTTCCCCACGGTGCAGTCGCCGAACCCGGAAGAAAAAGCCGCCATGCAAATGGCCCTCGACCAAGCCAAGACCCAGAACGCCGACCTCGTGCTGGCTACTGACCCCGACGCCGACCGCGTGGGGGTAGGCGTGAAGGATGAAAATGGCGAGTGGGTGCTGCTCAACGGCAACCAGACCGCCGCGCTGCTAACGCACTATATTCTGTCGGCACGGGCCAAGGCCGGCAAGGCGCAGCCCAACGATTTTATCGTCTACACCATTGTGACGAGCGATATTCTGGGCGACATTGCGCACCGCTACGGCGTGAAGTACTACCGCACGCTGACGGGCTTCAAGTACATCGCGGGCCTCATTCGGGAGCTGGCGGGGCAGGAAAATTACGTGTGCGGCGGCGAGGAAAGCTACGGCTTCCTCATCGGCGACTTCGTGCGCGACAAAGATGCCGTAACGGCTTGCGCTCTCGTGGCCGAGATGGCCGCCGTAGCCAAAGGTCAGGGCCGCACCCTGTACCAGGAAATGCAGCAGATGTACGCCGAGTACGGCCTCTACGTGGAAGACCTCATCTCACTGACTAAGAAAGGCCAACGTGGGGCCGAAGAAATCAAAGAAATGATGGTGGATTTGCGCAAAAACCCGCCCAAGATGCTAGCTGGCTCGCCGGTAGTTGAAATCCGCGACTACCAGACCGAAAAAATTCACTATCTCACCACCGGCCAATCGGGAGGTACCGGCGTGGAAAGCTCCAATGTGCTGCAATTCATTACTGCCGCCGGCGACAAAATCTCCGCCCGCCCCAGCGGCACTGAGCCTAAAATCAAGTTCTACTTCAGCGTGAAGGAACCGCTGGCCTCTATTGCTGACTACCAGGTTACCCACCAGAAAGCGGAAGCCAAGATTAAGCAGATTATCGAGGAAATGCAGCTGAAATAAGCGCTACTGGTCATGGAGAGCGCAACGAAGTGAAGCGCGACAATCCTTCCTTCACGTTAGGGTTACTAATCCAACGTGAAGGAAAAATTGTCGCGCTTCACTTCGCTGCGCTCGCTATGACCATTAAGTACTTTACGCCCGCTGCATTTGCAGCTGCTTCACCTGCTGCGTGAGGTCCAGCACCATGCTGGCTAGGTGCTCCAACGATACGCCGCCGATGGGGAATGCACTGCTGATATAGCTCTTAGCTTCCCAGATTTCGAGCACGTCCTCGGCTTTGAGGTCGTAGGGCGAGTACACGGGGTTGTCGGAGTGCAGGGCAAATAAGTGGCTCTGCTTGAGCTTGTTGAAGACGCGCTTGAACACAATGCCGTCCTTCTGGCTCACCACGATGCAGGGCGTACCATCCTTGATGTTGCTCCAATCGTCCACGTAGCGGCCCACGATGGTGGTGCCGCTGGCGAGGGGTAGCATCGAGTCACCCGCGATTTCGAAGGCCCGGTAGGTGCCGGTGCTGGCCAGCATGGGCAGCCGGAAGCGGGGTAGCTCCTCAATAAACTCGCGGTCGGCGTAGCCGTTGAGGTAGCCGGCGGCGGCTTTCAGGGGCACTAGCTCAATATTTTCCTTATTATCGGAGCCAACCGTGAAGGCTAGTACGCGCAGGGGCTTCTCTTCGGGCAACTCATCGGTGAGGGGGCCGGCTTCGCGCAGGGCAGCGGCGGTTTTGGCGTTCTTGCGCTTCGTAAAGTCGGTGGTCGCCAGCGAGTCGAGCGGGATGTTAAAGAGCCGGGCCATGTTAACGAGCGTGGCCAGACGTGGCTCGGCGCGGCCTTCTTCGTAGGCCCCTACCAGAGAGCGCTTGATGTTCAGCTTATCAGCTAGTTGCGCTTGCGTGAGGCTCAGCTCGCGGCGCCAGAATTTGAGGTTGGTATTAATCATAATGAAGGAAAACGAAGGGAGAAAAAGCCCAACGCGGCGGGCACGCGACGCACACTTTTCGGCAACACTGGCCGCAAGTTACTAATTCCATTAGACTTGCCAACGCTGCTAGCGTCAGAATTGTTGGGCGCGGCCGTTTTTTTATCGAAAAAGCCCAAAAAAACCGTTCTGGCTCAGAACGGTGGTTGAGCTTAATAATGCTTGCAAATGTCTCCGATAAAACGAAGAACGTCATGCTGAGCCTGTCAAAGCACCGCTACTGCGCCGAGAGAATTAGTAATTCCAATGACTGCGGTAGAGATGCTTCGACAAGCTTAGCATGACGTTCTTCGTTTTATCGTCCTACCCCGCCTTGCCAGGGGCGGCCCGGCCGGGTGCTGCGAAATAGTGCTTAAAGAATATGAGCAGCACCGTGAAAAACAGATTGATGGCGTTGCCGAGCAGGATGGGAAGATTGTGTTCCGCCATTCCGTACACGAGCCATAATACCATTCCGCTGGCTCCTACCCCCAACATGGGGCCGCTCAGGTCGGCGGCCGAGCGCGTTTGCCAGGTATGCACCACCTGCGGAAAAAACGTGAGGGCCGATAGCGCGGCCGCTACTAGCCCAATGTCGCTGATGAGGGTAGGCGAGAGGGGAATGCTCATGCTACCCGATACGCCAAAACGCGCCGGTTGGTCGTGCCTCTACCCCCCTTATTTGGCCAGCTCGCGCAGTACCTCCTTGGTTTTGCGCACGTGGTCGGTGGCCCCACTCAACGAATTGAAGATGTAGGCAATTTTGCCCTCCTTATCAATCACGAACGTGACGCGGCCGGGCAGCAAGCCCAGCAGGGCGCGGGGCACTTCGTACTGCTTGCGTAGCTGCCCGCCACTATCAGCCAGCAGCGGGAAGGGCAAGCGGTGCTTCTGGCTGAATTTCTGGTGCGACTTCTCACTATCTGAGCTCACGCCGACCACAACCGCGCCCAGGTCCAGGAAATCGGCGTACTGGTCACGGAAGGCACAGGCTTCGGCCGTGCAGCCGGGTGTGTCGTCTTTGGGGTAGAAGTAGAGTACTACTGGCCGGCCGCGCTGCTCAGCCAGATGAAAAGTGTCGCCTTTATCAGTAGGCAGGGTAAAATCGGGGGCTTGGTCGCCTAGTTTCATTTAATAATTACCATTTATCAGTTAACAGCTTTTCTTCGACAAACAGCCGCTTGCCAGGATGAACTTCTGAATGCTTACACAACGTGCCGAGGAGGTTATTGTTAGCAGAGCTTGTGCAGAAGCCCTATGTTAACTGAAACTACTTGCTTAGCCAGCCGTTGGCGGCCATCCAGTTCTTGAGCAAGTCTACCCACTGGGTGGGGGTAGTGGGGTTGGTGAGGCCGAAGCCGTGGCCGCCCTTAGGAAAAATGTGCAGCTCGGCGGGTACCTGGTGGTGGTGCAGGGCCTGGTAAAATACGAGGCTGTTTTGCACGGGCACCACGTTATCGTCCTCGGCTTGCACGAGGAAGGTAGGCGGCGTTTGGCTGGTTACCTGGAGCTCGTTGGAATAGAGACGCTGCTGCTCGGGACTGGGGTTCATCCCCAACAAATTATCGCGCGAGCCTTTGTGCATAATGCTGTCGGCGAAGCTGATAACCGGGTACAGCAGCACCAAAAACGCGGGCCGCACCGAAGCCGGACCGGGGTTTGGGCCGGCGGGCTGGGCAAAGTGCGTGCCCGCAGTAGCTGCCAGGTGCCCGCCCGCCGAAAAGCCCATCATACCAATTCGCTCGGGGTTGAGGTTGTACTTAGGGGCCAGCTGGCGCACCATGCGCAGGGCCTGCTGGGCATCGAGCAGCGGCGCGATGCTTTTATCGGGCTGGCTCTGGTCGTTGGGCAGGCGGTATTTCAGCACGAAGGCCGCTACCCCCAACTCGTTGAGGCGCTGGGCCACGGCGTAGCCCTCCTTGTCGATGGCCAGCCGCGAGTAGCCTCCACCGGGGCAAATAATGACTGCGGTGCCGTTAGCTTTTTCCCGTGCGGGCATAAAAACGGTGAGCGTGGGCTGCACCACGTCGGCTACGCTGGTGTTAGCGCCCTGGCCGGTGGTAGCTTCCTTCAGCTGGCTAGGCTTCGAGTCGGGGATAGCGCCACTGTAGAGGGGTAGCACGGGCGCGGGCGTGCCGGCCACGGTGGCCTGAGCCCGCAGGCGGCCAGGCATAGTAGAGCAGACAATACCCAAGGCGAGAAGCAAAATGGCTTTTTTCATAAAATTTTGACTCAGTGAAAAAGGTGCGGGCCAGCAATAGGCAGGCCTGACGCGCGCAGCTACCTGCCTTTCCGACATGAAAACGAGCAATCCTGAATTTCGTTTTGACTACTGCTGGCGGGCGGCTACCTGCCATGAGCACTGGGCTCACAAAAAAAGGGGGTAGGCACTAGCGTCTACCCCCTTTTTTTGTGAGCCCAGTGTCTTACTCCAGACGCCTGTCCAACACCCGCGCCACGCTTTCGAGGCAGCGGCTCACGGGCTGCCACACCTCTGGGTCGCTCAGGTCGAGGCCCTGGCTGCGGCTGGCCAGGTAGCGGGCCAGGGTCGAGCTTTCGTCCAGCGCCTGGGCCAGCTCGTGCTGCGCATCTTCCCACTCGGCCGGCTGGCTTGTCACCAGGTAGTGGTAGCGCAGCTCAATGGTGCGGCTTACGAGGCGGGCGAGGCGGGTGAGCAGGCCCGCTTCGGTAGCGGTGAAGCCCCGCACCTCCTTGTCGATAACGGCCAGCATACCCAGGCGGGCGTGGTCGGTGGCTACTAAGGCAGCACCGGCGTAAAAATTAAGGCCTACCGCCTGCGCCACGTCGGGCTTGATGAGGCTGCAGCTTTCGGGCTTGTAGTCCGATACCACTACTTCATCGCTCACCAGGATGGCGGCCGAGCACATACTTTCGCCGCGCGCCAGGCCCGGCGCGCTACCCCCCGCCATTGCCTTGAACCAGACGTATTCCGAATCGACGAGCGAAATAAGGGCGATGGGCACGCCGAAGAGCCGCGCGGCCCAAGCCACGTAGTCGTCAAACACCAGCTCGGGTGTAGTATTCACAATCTGGTACCGATGCAGCGTTCGCAGCCGGGCGGCATCGTCGGCGGGTATTAGCCTAGCAGGAAAAATAGTAGCCATCGGTAAAATGTTAATTATCAGTAATTTGCCTCACTACCGGGCAAATCAATCAAAATAAGCTGAGAGTCACGGGCGGCCGTTATTTCGAGTACGTCTTCGGCATCAAGGCGGGCCTGGTCATTAGGGCCTAGCTCCGTACCATTGACCGTGATGCTTCCTTCTTTCACGTAGATAAAAGTAAGTCGTAATGGGAAAGTCTTGAAAACCAGGGTCTTTCCACTGTCCAGATTACTCCAATAGATGGTGCTGTTCGAGTTGAGGTACACCACGTCTTCGAGCACGCGCTGGCCGGTGGCCAGGGGCACCAGCTCGTTGTGATGGCCTTTCAGAAAGCCCAGGTCTTTCTGCTCGTAGCTGGGAGCCAGCCCCTTCTGGCTGGGCATAAACCAGAGCTGATAGAGATGCAGGGGCTGGTCCTGGCGGTTCATCTCGCTGTGGGCCACGCCGGTACCGGCCGTCATGCGCTGCACCTCGCCGGTTCGGATGGTGGTGCGGTTGCCCAGCGTATCCTCGTGGCTTACCTCCCCTTCGAGCACGAGCGTAATAATCTCCATCTCGGAGTGCGGGTGCTGCGGAAAGCCATTCTGCGGCGCGATGGTGTCGTCGTTGAACACCCGTAGCGGCCCGAAATGCAGGTTGTGCCGGTCAAAATAATCGGCGAAGGAGAACAAAAAATAGGAGCTGAGCCAGGACGTAGGCGCGGCATGGTGGCGGTCGGCGGCGGAAATGTAGGCGAGCATAAGGCAGTGAAAGAATGGAAGTGAAGGTAAGCGGCAGCTACGCGCGCGGCGCGAGTCTGCCGCCTGTCTTAAAACTAGGAATAAGCAGGCTAGGTTGCCCTCGCCCGCCCTTGCTGGCGACTACCTGCCTCTGCCAAGGCGAGCTACTTACTTCAATTAATCCAACTGCTGGCAAAAGTACGCGACGCAACTTACCGCAAACGTTTGCGGATTAAATAAATAATTAAAGCGAGTAAATGAGTCTTTTTTAGGGTTTTTTTGACTATTTACCTTGTTAGTATTTTGTCACAAGTCGTACTTAAAAGTAAGTTTATTTTATTATTATCTCAGAAAAAGCCTAAATTACGTTCGTTCGGAGAGGAGAAGATGGCCTAACATTGCGGCGTCTATTTCCCACCCCTCCAACTCATGTCCTACCCCCTTCGCGGAACCGCACGCCTGGCTGGCGCGGCGGCCCTTTTGTGGCTCGCAGGCTGCGCCAAAAACGCTACTGCCCCCGCTACCCCTACCCCGTCGCTGCTAAGTGCTAGCAGCAATGCCACCACCGCCAACGGCGTGCTGATGCAGGGCTTTTACTGGGACGTGCCCCAGACCACCAGCGGCCAGACGTGGTGGCAGGTACTGGGCGGCAAAGCCAGTGAGCTGAAAAGCGCCGGCATCACGGCCCTGTGGCTACCCCCCGCTTACAAGGGCAGCGGCGCGAACGACGTGGGCTACGGCGTGTACGACCGCTACGACCTGGGCGAGTTCAACCAGAAGGGTACCGTGGCCACGCACTACGGCACGCTGGCACAGCTGCAAAGCTGCATTGGGGCGCTGCACGGCCAGGGCATTCAAGTGTATGAAGACATGGTAATGAACCACTTGACCTCAGCCGATGCGCAGGAGCAGTTCACGGTGGGCGGCACGAGCTACAACGTGTATACGAGCTTCACCTACCCCGGCCGGGCCAATAAATACAGCACCTACCAGTGGCATTATTACAATTTTAACGGCACCCAGCAGGCACCTAATAACGGCTGGTACCAGTGGAATGCCTGGGATTTTCAGCCCTACGCCAATGGCGACGCCTACGATAATTTGCTGGGCTCGGAAATCCGCTACGCCGACCAGAACCAGGTGAACGAAACCATTAGCTGGGGCAACTGGATGACGACCACGCTGAACCTCGACGGCTACCGGCTCGACGCGACTAAGCACATGCTTACCTCGTTTGTGAATTCGTGGCTGGATAACGTGAAGGGTAGCAGCGGCCGCTTCGCGGTGAGCGAGGCGTGGTTTCAGAACCTGAGCGACCTCAACAACTACGCTTCTTCTACGGGCGGCCGCACGAGCCTATTTGACGTGCCGTTGCACTACACTTTTGCCGCCATGAGCAACGGCAACGGTACCTGGGACATGCGCGGGCTGCAATTCGCGGGCTTCACGGAGGCCAACGGCGCGCTGTCGGTTTCCTTCGTCGATAACCACGATACCGACCAGACGGGCGGCGCGCTCTACTCACCGGTGGCCAATCTCAAGATGCTGGCCTACAGCTACATCCTGACCCGCGAGAAGGGCTACCCCTGCGTATTTTACAAAGACTACTACAACTACGGCCTGGGCGCGCAGCTGAAGACACTCATCGGCATTCGGCAGGCGCACGGCTTCGGCTCGGGCTACGAGTACACCAGCGCCGACGACGCCGACGTGTATGCCTACTCGCGCGCTGGCGACGCCAGCCACACCGGCCTGCTGGAGCTGCTGAACGACGGGAGCAATGCCGCCAGCAAAGCCCTTGCTACCCCCTTCAAAAACGCCACCCTCACCGACCTCACTGGCAATACTACCGGCACCGTCACCACCGACGCCAACGGCAATGGCACCTTCTCCGTGAATGCCCGCTCCTACGCCGTGTGGGTACCCAGCGGCAGCGGCACGGGCGGCGGCGGCACTACCAGCACTACGGCGGTGAAATTCACCATCAACTACAGCAACACCGTGAGCGGCCAAAACCTGTACATAGTGGGCAGCACCGCCCAGCTCGGCTCCTGGAATACGGCCAACGCTATTCAGCTCAGCGGCGCGGCCTACCCCAACTGGACCGTAACCGTGCCCCTCACCAGCGGTACCAACGTGCTCTACAAGTACTTCCGTAAGGATGGCTCGGGTAATATCCTCTGGGAAAATGACCCCAATAACTCGCTCACGCCCAGCGGCAGCACGCAGAGCGTGACCGATACCTGGCACTAAGTATCCTGTCCAAAAAGGAAGCGATTAGTAGCACGAACTGAAAGGTTCGCGCTACTAATCGCTTAGTTAAATTCCGCCTCCTACAAGCTGACCGCTAGGGCCTGGCCGGTGTAGGTCACGGTTTTTTCGACTTGGGCAGTAGCCTCGCCGCCGGTGCCGTGACCGGGCCGCACCACCACCACGCTAAAGGTGCGGCTGGCCGCCATGCCGGGGAAGCTGCCGCGCCGGGCGGTGATGCTGAACTGGCGCAGCTTGTCGTTCCAGCGCAGCTGGTAGGTGGCAAAGGCACCCTTTTCGTAATTATAGGTGTCGCCCTCGTCCTCGTACACCGTGAACTCACCGTCGGCACCGGGGTAGACGCGCAGCTCGGTGGGGCCGGTGGTGGGCTGGGTGGCGTACTCTACCTCGGGGCCGAGCGGCACGATGGAGCCGGCGCGCACGTAGAGGGGTAGGGTTTCGAGGGGCGCGGCGGCGGCAATGGTCTGGCCCCCGGCCAGCGACTGGCCGGTCCAGAAGTCGTACCACTTAGCGGCGGCCGGCAGGTACACCGGGCGGGTACCGGCCGTAGTGCGGGCCTTGGGACCGGAATACAGCTGCTCGGTAACGGGATTAACCAGGAAAGCCGGCCCGAACATATACTGGTCGGGGATGCCGTACACGTTTTTATCCTGCCGGAAATCAAACGCCAGCGACCGCATCAAGGTGTAGTTTTCGCGGGTGACGCGGGCGGCCAGCGAGTAGATGTAGGGCAACAGGCGGTAGCGCAGCTTATCATATTTGAGCAGCGTAGCCTTGGTGGCCGCGTCCCAATTGCTCGAAAACAGCGCCCGCTCGCCCTTGCCGTGGATGCGGAAAATTGGGCTGAACGCCCCAAACTGAAACCAGCGCGTGAACAGCTCGCGCGCCTGCGGGTCGGCCCAGTTCGGGATGCCCTCGGGGGCGGTGTTGGACTTGTAGCCGCCAATGTCGGAGGTCCAATACGGGATGCCCGACGCGCAGGCGTTGATGCCCTGCGGCACCTGGCTCTTGAAGGCTCGGAAAGTGGTCAGAATATCCGACGACCAGAGCGTGGCGGCGTTGCGCTGCTGCCCCGCAAACGCCTGCCGCACCAGGAAAAACGCCCGCTTGTCGGGCACGTCCGCGCGCCAGCCCTTGTAGAGGCCCTTGGTGTGCTCTAGGGAGTAGGTATTGAAAAAATCGATGCCTTTGCCCACCGCGAAATCGGCCTTGCGGCGCTCGTCGAGCAGGGCTCCGTTATCGGGCTCGCACTGGTCTACCCACCAGGCATCCCAGCCGTACTTCTGGATGAGGCCGTCGCGGGCCTGCTGCCAGTACATGTCGCGGGCCTTGGGGCTGTGGGCATCGTAGTAAGTATCGAAGGTTTTGGTTACGAAATTATCCCAGGTGATGCTGGTCAGGTTACCGGCTTTTTGCAGGGCATCGAAGTTGGCCGTGCCCTTGCCAAACACCGGCCAGATGGAAATCATGGCGTGGATATTGGCCTGGTGCAGCGCGTCTACCATCGCCTTGGGGTCGGGGTAGCGGGTAGGGTTCATCACGTGCGAGCCAATGGGCTGCGGCTCCCAGTAAAACCAGTCCTGCACGATGGCATCAACCGGAATGTGGTTTTGGCGATAGCCATCCTTCACCGAGAGTACCTCGGCCTGGGTTTTATAGCGGTCCTGCGACTGAAACAGTCCCAGCGACCACTTCGGAAACATGGGGGCCGCACCGGTCGCTACCCGGTACTGATTAATAATATGGTCGAAATCAGGCCCGTAGAAAAAGTAATAATCGACCTGCTTTCCGCTCTCCGACACGTACTTATACCGCGTATTCCCTTGCTCCGCGCCGTAGAAGTTCGACGCCGCATAGTTATCCCACAGCAAGCCGTAACCTTTGGTGGAAAGCAGCACCGGAATGGCCCCGGTCATATACTTGATGAGCATTTCCTGGTTGCGCCCCTTGTAGTTGATGGAGAGCGTGTCTTCGGGGTGGCAGCCCAGGCCGAAAAGACCCTCATCGGCCGGCGACTGGAAGCTGGTGGCGCAGTTGTAGGTAGCGATGCCGGCGATGGTGGCGGCCGTCATAGTTTTATTACCCTGCGCGGCCTCCGCCGCAATGGGCGCGCCGCGCAGGTCGAAATACGCCACCGCGTTAGTGGCTTTGTTGACCCGGATTTGCAGCCGAGCGGTAGTAATCGCGATTTGCCCGTTCTGGTCGGCTATTTTGAAGGGCGTTGTCGCCGACCACGGGTTGTTGACCACCAGCGAGGTTTTGGCCGGAAACGCGGGCAAAATGGTGTACTGCACCTGCACCACGTCGGGCCGGCACACCCGCACGCGCATTAGCCCCTTGTCGAGCTTAAACGTGACGTTATCCCCGGCCTGGGCGTAGGAGATAACGGTAGCCTGGGCGCTGGCAATCGAGGCGAGGCCGGCGGCCAGCAGCGTAGCCCGGCCAACCAGGCCGGGGCGAGGGAGCAGTATTTTTAAAAACATGGGTGGGAAATAAGCAGTTAAAATTGGGAACCAGCAGTTTGAAGCGCGCTTACAAAGGCGAAGTAAGTCGGAATGCGCGTGGTAGCGCGTCGTAACTGGTAAGACTGCCTAGTATCGGTTTAAATAGTATCGGCTCAGATAGTATTAGCTGGCTACCACCACAGTTGGCCCGCCCCGCGGCGGCGCATACGGCCTGCCTAGCGCAGCTTTGCGTAAAACGAGTACTTTTCACGCTCTCCCTTTCCCCGCATGCACTCATCCACCCGCCTCGAACACGATTTCCTGGGCGAATTGCCCATTCCCGCCGATGCTTACTACGGTATCCAGACCCTGCGGGCGCTGGAAAACTTCCATATCACGGGCATTCCGATTAAGGTAGAGCCGCTGTTTGTGCAGGCGCTGGCCTTCGTGAAAAAGGGCGCGGCCCTGGCCAATAAGGAGCTAGGCGTGCTCGACCCCGCTATTGCTGACTACATTGCGCAAGCCTGCGACCGCGTAGCCAGCGGCGAGTTCGACAATCAGTTTCTGACCGATATGATTCAGGGTGGGGCCGGCACCTCGGTGAATATGAATGCCAATGAGGTAATTGCCAACGTGGCCCTGGAAATGATGGGCCACCAGAAGGGCGAGTATCAATACTGCCACCCCAATAATCACGTCAACTGCTCGCAGAGCACCAATGACGCCTACCCCACTGCTTTTCGCATAGCCCTGAATAACAAGCTAGTCGGCTACCGCGACACGCTCTCGCAGCTGGCCGACGCGTTTTTTGCCAAGGGCCAGGAATTTCAGAACGTGCTCAAGATGGGCCGCACTCAGCTCCAGGATGCCGTGCCGATGAGCATGGGCGACGAGTTCAACGCCTTCGCCACTAACCTGCGCGAGGAGCTGTTGCGCATCGACGACTCGCGCCGGCTCATTGCCGAAATCAACATGGGGGCTACCGCCATTGGCACCGGCATCAATACGCCGCCCGGCTACGCGGGACTGGTAACCAAGCATTTGCGCCAGATAACGGGCCTCGACCTCAGCCTGGCCGGCGACCTCATCGAGGCTACCTACGATACCGGGGCCTACGTGCAGCTCTCGGGCGTGCTCAAGCGCACGGCCGTGAAGCTGAGTAAGATATGCAACGACCTGCGCCTGCTGAGCAGCGGCCCGCGCTGCGGCATCAACGAAATCAACCTGCCCGCCCTGCAGCCCGGCAGCAGCATTATGCCCGGCAAGGTGAACCCGGTGGTACCCGAAGTGGTGAACCAGACGGCCTTCTACGTCATCGGGGCTGACCTTACCGTGACGATGGCCGCCGAGGCCGGTCAGCTCCAACTCAATGTAATGGAGCCGGTTATCTCATTCGCGCTCTTCACCAGCATCTCCTACATGACCAACGCCTGCCGCACGCTGCGCGAAAAGTGCGTGCTCGGCATCACGGCCAACGTGGAGCACGCCGCTAATCTGGTTTATAATAGCATCGGTATCGTGACCCAGCTCAATCCCGTGCTCGGCTACGAAACCAGCGCCAGCATCGCCAAGGAGGCCTTGGCCACCGGCAAGTCGGTCCATGACATAGCAGTGACCGAGCGCGGGCTATTGACCCAGGAGAAATGGGACGGGATTTTCACGTTTGAAAACCTCATTCGGCCGGTGTTTATTCAATAATTCCAAACTTCTATTTGGTGCAGCGCCTACCCTATATTCTCTGATGCAGTGGATAAAGTGGCCGCTCGCGAGCGATGCATTGGCCAATCTGCTGTTTACCTAACCTGGATTCAGGTGGTTATAACCGTGCACTGCTCAATGCGCTTGTCATAGCCTTTACCCTCAAAAATGCGCTGCACGAAAATGCCCGGCGTGTGAATCTGGTTGGGGTCGAGGGTGCCAGCGGGTACTAGGAAGTGTTAACAGTAGGTAGTAGGTTCGGGAATGGAGTATCTGTTGACCGACGCGCAGTGGGCACGTATCGCGCTGCTGCTACCGGGCCGGGTTGGTACGGAAGGCGGGCGGGGCCAAGACAACCGGCGCTTTGTCGAGGCCGTGCTGTGGCTCATGCGTAACGGCTGCCGCTGGCGGGCCTTGCCGGTCGCGTGGGGCAACTGGCATACCACATACACCCGCTTCCAGCGCTGGACCGCCGCGGGCATATGGGCCCAGGTGCTGGCGGCGGTGCAGCAACATGATGCCTTGCACACGCTGCTGCTCGATTCGACCACCATACGCGCCCACCAATACGCGAGCGGGGCGCGCAAAAAAACGGGCCGCAAGCCCTGGGGCGCAGCCACGGGGGACTGACCAGTAAATTGCACGTCGTGGCCGACACTCGCGGCCACTTCGTACGCGGCTGCCTGACGGCGGGCCAGCGCCCTGATGCTCCGCAGGCCTTGCCCCTGCTCGAAGGCTTGGCCCCGGCCTACCTCCTCGCCGACCGCGGCTACGATTCCGACCCGCTCGTGGCCACCCTGGCGGCGCGCGGCACCTGCGCGGTGATTCCGCCCCGGCGCAAGCGCCGCACGCCCCGCGCCTACGACGCGGCCCGGTATGCCCAGCGCCACCTCGTGGAGCGGCTTTTTAGCCGCTTAAAGCAGTTTCGGCGCGTGGCCACCCGCCATGACAAGTCGGATACGCATTTTCTGGACTTTATTCAGCTAGCCGCGACCGTACTCTGGCTACGTGACTGTTAACACTTCCTAGTTCTAGTTTTAGAATTAGATTTTAGAAGCTAGTTCCCCCTCTTTTTTGGAGAGGGAGCCAGGGGGTGAAGTGTCGTTGGTGGATAACTAAGCCAGAACGTAACGATGCTTGGAATACAGGAAAATATATATTAACTCATTACAAGCCAAACAGCTGCCGGGCATTGCCGCTCATAAACGCCGTCAAATATTCGGGCGGAATACTCTAGTCCAACTTCGCGAGCACCTGCTCGACTATCGGGGCGGGCGTGAAGGGCGCATCACTGCCGTAGAGAATGTGCGTGGGGTCGACTATCGTGAGCAGGGTGGGCAGCAGGCGGGACAGCGGGAAGCCGGCCAGGTCGTAATACAAGCTGCGGAAGGCCGCGAATAGCTCGTCGTCGGTGGGCGTGGGCGTGAGGCCGAGCAGCCCCGCGAAGCCCGCTACCCGGTCGGCCACCACCAGGAGCGCCGCCCCGGCGTGTGGCACGATGATGCGCACCCGCGGAAACCGCGTGGTGATGCCGCGCAGCACCAAGTTGGTCACCGAGCGGGTCATTCCAAACAAGAACTCCAAGATGGGCTGGGGGTAGCCCAGGGCCAGGTCGAGGCAACACTCGCAGGAGGGCGAGGTGGGGTGGACAAACGCCACCGCCCCGCGCTGGTCCAGCTCGGCAAAAATCTGGTCGAGGTGCTCGTCACCCAGATACACGCCGTTGGCGTTGGTTTCAAACACTACCGCGTCGGCGTGCAGCACATCGAGAGCGTAGCGCAGCTCGGCCAGCGCCCCGTCGAAATCGGGCAGCGGTGCCGCCGCGTAGAAGCCGAACCGCTCTAGGTACTGGGCTTTGAGGCGGCTGCCCTCGTCATTGACCGCCCGCGCCAGTTGGCGCGCGGCGGCATCGTCGCCGAAATGCACGCCCGGCGAGGAAACCGACAAAAAAGCTTTCCGTACGCCCAACTTATCCATCTGGGCTAGGGCGGCGGCTTCGCTCCACTGGGGTAGGGCGGGTATCCCATCGGGTTGGCTGTGGCCGGCCGCCAGGGCCGCCTCGCGGTACACGGGGGCAGGTAATGCACATGAAGTCAATGCGTTCCAGGGAATTCTGGCTCAGGTTCTGACTCATGGATATGCGCAGTTAGTGGTTTAGTTTAGCCAGGGCGGCCAGCAGGCCCTGGGCAAATTCGGCGGGGTGCAGTACGTAGCCGCTCACGTGCCCGCCCGGCAGCTCCAGCAGGGGCCGGTGCAGCTGCGCGGCCAGCGCCTGCACGGCTTCATAGGGCATGGTGCCGTGCGATTCCAACCCGCCCACCGGTACTATGCGGTCGGCATAGCTGGCCAACTGGGCCATATCGAAGTGCGCCTGGGGGTAGGCGCTGGCCTCGTTCTCGAACCAGAACACGCTATTTTTCATCGCGGCCGCGTCGCGCTCACGCTGCATGAGCGGAGCATCGGCCTTGCTCACCAGCTCGGCGGCAAATTTCTGCATCACGGCCTTCATGCCTTCTGCCTTATAGGTGGCCTGCAAGTCGGTGTAGAAGTGCGCAAAGTCGCCTGCCTCGGGTAGCACTTGCAGCAGCGGGGGCTCATGGGGCACCAGAGTGCGCACCGCGGCGGGGTGGCGCGCCAGCAGCGTGAGGGCCACGATGGCCCCCGAGCTGGTGCCAAACACCGTGGCCGGCTCCGGGCTGAGGTGGGCCAGCAAGCGCTGGGCATCGTCGGCATCGGCTTCGCGCTTGTAGGGCAGGTCCTGGGGGCCTACCAATTCGCTACGCGAATACCCGCGCCGGTCGTAGGTCACCACCGTGTACTGGCCGGCCAGAAACCGCTTGATGGGCATGAAGATGTTCGCGTCGCCGTTCGCGCCCGGAATCAGTAGCAGCAGCGGCCCCGCGCCGATGGTTTCGAAGTAAAGGCGGGCACCCGGCACATCGAGGTACTGGCCGGCGACTGGCGGGGCGGATGGGATTTGGGGGGTATCCATGCGGGTTAGTAAGGGAAAGTGGAAAGGAGGCGGTTCGTCATGAAAGCAGTGTTTATACAGCTGATTTAGTCAAATGATTAAAAGCCGGTCAAAAAAAGCGCTCACTCAATTATCAGGCTCATCCAGCGCACGACCAGCGCCTTACGCTCGTGCATGAGCTGGGCAAATGCGGCCTCACCGAGCGGCTCGGCGGCCTGCACTACGGGCTTGAGGATGAAGGGAAACAGCAGCATCCCGATAAAAGTCAGGAACACCTGCACTGGCTCGGCCGCTGGCTGCCGCTCCACCAGCTGCCGGGCAAACGCGGAATGAGCCAGCTGCTGCATCAACGGGGCCTGCTGGCTGAACCAGGTTGGGTTGGCCCGCAGCTCGCTCAGCACGAACATCGGCATCTCGGGCTGTTGCAGCAGCAGGTCGATATACTGGCTGGTAATGAGTTCGATTTTCTCGTCCAGCGTCGTGGCCGCATCGTGAAAGAGCGGCGCAACGACCCCGAAAAACTGCTGGGTATTTTCGCGCAGCACGAGGTTGAAGAGGTTTTGCTTGCTGCGGAAATAGTAGTTGAGCAGGGCCAGATTCTGGCCGGCTTCCTCGGCAATGTCGCGGGTGCGGGTCGCGGCGTAGCCCTTGCGCAGAAATATGCGCCGGGCCGCCTCTTTCAATTGTTCTTCGGCCGAAAGCTTTTCGCGTAGTGACTGGCTCATAAAACGCGCGGGACGGTGCAGAATGACCGCCTCTGGTTCTGGTTAATAGCTTTTCGCGTGGCTTTTAACGATAAGAAAAATGGCTGCGCCCAGACCAGAGAATTAATTTAACTTTTCTAATTATCTGTCCCCGCTCCAAAATTAACAGGAATTACGCACGGGACGTACTTTGCTGACCGTGCAAGTATAGGTAGCCGTAGCCAGGCCCGGTAGGAGCCGCCTACTCCTACCAGGTAAGTACCCGTGGTTAATTAGTTTATGTTAAATTTTGAGAAATTTATTCTCCATAAATTTCCTACTTGCGCTAAGCAACGATTAACTGCGTAGAAAAGAGTATCCTTATTAAAGTAGTCACCTGGGTCAAGCTGTTCTTTCTTCAATTTACGCCAAAGTGTTTCCGCAATATTGAGGTGTGGCGAATAAGTAGGTAAATAAAATACACGTAATCCGCGTGCTTCCCAAAAAGGTAATTGCTGCTGGATTAGCTGCGCTTTGTGGATACTTGCATTATCTACCACAATTACTGTTGGCTTTCGAATCTTAAAAGATAATTCTTCTAGTTGTGTAAAGATAAAATTTGCGCTAATAGTCGTTTCCGTTGTTAACCAATGGGTTTGATTGCGTCGGCTAATAAGTCCCCAAATATTGATTTTATAGCCTTGCTCAACTGGTATGAAAACTTCTTCTCCTAGAAACTGCCACCCGTAGGGCACGTAGCCCGTACTGCACACATGGCTTTCATCTCCGTAAAATAAGTCTAGAAAACCTTGCTCGCAAAGTATCTCTAATTCAGTTAATTGCGCCTTCTTTAAGGCATATAAATCCGGGCAGGGCTTGCCTTTACAGCGCCTTCTTATTCGCTTATATCGTCCGTCAAGACTTTTAAAAAAGATTTAAAGGTGCTCAAGCTAACCGATTTGTTAGTTTCCTGTTCCCATTCCGCTTTAGCCGTTTCAATACGTTGTCTATTCGCTTTGATAGCTTGCAAAACAGACTCTTTATCCTCCACTACGCTTACTACTGCTTTGCGCCCGCGTCCAGTCTTTGTTTGTAGTCCCTCAATACCCTCCTCTTGATAGCGTTTTGTCCACCCATTAACACTTACATAAGTCATAGCCGTAAACTTGGCTACTTGTTCTGAGGTGAGCCCGATAGCTTTTAATAAAATCACTTCGCATCTAGCACGAAAACAGGGCGTCTTTCCCGTTCTAGCTCCTTGTTCTAAGGCTGACTTTTCAGATTTACTCAGTAAGGGGGGTATTAACTCTTGACATGATACAAAGCTAATCATTATAATATAAACTAATTAGCAACAAGTACTTAACCCCTGCTTCATCGACCAAAGGGCGGAATTTAAATGATGGTTTTCAGTTCGGGTAATAATGGCCAGCAATACTAGATGAGACTTTTAATGCTACTGACAAATGTTATTAGGGAATGATAAGGTTTACCTTTCGTCCGGTATGCTACGAGGCATTTAAACCGCTTCGATTACTTTTACCTACCTGCTGGTTACCCCATCCCTTTTCCCGCCCATGAACTCCCTTCGCAAGACGGCCTTGCTGGCCACTGGCGCGCTCACGCTGCTCCTTAGCTCGTTTCAGTTGCGGCCGGTGCGGGTAGTCGATGACTGGCAAAATCTCTTCGACGGCAAAACGCTCACGGGCTGGAAACGCCTGGGCGGCACCGCCGAATACCAGGTCGAAAACGGGGCCATCGTGGGCACGAGCGTGGCAGGTTCGGGCAATACGTTTCTGGTCACGGATAAGGAATACGGCGACTTCGACTTGGAGCTGGACGTTAAAATTGACGACCCGGCCGGCAACTCGGGCGTGCAAACGCGCAGTCACTTCGACGCGGCCGCGCAGCCGGGCAAGGTCTACGGCCGGCAGGTCGAAATCGACCCATCGGCGCGCAGCTGGTCGGGCGGCGTCTACGACGAGGCGCGCCGCCAGTGGCTCTACCCCCTCGATTTGCACCCGCAGGCCAAAACAGCCTTCAAGGTGGGTCAGTACAACCACCTCCAAATAGAGTGCCTCGGTAACGAGCTGAAAACGTGGGTCAACGGCGTGCCCGTGGCCTACGTGGTGGACCCCATCGACCCCCAGGGCTTCATTGGCTTGCAGGTGCACGCCGTGACTGATGCGGCGCAGGCCGGCCACAAAGTTTACTTCAAAAATATCCGCATCAAAACGAAAAACCTGACCCCGAGCCCGTTTCCGGCCGATATCTACGTGGTCAATTTCGTACCTAACTACCTGAACGCCTACGAGAAGCAGCACGGCTGGCAATTACTCTTTGATGGCAAAACCAGCCAGGGCTGGCGCAGTGCCAAAAGTCCCACCTTCCCCGCCGCGGGCTGGCAGATTGCCGATGGCATGATAACCGTGCTACCCTCCGAAGGCAAGGAAGCGGCCAACGGCGGCGACATCGTGACCAAGGCGGAGTACCAAGCATTTGACTTATCGTTTGAGTTTAAGTTGACGCCGGGGGCCAACAGTGGGGTGAAGTACTTCGTGACGCTGGCCGAAAAAACCGACGGCTCGGCCATCGGCCTCGAATACCAGGTGCTCGACGATGCCCTGCACCCCGATGCCAAGCTGGGCCGTGACGGCGACCGCACCCTGGCCTCGCTCTACGACCTGAAAACGGCCGATAAACCTGCCCGCTTCGTACACCCCATCGGGGAGTGGAACGTGGGCCGCGTGGTGGTCTACCCCAACAACCACGTCGAGCACTACCTCAACGGAGCCAAAGTGCTGGAGTACGAGCGCGGCTCGCCCGCCTTCCGCGAGCTGGTAGCCCAGAGCAAATATCACGTGTGGCCCAACTTTGGGGAGGCCCCGGCCGGTCACCTGCTGCTGCAAGACCACGGCAACCGCGTGTCGTTTCGCAGCATCAAGCTCAAGCAATTGTAGGGTGCGGGGCTTGCCCCCGCCCGTCGTTGCACGATGCGCGTTTGTATCGGTCAACGAAGCGCAGATTTCATTCAACAATGGGCGGGGGCAAGCCCCGCACCCTACTTTTCTTAGCTTTCCTTCCCATGTCGCAGCCTCGTCGTGAGTTCCTTCAGCAAGTGGCCTTGGCCGGCGCGGGCGCTTTGCTACCCCGCGTTACGTGGTCGGCCAGCAGCTACAAGCGCATTATCGGGGCCAATGACCGGGTGCGGGTGGGGGTAGTGGGCTTCTCAGACCGCCACCGCAACTCGCACATGCCCAGCTTTTTGCAGCATTATAAAGCGCTGAACTTCGATATAGTGGGCGTATCCGACATCTGGAGTAAGCGCCGCGAGGAAGGCGCGGCCCTGTGGCGAGAAAAGCTCGGCCACCCCGTGGCCGCCTACCGCAACAACGACGAGCTATACGCCAGCAAAAGCGTGGATGCCGTGTTCATTGGCACCGCCGATTTTCAGCACGCGCTGCATGCCATCGAGGCCGTGCAGGCCGGCTGCGATGCCTACGTGGAGAAGCCCTTCGCCGAGACAATGGCCGATAATCGGGCCGCCCTAAAGGCTATTAGGGGCTCGAAGCAGATTGTGCAAATCGGCTCGCAACGCCGCAGTGGCGACAACTACCAAGCCGCTGAGCGATTCATTAAGTCGGGCAAATTCGGGCCTATCACAATGGTGGAACTGACCTGGAACGTGAACCAGCCCGGCCGCTGGCGCCGCCCCGAGCTGGTAGCCCAGCTCCGCGAGGCCGATACCGACTGGCAGCGCTACCTGCTTAACCGCCCTGCCGAAGCCTACGACCCGCGCAAGTACCTGGAATATCGGCTGTTCTGGCCTTACTCCTCGGGCCTGCCGGGTCAGTGGATGAGCCACCAGATTGACACCGTGCACTGGTTTACGGGCCTACCCCACCCGCGCAGCGTGGTGGCCAACGGCGGCATTTATATGTGGAAGGACGGGCGGCGCAACTGGGACACCCTCACGGCGGTGTTTGACTACGGCCCGGCCGCCGACCCAAGCACCGGCTTCCAGGTCACGTTTGCCTCGCGGATGGACAACGGCGATGAGCATCCGGCCGAAATATATTACTCCAACGGTGGCGAGCTGAACCTGAATACTAACCGCGTATCGCCCACTGGCGGCCTCACCCAGCAGCACGCCGAGGCCATGCACCTGCCAGCCAACCTGCTGCCCGAGTTCAGCCTGGCCAGTACCGATGCCGCAGTAGCTTCCGCCAATACCGGCGGCGACGTGCTCACCTCCAACCACATCCGCAACTGGATGGCGTGCGTGCGCAGCCGCCAGCAGCCCCACGCGCCCGTCGAGGCCGGCTACAGCCATTCCATCGCCAACATCATGACCACCGCTGCCGCTCACACCGGCCTCAAAGCCACCTTTGATGCCCAGACGCAGGAGGTAATGGTAGGGGGTAGGGTGTTCCAGTACTGAGAACGCCCTGTAGCAAACAGAGCATCTTCACCTATATCTACTGAATTATACCGATGGCTGCTCAATCTCCCGCGCCAGCTCCGCGTACCAGGCCGCGCCGTACTTACGCTCCAGCGGCTCCTGCAAAAACTTATACACCGGCACGCCCAGCTTAGCCCCAAACGAGCAGGCCGGCGAGCAAATATCCCAGCGGTCGTAGTTCAGCGCCTCAAAGCCCTCGTACTTCGTCACCCGGATGGGGTAAAGATGGCAGCTGATGGGCTTCTTAAAAGTCGTCGCACCAGCCAGATATGCCTGCTCAATGCCACATTTTAGGATACCTCGCTCGTCGTAGAGCGCGTAGGCGCACTCGCGGTCATTAATCGTGGTCGTGCTATAGTCACCCTCCCAGTCTTCAATGTAAAGTCCTTGGGCCGTAATGGCTTGCTTGCCGGCTTCGGTCAGGAAAGGCTCAATTTTGGGGTACTCATTTTTGAGAATTTCCAATTCCTCCAGCTCCAGAGGCGCGCCGAGGTCACCCTCCACGCAACAGGCTCCTTTGCAGGCATCGAGGTTGCAGACGAAGAAGTTTTCGGCCACGTCGTCGGAGATAACGGTATTCTGGATAATAATCATGACAAGGCGCGAATTTATCAGCGAGAGCAGGTAATTAGTAAAGCGCCGTCATGCGCGGGCTTTTCCTAAAAACGGTAGCACAAAGATACCGCCCTACCCCCCGCCAACTTATCTTTGTCTGCTAGACGTGCCTCGGTACTGCGGGCAGTTTTGGGTCGCTTTAGCCTTGCGGTCCGCATTTTCCCAAAAGCTAGCGGCTGGCAGCTACTAGCTAACCGCTTATTTTAGATGGCTTTAGATTATCACGCTCTCTTAAACCCCTCGCAGGCCGCCGCCGTGCTCCAAACGGAAGGCCCCTGCATGATTATCGCCGGCGCAGGCTCGGGCAAGACGCGGGTGCTTACCTACCGCATCGCCCACCTGCTGGAGCAGGGGGTAGACCCGTTCAACATCCTGGCCCTGACTTTCACCAACAAGGCCGCCAAGGAAATGCGCGCCCGCATTGAAAAAGTCGTCGGCCCCAATGCCAAAAACCTATGGATGGGCACTTTTCACTCGGTGTTCGCCAAAATTCTGCGCTCCGAGGCCGATAAAATCGGCTATCCGCGCTCGTTCACTATCTACGACACCCAGGACAGCCGCACACTCATCGGCCAGATTATAAAGGAGTTGGAGCTGGATGATAAGCTCTACAAGCCCGCTACGGTGCTCGGTCGCATCTCGGCGGCCAAGAATAAGCTCGTCTCGGTGCAGCAGTACCTCAACGACCCCGTTATTAAGCAAGATGACGAGGCGGCCATGCGACCCAAAATCGGGGTGCTCTACCAGCAGTACGCCTCCCGCTGCTTAAAGGCCGGCGCGATGGATTTCGACGACCTACTGTTTCAAACTAACGTCCTCTTCCGCGACCACGCCGACGTACTAAATAAATACCAGAACAAATTCAAATTTGTGATGGTAGACGAGTACCAAGACACCAATTATTCGCAGTATCTAATTACCCGCAAGTTGGCGGCCAAGGAGCGAAATATTTGCGTGGTAGGCGACGACGCGCAGAGTATTTATGCCTTCCGCGGCGCGGATATCACCAATATTCTCAATTTCGAGAAAGACTATCCTGAGCTGAACGTATTTAAGCTCGAACAGAATTACCGGTCTACTAAGAATATTGTGTGGGCCGCTAATTCGGTGATTAAAAATAACCAGGCGCAATTACGTAAAGACGTTTTTTCAGCTAACGAGGAGGGCAATTTAATTGAGTTGATTAAAGCCGCCTCCGACAACGAGGAAGGCAAATTAATTGCCCAGTCTATTTACGAGGACAAGATGAATCAGCATCTTTCCTACGATAATTTTGCCATTCTTTACCGCACCAACGCCCAAAGCCGGGCAATGGAAGAAGCGCTGCGCAAATTAAATATCCGCTATAAAATTGTGGGTGGCCTGAGCTTTTATCAGCGCAAGGAAATCAAGGATTTAGTGGCTTATTTGCGCCTCACGGTGAACCCGAATGACGAGCAAGCGCTACGCCGGGTAATTAATTATCCGAAGCGCGGCATCGGCGACACTACGATTAGCAAATTAATTAACGCGGCTGAGGAAGCCAACCACACTATCTGGGAAGTGGTGAGCAATGCTGACCAGTTTTTGCCGGCGCGGGTGAGCAATTCGGTGGTGGGCTTCGCCGAAAAAATCAAGAGCTATACCGCCGTAGCGGCCAAAGAAGATGCCTTTGAAGCGGCGAAATTCATCGCTAAAAACTCGGGTATGATTGAGGAGTTGTACTCCGATAAAAGTATTGAGGGCTTGTCGCGCTACGAGAACATTCAGGAGTTGCTCAACGGCATCAAGGAATACGTGGACGACCATGAGCGCGAAGACAAGTCGCTGGGCGCGTTTTTGCAGGATATCGCGCTCGTTACCGATTCTGACTTGAAGGACGCGGCTCAGGAAGGCGAGGCCGTGACGATGATGACTATTCACTCGGCTAAAGGCCTGGAATTCCGTAACGTATACATCGTGGGCATGGAGGAAAACCTCTTTCCGAGTCAGATGATGATAACCTCGCGGGCCGACCTGGAGGAAGAGCGTCGGTTGTTTTACGTAGCTATTACCCGTGCCGAGAAAAAGCTGACGCTCAGCTACGCCACCTCGCGCTACCAGTGGGGCACCCTGCGCTCGTGCGAGAAGTCGCGCTTCCTAGATGAGATTGACCCCCAATATCTTAACGTAAAATTTGCGTCCGGCCCGGCGGTGAGCGATTCGCCGTTTCAGCACGTTTTCGAGCGCCGCTCAAACCTGATTGCTACCCCCCCGCGTAAGACGGTAGCCACCAAGTACGTGGCCCCGGCCGACTTTCAACCCTCCGACACGAGTAACTTGCAGCCCGGCCAGCGCGTGGAGCACGCCAAATTCGGGTTTGGCCAGGTCGCTACCCTGGAAAAACAGAACGGCACCGTGAAGGCGATTATTAATTTTGAGGAAGTGGGCGAAAAAACGCTGCTCCTGAGCTTTGCGAAACTGCGCGTGTTATAATTTTTTCGCGCTGAGTTCGCGGGGATTCTCAGAATTTACACTCCGCGTACTTCCGTGAATCCCGTGCGAAATACTTTCGAAACAATGACCCCTACCCCCCCCCTACCCTTTCACCTGCAACTGCTGGTGCGTGAATATGGGCAAAGCACCTACCAACTTATTCAGGGCCTGGCCCAGATTGAGGACGTGACCGAGCGCACGCGCCGCGCCGCTGGCATCGTGCAGCTGATGCTGCGCCTGCGCCCCAGCCTGCGCGAGGTGCCGGAGATTCAGACGCGCCTCTGGAACCACCTGCACGCGCTCGCGGGCACTGAGGTGGCCCTCGACGCGCCCGTGCCCCTCGCGCCGCCGCGCCTCTACCAGGCCAAGCCCCAACGCGTAGAGTACCCGCGCCAGGCCCCCAAGCTGAAGGCCTACGGCCGCGGCGTGGAAGCGCTCATTGCCAAAGCATTGACCTTACCCGATGCTGCCGAGCGCGAGCAGGCCGCCACCCAGATTGGCCGCACGATGAAATTTCTATACCGCCAGCACAACAAGGAAAATGCCAAGGACGTGACCATCATCCGGCACCTAGCCGAGCTATCGGGCGGGCAGTTGAAGCTGGATGCGCAGCTCATAGCCGACCAGGGCTTGTTTGAGCTACCGGCAGCAACCGCGCCAACCGTCGCACCGGCCCGCACCACCGGCGGCCAGCCGGGGGGTAGCAGCCGCTTTGAGGGCAGCCGCGAGCGTCGCGCCGACCGCCCCGAAGGCGGCGGTAATGGTAACGGTAAAAAGCGCGATAAGAAGCGCAGCAAGAAATTTCGCTCCGAGGCTCAGCAGCCGCCGCAGTAGCTTTGTGGTCTAATTGGACCCTCGGGGGCTTATTCCTACGCCAATTGCTCACTGTTAATTGTTAATCGAAGAAGAATGGCTGCTTTTGAAGTACGCGGTGGGCGTAAGCTGCACGGAGAAATAATTCCCCAAGGCGCTAAAAATGAGGCGCTTCAGATTTTATGCGCGGTGTTGTTGAGCGCCGAGCCCATTACCATCAGCAACGTGCCCAACATCCGGGACGTCAACAAGCTCATTGAGTTACTGCGCGACCTGGGGGTGAAAGTAGGCCAGCTGGCTCCCGACACCTATATTTTTCAGGCCGAGGATGTGCGCCTCGACTACTTGGATACGCCCGAATTTGTGGCCCAGGCCCGCGAGCTGCGCGGCTCGGTTATGATACTCGGCCCCCTGCTGGCGCGCTATGGCCGCGCCCAGCTGCCCAAGCCCGGCGGTGATAAAATTGGGCGCCGGCCACTCGATACGCACTTCGTGGGCCTCGAAAAGCTAGGTGCGCACCTCACGCTGGAAGGACCCGACTTTTACCGCCTCACCGTGCCCGGTGGTAAGCTACAGGGCACCTCCATGCTGCTCGACGAGGCCAGTGTGACCGGCACTGCCAACATCCTGATGGCCGCCGTGCTGGCCGAGGGTACTACCAGCATCTACAACGCAGCCTGCGAGCCCTATCTGCAGCAGCTCTGCCGCATGCTGGTGCGCATGGGCGCTACTATTCAAGGTATTGGCTCCAACCTACTCACTATTGAGGGGGTAGCCGTCCTTGGGGGCACCGAGCACCGCATGCTACCTGATATGATTGAAATCGGCTCTTTCATCGGCCTGGCGGCCATGACGGGCTCCGAGATTACTATCAAAGACTGCCAGATTCCGGAGCTGGGAATTATTCCCGACACCTTCCGCAAGCTGGGTATCCAACTGGAATTTCGCGGCGATGATATTCATATTCCGGCCCAGGACCACTACCAGATTGGCACCTACCTCGATGGCTCCATCCTTACGGTGAGCGACCACACTTGGCCGGGCTTCACGCCTGATTTGCTGAGCATTATTCTCGTTATCGCCACTCAGGCGCGGGGCACAGTGCTCATTCACCAGAAGATGTTTGAGTCGCGCCTATTTTTTGTTGATAAGCTCATCGACATGGGCGCGCAGATTATCCTCTGCGACCCGCACCGCGCCACCGTTATTGGCTTGGACAAGCGCGCCGCCTTGCGCGGCATCACCATGACCTCGCCCGACATCCGGGCCGGCGTGGCGCTGCTCATTGCAGCGCTCAGCGCCGAAGGCAAGAGCACCATCCTCAATGTGGAGCAGATTGACCGGGGCTACCAAAATATTGACGAGCGCCTGAATGCCCTGGGAGCGGATATTCGCCGGGTGTAGTATTTATAAATAATTCATTTTCAATTAGTTAATTACATATAATCCCATAGTACCTAAAAGCCCGGCCTGCAAAGGCTGGGCTTTTTGCTGGAGATATGGGTTACCCGTATCAGGGAGCCGCATAAAGAGGCAGCTGCGCCGCTGATTTTTTTTCTTTCAGCCTTTCCCCCACTTTTCTGATAAAACACTTAATTCATCCTATCCTGTTCGGACTGGGGCTGGTAGGGTATAGCTAAGCCAAACAAGCGACACTTTCTAAATTTCCGGCTGAAATAGCTGCTGCTCAGCTTATTATCAGCGCGCCAACAGAGCCCGGCTCGGCGGCCAGTAAGGGCGGATGGAAAGCTTGCGGTCGCCGCAATTTGCGTGGGCTATGTGCGGAAGCGCTACGTCCGGCATCTTTCTTAGTAGAAGGGCTTACCGACTAATGCGCAGTTGCATTAACTGGTATAGCGCAGAGCTTTATTTCTTTATTAACTTGATTATGAAGATAATAGCTGCCATATTTTTGGGGCTAACGCTACTCGTGCAAACCGGGTGCAGCCACCAGCCGGCAGCCGGCGAGGTAGCCGCAACCACTGATTCGGCCACGTCAAAAGCTGCCCCTGCCGGGCCCGAAGCAGTAGCAAGCAGTAGTGCAGCCCCCCTACCCCCGCCCGCCCTGGTGGCCGCAGCCACCTCGCGCCTGCTCATCTACCAGGCCGATGTGCGCCTCAAAACGGCTGCCATGCCCCGCGCCACGGCCAGCCTCGATAGCCTGGTACGGCGTAGCGGTGGCTACCTGAGTGCCGCTAACGAAACCCACATCGACGGCGAGTGGCGAGAGGAAAGTACCATTCGGGTACCCCCTGGCCAGTTTCAGGCACTGCTGAGTGGCCTGGCGGACTTGGGCACCGTAGAAGAGAAGAAGCTCACTACCACTGATGTCACGGCCGAGCACGCCGATGTGGCGGCTCGCCTGCAAGCCAAGCGCGCCGTAGAGCGCCAATACACGGCGCTACTCACCAGAGCCCAGAAAATTAAAGATATCCTTGCTATTGAGGAGAAGCTAGGCGAGGTGCGCGAAGAAATCGAAGCCACCGAAAGCCGATTCAACATCCTGAACGACGAGGTAGCGTATTCTACCATTACGCTCACGCTGTACCAGCCTGTACCCCAAACCGTACCCGATGCGCCCATCATATCATTGGGGAGCCGCACCGTGGAGGCTTTTTACGGTGGCTGGCAGCTCTTTATTTCCCTGCTTTTGGGCACGCTTACGCTGTGGCCACTGGTGCTGGTGGCTGGCATAAGCGGCTGGTGGCTGTGGCGCCGACGGAAAGATAATCCGAAGCCACAGCCACCAAAAACGCAAGCTCCGGGCTAAAAGTACAGGGCCCCGCTGAACGCCGTTCAGCGGGGCCCTGTACTTTTAGCCCGGAGCCGAGGCAACCTACTCCACTACCATATCCACGATGATAGTTACCAGCGACAAGGCCAAGCTAAAAATTAGCGTGCTCACAAAGCCCGTTACTGAGAAGCTATTCATCAGGTAGTCAGCCAGCTTGACGATGATAACGTTGATAACCAGGAGGAAGATACCCAGTGTAAGCACCGTAATTGGAAAGCCGATTATTTTCAGAATAGGCTTTACCGTTGCATTAAGCAGCCCCATAACAATGACCAGCACGGCGGCGCTACCTACGCCATCTAGGCGCACGTTGGGCAGTAGCTGCGCCAGGCCATAGGTGAGCACGGCCGTCAGAATGAATTTGATAAGTATTTTACCCATATCAATAAGGAGATTTTAGTGCGAATGTTAGCTGGAAAGAAGGCGCGAAATTCCTTACTTAGCGCCTTTACCCTTCTTGGCATTAATTTCTTCAGTAGCTCCCAGGCCTTTGGCCGCGAGGCGGCCCTGCGACACAGCCATCCAGTTACAAAGCTGGTAGAGCAGGCGGGCGCCTACAATCGCGTTCCACTCCGTATCGCCGGGGGCTACTTCGTTGAGGTCCAAGCCGATAATAGTACGCCCCGAGCGCACGATTGCGCGCAGCAGGTACACAGCCTCTTCAAACTCCAGGCCGCCGGGCACGGGCGTGCCGGTGCCAGGGCACAGCTTGGGGTCGAGGCCATCGATATCGAAGCTGAGGTATACTTTCTGGGGTAGCTGGGCGATAATCTTGCCACATACTTTCTTCCACGATTTCTTGGCGAATTTTTCCTCGCTCATAAACCGCTGGCCAAAAATAGCTACCCTACCCACCGAGCGCTCGATAAAGTCGGCCTCCTGCTGGCACATATCCCGAATGCCAACCTGCACCAGCTTTTTCACCGCCGGTAGCTCCAGCGCGTTGTACATGATGCTGGCGTGCGAGTACCGAAAGCCCTCATAAGCCGGCCGCAGGTCGCAGTGCGCGTCGATTTGCAGAATGCCGAAGCCATCGGGGTGGCGCTCGGCCAGCGCGTGCAAAAAGCCCAGCGGTGTGCTGTGGTCACCGCCCAGCACGGCTACGGCCTTGTCAGCATCGAGCAGCGCGCCGGTTTTAGCCTTCAGCCATTGCAAAAGCTGGTCGCCCCCAGCCGTGACGCGGGCGGCCGCGGTGTCGTGCTCGGCCGCGCCGGCCGTCGGCTGGCCCGCTTCGAGCCAGCCAATGTAGTCGGCCGCAATGGGGCGCAGGTCGCGACTGATTTGGGCAATGGTTTCGTCGGGCTCCTCCATCGCTAGGCCCAGTTTCCAGGCATCGGGCAGGTCAGAGTCGTAAAGGTCTACCTGCAGCGAAGCCTCGCGAATGGCGGCGGGCCCCTCAGCGGTGCCCGCCCGGTAGCTCACGGTTACTTCCCAAGGCACGGGGACCACGACAACCTGTGCTTCTTCGGGCGTAAAGGGTAGGCCGAACAGCCCCCCGGCGGCATCACCGAGCGCATTAGGGTCAAAATTGGCTATTTTTTGTTCGAGTGAGGAAGTAAGCACGAGTAAAAAAGAACACCAAGCGCCGGGCACTTGGTGGATTGAAGAAAGTATTTGAATAAAAAATAACCTGCTGAGTAAAGCACCGCTAGCGCCCAAGTAGTTAATACCGCTGTAACGAAATGGCAGAAATATTTTGACAGGCGGACGCCAAATTAATATGACGTAATTATTTATTTTTTGAACCCTCAATTAACCTTTAGTAATTGAGGGTTCATTCCTATGCGGCCGATTGAGTCTTGCCCAAAAAGTCATATGTGCGGATAATCTCCAGGATTTTTTCGAACGTAGCCCGGTCAAAAAACAGCATCAGTGGCAGCTCAACCGAATTTTCCTTGTCAGAGAACTGGGTAATAACGGAAAAAATAAGGGGCTGAAGTGCATCGGGGTCGGGGAGCAGGCTGTGCAAGGCCGTAGCCAAGTCGCCGGTTGGAGCTTTGGGGGGGGCACCATAGATATTGGCTTTCAGAATGTTAGCCAATTGGGTTACCAAAGCTCCCGTAATAATATTGCTGATTTCGAGTAGTAGCGATTCTTGCAGCTCCGTGAGTTGCAGCGAGTCCGTGACCTGCATTCGCAGGCACACCCGCGACAGCCGCTGGATATGCTGCCCCGAAAAGAACATGAAGGTTGAGCCGTTGAAATCACCCCGAATGTCGCTCTGAATGGCTACGTAGCGCGTCTGATATTCGCGCACGCGCTCAATAATACTGGCGCTGGGCAGCAGGTCGAGGTTAGGTACTTCCAGCAACACCCGCTCCTGGGCAATAACCGCAAAGCTGTCAGCCGCGCGCGCCAGTCCAATATTCAGAATTTCGCGAATGATGTCGCGTTCTAACTCATTCATTGATAAAGTCATAACAGCTTAGTACGTAGCGGTGGCAGCCGGGGCCGGCAAGGTAATACGAAAAAAGACGGCAGGCAGGTAGCTTCAAGGTCGTTTGGCCAGGAAAAGCCTTGTTAGGGCCGGCACGTCGAGTACCAGGCACAGTTGGCCGCTGCCCAGCAGGGTGACGCCTCCAAACAGGTCAATGGTGTCGAGTGGCTTGCTCAAAGACTTCACTACGATACTCTGTTGGCGCAGAAAGCGGTCAATGAGGAGACCTAAGCGGCGGTTGTTGTAGCTGACTACCAGCACTTGGTGCAGGTCCTCAGCGGGGGGTAGGTCGGCGCGGGTGGCGCGGGGTAGCAGCTCATCGCCCTCGGCATAGAGGAGCTGGCGCAAGGGCACTAGTGGCACGTTCTCTTCCTGCACGCGGGTCATCAGCAGGCCTCCTACGGCAAAAATCTGGTCGTTGGCTAGCGCTAGCACGGTGTCGGTATGCAGTAAGGGCACGGCATAGGCGCGGGCATCCAGCTCGATGAGCAGAGCCCCCTTCACGGCAATGGAGGTGGGTAGGACCAGCGTAAACGTGGTGCCCTGGCCCAGCCGCGAATCGACGCGCAGCCGCCCACCGAGCGAGTCGATGGCCAGCTTCACCACGTCGAGGCCCACGCCGCGGCCCGAAATATCGGTTACTTGCTCAGCCATCGAAAAGCCCGGCTCAAACAGCAGCGCCCACACGTCCTGCTCGTCGAGGTCGGCGGCGGCGGCGGCCGTTACTACCCCCTTGCGGATGGCCTTCTGGCGCACAGCCTCGGTATCAATGCCCCGGCCGTCGTCCCGCACTTGTATCAGCACGTCGTCGCGTTCGGTCAGGGCCGAGATGCGTAGCTGCCCGGTAGCGGGCTTGCCAGCAGCCTCGCGGGTGGCGGGGTCTTCGAGGCCGTGGCTCACGGCGTTACGCACAATGTGCAGCAGCGCGTCGGTGATAAGCTGCAATACGTTGCGGTCAATCTGCACGTCCTGGCCGCTCAGGGCCAGTTCCACTTGCTTGTTTTCGGCGGCGGCCACGTCGCGCACTACCCTCGGAAATTTATTGAGCAGCACCCCGGCCCCGACCAGCCGCACGTCCATGACGGAGTATTGTAGGTCGTCGGAGATGCGGAACAAATGGCGAGCGGTGGCTTGTAGGGCCGGGTGGTTCAACTCGGCGGCTAGTGTCAGGATGCGGTCGCGGTCGATGACCAGCTCGCCCACCAGGTTGAGTAGGTTGTCGAGCTTTTTGACCGGAATGGACACCAACTCCGACAATTCCAGCTTGCGGGAAGCATCGGCCTCCGACTCTTCTTCCGTTACGTGGGCTTGCTCGACTTTAGGCTCCTCGCCTTTTATCAGGCGCTCCAGGTTGTCGAGTAGCAGCTGGGCGTTGTCCGATTCCTGGCCCGCGCCCACGGCCCGAATCATGCCACCAAGCGTGTCAACGGCCCGAAATGTGAGGGCGACCAGCGAACCTGTGAAAGTGCGCTCCTGCCCACGAATCTGCCCAAAAAGCGTTTCCATCTTGTGGGCCACTTCCCCCATGTCTACGAAACCCATCGCGCGGGCGTTCGCCTTAAGGTTGTGCATGAGCCGGAACAGTTCGTTGAGCGCCGCCGCGTCCTGCGGGTTGCGCTCCAACTCGCTGAGGTGGCGCGACATGGCGTCGTAATACTCCAACGCCTCGGCCATAAAAAGCTCCCGGTACTCCTGCTCGCGTGATTTCATAGCTGAACGGCTAACAAGTGACTACGATGCTCCCTACCCCCTCGGTACCGGCCAGCCATTGCTGAAGCGGGGCCCGTGGGCCAAGCATTAGCTAAGAAGGGGAAACGTAAAGACAAGCGAGGAAAAGTTAGCGAGCGGGGAAAAAACCGGATGACGTGGGCCGGAGCCCACGCCAGGGGGTAGGCTGCCTAAGCCAGCGAGCCGTCGCCTTGCAGGGCACTCCCCACAATTTCAAGCACTCGCTCTTCCGAGAAGGGTTTGACGATGTAGGCCAGCGCGCCATTTTCAATAGCCTCATTCACAATGGTTTCCTGGCCTACGGCCGAGCACATCACCACTTTTGCGTCGGGCTGCTGCTGGCGGATGCCTTTGAGCACATCGAGGCCCGTGTTGTCGGGCAAAATAACATCGAGCGTAATGAGGTCGGGGTTGGTAGCAACGGCCATCTCGAGGGCTTGCTGCCCGTTGGCGGCCTCGCCTACCACGTCGTAGCCGGCATCGGTGAGCATATTCTTGAGCATCGTCCGCATGTAGAACGAGTCATCGACGATGAGAATGCGCTTATTCATGTACAAGTAAAAACTGGAAGTTAAAAGAAAAGGAAGGTTGCCACAGATAACCGGCTGGCTCGTCTACGGCTTTCGCGCATCGGCGGGTGCATCGGGGGTAGGTGCCGAGATTTTAGGGGCCTTGCCCGCCGCCACGGCAGTATTGCCTGGCAAACGCATTATCTCACTGGGGGTAAGCAGCTTAGGCATATTCAGCACAATAATGATGCCCTGGCCGTCGGGAAGCTTAGCGATACCTTCTAAGTATTTTTCGCGCTGGCCACTGTCTTGCACAAACTCGGGAGCCGGCTCGATGAGGCTGACCGGAATGGTGACCGGGCGGGGCACTTCGCGCACCATCAGGCCCAGGGTGTAGTCAGGGGCCTCCACGGCCAGCGTGTAGGATAGCTCGGGCACCGGCCGGCCCGCTGGCCGCAGCTGAAATCGCTCCTCCAGGTCCACGATGGCAATTATATCGCCCCGCAGGTTGGCAATACCCTTGATGAAGGGCGGCGTCTTGGGCATGCGCACCACCTCCGGGGTAATGGTTACTTCCTTCACCTGCTCGATACGGATGCCATAGTCCTCATCGCCCAGGCAAAACACAATCAGCTGGACAACGGCCTCGGGCGCGGCCGGGGCCGGCCGGCCGGTAGCAGAATCAGCCATAAAATCAGTTAAAAATTGAGAGTTAAAAGTGCAGAGTTGAGGAAGGTCATGCTGATGAAAGGAGCATTTCTACCACGCAAGTAAATGTGTAGGATTAGTTGTGCAGTGGAGATGCTTACTTCGTCAGCATGACCCTCCCCAACTCTGCACTTTTAGCTTTACTTAGCCCGCCGGGCCTTGGGGCGCGCCGGGGGGGTAGGCGCGACCTCGGGCCCAGCGGCCGGCAGGATTTGAACGCGGCGGCTGGCCTTGGCCGAGGCAGCTGGGGCGGTAGGAGTCGGGCTAGTGACTGGCCGACGAATTCGGCTGGTGGGGCTTTGGGATGGGGCGAGCGCTTCGGCTGGCGTAGCGCTGGCTGCCCGCCGAACTGGGGCCGGCCGACGGGCAGGCGTAGCTGGGGCTGGGTTGGTAGCCGGCGCGGCCCGGCGCGCTACCCGGCGTTGAAGTACGGGCGCGGGTTCTGGCGCGGGCTCGGGTAGGTAGTCGAAGAGCTGGAAGGTTTCGAGGCCGTCCTGTAGGTCGTCGGCAATGTCGGAGAGGCGTTGCGAGGAGCTGGTCAGCTCCTGCATCGAGGACGAGAGCTGGCGGGCAGTGCCGGCTACCTGCTGGGTGCCGGTGGCCGTTTGCTCGGCAATAGCTACTACCTCTTCCACGTACTTCACCACATCGCCGATGGAGGTTTGCTGCAAAGCCGTGGCCGTCAGAATATCGCGGGAAGTGCGCAGCGTTTCGCCGCTGCTGGTGGCAATGTTCTTGAAGGCCGCGCTGGCCTCGAAGGTAGCATTCTTCCCCTTCAGCACCCGGCTTTCCATCGCGCTGATGGCGCTGGCGGCGCTGGTCGTATCCTTCTTCACGTCCTCCACCAGCGTCGCAATCTCGTTGGCCGACTTGCGCGAGCCTTCGGCCAGCTTGCGAATTTCTTCGGCCACCACCGCGAAGCCCCTACCCGCCTCGCCGGCGCGAGCCGCCTCAATGGCAGCGTTGAGGGCTAGCAGGTTGGTCTGCGAGGCAATGTCGGTAATCACGCCCAACGACTTGCTGATTTCCTGCGAGCGGGTGCTCAGCACTTCAATAGTACGCGAGGTCTGGGTGGCCGCGCTGGAGATTTCCTCCATATTCTTCACCACTTCGGCCACCGTTTTCAGGCCCTGCTGCGAGGTTTGTTCCCCCATGATGGCCGACTTGTTGACCACGTCGGCCTTGTTGGCCGTTTCCTTGGTGGCCGTCATGATTTCTTCGATGAGCTTGAAAGCCTGGTCGGTTTTGAGGGCCTGGTTTTGTGCGCCCTCAGCCATTTGCTGCATGGCCAGGGCCACGTCAACCGTTACCCGGCTCATTTCCTGGCCTTTGTCCACCATTTCTTCGGACGAAGTACCCACTACCTGCGCCGAATCATTGATTTCGCCGAGCAGGGCGTTCAGCGTTTCCACGGCCAGGTTAAGGGAGTTCGACATGGCCGTGATGTCGCCCGCCGTTTGAATTTCCACCATCTGGGTCAAGTCACCTTCCGAGATGGCGCGCACCACGCGGCTTACTTCCAGCACCGGCAGGGCGATGCTCTCAATCAGGGCGTTCAGGGTATCCACCAGCTCTTTCCACGAGCCCGATACGCCGCCCACCGTGGCGCGCTCGGTGAGCTTGCCCTCGGCCCCGGCCACCCGCGCTACCCGGCTCACTTCGGAGGCCAGGCGGTTGAGGTCGTCCACCATCCGATTGATGGTCTGGGCCAGGTCAGCGACTTCGCCGGCGGCTTCCAGCATCAGTTTCTGGGTCAGGTCGCCTTGCGATACCGCCGTCACAATTTTGACGATGCCCCGCACCTGCGTGGTGAGGTTGGTAGCCATCGTGTTTACGTTGTCAGTCAAGTCTTTCCACACGCCGCTCACGTTCGGCACGTTGGCCTGGCCGCCAAGCTGGCCCTCGGTACCTACCTCCACCGCCACGCGCGTTACCTCACCGGCGAAGATATTGAGCGAGTCCACCATCTGGTTGATGTTGTCCTTCAGGTCGAGCAGCTCGCCCCGCACATCCACCGAAACCTTCTGCGAAAGGTCGCCGCGCGCTACGGCGGTGGTCACGTTGGCAATGTCACGCACCTGGCTGGTGAGCGAGGCAGCCATTGTGTTCACGTTGTCAGTCAGGTCTTTCCAAGTACCTTTCACGCCCGGCACGTTGGCCTGCCCGCCGAGCTTGCCATCGGTGCCCACCTCGCGGGCCACCCGCGTCACCTCGTCGCCGAACACGTTCAGCGAGTCCACCATCTGATTCAGGTTTTCCTTGAGCTGCAGCAGCTCGCCGCGCACGTTCACGGTTATTTTCTGGCTCAGGTCGCCCCGCGCCACGGCGGTCGCCACGTTAGCGATGTCGCGCACCTGGCTGGTCAGGTTCGAGGCCATCGTATTCACGTTGTCGGTCAGGTCTTTCCACACGCCGCCTACCCTGGGCACGTTGGCCTGCCCGCCGAGGATGCCTTCGGTGCCCACCTCACGGGCCACCCGCGTTACCTCGCCAGCGAAGATATTCAGCGAGTCCACCATTTGATTCAGGATGTTTTTCAAATCCAGAATCTCGCCCTGCACGTCTACCGTCATCTTCTGCGAAAGGTCGCCGCGGGCCACGGCAATGGCTACGTTAGCAATATCGCGCACCTGCGAAGTCAGGTTGGCGGCCATCGTATTCACGTTGTCAGTCAGCTCCTTCCAGGTGCCGGCCGAGCGCGGCACCACGGCCTGCCCGCCGAGCTTACCCTCGGTGCCTACCTCGCGGGCCACCCGCGTCACCTCGTCGCCGAACACGTTCAGCGAGTCTACCATCTGGTTCAGGATATTTTTCAAATCCAGAATTTCGCCCTTCACGTTTACTGTCATCTTCTGGCTGAGGTCGCCGCGGGCCACGGCGGTGGCCACGTTAGCAATGTCGCGCACCTGGCTAGTCAGGTTGGCAGCCATATTGTTCACGTTGTCGGTCAGGTCTTTCCACACGCCGCTTACCCCCGGCACTGCAGCCTGGCCGCCCAGCTTGCCCTCGGTACCCACGTCGAGCGCCACCCGCGTTACCTCGCCGGCGAAAAGGTTGAGGGAGTCTACCATCTGGTTGAGGTTCTGCTTGAGCTGAAGCAGCTCGCCCTTCACGTCCACCGTCATTTTCTGGCTGAGGTCGCCGCGAGCCACGGCGGTGGTCACGTTGGCAATGTCGCGCACTTGGCTGGTGAGCGAGGCGGCCATCGTGTTCACGTTGTCCGTGAGTTCCTTCCACACGCCGCCCACGTTGGGCACCACGGCCTGGCCGCCGAGCCGGCCCTCGGTACCTACTTCCTGCGCCACCCGGCTCACTTCGCCCGCGAACACGTTGAGGTTGTCAATGGTGCGATTGATGGTTTCGGCCATCACCTTAAAGTCGCCCGACACTGGAATCTGGAAGCTCTCGTCGAGGTTGCCGCGGCTGATATTTTTCAGCACCTTGCCCACTTCCAGCACCGGCACGGCGATGCTGTCTACCAGGCCGTTGATGTTGTTAATCATGTCGCGCCAGAAGCCTGATGCTCCATCGGCCGAGGCGCGGGCCTTGAGGTTACCCTCTACACCGGCGACCTTCGAAATGCGTGACACCTCGCCCCCTACCCCCCCAATCATCACCACCATCGAGTTGTACGCCTCGGCTATTTCGGAGAAGATATCGTCGTTCTGCTTGGTCAGGCGCACGCTCACGTCGCCCTTCTTAAAGGCATCGAGGGCGAAGAGCACCCGGTTGAGCTGCTCGTTCACGTAGTCAGTATCGGTCAGCTCGATATTGCGGCCGGTCCCACGCTTACGGGTCTGGTTCATGTTGCCATCAGAGATGGCGTCCGCGTTAGCTGCGGCCGTGCCGTTGAGGTCGGGGTCAGAAACGGCTATTTTCTTGGCGGTAGCCATGCAGGTAGGAGCAGTAAGAGTGGGGCAAGCGGAGGCTCGCGAGGGATGCGTAGCAAAAGTAGGCCTGCGGGGCAATCCGGCAATGCAATCCTTCTCGAAGGTAGCTTGCCGACCCAAGTCGGCCCGACTCAGCCCAAGTCGTGCATCTTTGTCCCCGTTTTCAACTTTTCGGGCGGGGCCCGCGTTCAGTAGCCACTGTCGCTTGCCTTTCCCCGCCTCTTCTGCCGCCGCATGGTCAAAAATCTAGTTATCGTCGAATCGCCCGCTAAGGCCAAAACCATTGAAGGCTACCTCGGCCAGGATTTCGTGGTGCGCTCCAGCTACGGGCACGTCCGCGACTTGCCTAAGGACAATAACGCCGTGGACGTAGCTAATGGCTTCAAGCCGACCTACGTGGTGGACGCCGACAAGCGCGAGCTGATTGCGCAGCTTAAAAAGCTAGCGAAGGAAGCCGAGATGGTGTGGCTGGCGAGTGACGATGACCGCGAGGGCGAAGCCATTTCGTGGCACTTGTCGGAAACCCTTAACCTTAAGGCTGAAAAAACGAAGCGTATCGTGTTTCGGGAGATTACCAAGCCCGCTATTCTCAACGCCATTGCTAATCCACGCCAGATTAACCTTAATTTGGTAAATGCCCAACAAGCTCGCCGCGTGCTTGACCGCCTAGTGGGCTTCGAGCTGAGCCCCGTGCTGTGGCGTAAAGTGAAGGCGGGCCTCTCGGCAGGCCGCGTGCAGAGCGTGGCCGTGCGCCTGGTGGTGGACCGCGAGCGCGAAATCAATCAGCACAAATCGGCCAGCGCCTACCGGGTGATGGCCCGCTTCGATGCCGGCCAGGGCACTACGCTGGAAGCCGAGCTGCCAACCCGCTATAAAACCCGCGAGGAGGCCGAAGCCTTTTTGGCCGCCTGCATCGGGGCCACCTACCGTATTAATAGCCTGGATAAAAAGCCGGGTAAGCGCAGCCCCGCACCGCCCTTCACGACCAGCACTTTGCAGCAGGAAGCCTCGCGTAAGCTGGGCTTTTCGGTGGCCCAGACCATGACCGTGGCCCAGAAGCTATACGAGGCTGGCCGCATCAGCTACATGCGTACCGACTCGGTGAACCTGTCGGAGGAGGCCCGCCGCACCGCGCAGGAAGCCATCACAGCCGCCTATGGAGCCGAGTACGCGCTGGAGCGGCAGTTCAAAACCAAGTCGGCTTCGGCCCAGGAGGCGCACGAAGCCATCCGGCCCACCGATTTTACGCTGGTGAAAGCCGGGGCCGATGCCTCGGAGCAGCGCCTCTACGACCTCATCCGCAAGCGGGCGATGGGCTCGCAGATGGCCGATGCCCAAGTGGAGCGCACCACGGCTATTATCGGCATCAGCACCCAGCCGGGCCTCACGTTTTCGGCTACTGGTGAGGTCATTACGTTTGAGGGCTTCCTGAAAGCTTACGCCGAAAGCAAGGACGACGACGACCAGCCGGCCGATGGCGAAAGCTCGTTTTCGCGGGGCCTACCCCCCCTCAGCGTAGGGCAGCCGCTACCCTTGCAAACGCTCACTGCCACCGAGCGGTTCTCAACCCCGCCGGCCCGCTACACCGAGGCTTCTTTGGTAAAGAAACTGGAGGAAATGGGCATTGGGCGGCCCAGTACCTACGCGCCCACCATCAGTGTGGTGCAGAAGCGCGGCTACGTGGAGAAAGACTCGCGGGATGGCAAAGAACGCAAGATTTATGCCTTGGCGCTGGCAGATGGCCAGGTAAAAACCGAGCAGCGTACCGAAACCTACGGTGCGGATAAAGCCAAGCTTTTTCCAACCGATACGGCGCTGGTAGTTAATGACTTCTTGGTCGAGCACTTCCCGGACATCGTGGATTTTCAGTTCACGGCCAAGGTGGAGGACGAGTTTGACCAGATTGCCAACGGGCGCGAGGACTGGGGGCACATGCTGGCCGGCTTCTACGAGCCGTTTCACGCCAGCGTGGAGCGCGGGCAGGAAATTGAGCGTAGCACGCTCAGCAGCACCCGCGAGATTGGCCTGCACCCCGAAACGGGCGAAAAAATAACCGCCCGCCTCGGCAAATATGGCCCCTACGTGGCGCTCGGCGATACCGAAGGCGAAACCAAGCCCGCTTACGCCAACCTGCGCAAAGGCCAGTTTATCGAAACCATTACCCTCGAAGAGGCGCTGGATTTGTTCAAGCTGCCGCGCGTGGTGGGCGAGCACGAAGGTAAGGATATGACGGCCGCGCTCGGTCGCTTCGGCCCCTACGTTCGCCACGACAGCAAATTTTATTCGCTCACTAAGGAGCAGGACCCGCATACTATCACCGGCGAGGAAGCTGTGATTCTCATCGAGGCCAAGCGTAAGGCCGACGCGGAGCGCCTCATTAAGAGCTTCGCCGAAAACCCGGATATTCAGGTACTGAACGGGCGCTTCGGCCCCTACATCGTGGCTGGCAAAAAGAACGTGAAGATTCCGAAGGGCGAAGAGCCCGTCGACCTCACCCTGGAGCGCTGCCTGGAGCTGGCCGCCGCTACCCCCGACAAGCCCACTAAGGGCGGCCGCTTCGGTAAAAAAGCCGCCGCCGAAAAGCCCGAAAAAGAAGCCGACGCCCCAGCCAAAAAAGCCGCTAAAGCGCCCACCGTAAAAGCGGCGGCAGCCAAGAAAAAGGCTCCGGCGAAGAAGCCGGCAACGGCCGCGAAGAAGGCCGCGCCCAAGAAAGCAACCGCCAGCAAGTAGCTTAAATCGTCAGTGTTAAGTAAGAAATCCCGCCCGAAACGGCGGGATTTCTTGGTGTATAACTTCGCGTTAATTCGGCGTTGAGTGGGCAGTTATACTTTAGCCCTATGCTTACTATTCGCCTGGCGCTGGCCGGCTTGGCTTTATTGCTTGCCCCTACCCCCCCTGGCCCGGTTTATCCGTGGCTGGCGACGCCGCCCGCGCCAGCGCAACGGCTGGCGCAGCGTGTGGCCCCGCCGCCGGGCAGCCGGCGCGTAGCCCTGGCACCGGGCTCGTGGGGCGAGTGGCTGCGCGGGCTACCCCTACGGGCTGCGGGCACCCCAGCGAGGCTATACAACGGGCAATTGAAAACCAACCAGGCCGTAGTGGCCGCCGTGGTGGATATTGACCCCGGCACCAAGGACTTGCAGCAGTGCGCCGATGCCGTGATGCGCCTGCGGGCCGAGTATTTATTCAGCGTTCATCCTGCTAAAATTCACTTTCACCTGACGACCGGCTACGATGCCTGGTTTTCGGATTTCGTGGCCGGACGCACATTTCGGGTGAAGGGCGAGCAGGTGCTGCCCGCCCCCAAGCCGGCCGAGCCCCCTACCCACGCGGCGCTGATGCGCTACCTGCTGCCGGTGTTCGGCTACGCGGGTACGCTGTCGCTGAGCCGCGAGGTGCAGCCGGTGCCACTGGCCGAGGTGCAGCCCGGCGATGTGCTGGTGCACGGCGGCTACCCCGGCCACGCCGTGCTGGTAGCCGACGTGGCCACCAACCCGCGCACCGGCCAGCGCTACCTGCTGCTGGTTCAGAGTTATATGCCGGCCCAAAGCATTCATCTGCTGCGCAATGTAGACCAGCCGACGCTGGGCGCGTGGTTTGCCGTGCCAAACCCAGCCGCAAGGGAATTCGCCACGCCCGAGTGGTTGTTTGCCAGCACCGAGCTAGGGCGCTTCGACTAGCGACCCCTACCCCCCTTGATTGCCTGAATGCCAGCCGCCGTTAGCTCCGAGAAATCCTGAATTACGCGGTCGGCCAAGCGCAAATCCTGACCTGGCGAGTGCGGACTGGCGTAGCCCACGCAGTAGATGCCGGCCGCTTTGGCGGCGGCCACGCCGTTGGCCGAGTCTTCGATAACGATGCACTGCGTGACGGGCGTTTCGGCCAGCGCTGCCGCGTGCAGGAAAATGGCCGGGTTGGGCTTGGATTGCACGAAGTCTTCGCCGCTCACCACGTGCGCAAAGTATGGAGCCAACTCAAAGCGGCTGAAGACCCGCGCAATCGTGGCCTTGGAGGCCGAGGAAGCCAGCACCAGCTGCACAGCGTGGGCGCGCAAATCTTCGAGGAGGACGCGCACGCCGGGTAGCAAATCCAGGTTGGGGTCGTGGTCAAAAATCTCATTAAACAACGCCCGCTTGCGCAGCAGCAGGCTTTCTACGTCGGCCGCTAGGCCATATTCGCGCTTAAGCTGCTGAAATACGTTGCGCGTAGACGAGCCCAGGAAGGAATCATATTCGGCCTTAGGAACGTCAATGCCCAACTCGGCGAAGTGCGTGAGAAACGCTTGGTGATGAATAGGCTCGGTGTCGATAATGACACCATCCATGTCGAAGATTACGGTGCGAATCATAGGGCCGGCCGCGGGGGCCATGAGTTGGGGCAAAGGTACCGGGCCGGCGGCCAGACTTGGGTAGACAGCGTAATTTGCGGCCTCAAGAGAGTAGTAAAAATGAGAAATTAAACGGGGGCTCATGCAAAATTGCTTGTCATTGCCTAACCACCCTCAAGTATTAATTTATCATTTTTAATTTCTATTCTGCGCCGCATGAATTTATTTTCCTATGCCACCCTGGCTGGCTACGAGTGGCAGCACCCGCACCTACTGCTGCTGCTGGCGCTGGTGCTGCTGCTGCCGCTGCTACGCGGGCTGCTGGCCCGGCGGCGGCGGCAGGTAGTGGTAGCCTTCGGGTCGGGCGGCCTGCGGCCCGACTGGCGGGCGGGCCTACGCTTCGTGCCTACCCTGGTGCTAAGCCTGAGCCTGGCACTGCTGGTGCTGGCTGCCGCCCGCCCCCAGCGCCCCAGCGAGCACCTGACCCAAACCGGTCGCGGCATTGATATCATCCTGGCGCTCGACGTATCGGGCAGCATGGAAATTGAGGACTTGAAGCCTACCCGTCTGGCGGCAGCCAAGCGCCTGGCAGCCAGCTTCGTGCGCAGCCGGGCTGGCGACCGCCTGGGCCTGGTAGCCTTTGCCGGGCAGGCTTATTCGCTGGTGCCGCTCACCACGGACTACGACCTATTACTTACTAATCTGGCCAGCCTGCGCCCCGGCCTGATTGCCGACGACGGCACGGCCATTGGCACGGCACTGGGCGTGGCCATTAACCGCCTGCGCGAGTCGCGGGCCAAATCCAGGGTGTGCGTGCTGCTCTCCGATGGCGAGAGCAACGCGGGCAGCCTCGACCCCCTGCTGGCTGCACAGCTGGCCCACGCTTACGGTATTCGACTCTATACCATTGGCTTAGGAGAAGATGGCTTCGTGCCCTACGGCCGCGACTCGCTCACCGGCAAGCCGCGCTACGTGCAAACCCGCCTCGACGAAACGACCATGCGCCAGCTGGCCCAGGCCGCCGATGGCCGCTTTTTTCGGGCCGCCGACAACGCCGCGCTCAAGCAGGTATTTGGGGAGATTGACCGGCTCGAAAAGTCTGATATTCGCACTCAGCGCTACCGTAGCGTACAGGATTTTTACCGACCTTACCTAGGCTGGGGCATCTTGTTCTGGCTGCTCTGGCTGGCCTCAAAAAGCACGTTTATGAGTAATGTACTAGAAGATTAAATAGTAAATAAATGTCTATCGCTGAAAATATCGCCGCTTTCGAGCAAAAGCTAGCCGGCACCACTGCCCGCTTAGTCGTCGTCACTAAAACCCACCCTGTGGAAAAGCTGCGCGAGGCTTACGCGGCCGGGGCGCGCGTTTTTGGCGAAAACCGGGTGCAGGAAATGGCCGCCAAACAGCCCGAGCTGCCCGCCGACGTGGAGTGGCACCAGATTGGCCAGCTGCAAACCAATAAGGTGAAGTACCTCGCGCCCTTCGTGCACACCGTGGAAAGCGTGGATAGCCTGCGCCTGCTGCAAGAACTGGACCGGCAGGCTGCCCGCCACAACCGGGTTATTCGGGGCCTGCTGCAATTTCACATTGCGCAGGAGGAAACCAAAACCGGACTCTCGCTGCCCGAAGCGGAGGAAATTTTGCAATCAACTGCCTACCAAGCGCTGCGTCATGTGCGCCTGACCGGCGTGATGGGCATCGCCACCAACTCGCCGGATGAGACACTGGTGCGCGGTGAATTTCAACAGCTGCGCCAGTATTTTGAGCATTTAAAGACAACTTATTTTGCCCAAGATAAGGAGTTTCGGGAAATTTCGATGGGGATGAGCGCCGACTACCCCTGGGCGCTGGCCGAGGGTAGCACACTCATTCGGGTAGGAAGCGCCATTTTCGGTAGTCGTGGTTAAGTAGTTTTGGAGCAGCATTTTACCGTTAGCCGCACGGCGCGCTACCAGCAGCTGGGTGAGCTATCGCCCACCACTACCCAGCTGTGGCTGGTGCTGCACGGCTATGGGCAGCTGGCCGAATATTTTATTCGGCACTTCGCGGCGCTGCACACCGCCGACCCGGCCGGTACGGTTATCGTGGCCCCGGAAGCGCTTTCGCGCTTCTACCTCTCCGGCACCGGCGGGCGCGTGGGAGCCTCGTGGATGACCCGGGCCGACCGCCTGGCTGAAATCGAAGACCAGGCCGCTTACCTGGACGCGCTGCTCGGCCACCTGCTGGCAGTGGCCCCGGCTGCTGTTCGGCTAACGGTACTGGGCTTTTCGCAGGGCACGGCCACGGCGAGCCGCTGGCTGGCGCGGGCGGTGAACCGCTGGCGGCCGGAGCGACTTATTTTGTGGGCCGGCGACTTTCCAGCTGATATTGAAGCAGATAATGCCCGGCAATTGCTAGCTGGCCTACCCGTAGCGCTGGTGAGCGGCGAGCAGGACGAGTACGTGAGCGCCGCGGTGGCAGGCGCGCAGGCGGCGGTACTGCAAGCGCACGGCGCGCGGGTCAGCCGGCACTCATTTGTGGGCGGGCACACACTGCACGCCGACTTACTGCGCCAGCTGCACACAGGCCCTACCCCCTCTACGGAGCCGTGAGCGCGCTTACTGAGTCCGCTTTACGGTGGTGGCAGCCGCTTGGGCGGCCGGGAATATGATGACCTCGGCAATCTGCACGTGCGGCGGGCGCGTGACTATAAACTGAATCAGGTCGGCGATATCAGCGGCTTGCAGGGGCTGCAAGCCTTTGTAGACGCTGGCGGCCCGGTCTTCATCACCCTTGAAGCGGACTTCCGAAAACTCGGTTTCAACCATGCCGGGGGCTACCTCGGCTACCCGGATGCCACGGGGCAGCAAGTCGAGCCGCATAGTGCGCGTGAGCATAGCCACAGCAGCCTTAGAAGCGCAGTACACATTGCCGTTGGCGTAAGCCTCGTGGCCAGCAATGGAGCCAATATTGACAATGAATCCACCCTCGCCCATGCGCGGCAACACGGCGCGGCTCACGTAGAGCAGGCCCTTCACGTTACCATCGAGCATGGCATCCCAGTCGGCCGGGTCGCCGTCCTGAATCGAGGCCAGCCCGTGGGCATTACCGGCGTTGTTGATGAGCACGTCTACGTGGGCAAACTCGGCTGGCAACCCGGCCACGGCAGCCTCCACGGCAGCCCGGTCGCGCACATCAAAGGTCAGCTGGTGCACCGGGGTAGGCGCTACCTCTTGTGCCAACTCAGCCAGCCGCTCGCCGCGCCGGCCAGTAATAACTAGTTGAAAGCCAGCTTTGGCCAAAGCCACGGCCGTAGCGCGACCAATACCCGACGAAGCGCCCGTAACAAATGCAGTTTTCATATGGATTTAAGCTATTGGCCAGTAACTAGTAGCGTCATTCAACAAGAAGCTGTCAGCCGATAGCTATCAGCTAACAACTAAAATTTTCTATTCAATATTCAAGTACAGCGTTACCGTGTTCGTGCGCAGGCTTTGCAGGCTATTGCTGTACTGATTGTTGCGCGGGTCCAGCACATTGCGCAGGCCGTGCGAGAAACGTAGCTCGGGCCCGAATTTGAAGTACGGATAAAATAAGTCGAGCCCTACCCCGTATTCCAGCAGCAGGTCGTTGCGCACTACGTTGAGTTGGTTGATGGCCGGCGTATTCTGGCGCTGCGTTACGGCCGTGCTGGATTTCAGGCCGCCAATCATATAAAAGCGCGTGTTGCGGCGGCGGTTCGACTGGTACTTGAGCAGCAGCGGCAACTCCAGCTGCGTGGTACCTACCTCCTGCGTGCGAATGGTGTCGGGCTGGCCCGCGCCGACGCTCTTAAACTCAACCCGGCGGGTCAGGAAGGTGAGCCCAGGGGTGAAACGCAGGTGAAAGGGCGTACCAGGATTACCTAGCCTAATGTCACCGATAAACCCAACTCCGAAACCCGGGCTGATAATGGAATTGGCCGATACGCCCCGGCCCTGCTGGGCAGCCGTGAAATAGGCATTCGACTGCTCGATGAAAAACCGCGAGAAGTTGGGCGCGATATAAATGCCAGGCCGAAAAAACCGGTCGTTGTAGTTAGGCAGGTTATCCACCGTAATACCCCTGATTTTGCCTTTATGGCCGCGGTCAATGTCGTCGCTACGCTTGCGCTGGGCCAGCGCCGGGCCCGCCACCAGCAGCAGTACCAGTAGTAGCCCTACCCCCCCCCACCGGCCGGACGCCCTCACTTTTGGGCCGTGTAAATGGAGCTGATACCAAACGTAAGGGGTTGCCATGCAGGATTGATAAAGCCGACGCGACCCAGAATGGCCACGAACTCGGCACCGTCGGGGAAAGCCTGCACCGACGCGGGCAGGTAGGTGTACGCGCTCTGGTCTTTGGAAATAACTTTGCCAAAGACCGGCAGCACCCGGCTAAAGTAAAAATTGTAAGCTTGCTTGAGCGGAAACGCCGTGGGCTTGCTGAATTCCAGAATTACGAGCTTGCCACCCGGCCGTAGCACGCGGCGCATCTCGGATAGCCCACGCTCCAAGTGCGCAAAGTTGCGCACCCCGAACGAAGCCGTAACGGCATCGAAAGAATCGTCCGCAAACGGTAGGTCTTCTGAATCGGCCAGTTCCAGCCGGATGCGATGGCCGAGCTTTTTGGCGGCTAGCTTCTGGCGGCCCACTTCCAGCATGCCAGCCGAAATGTCCACACCCGTTACCTGGGCATCGGGTGCGGCGGCACGCAGCGTTTCAATGGCGAAGTCGGCCGTGCCAGTGGCGATATCCAGGATGCGGGCTGGCCGTAACTCTTTCAATTTATTCACGGCCTGGCGGCGCCAGTAGATATCCGTGCCCGCGCTCAGAAAGTGGTTCAGGAAATCATATTTGCCGGCAATGTTGTCAAACATGCGGGCCACCTGCGATTTCTTGTCAGCGGCGTCTTCTTTGTAGGGTACTACGGCCATAGGGGGAGTGCAAAGAACGGCAGCGCGCCGCGAAAATTGCGTGAGGAGCGTTTAGCTAAACGCTCCCGCCAGCTAGCAGGACAAAAAAACGGCCGGACTGTTCGTCCGGCCGTTCGCTTTTTTTGAAAAAGTCACCCGTGCTACTCGGGCTTAATTTTCATTTTGGCTTTCTGGCCGTCAGCATCCTTGGCTTTCGAGTCAATCTCGCCGTCCTTGGAAACCGTTTTTGACTTCGCGCCAGCCGCGTCCTTAGTTTTCACCTTCACTTTGTCGCTGTTCTCGTCCACTTTAGTTTTCACCTTCGTACCATCGGCCATGCGCACTTTGCTCTTGCCGGGTAGCGGCGGGCCGGGGGTAACAGGCACCGTTTCCACGATGGTTTCGGTCACCGTTTCCGTGATAACAGGCATCTTTTCGCCTTCCTTCAACACCACCCGGAACTCATCGCGGCGGTTAAGCTGCATGTTCTCGGGCGAGTCATTGGGGGCAGCAGGGCGGCGCTCACCGTAGCTTACTGTGGTGAGGCGGGCGCTGGCTACGCCCTGTTTCACGAGGTAGTTCTTGGCCGCGTCGGCGCGGTTTTGGCCGAGCACCATGTTGTACTCGTCAGTATTGCGCGAGTCGCAGTTACCCTCAATCGAGATGTTTATCCCAGCGTTGGCCTTCAAAATAGCCGCCGTGTTTTTGAGCGCTACGATAGACTCCGGCCGTAGCTTGTACTTGTCGGTGTCGAAGTAAATTTTAGCGAAGCGCGAACTGGCCAGGGCCGTTGTATCGATGTAATCGACGTAGAAATTTTTGGTAATACTCGTCGAGTCATTCAGCGAAATCGGCACCGCAAATTCCTGGGTTTCAATATTCTTACCGTCTTTGTTCACGGCTACCTGATACGTACGGGCTGAGAGCACTTTCACCTGGTAGGTACCATCTTCCTTGGTCACGTCGCGAAAACTGATGGCTGTTTTATCAGCCTGCGTGCCGTTAAATACCAATTCTACACCCGGAATAGCCTGGGTGCTATCGCGCTTCGAGAACACCGTGCCTTTCACGATAATGTTCTTGATGTAACTGATGGTATAAAGGTCTTTCTCACCGTAGCCGCCGATGCGATATGAGCTGAGGTAGGCATAGGTGCCATCGGGGGCAAGGCGATAATACGAGTCAGCATCGGGCGTGTTGATGGGGTAGCCCATGTTTTCGGGCCGGCCCCACTTGTGGCCGATGCTATCGTATTTCGACTGGAAAATGTCGTAGTCGCCCATCGTGTTGTGACCGCGCGAGCTGAAAAACAGCGTCTTACCGTCGCGGCTGATGAAGGGACTATCTTCGTCATACTTGGTATTGATGACGCTACCCAGTGATTTTGCCGGTCCCCAGTCGCCCCCAGCAGTGCGGGTGCTGTAATAAAGGTCCAGGTTACCATCTTCCGAATACCGGGCGGTCGAGAAGTAGAGTGTCAGGCCATCTGGAGTGATATAAGCGTCTCCCTCGTAAGCTTTGGAGTTAATGTTGCTGTTGAGCTTAGTGGGCGAGCCCCACTCGCCATTAGCTTGCTTTGAAGCCACGAATATGTCGCCGTCCTCATCGCTGCGGTACATGAGCAGCTTAGTATCGTTGTCAAACAGCTGGTCCGAGGCGTCGTGACCCTTGCTGTTGAGCGCTGCCGACAGCGAGCGGGGCTTTTCCCAGTTGTCGGCATCGATGCGATGGGTTTCGACGATACCCTCGTAGTACTCCCCATCGGCCGCTGTTTTGCCCCGGCTCTTAGAATCGAGGCCCGGAATATCGGTTGGATTAGCGCGAGTCGTGAAAATCAGCGTCTTATCATCCGATGAAATAACCGGACTGTGTTCCGAATACTGCGTATTTACCGTCGGGCCTAGGTTCTTGACGAAGATATCCTTGGGCGAGTTGAAGAGAATTTTCGCGTTTTTGCTGTGCTGAATCAGCTGCGCTACTTCCTCACGGCGAGTATCGTTACGCTTTTTCAGGGTCGCGTTATACGCCTGGTAGTGCGTGATAGCCTCGTCAAAATTATAGTTCAGGTGGTCTACGCGACCCAGCCAGTACTCAATATCCCGCGAAACTTTAGGCTTCAGCTTCTGCGCCTTATAGATGTAGTCGCTAGCTTTTTCCTTGTCAAAGGACAGATATGCTACCCCAGCCCGAAACAACGCGGTGGCGTTATTAGGGTCCTTAGCTAACACCCGCTCGTAGAAGGGGATGGAAGCCCGGTAGTTTTCCTGATTAAACATCTTGTTGCCGGTTTGCAGGTCCTTGCGCGTGCTCTGAGCCTGGGCCGAGGTAGCTACGGCGACGGTCAGGGCCAGCGCGCAGGAAGCTTTCAGCAGCCTTTTGGATACGTTGTCCATTGAAAAAAGGGTGTTTGGAGAATTTTAAAAGGAGGGCGGAAACTAATACGCAGTATAGATTAGCCTAGGGGCGCGGAGCCGCTCATTATTGGCGACTTATACTAAAATTCAGCGATAGGGTTGGCCCGGTCGGCCAGCAGCTTGCGGAGAAAAACACTACCGCGAAGCGGCTTATCACAGCAAATATACCTGCCAGGCCGGGGTCTATAGAACATCGAATGGCACTAAAACCGGCTGGCTGCTGTCTGGAGTAGTTTTATTATAAAACAAAGGAACGGGTAGCAAACCGCACAAATATAGTGGCAGGTTTTGAAAGACAAGGGTTTAGTGCTGGCCGGGCCGCCCCAAAACGGGTGGCACGCGCAATCTGCCCCATCTTTGTACCCATACTGCCTGCTAGGTAACCCATTTATGCTCATCCGCGAAGCAAGTTTTTTGACCAGCAATACGCAGGTAGCTGCCTGCCCAGCCCCCGACCGGCCCGAATACGCCTTTATTGGGCGCTCCAACGTGGGCAAGTCGTCGCTGATAAATATGCTCACGGGCCGCAATGGCCTGGCCAAAACATCGAGCACTCCTGGCAAAACGCAGGTTATCAATCATTTCAATATTAACGACGAGTGGTATTTGGTAGACCTGCCGGGCTACGGCTACGCTAAGGTGAGCAAAAGCGCGCGTGCCGATTGGGGCAAGATGATAAACGCCTACCTCATGCGCCGCGAAAACCTGACCTGCGTATGCGTGCTGCTCGATTCGCGCCACGAGCCCCAATCTGCGGACCTAGCTTTTATGGAAAAGTTGGGGGAGGACGGCATTCCGTTCGTGATGCTGTTTACGAAGACTGATAAGCAGTCGAGTACCCAAACTAAAACCTTGCTAACCAACTACCTGGCTAAGATGAGTGAAACCTGGGATGAGCTGCCCCGCTACTTCGTAACCTCGGCCGAAACCGGGCTGGGCCGCGACGAAGTACTGGACTTTATCGCGGAAGTGAACCGGCAGGCAGCCGCCGAAGCGGCAGGCGCTTGAGTACTTTTGGCCCACCAATTGCCCCCGCGCCGGCCGGCGTTGTTAGTCCCTTTTTTGATATGATGAAAAAAAATCTGTTGACCGGCCTGGCCCTGTGCTGCCTGCTGCCGGCGGCCCACGCCCAAACGGCCAAGCCCAACACGGCCCCCATGCCCAAGGACCAGCCCCCGACCGAGCAGGGCGCGGGCCTCAACCACGTGAGCGCCGAGATTCCAGTGGCCGCCTATTATGAGGGTGGGCAGGAGGCCATGTACGCCTTTATTGCCAAGGAGCTGAAGTACCCGTTAACGGCCAAGCACAACCGGATGCAGGGCCGCTGCATCATCAGCTTCACGCTGAATCCCGAGGGCACTATTCAGGGCCTGCGCATCGTGAAGCAAGTAGGTGGCGGCACCGGAGAAGAGGCAGCCCGCGTGGTGCGCCTGCTCAAATTCAAGAAGCCCGAATATCCCGTCCTGACCAGCCTACCCATCGATTTCAAGCTGGGCGTAACTGGCACGAACACGGTGGGAAATTAAAACGAGGGAGCAATGGGTAGTGAACAACAAAAATTGTTTTACTACCCATTGCTCCCTGTTCATTATTAACTGTTCATTGTAAAAAGAATGCCCTACGATTTGAAAGAACTGGCGGCCATCAGCGGCCAGCCTGGCCTCTACCGCTTGGTGCGCCCGGCGCGCCACGGTGTATTAGTGGAAAGCCTGGATGCAAAGGCGACGCGCTCGCTGGCCCCGGCCAGCAATAAGGTATCGCTGCTGAGTGAAATCGGCATCTACGCCCAGGACTCGGACGAAACAGTATCATTGAGCGACGTTTTTGACCGTATTCATCAGCACTACGAGGCTACCCTGCCGGTTTCGGCCAAGTCGCCGGAAACGGAGCTGAGCGGCTTTCTAGCCGAGGTGATGCCCGAGTACGACCGCCAGCGGGTGTATACCTCGGATATTAAGAAACTGGTGAGCTGGTACGGCATCGTGAGCCAGCACGTGCCCTACGCGGCGGCGGCCGAAGCCGAGCCTACTACCGACGAGCCGCTGAGCACGGGCGGCGTGATTGGCGAAATTGATGAGGCCCCTACCCCCTCCGGCAACCCGGAAGTGACGAAGTAAGCGTTTTCATCCGAGATAAAAGAGGCCGTTCCTGTTTGCAGAAACGGCCTCTTTTTGTGGCGGCAAGCTAAAGCTTACCCGGCATTTTCCTGAGCCAACAGGGCTTCGGCCTGCGCTACCAGGTCTTTACTGCCGATGAAGACGGGGCAGCGCTCGTGGCAGGCTTTAGGCTCGATTTCGAGGGTGCGCAGCTGGCCGTTGGAGCTGCGGCCGCCGGCCTGCTCCACAATGAAGGCCAGCGGGTTGCACTCGTACATCAGGCGCAGCTTACCCTCGGGGTTTTTGGCAGTAGCGGGGTAGAGATAGATGCCGCCTTTGAGCAGATTGCGGTGAAAATCGGCGACCAGCGAGCCGATGTAGCGGGCCGAAAACTGCTGGTCCTTGCAGTAGCGCACGAAGGCCGCCACGCCCGGCGAAAACGAGTCGGACGAGCCTTCGTTAATGGAGTAGACGGTGCCGGTCGCGGGCGTCTGGATGTCTGGGTGCGAGAGAAAAAACTCGCCTAAGCTAGGCTCGTAGGTGAAGCCGTTGACCCCGTTGCCGGTGGTGTATACGAGCATAGTGCTGGAGCCGTAGATGATGTAGCCAGCCGCCACTTGGTGAGTGCCGGGCTGGAGGCAGTCGGCGCTGCTACCCTCGCGCCCGGTGGGCGAGATGCGCCGGTAGATGCTGAAAATGGTGCCGATGCTGACGTTGACATCAATGTTGCTGGAGCCGTCGAGCGGGTCAATGGCTACGACGTACTTGCCCTGGTTATTGCCGGTCTGGATAATATCCTCGTCCTCTTCCGAGATGATGGTGCAGACCTCGCCGCCGTTGCGCAGCGCCCGGATAAAGCGGATATTGGCAATCACGTCGAGCTTCTGCTGGTCCTCGCCCTGCACGTTGCGGTTGCCGTAGGCCCCGGCAATATCGATGAGGCCCGAGCGGTTGATTTCGCGGTTTACAATCTTGGCAGCCAGCGCGATATCGCGCAGCAGCTGCGACAGCTCCCCGGTGGCGTAGGGAAAATCTTCCTGCTTGCGCATGATGAAGCGGTCGAGCGTCGTGCCGACGGGCAGGGCGAGTTTGTTGTGGTCCATAAGGCGTAGCTGAGGGGCGTAAGTGGCGCTAGCGCAAAGCTACCATTACCGGGCCGCGCCGCCCAAACGCGCCCTACCCCCTAGTTTTGGGGCCTATGGAAAAGGAATTGGCTGGCTTGCAGGTCTACAAATTTGGCGGGGCCTCGGTGAAGGACGCGGCGGCGATTTTGAATCTCTGCCGCATTGTAAAGGAATACGGGGGGGTAGGGCCGCTGCTCATCGTGGTTTCGGCAATGGGCAAAACGACGAATGCGCTGGAGGAGATTTTCGGGCTGGCGTATGCTGGGAAGGATTATACTGCGCCGTTAGAGGTACTGGAATCATTTCACCATAATACCGCCCAGGAGTTAATTATTAATGCCAGCCCGCACCTAGCATCTGATATTAACGTGATGCTAATTGAGACTTTTTTTGAGTTAAGTGAGCAGTTGGCTGCTGTCAATGTTAACCGCGATTACGACGAGCAATACGACCAAGTAGTGAGCTTTGGCGAGTTACTCGCTTCAGAGATGGTAGCACATGTCTTGAATGATGCTCAACAAACGCGCTGGATAGATTGTCGTTTATTAATTCGTACTGATGAAAATTGGCGGGAAGGCCGGGTGAGCTGGCCAGTTACTGAGCAAGCAATTACGCAGGCCCTACCTCCCCTTTTAGCCAAGGGTCCAGTCGTCACGCAGGGCTTCGTCGGCTCCACTGCCTCAGGCGCTACCACCACCCTCGGCCGCGAGGGCTCCGACTACTCGGCGGCCATCTTCGCCTACTGCCTGCGGGCCGAGTCGGTGACCATCTGGAAGGACGTGCCGGGCCTGCTCAACGCCGACCCCAAGCTGTTTGCCGACACGGTGCTCTACCCCGAAATTAGCTACCAGGAAACGATTGAGATGGCGTTTTACGGGGCCAGCGTCATTCACCCCAAAACGCTGAAGCCGCTGGCCGAGCGCGGCATTCCGCTGCGGGTGCGCTCGTTTCTGGACCCGGCCGCGCCGGGCACGCTCATCCACGACTGCCAGCACGCGCCGCTGGTACCGGCGTTTATCCGCAAAGCGGGGCAATGCCTGGTTTCTTTTGAGAGCAAGGATTTTGCCTTTATTTCGGAGGAAAACCTGGAAGTTATTTTCGGGGCGCTGGCGCTGGCGCGGCTCAAAATTAACGTGATGCAAAATTCGGCCATCAGCTTTTCGGTGGTCGTGGACTTTGATGAAATGCGGCTACAACGGCTGCTGGACGCGTTGCGGGGGCAGTTTCGAGTGCAGTATAATAGTGGGCTCACGCTGTTCACGATTAAGAATTATGATGAGGGTAGCATTGCGCGGCTCACGACCGGGCGCAAATTATTAGTGGAGCAGCGCACGCGCAGCACATTTCAGTTTTTAGTGCGCGAATAACTACGGCGGCGCTTTTGGAGTAGTAGGTGCTAACATCATTTACCGCGGAAGACGCGGAAGATTTGCGCGGAAGCCGCGGAAGCTGACGGCGCTACTCATTCATCACTACTCATTCATCACTAAAAAATGTCCGTTCTCGTTGGTAAGCGCGCGCCTGCTTTCAAGGCTCCGGCCGTTATTGGCCAGCAGGTGGAGGAAGATTTTTCGCTCGACCGCTACCTGGGTAAGCGCTACGTGCTGCTCTTTTTCTATCCCGCCGATTTTTCGAGCCTCTGCCCTACCGAGCTGCTAGCATTTCAAGATTTGCTGCCCGAGTTTGAGCGCCGGGGTGTGGCCGTAATTGGGTGTAGCACCGACTCGCGCCAGGTACACCAGGCGTGGCTGCGCACGCCCATCAGCGCAGGTGGTGTTGAGGGCGTAACCTACCCGCTGGTGGCCGATAACGCCAAAACCATTGCGGCCAACTACGACGTGCTGGCTGGCCACTTCGACTATAGCGAAACCGGCGAGATGGTCTTCGTGGGCCATCCGCAGGCGTACCGGGCGCTGTTTTTGATTGACCGCGACGGCATCGTGCGCCATCAGCTCGTGAATGACCGGCCCTTGGGCCGCCGTATCTCCGACTCCCTGCGCATGGTGGATGCCCTACGCCACTTTGAGGAGCACGGCGAAACCTGCCCCGCCAACTGGGAGGCAGATTCGTAGCTATAGGCATCTGTCATTGCGAGCAAAGCGCAGCAATCTTTCCTTGTCGTTCGCATCGTTGGATTTGCTACCCTGGTGGGAGGAAAGATTGCTGCGCTTTGTTCGCAATAACAAGCGGCTTTACCAGAAATTCTTCGCGACCGCGAAAGTTGTAAATTTGAGGCCACGCCGGGCTTACGCTATACCGGGCGCGGCCTTTTTTTGCGCATTTTATATTCCGTAGGTCTTTTTTTGTACGCGCTACTGCTGCGCCTGCTGGCTCCCTTCGTGCCGAAGGCTGCCGCCTGGGTAGCGGGCCGCCACGGGCTGCTGGCCCGCGTGGAACAGGCGCTAGCCAACGACCCTACCCCCCGCCTATGGGTGCACTGCGCGTCGCTGGGCGAGTTTGAGCAGGGCCGACCGCTCATCGAGGGGCTGCGGCGGCAGTATCCCGACCATAAAATCGTGCTCACGTTCTTTTCGCCCTCGGGCTACGAGGTGCGCAAGAATTGGCCGGGGGCCGACTACGTATTTTACCTACCTCTCGATACGGCGACCAATGCCCGGCGCTTCGTGGCGGTAGTGCGGCCCCGACTGGCTATTTTCGTGAAGTACGAATTCTGGTACTACTACCTGCGCGAGCTGCGGCAGCAAAGAATTCCGGCGGTGGTAGTGGCAGCAATTTTTCGGCCGACGCAAGTTTTCTTCCGGCCCTGGGGCGGTTTCTTTCGTCAAATATTGGCGCAGCTCAGCCATATTTTCACCCAAAATGAAGCCTCGGCCGAGCTATTGCGCGGGTTGGGACTGACGCGGGTGAGCGTGGCTGGCGACACCCGCTTTGATACCGTAGCGGCCACCGCCCTGGCCCCGGCTCGGCCCCTGCCCCTGGCCGAAGCCTTCGTGGCCGATGGCGCGCCGACGCTGATTGCCGGCAGCATCTGGCCCGAAGACCTGCCTACGCTGGCGCCGCTACTGCGCAAGCACGCCCGCACGATGCGCTTCATCGTGGCCCCGCATGAGGTGAGCGAGGCCCACTTGCGCGAAGTGGAGGCCGCCCTTCCCGGCCTCACGGTGCGCTACTCGCGCGCTACCCCCGCCACGGTGGCCGAGGCCCGCTTGCTGCTCATCGATAACGTGGGGCTGCTCAGTCAGCTCTACCGCTTCGGGCGGTTTGCCTACGTGGGCGGCGCGTTTGGGGCGGGGCTGCACAATACATTGGAAGCGGCGGCCTTCGGGCTACCGGTATTTTTCGGGCCGCGCTACGAGCGGTTTCAGGAAGCGGTGGCGCTGGTGGCGCTGGGCTGCGCCTTCCCGGTGCGGTCGGCCGCGCAGCTGGAAACGGCTTTTGACCGATTATTTTATAATGAGGAAGCCCGGCTTAAAGTCCAGGACATCAGCCTCGACTACGTGCACCAGCACGCGGGCGCGACGGCGAGAATCCTCTCTCAGTTATCAGGTATTAAGCAGCAATTATCACCTACTAAAGCGGGCGGTAGTGAACTGTGAAGGCGGTGAAAAGGACCAGCCAGGTTTGGTAATTAATAACTGCTGATTGATACCTGAAAAAATGGATGGAATTGTCATAAAATCTACCGGCTCGTGGTACGTGGTGCGGGATGCTACCACGGGTCAGTTGCACCGCTGCCGGCTGCGGGGCAAGTTCAAGAACCAAGGCCTGAAGGTGAGCAACCCGCTGGCCGTGGGCGACGGGGTAAGCTTCGATTTACCAGAACAGGCGGAAGGTGCGGGCGTGATTCATACCATTGCGCCGCGCCGCAACTACATCATCCGGCGCTCGGTGCATAAGAGTGAGCACGCCCACATCGTGGCCGCCAACCTCGACCAGGCGCTGCTGGTGGTAACGCTGGTATCGCCGGCTACCTCGTTTGGGTTTATCGACCGGTTTCTGGTCACGGCCGAGGCGTACCACCTACCGGCGCAGCTTATCTTCAATAAAGCCGACCTGTACGATACCGATACGCTGGACTACCAGCGACAAATTGCCGGCATGTACGCGAGCGTGGGCTACCCCAGCGTGCTGTGCGCGGCCGAAACGGGGGAGAATATCGCGGAGGTAGCGGCGATGCTGCCCAATAAAGTCTCGCTGCTTTCGGGCCACTCGGGGGTAGGAAAAAGCACGCTTATTAACGCCCTGGTGCCAGACCTGGATTTGAAAACGGCCGAAATCAGCGCTTTTTCCGACAAGGGCAAGCACACCACCACTTTCGCCGAAATGCTGGAAGTGGTGCCCGGCACCTACCTTATCGACACGCCCGGCATCAAGGAGCTAGGCCTCGTGGATGTGCCCGCCGCTGAGTTGGCCGGCTACTTTCCCGAGATGCGGGCACTGCTGGGCCAGTGCCGCTACCACAACTGCCGCCACGTGCACGAGCCCGGCTGCGCCGTCATCGTGGCTGCAGACCAGGGCCGGCTAGCCGTGCCGCGCTACGAAAGCTACCTGAGTATGCTGGCCGACGAGGATAACCGGCACTAGCAGCGCTACTCGTTTCATGCTGCGCCCGGCCCTACCCCCTACTTTCTGCGTACACCCGGCCCGTAGCGTATTTTCTACTTTTTATGGCTGATAAAATTGCTTTCCTGGGTCTGGGCAGCATGGGGGCCGCAATGGCCGCCAACCTGCTCCGGGCCGGCTTTCCGCTCACCGTATATAACCGCAGCGCCGATAAAGCCGAGCCCTTACACCGACAAGGCGCGACGGTGGCCCCTACCCCCGCCGAGGCCGTGCGCGAGGCCAGCATCGTGTTTACAATGGTGACCGACGACCACGCGCTGGAGGAAATCACGACTGGACCCGAGGGTATTTTGAGCGCTCTACCCCCCGGCGCGGTTCATGCCTCGTGCAGCACCGTAGCCCCGGATACCAACCGCCGCCTAGCCGCCGCGCACGCGGCCTACGGCTCGACACTGGTAGCCTCGCCCGTGTTTGGTAAGCCTGATGTGGCAGTGGCGGGTAAGCTCTGGGTAGGTTCGTCGGGGCCAGTTGCGGCGCGCGAAAAGCTTAAAGCTGCGCAAGCGGCCATCGGCCAGGGCACCCACGATTTTGGCGATGACCCCGGCGCGGCCAGCGTGGCCAAGCTCTGCGGTAATTTCCTACTCGGTACTGTGATTGAGGGCTTGGCTGAAGCGCTGACGCTGGCCGAAAAGTGCGGCTTGGACCGCATAGATTTTTACGAGATGCTGACCAACACACTCTTCAACAACCCTATTTACAAGGGCTACGGCAAGCTCATTGCCGAGCAGCACTACCAGCCGGTGGGCGCACCGCCCGCCATCATCCGCAAAGACATGAACCTGGTAGTGCAGGAGGCTTACAAAAACGCGGTACCCATGCCCTTCGCCAACATCATCCGCGACCGCCTCACTGCCACCGTGGCCCTGAACGAGCCCAACGTGGACTGGGCCAGCTTCGCCCAGCGCGTCTCGGACGACGCGGGCATGTCATAAAAAGAGCGCTGGCCGATGAAGCCAGCGCTCTTTTTAAAGAGGAATTGTTACTTGCTACTTCTTCATTTCTACTTCGCCAGCGGCAGTACCACGGTATCAATAACGTGGGTAACCCCATTGCTCGAAACTACATCGGCTATTTGCACAGTGGCGGGGGCGTCTTTGCCGTTGCCAACCATTACTTTACCATCTTTTACCATTACGTGCAGCTTCTCGCCATTCACGGTGGTCAGTTCTTGACCGTCTTTGAGGTCGGCGGCCAGCAGGCGGCCGGCGATAACGTGGTAGGTCAGTACCCCTTTGAGTTTGGCAGCTTCGGCGGGGGTTTGCAGGGCGGCTACGGCCGCTTTGGGCAGCTTATCGAAGGCGGCGTTGGTGGGGGCGAAAACGGTGAACGGGCCCTTGCCTTCCAGCGTCGGTACTAAGCCGGCCTGCTTCACTAGCGCCACGAGCGTGCTCACGCTTTTGGCGGCCATCGCATTCTGCACGATATTTTTATCAGCGGTCATGGCTACGCCATCCACCATTACGCCGCCCGGCTTAGCCATGCGGGCCGAGTCGCCACCCATCGCGGCCATCGAGTCGGCCGGGTTCGTAGTGCTCATCTTGGCAGTATTAGTAGTTTCGGCGGTTTTGTCGCTGCCGCAGCTGGTGAGGCCCACGGCGAGCGCCAGGGTAGCGAGGGGAAAGAAAATCCTCTGCATATAGAAAAAGGGGAAAGGGTGAAGAATTACCAGCTTACCCTTACGTAACCGCCGAGGCTTTCGGTTATGCCGAACCCGGCCGGCAGCCGGCTGTTTTACCTTCGTAGTGCCTTGGCCAGATAGCCAGTGGCTTTTTTCACCCTATACACAGCTTATTTTTCGATGAAAACCGCTGAAATTCACACGCCTAAGGGCGTTATGAAAGTCGAGTTCTACGAGCAGGATGCTCCTAATACCGTCAAGAACTTCCTCGACCTGGCCGAAAAAGGCTTCTACGACGGCACCAAGTTTCACCGCGTCATTCCCAACTTTATGATTCAGGGCGGCGACCCTAACACCAAGCCCGGCGCGAAAGGCCAGCCCGGTACCGGCGGCCCCGGCTACAAAATAAAGTGCGAAACCAGCGGCAGCAACCAGCACCACGAGCGTGGCGTGCTGAGTATGGCCCACGCGGGTAAGGACACCGGCGGCTCGCAGTTTTTCATCGTGCATGACCGCCAGAATACCGCCCACCTCGACCGGGTGCACACCGTATTTGGCAAAGTAACGGAAGGGATGGACGTGATTGACCAGATTCGCGGCAACGACGAGATTACCAAGATTGTGGTGAAGGACGAGGTGGCGTAACCGAAACTCTGCCCACTAAGAAGCCCCACGTACCAGTTGGTACGCGGGGCTTTTCTTATATTACGTCCGGTAATTCATCAGGAAATGGAGCGTGAATACTTTGAATAAACACTGCTTCACTCGCGCTAATACGGCAGAAACTGCTTTGTGCTTCGTTCAAACTGCATTCATTGGCCCCACCTGAGTAGGTAGGGTCGCTGCTTTGAATGCCATCATCTTCCCAAAAACAAACCGGACAAATTTCAAATGTGTTACCCTTTCCCTCAGGTAAGGTGAAATGCTTGCAACACGGACACTGAAACCAGCCAGCTTTATTCTGAGCATGCATAACGCCTACCGCCTTTTCCGGGGCTTCTCATCCTCCTCGTCATCATCTTCCCCAAAGCTCGGCATGGTGAACATGCTGGCCAGCAGGTCCTTGAATTGCGCGCCGCCGGTGAGCTTATTGCGCGAGATGAGCGAATACTCGGCTAAACCGTAGAGCAGAAACTCCATGAGGAAATAGGTAGTTTCGGCATCTTCTTTAGCGTGCAGTTCCTTCACGATGTCGCGTAGGCCAGGCACCTTATCAAGGGCGGCGCGGTAGTCGTTGACGTGCGCATCGCTGAGTAGGTCCAGCGTATTGCCGTTGCCAAACCACTCCTGCACCGTTTTATAGGGGGAAGGGCGGCCTTTAAGCTTCTTGGCTTTATCGGGGTCGGGAAAATAATTGAGAAACTGCGTGCGCATAGCCTTACCCATGAGCTTTTCGGCCACAATGCCCGCGCCTTCCTGCTCACCCTCGTACACCAGCTCTACCTTGCCCGTGATGGCGGGCACGGCGGCCACGAAGTCCGACACGCGCACGTAGGTTTTCTTTTCACCGTTAATCAGTGCCCGGCGCTCGGCGGCGGCTACTACCTGCTCGTAGGCCGAGATAGTAAGGCGGGCCGATACGCCCGACTTGGCATCGACGAACTCCGAGCCGCGGGCTTCGATGGCGATTTGCTCCACCAAGTCGTGCACGATTTCGTTGGTCGTCACCAGGCCGCGCTGCTCCTCTTTGATGCGCGCTTCCTGCTTGGTAATGCGCTTACCAACCTCAATAGACTTGGGGTAGTGCGTGATAATCTGCGCGTCAATCCGGTCCTTGAGCGGCGTCACGATGCTGCCGCGGTTGGTATAGTCTTCAGGGTTAGCCGTGAACACGAACTGAATATCGAGGGGTAGGCGCACCTTAAAGCCACGAATCTGGATGTCGCCTTCCTGCAAAATGTTGAACAGCGACACCTGAATGCGCGCCTGCAAGTCGGGCAACTCGTTAATCACGAAAATGCCCCGGTGCGCCCGCGGAATTAGGCCGAAGTGAATTACGCGCTCATCCGAATACGGCAGTTTGAGCGTGGCGGCTTTAATCGGGTCGGCATCGCCAATGAGGTCGGCTACCGTCACGTCAGGCGTAGCCAGCTTCTCGGTGTAGCGGTCGAGGCGGCTCATCCACGATACAGGGGTAGCGTCGCCTTTCTCAGCAATCAGGTTGCGGGCAAATACCGACAGCGGCTGCAGGGGGTCGTCATTCAATTCCGAGCCTTCTACTACCGGTACGTATTCGTCGAGCAGGTTGATGAGCAGACGCGCGATGCGGGTTTTGGCCTGCCCGCGCAAACCCAGCAAATTGATGTGGTGCCCGGCCAGAATAGCGCGTTGCAACTCCGGTATCACGGTTTCCTCGTAGCCGAAAATACCGGGAAACACGTCTTCCTTGTTTTTAAGTTTTTGAATGAGGTTATCCCGCAATTCTTGTTTGACGGTGCGGGGCTGATAGCCGCTGGCGCGCAATTGGCCCAGGGTGCGGATAGTTTCGTGCTTCATTGAGGAGTAAACCCGCCGGGGGCGGTGGAGGTTCAGCTTGAGAAAAGGGAGTTTTAAGCCCTGCTACGTACAAAAAGGCTCCTGCGGCGCGACTAGCGCGCCCGCAAGAGCCTTTCGCTCATAACTGGTCTTTTTAGAGGCTTTTGCGCCGGTTTTTCTTATAGTCTTCAAATACCAGCTGGCCCAGGCCCTTCAGGCCCGAGTAGTAGGCCTTACCTTGGTTGACTTCGGTAAACTCCTCCACGAATTTCTGCAAATACGGGTCGGAGGTAATCATAAAAGTAGTAATCGGAATCTTGATGCGGCGGGCAGCAGCGGCCAAGTTCAGGGTCTTATTCACCACCTTGCGGTCCAGCCCAAACGAGTTCTTATAGTAGCCATTACCTTCCTTTAGGCAGGTAGGCTTGCCGTCGGTAATCATAAAAATCTGCTTGTTAGGCGTTTTACGCTTGCGCAGCAAATCCATCGCTAGCTCCAGGCCCGCCACGGTATTAGTGTGATAGGGGCCTACTTGTAGGTAGGGCAAGTCTTTCACCTCAATCTGCCAGGCATCATTGCCAAACACAATCACGTCGAGCGAATCTTTGGGGTATTTCTGCTTCACCAGCTCGGCCAGGGCCATCGCTACCTTTTTGGCGGGTGTAATGCGGTCCTCGCCGTAAAGTATCATGGAGTGCGAGATATCAATCATCAACACCGTGCTGGTCTGCGACTTATGCTCGTTCTCGCGTACCTCCAGGTCGCCCTCAGTCAGCATAAAATTATCGTCTTCCATGCCGTGGTTAAGCTGGGCGTTGCGGATAGATTCGGTCATTTGAATCTGCTCCAGCGAGTCGCCGAAGCGGAACTCGCGCAAGTCAGTGCTCTGCTCGTCACCCTGCCCCGTGTGGGGCGTGCGGTGGTTACCGGTACTGCTCTTCTTGAGCTTTCCAAATACCTCCTCCAGCGCCGATTTCCGAATTTTTTGCTCCGTCTTGGGCGTAATTTTCAATTCGCCCCGCTCCTGTTCATTTTCATCAATGTACCCTTTTTTCTTCAGGTCCTCAATAAAATTGCCCATTCCGTAGTCATTGTCGGTAAGGCCATACTGCTTGTCCAGCTCGTTGAGCCACTGCAAGGCCTCTCCCACGTCGCCGCTGGTAATGGTAATGAGCTGCATAAAGAGCTTAAACAGCTGCTCAAACCCTTTGTCGCCCGAGTTTTCATCAGGCACGAAATCATGAAAGCGAACGCCAATAGCCATAAAACCTACGTAATGGTAGTGGCCAGGAAAACAACGCCCGGTTCGGCAATGTTCAAAGCTATACGGGTAGCTACTGCCAGTTGGTTACCATTCAGTGTTTTCCGCATTTTTTGATGTACTTCCCTACCCCCCTTATCTTATGAAAGCCATCTGGAACAACACCGTTGTGGCCGAGAGCAACGACACCGTAGTAGTTGAGAACAACCACTATTTCCCGGCCAATTCTCTTAAAAAGGAGTTTTTTGAGGACAGCATCGCCCATACCTCCTGCCCGTGGAAGGGCCGCGCCAGCTACTATTCACTGCGCGTTAATGGTGAGCTAAATAAGGACGCGGCCTGGTACTACCCTGAAGCCAGTCCTGCCGCCGCCAATATTAAAGACCGCGTGGCATTCTGGAAAGGCGTTAAGATTGAGAAGTAGGTCACTTGGTTAATGACTCAGCCCGTTGCCCGGTTGCCCTATGGTAGGGTAGCCGGGCAACGGGCTGAGTCGTTAATTGTATGCATAGGCAGAAATTTCGCTTGCTTTAGGCTGGCTGTTTTTCGCCCAGCCGGCACACCTGCCCGGCTACCCAGGCATAGCCGTATAGAGCTACGGCTTTTAACTTACCCTCTCGTTTCTTAAACTCCCACACGTCCTGCATAAAGTCAGGGTAGTTTTTGCTGTTGAGCTGGTCGAATGCGACCGAAAGCGTCTGCGTAGTAGAATAAGCGGAATGCCAAGTACCAGCCGGAATGAAGAGCGTTTCACCGGGGCCAATCGTGAATTTAATCGGCGTTGCCTCCCGGAAAAGAGGGTATTTCTCGTAGTCTGGCTCAAATAAATTGAGGTTTGACTGCCAGGTATTATCTGGATTCGGGTACAGCAGATGTTCCTGTCCGCGGGGAAATACAGTGAATTCTTTCTCGCCGTACAGCTGCGTTATCCAGGCATTCAGGTGGTAATAATCGAGATGCAGATACGGGAATTTTCCGCCGGGACCGCCAATGAAAAGCTCGGTAGCACTACCCCAATACCCCCGCTCAAACATCTTATGTCGCAGCCAGTTAGGCTTAGCATAATTCAAGTCCAGCGGCTCTACCAGCGGCAAAAGCTCGGGGAGAGAGCCCGGAATATTAAAAATGCAGGGGTAGGGTGCGGGGTTTTCCGAGCTACTATTCTTTATCAGAGCAATCAGCTCACGCATCGTATATTTTTTGCCCTTTACCTCGGTCGTGCGGTCCCCGAATTTTTCGACCAACCAATCCGGCGTAAGCAGGTTTTTAGCCTGCCAGGCATTGGAAGCGCTGGTAAAAATAACCGGAATGCCGGGGTCGTAGAACTCGGCCATAAACTCTTGGTGAGAGATGTCACCTACCCGCGTGATGTCCATAGCTGATGAGATTTTAAGAGAACAATGTGTGAGTGAAAACGTCGGGCACAATAATACGCAACATCTTGCCACAGATGCAATAAGCCCCGCAGTTCCCTACCTCCCTTAACCAATAAAGCCCCCACTAGGGGGCTTTATTGGTTAAGGGAGGTAGGGAACTGCGGGGCCACCGACTAGCTAATCCACTTAAACTTATACTCCAGCTTAGGCACCGTCATGCGGTCGCTAACGCGGCGCAGGCGGGCGGGTAGGGCCATCACGTAGTCGCGGGCCTTTTCGGCGGGACCGGTAAGGTCGGTGATGTGCTCAATTTTCCAGTCACTAATGAGCGTATCAAGTATGTCGGTATAGTCGGCGCTGGTGTACACGCCGATGCGCTGGGCGGCATCGGTGAAGTGGCCGAACGTCTTACCCATATCGATGCCCAGCTCGCGCATGTAATGGGCGGGCATCACAATCTTCTTGCGCATCATGTCTTCGAAAGCCAGCATCATCTCGCTAGGGTCCAACTCGAAAATCTTCTCCACAAATGTTTTATAGGCGCGGGCGTGGCGGTTTTCGTCGCCAGCAATCATACCGCAGATTTTGCTTAGGCCATCGTCACCGGCTTGGCGGGCCAGCTGGCCCACGCGGCGATGCGACACGTTAGTGGCCATTTCCTGGTAGCTCGTGTACACGAAAGCGCGGTACGGGTCGTGAGCTGTGCCCAAGTCAAATCCGTCATTAATCAGGTGCTGAGTCGAAAACTCAAACTCACGCATATTGACCCGGCCACTGAGGTAGAGGTAGCGATTGAGTAGGTCACCATGCCGGTTTTCCTCAGCCGTCCAGCCCCGAATCCACTGCGCCCAGCCGTTATTGCGGTCGCGGTTCAGGTCGTCCAACTCATGAAACCATGCTTCGTAGTTAGGCAGCGCCTCTTCTGTAATGGTGTCACCGATGAGCACGGCCAACAGGTCGTAGCTGAGGCTGCCAGCTTTTTCGCGCAGTTCTTTCACTTCGTCAAAGAAGGTATCGCGGCGCGAATCGGGGAGGTAATCGGCGGGCTGCCAGCTATCTTCCACCTTCTTGAGAAAGGTGTAAATATTATCTTTTAGATAACCTTCAAGCTGTTGGAGCACCTCGCCGCGCGAGATGAGAAGGTCGTTAGTGAGCATCATACGGAAGAGTGCCGCCAATGAGCGGCCGGTGAATGAACACGCGAAGGTCGGCTTTTAGTTGGGTTTAATGGGTACAATATTATGGCTTTCCCGCATTTAGGGGGTCTGCAACGGTCAAAAATCACCTACGGTTTAGCTACCTTGCTGGTTTTGCGGCATTAGCCCAGCCGGTCCGCTCACGCCCCGGTTTCGGGCCGGGCCGCATAGAACGCTTGCCGCACCCGTCGCAAGGTAGCTTCGGCCGCGTCGGTGTCGGGCACGGGGGGTAGGGCCGAAGCTGCAAAGGCTGCTTCAACCTGCCCTACCAGCTTTTCGGCCTCCGCAATCAACTCAGCATACATAAATTCGCCACGCCTAATTTGTAGTAAAAATTCCCGGTTAGGACGGCGCACCCGAATGTCGCTGAGGCGGGCGATTTCTTCGGCCATTTGCAGCAGCCGAAATACGTGTAGCATATTTTTAGCGTCGTAGTTTTTGCCGTGCTGCACGGTATTTTCGTAGCGCTCTTTATTACGCTTCTCTACCCATTCCCAATACTCCCGGAAGGCGCGGCAATACACACTATAGCCGTTGCGGTTAAAGGACAGATAAGCCACCGGCTCCTCCCCTTTCGGCACAGCTGAAAGTAGCACATCCTGTGAGGTATCAGAGTGGCGTACCAGGCCCTGGTAGCCAAGCAGCCGAGAGGGCGAGCGGTCTACAAACAGGGCGTATAGGTCGGTAAGGTGTGGCACTCTAGCCAAGCCACATTGCTCACTCTCAAGGTCTTGATGGGTTAGCCAGGTAGCTATCGGCTGAGCTCCGGCTCCTACCGTGACGTAGCAAAAATCTAGTACTGACTTGCGGGCCGGCGGTTCAGGATAATTGATTTTCTTGTGCAAGCCCTGAGCTTTACGAATCTGCGCCACGGCATATTCGGCAAAGCTCTGGCGGCAAAGCTTTGACAAAAAATCGGTAGCCCGAAAATTATTAAAAAGCGGATGCTGATACATAATGCAGTCGGCCGGCGTACCAAGTAGTTCGAGTACAGTCGGATTATTTTTCAGCAATAACTCAACGAAGCGCCGCAATTCGTAAAACACCTCGTCGTTGGTTTCATTCGCAATTTGCGGGATGTAATTCAGACCAAAAAACGCTTTTTCGGGTAGTATAAACACGCCTTTCAAATCAGTGTCAGAGTGGGGCAAATCGGTGCCGTAGGCACGGCTACCGCTCACGGCCTCGAACAAAATCAGGTGCTGCTGGCGTAGGTCGGCGATGGTCATGGGGCGAAAATAGTGGCGCGAAGCTGCTGCCCAAAAGCTGCCTGGATTACTTAGCCTCCGGCTACCCGACCCACGTCCGCAGCAGCTCATCCAGCACTTGCGTTAGCAGCTCCTGGGTTCGCGCCACTGGCAGCGCCTCCCGCGCCGCCTGCCCGGCCGTATACTCGGCGGCCAAAAACGCGGTCAATGCCACCGGGCAGCCTACCATTGTTTTTTCCGTGGCAAGTGTTTTCTGGGCTAATAATTCAGTCACTACCCCCTCTAAATCAGTTGGTAGCAACTTGCGCAGCAACGCAAACTCCATTGGCGGCAGCGCGTGCCGCTCGCGTATCCAGCGGGCGGCCAGAGCCGCGCGCAGGGCGTAGAACAAGCGCTTGAGGCGTACTTCAGGCCCCACCATCTCCTCCTCTACCCCGCGCCGCAGCTGGCCCAGGTAGTGGTGCAGGCCGGCCTTCAGGTTAAAAGCGAGGGGTAGTAGCGGGGTTAGGCTGGCCCGGAAGCCGGAGTTCTCGTGATAGACCACCGGCGATTGCAGCCACTCGAACAGGGCCGCGTTGGAGCCGCGCAGCAGGCGCAGGGCCTTACGTAGCTCCCAGCCGCTGAGGTCCAGCTCGTTATCAATCGGGAAGCTGAGCGTGTCGGGGCCTTCATCGAGGCGCAGGTACCAGGCCGAGGGGTAGCAATAGAGAAAGCGCACGTCGTAGTCGGAATCGGGCGAGGCAAAGCCCCAAGCCCGGCTACCCGACTCGCAGGCGTAGACAATGCGGATGCCACGCTCAGCTTCGAGCGCAGCCAGGGCGGCCGAAATGCGGGCGGTCATGGAATAAAAAAGGCCAGATTTGCGTTGTCAGCTAGTTAGGGTCGGTAGGGTTATTACCCAACAGCTTAAACAAAATACGGGCGTTAAAGCCCTTGATAAGCAGTTTTCTCAAAAAATATGCTACTTTTGTTAAACAAAATAAGCAGCTCTTTTCTTAGCAACCAACGTTCCGGCATACCGGGTTAGCCTTGCTAAGTAAGCTGGCTACTTTTTTGGGTCAAAGCTACTATTTTCGACTGCAGCCCGCAAACCCACGCGGCGGTAGTTGGTACTTTGCCCAACTTGCCACGCTACCACGACTCTTTTATCCTGGCCACTCCAGACATTTATAACCTGACTGATAACCACTTAAAGACCTGACTCATGGCTGAAGAAACCAATAAGCAACAGCACAACCCGCACGACCCCGCCTCCAATACCACCGAGTTCTTCATGAACGACCTGTCGGCGGCCAAGTGCCCTTTCCTAGGTGGCAAGATGGAGCAAGCCGCCGGCGGCGGCACCCGCAACCGCGACTGGTGGCCCAACCAGCTGCGGCTCAACATCCTGCGTCAACACTCCGGCCTGTCGAACCCGATGGGCGAGGATTTCAACTATACCGAAGAATTCCAGAAGCTCGACTTGAACGCCGTCAAGCAGGACCTGTTTGAGTTAATGACGACCTCGCAGGACTGGTGGCCAGCCGACTATGGCCATTACGGTCCGTTCTTCATCCGCATGGCCTGGCACAGCGCCGGCACCTACCGTATTACCGACGGGCGCGGCGGCGCGGGCTCCGGGATGCAGCGCTTTGCACCGCTCAATAGCTGGCCCGATAACGCTAACCTAGACAAAGCCCGCTTGTTGCTGTGGCCCGTGAAGCAGAAATACGGCCCGCAGATTTCCTGGGCTGACCTCATGATATTGGCCGGCAACTGCGCGCTGGAATCGATGGGCCTGCAGCCGTTCGGCTTTTCGGGCGGCCGCGCCGACGTGTGGGAGCCGCTGGATGAAATCTACTGGGGCTCGGAAAAAGAGTGGCTCGGCGACAAGCGCTACACCGGCGACCGCCAGCTGGAAAACCCGCTGGCGGCCGTGCAGATGGGCTTGATTTACGTGAACCCGGAAGGTCCCAACGGTAACCCCAACCCGCTGGGCTCGGCCCGCGACATCCGCGAAACCTTCGGCCGCATGGCCATGAACGACGAAGAAACCGTGGCCCTAATTGCTGGCGGCCACACCTTCGGCAAAACCCACGGCGCGGCCGACCCCGCCCAGTACATTGCGCATGAGCCGGCCGCGGCGGGCATCGCTGAGCAAGGCAAGGGCTGGAAAAACACCTACGGCACCGGCAACGCCGGCGATACCATTACCAGCGGCCTTGAAGGGGCCTGGACCGCCACGCCCGCCAAGTGGAGCAACGGCTACTTCAATAACCTGTTTGGTTTTGAGTGGGAGTTGACCACGAGCCCGGCCGGGGCCAAGCAGTGGAAGCCCAAGGGTGATGCCGGCGCGGGTATGATTCCCGATGCCCACGACCCCAATAAGTCGCACCAGCCGTTTATGCTGACCTCGGACATCGCCATGCGCGAGGACCCGATTTACGAGAAAATCTCGCGGCGCTTCCACGAGAATCCCGAAGAGTTTGCCGACGCTTTCAGCCGCGCCTGGTTTAAGCTCACCCACCGCGACATGGGTCCCCTTTCGCGCTACGTAGGCCCCGAGGTGCCGACCGAAGTACTTATTTGGCAAGACCCACTACCGGCTGCCGATTACGCACCGATTGATGAGCAGGATATCAACACGTTGAAAGACCGGCTTTTGGCCTGCGGCCTAACCGGCGCGCAGCTCATCCGCACGGCCTGGGCTTCGGCTTCTACGTTCCGCGGCTCTGACAAGCGAGGCGGCGCTAATGGTGCGCGCATCCGGCTGGCTCCGCAGAAGTACTGGGAAGCCAACAACCCGGCTGAGCTGGCCAAGGTGCTCGACACGCTCGAAGGCATCCAGAAGGAGTTTAACGCCGCGCAAACGGGCGGCAAGCGCGTGTCGCTGGCCGACCTTATCGTGCTGGGCGGCAACGTCGGCATCGAGCAGGCGGCCCGCGAAGCCGGCCACGAGGTGCAGGTGCCCTTCAGCCCCGGCCGCACCGATGCCACGCACGAGCAGACCGATGTGCAGTCGTTTGAGGCCCTGGAGCCGCACGCCGATGGCTTCCGCAACTACTTGGCGGCCAAGCATGAGGCGGCCCCCGAGGCCATGCTCATCGACCGCGCGCAGCTTCTGACCCTCACCGCCCCCGAAATGACGGTGCTGGTGGGCGGCCTACGGGTGCTCGATACCAACTTCGACCACTCCAGCTACGGCGTGTTTACCGACCGGCCGGGCGTACTTAGCAACGACTACTTTGTGAACCTGCTCGACATGGGCACCACCTGGCAGGCCACCTCCGAGGCCGACCAGCTCTTCGAGGGCCGTGACCGCAAAACCAACTTGGTGAAGTGGACCGGCACCCGCGTGGACCTGATTTTCGGCTCGAACTCGGAGCTGCGCGCCATTGCTGAAGTGTACGGCACGAATAAGGCCGAGCCGAAGTTCGTGCGGGATTTCGTGGCCGCCTGGGCCAAGGTGATGGACCTGGACCGGTTCGATTTAGTGAAAAACTAGGCTCGTAACTGCAAGCAAAAAGCACCACCCTGGCAACGGGGTGGTGCTTTCTTACGTGGTTCTTTGAGTAAGCGCGATATTGGGTCAAGTTTAACTACTAGTTTTATTTGCTGCATAATAGTTCTGCTAATACTTATATCACTACTGCTGTTACCAATAGTGGCCGCGCTGGTTTTCAAGGCACTGGTGGCGTATCGAATACATAATGACGTAATTCGCATTACCTCAGTGGGTTTTGCTTATTTAGCGGCACTACTTGGCTGTTTGTGGTGCGCATTACCACCACTTATCGGCAGCGCTATTGACCCGGCTAATGCCTACTCTATTGCTAACATTTCTATCGATGACGCTTACTATTTTACACGGCAGGGATACGGTTTCGTTACGATGGTGTCGCACGGTTACAGCCTGACGTTTTATCAGCGCCGACCTTTCTGGTTCGACAAGGAATTGGGCAAGGTTCAATTAGAATGTGCTAGCCAGGAACTGGTACGGGCTACCATCGCACCAGCAGGAAACGAGCATGTACGGCTACAGATTGTAGCCGACAACCAAGTGCGGCTGGACACAACGCTTGGCGTTGTTCGGTCGTTTGATTTTCAGCGTACCCTTGAAGACCGCACACGCAATTTTTCCCAACGACCCTAGCCTAACCTATGCAAAAAACCCGCCTCGAAGCTTTTAGCGACGGCGTGCTCGCCATCATTATCACCATTATGGTGCTGGAAATAAAGGTGCCGCACGGCGCGGATTTCGCGGCGTTGCGGCCGCTGCTACCCGTGGCGCTGAGCTACGTGCTGAGCTTTGTGTACGTGGGCATTTATTGGAATAATCATCATCATTTGCTGGGCAGTGCTAAGCAGATAACCGGCGGGGTGCTGTGGGCCAATCTGCATTTGTTATTCTGGCTGTCGCTCACGCCGTTTGCCACCGGCTGGATGGGCGAAAACCACTTTGCGCCAGCTACGCTGGCCGTGTACGGGGGCGTGCTACTGGGCTCCTCCATCGCTTATTTTATGCTGCAAAACCGGCTGATTGCCGTTAATGGCGGCCCCGACTCGCCGCTGGCCCACGCCGTGGGGCGCGACTGGAAGGGCAAGTTATCCCCAGTACTTTACGTGGTGGGTATCGCCAGCAGTTTCGTGCTACCTTGGCTGGCGGGCGCGGCCTACGTGGCCGTAGCCCTCGCGTGGCTGGTACCCGACCGGCGCATGGAGCGCACGCTGGAAACTCCGCATCCTTAGCTACTATGCCTGCCGCACAAACACTTACGTCAGGAAAGCGCTACCGGGTAGTGGCAGCCTTTGTTGACTACGACCGCCAACTGCACCCCATCGGCGAAACCTGGACGTTTGAATGCACCAACTTCTTACCCTACGAGGATGGGCTGACGCTGCACGTAATTGCCAACGGCCTACCAGTGGTATACCGGCTGCAACAACGGCCCGAAGAACAGGCCGCGCTCATTGAAAATTTTACCGATTTCGTCGTTCCCTGCTGAGGCCATTGGGCAGCTTTTATTCATTTGGCTCGCGGTTCCGGTGCCCTACCCCCTTTCCTGCTCCTACCCAGCTTCTCATGCGCAACTACCTGCTGCTACTTGCCCTGCTGCTAAGCACGGCCCTTCCCAGAAAAGCCGCCGCTCAGGCCCCAACGCCAGCCGTGCTCAACCACATTGCGCTGTACGTGGTGGACTTGCAGAAAAGCGCCGATTTCTACAAAAAAGCGCTGCTGCTGCCGGAGATACCGGAGCCCTTCAAGGACGGTCGGCACGTGTGGCTGCGCATCGGGCCGCATAGCCAACTACATATCATTCAAGGGAATAAGCCGCAGGACCACGACATTAATACCCACCTGGCTTTCAGCGTGCCCAACCTGGCCAGCTTCATGGCGCACCTCGATAAGCTCGGCATGCGCTACGGCAACTGGAAAAGCGAGCCGCATAAAACGACGCCCCGGCCCGATGGCGTGAATCAGATTTACTTACAGGACCCCGATGGTTTCTGGCTGGAGGTAAACGACGACAAGTTTTAAGGCCCGAACCAGCCTGCACTACCAGCCGTAGCACGCCCGCTTATTCCTGGTGCCGGTGGGCCGGGTCGGTATCCAGGAAGTTGTTATCAGCCAGCCAGTCGGCCATGCGCTGCGGCCACGCCCGCAGGGAAGCCAGCTTGGAGCGGTAGCCCATATTGAACCCGTGGCTGCCCTGCGCATAGAGATGCACCTCCACGGGCACGTGCGCCAGGCGGTAGGCTTGTAGCAGCTTCACGATGGGCGGCGAGCAGCAAACGTCGTTGTTGGCGGCCAGCAAAAAAGCGGGCGGAGCCGAGGCATCAACCGCGTCGGGAATGCCCAGGGGGCCAGGGTAGATGAGCAGCTGAAAATTGGGCTTGCCGGGAAGGCGGTCGATGGGGTCGCTGGCCTGGGCATCGCCCTTCCCATCGGCGTAGGCTACCATCGCCACCACTTCGCCGCCGGCCGAAAAGCCCAGCATTCCCACGCGGTTCGGGTCGATGCCCCACTCCGCGGCGTGGCTGCGCACCAGGCGCATGGCGCGGTAGGCATCCTGCCGGGGGTGTTTGTCGAGCGAGTAGGGCGAGTTTTCTTCGCGGCTCAGCCGATACTTGAGCACGATAGCCGCCACGCCGATACTGGTCAAAAACTGGGCGGGCTCCACGCCTTCGGCCGTATATACCAGCTCGCGGTGGCCCCCACCCGGACAAATAACCGCCGCCGCGCCCGTCGCCTTCTCCTTGGGGGGTAGGAAAACGGTAATGGACGGGTTGTGAATATTTTTGACCCAGTAGTCCTTGGCCTGCTCGGGCTCGTTGCGCCGGCTCTCGAAGCCGGGCGCGCCGCCCGCCCACAGGGGCAGCACCAGTGGCTTGGACTGCGCCCACGTCACCGGGCACGCACCTATCAGCACCAACCAAACAACCAAGAGCGTGCGCATGAAATAAGTAGGTGAAAAAACCAGCGAATTAGTCTGGTTGACGACCTTACAGCCCCGAATAGGGGGTAGGGTGCAAAAACACGATGTCGATGTGCGCCACGTTGTTTTGATATTCGGGCAGGGCCGAGAGCCTTTTCCATTCCGGGTCGGCCCCGAAGGTTTTCCAGTGCGCCTCGCGGGCCGGCATATTGGCAAAGGAAGTCATGTACATTAAGTTCGGCATGTGGGCTCCGAGCAGGACTTCGCCGTAGAAAATACCGTTGAAGCCGAGCCGGTCGAAAAGCTTAATTTCGCCGCCCGCGTTGAACATCTGCACCTTATTGCGAAATATCTTCTCGCTTGCGCTCTCGTAGCTGCGCAGCTCGTACACGCGCTCGCTTTTGGGCGCGTCGAGCTTGGGAGCCAGCAGGCCGGTCATGTCATCAAAAGCCTTGATAAAAATAGTTTCCAGGCGGGTGTAGGCGGGGTTGTTGTAGGGCGCGTTTTCGTAGGCCCCGCCGGCGGCCAGCAGCTTGGGCACGGCCGTTTTTTGCACCTGCTCCCACTGCTTCAGCGATGCGTAGGACGTGAGCACGTACACGCGCCGGTCGGCGGCCGTGTCGTTGCCAATGGGCTTGAACGCGCCGACGGGTGCAATGCCCGCCGCCCGCATGACGGGCAGGTACTGATGCTGCAAAAAGCTGTCAATCAGCGCTTCCTGGCGCGAAGTTTTGAGGTGGTACACCTTCAGCTCCAGGTACGCGGGGCGCTCGGCGGGCGGGGGAGTAGCGCCGGCCAGCCGGACGCAACAAGCGAGGAAGAGGAGGAACAGGAATTGTTTTTTCATGGATAAGAGCTAAAAAAAGGCAGTACGAACCACCGTAGAGACGCATCTTTGCGTCTTGGCGTTGAACGATTTATGTCTCCGCATTGAACGATTGCTGAGCGATTTAAACAACGCCGAGACGCAAAGATGCGTCTCTACGGTGGCCGGTAATCCGCTCTGCCTGCCCGCCCTACCCTACGGCACCTTGATGGTGAGTACCCGGCGCGAGTGGGCGCTAAAATACCCCAGCGCCCCACCCGAAAAATTGGAGGCCGGATTGGCCGGCGTGGTAGTCGGTGCACCGCCCGCGGTTACAATCTGGTTAAGGGTGCGGAAATATTCATACACGGCGGGGTCAATATTCTGCATTTCTACCCGCAGGCTGTCGCCCGAGACCAGCTTGTTGAGGTCGTTGGGGTCATCGGCCCCGCCGCCCTGCGCGCGCAGCGACTGGCTGACGTGCTTGCCGTCGGTAAACTTGTCGTTTAGTGGGAATAAGGCGGGATTGAGCCGGCCGTTGCGGTACTGCCGAAACAGGTAGCTGTTGCCGAGTCCCGGCGGGTCATTGAAATCCACCACGGCCTGAACATTATCCATTCCAAAAGCGCTGAGCTGAGTGCTGAGCTGCCCGAATGGCACCACCGGCGCGGGCAGTTTGCAAAGGGCCACGTAGGCCACGCCGCCGGTTTCAACGCGCAGCGTGTAGGTGCGGCCCGGCACGCCCGTCAGGGTAGCGCCCACGTACTGGCCGGGGGTAGCTTCGCGCAGTGTTTCGAGGCCGCCCGCGTCGTCGCTCAGCGTGAGAACCGCTTTGCTGACGGGCGCGAACGTATTGGCATCGGTATAATTGGTAGAAGTACTCAGGCTCACCTGGCAGGGGCGGCCGTCGTCCACCAGGTTGCCCTCAATAACGAGCTGCGAGGGCGAGGTTTTTAGGTTCAGGTTGATAACTTTCTCGCAGCCAGTGGCGGCCAGCAGCAGGGCCAGGGCGACCAGGCGCAGGGGGGTAGGAAGATACCGCATGGCTTAAAAGCTAAAATTATACGTGGCCGAGGGCACCCGCTTAAACAACGCCGTCTGCACGGCCTGAGTGCGGCTGGCGTCGTTGGGGTCGGCCTGGAAGCGGATGCTATACGGGTTTTCGCGGCCCAGCGCGTTGTAGATGGAAAACGCCCAGCTGCTGCGGAAGCGGTGGCCTTCCTGGTGGGGCTTTTCGTAGGTTGCGCCCAGGTCGAGGCGCACGTAGTCAGGTAGGCGGTCGGCGTTGCGCAGGCCATAGTAACTCACTACCTGCCCGGCCACCTGGTACTTACCTACCGGGAAGGTAGCCGCGTTGCCAGTGCTGGCCAGAAAGGTACCCGAGAAGCTCCACTTCGGATTAAGCTGGTAGATGCCTACCACCGACAAGTCATTCGGCCGGTCCTGCCGGGCCCGGAACCAGGCCCCGGCGTTGATTTGGGTAAACTGGCGCTCCGAGCGGCTCAGGGTATAGCCCAGCCAGCCCGTGAAGCGGCCCAGGTCCTTACGTAACAAAAACTCGACACCATAGGCCCGGCCCTTACCGTAAAGCAGGCTGGCCTCCACGTCGAAATTACCGCGCAATTCCGTGCCGTCGCGGTAGTCAATCTGGTTGTAAAGCGCTTTATAATACGTCTCTACGGTCAATGAATACGTTTTATCAGTGCCTAGCGTACGGTAGTAGCCCAGGCTCACCTGGTCGGCCGCCTCGGGCTGCACGTTGAAGGTGGTGGGCACGTAAAGGTCGGTGGGTAGCGAGGTGCTGCTGTTGCTGAGCAGGTGCAGGTTCTGCACGTTGCGGGCGTAGCTGGCCTTCAAGGTGCTGGCCTCGGTGAGTTCGTAGCTGGCCGCTAGGCGCGGCTCTAGCCGGACGTAGGTTTTCAGAAACTTGTCCTTGGTCGGGTAAGTGGTAGAGCTGAGCACGTCGCCCTGCGCGTCGTAGGTCGAGTAGGTACCCGGCCCCAGCAGGCTGAATTCCGACAGCCGCAGCCCGGTGGTGAAGTTGAGGCGCGGCGCGGCCTGCCACTCGTGCGAAACGTAGGCCGCCGATTCGAGCGAATAGTTGGTGCGGTCGGCCGTACCATTCACCCCCGAGCCATCGTTGGCCACCACGTAGCCGGGCGTGATGGTATGGTAGATGGCCTGCGCCCCGAACCGTAGCGTCTGGGTCGTGCTCGGCGTAAACTCAAAATCCTGCTTCAGATTCAGGTCCTGAATTTTGGAAAGAATCTGAAAATTCAGGGCGTTGGCCAGGATGTCAATCTCGTAGTCGTACTTGCTGTAAATGAGCGAGGTATTGGAAAATACCCGATTCGAGAACAGGTGGTTAAGTCGCAGCGTGGCCGTGCGGTTGCCGTAGTATTGCCCGAAGGTATTAGCCAGTCCCAGCGCGTCGCGCCCTAGGTACACGCTGAGGTAGAGCCGGTTGCGCTCATCCAGGGTATAGTTGGCCTTGGCGTTCAGGTCGTAAAAGTATAGGCTCGAATTGCGGGTCGTCTCGTTGTGGGAGAGCTTCAGAAACACGTCGGCGTAGGTGCGCCGGCCCGTCACGATAAACGAGCCCTTCCCCTTCGAGATGGGGCCTTCCAGCGCCAGGCGGCTGGCAATAAGGCCGATACCGCCGCTGCCGTGCAGCGCTTGGTTATTACCGTCCTTCATCCGCACGTCCACCACCGACGAGAGCCGGCCGCCGTACTGCGCCGGCATCCCACCCTTATACACCGTCACGTCCTTCACGGCATCGGAGTTGAAGGTGGAGAAAAAGCCCAGCAGGTGCGAGGCATTATACACCGGCGCTTCGTCGAGCAAAATCAGGTTCTGGTCCACGGCTCCGCCGCGCACCGAAAATCCGCTGCTCCCCTCCCCCGCCGTTTTAATACCCGGAAGCAAGGTCAGCGTTTTGATAATATCCTTCTCGCCAAAGAGCACCGGCACCTTGGCTATCTGCTTCATGTCCAGCGTTTCCACGCCCGACTGCGCCTTGCTGATATTGGCCTCGGCGCTACGGCCGGTCACCACCACCTCACCCAGCTCGCTACCCCCCGGCTTGAGCCGGAAGTCGAGCCGCTGGCTGCCCGCTCCGGTCAGCGCCCGCGTCTGCGTCGCGTAGCCTACGAAGCTGGCTTCCAGCGTATAAGCCCCCGCCGGCACCGTGAGCGAGTAGAAGCCGTAGGCATTAGCCCCGGTGCCCACGCCGGGCAGCTCGCGCACCCGCACGGTGGCCCCGGTCAGGCTCTCGCCGGTGGCCGCGTCGCGCACTGTGCCACTGAGCGTGATGTGGGTTTGGGCCGCCGCCGGCCCCCAGAATAGTAATAGTAACAGCAGCCACCGGCCGGTAATACAGAATGTCTTCAGCATATAAAAGGCCCGAAAACGGGCCTGGCATAAATTGGGAAGGCTAAGGTACGGCGGGGTTGGGGTAGGCGAGAGCTACTAAAATAGTTTAGAAGATTCAGGAAGTTTAAGTGCCGATAATTGTGCAGACTCTCCCGCTTTTCGCAATCCCACTCGAAGCGACGAAATAAAAGGTTTGGCGAAAGAGTAGCTGTAATTTTACCCCCCATGAAATACCTGCTCTACCTACTGCTCAGTATCGGCGGCCTGCCGGCGCTGGCGCAGCAGCCACGCTTTGCCCCGCGCGCTATTACCCTGCCCAAAGAGCTGGAATTCTACGACAATCAGTTTTCCGGGTTGGCTATCAGCGGCGAGCGGCTCCTGCTGATGTCGGAGAGCCGGCTCCAGGACCGCGCCGAAGCCAAGCTCTACGCCGTGCGGCTGACCGACCTCGACCGCCAACTCACCGACTCGGCCTACGTGCTGCCCTACCAGAAGCTGCCCATTCAGCACTTGGCCGCCCTGCGCGCGCGCATGGACAGCTACGAGGGCCTGGAAGCCGTGCTGATTGATAAGGATACCGTGTATTTCTCGGTCGAAACCGCTACGCCCGCCGCCAACTGCTATCTGCTGCGGGGCCGCCTGCAAGCGGCCGCCGTGGTGCTCGACACTACCTTTCTCCTACCCCTCCCCAAACCGCTGGCCCCAGACGGCAGCCATATCTACAACGCGGGCTTTGAGGCCCTGGCCAAGTCGGGCGAGGATATTGTGGCCTTTTTTGAGTATAATTCTTTTGCGGGCCGCAATTCTGCTTATCAGCTTGACACCAAGCATTTAAGCAATACCAGCCAATTGAAGCATTTAGCCTTCAGCCAGGTGCCGTTTCGCCTTACTGACCTTACTACCACTGGTTTTGAGCGCTTTACGGGCATCAATTATTTCTTCAAGGGTGAAGGCGGCGATGCTGTGTATCGCACCCCGGCCACCGACACGGCCAGCGCCCGACTTATCCGGCGCAACGGGCAGTTCGTCAATTACTGCCGGCTGGTGACCGTTGAGCGAAAGGGCGCGGCCTTCACCTGGCAGCCGCTGTGGGAATTTCCCGAGCGGTACCGCGGCTACAATTGGGAAGGCATCGCGGCTTATCGTGGCGGGTATTTTATTATCAATGATAAATACTCGCCGGCCCGGCCGTACCGCACTACGCTCTTATATCTACAAGCTGTTAATTAGCCCTCGTTTGTCCTTGCGAGCATGTTGCGCATCAAGCAAGGACGCGGCAATCTTTCCTAATCGTTGGATTACTACTCCTTTAGTGAAAGAAGGATTGCCGCGTCCTTGCTTGATGCGCAATATGCTCGCAAGGACCATTGGGCCTTGACTCCAATAATTTTCCTTACCGTGTCCGATTCTACCGCCCTACCCCCCCTTACCGAGTTTGCCAGCTTCTACCTATACGGCCTGACGGATAACCCCTACCGCCAATCAACTGATTTAGCGAAGTTTAGCGAGCTGTATAACCTGGTTATTGGCGACCACGGCGGACTAAGCCTCAGTAGCTCGTTTCATCCCTACCAGCTCGTGAACTCGACGGGCGTAACGGCCTGGTACGCGGCCTACGCCCAGCTCTACGCCCAGCCCAACCGCGCCGAGCTGTTCGGGGCGCTGGCCGATGAGCGGGCGCGCTTCGTGGTGGCCCCGCCGGCCTCGTTCAGCGAGTTTCACGTGTGGCCCGACGAGCGGCTGACCAGCGCCGAAAACCCGGTTTTCAGCCATTACATCCCGTTTATACTGCCCTTTCTGGTGCGCAAAGGCCCGGCCGCGCTGCGCTGGGATACCGAGTTTGCGGCCGCCCAGGGCGACCCGGAACGCGTGCAGCCCTACCTCGAAGCCGTGACCGAGGCCATCCGGTTTGTGCAGCCCGCGCCGGCCTTCGTGCTGGGTTTCGGCGAGTTCAGCGACCAGCAGCCCAACTGCTTGATTGACGAGTTTATGAGCTGCCGGGAGCTGCTGCTGACGCGCTAGCGGCGGCTGAAGGTGCCACCTCAACCGGCGCGCCGGCCAAAAATTCGCCGTACCAGCGCCCCGAGTCTTTTATAATGCGCTCCTGGGTTTCATAATCGACGTGCACCAGGCCGAAGCGCGGGCGGTAGCCCTCGGCCCACTCAAAATTATCGGTGAAGCTCCACGGAAAGTAGCCGTTGACCCGGATGCCTTCGCGCCGCGCCCGCAGCACCTGCCCGATGGCCGCCTGCAAATACGCCCGGCGCGCCACGTCGGGCACGCGGCCCGCGCGGGGCTCATCCACGAAGGCAGCGCCCGACTCCGTGACGACCAGCTCAGGCGCGCCGGGGTAGGCGGCGTATTGCTTCAGCATCTCGTACACCGATTCGGGGTAAATCTCCCAGCCCATTTCCGAGGCGGGCACGCCGCGCTTTTTGGCCGGCACCAGGGCCGCACCCAGCAGCGGCAGCCAGGGCGCGCGGCGCACTACCTCGCGGGTGTAGTTCTGCACGCCCCAGAAGTCGAAGCCGAACTGCATGCGCTGGTCGTCGCCGGCCTGGTGGTAGCGGCGCAGCAGCCAGCCCAGGGCCGGCAGCTCGGCCGTGGGGTAGCCCAGGCCGAGGGCCGGCTCGGCGAAAAAGCGGTTGAGCAGGGCATCGACGCGGCGGGCGGCGGCCTCGCTGCCCGCGTGGCCGGGCCGGGCAGGCACCACGTAGGAGCACGAGAACGTGGTGCCGATGCGGGCCGTGGCCGGCAGCACCGCCCGCAGCGCCCTACCCCCCTCGGCCTGGGCCAGGGTGGCGTGGTGGGCCGCCGCCAGAAACGCCGGCAGGCTGCGCCGGCCGGGCGCGTGCACGCCCAGCAGGTGGCCCGCGCCCACGAACACCATCGGCTCGTTCAGCACCAGCCAGTGCCCTACCCGGTCGCCGAGGCGGCGGGCCAGCACCTGCGCGTAGTCGGCCAGCCAGTCCACGGCGGCGCGGTTGGTCCAGCCGCCGCGCTGCTGCAAAGCCAGCGGCAAATCCCAATGGTACACGGTGAGCCAGGGACGCAGGTCGCGCTCCAGGCAGGCATCCACGAGGCGGTCGTAGAAGTCAAGGCCGCGCCGGTTGATGCTACCCGTGCCCTCGGGCAGCACCCGCGCCCAGGCCGCCGAAAAACGAAAATCGGTCAGCCCCAGGCCCTGGGCCAAATCCAAATCAGCTTCGTAGCGGGTGAAAAAATCGGTGCCGACCCGCGCGTGCTCGCCCCGTGCAATGGCTCCTTCCCGGCGCGTAAACTCATCCCAGATACTCGGGCCTTTGCCCTGCTGCTGCCAAGCCCCTTCCACCTGGTAGGCCGCGCAGGCCGCACCCCAGTGAAAAGCGGAGCCAAAATCCCGGCGCGAATACGTGGGCGGTGTGGTAGCTGGGAAGAAAGCCGGGGGTAGGGCCAGCGGGCGCTGGATAGTTAGGATAGAATTGTCGGACATTATAGTAGATAGGCTTAAGCAACCTCATTTGGACTTGAGCAATCGTCTGTCATTGCGAGCGCAGTGCGGCAATGACAAAGGTTTTCGGCGTAAGTCCTGTTTATAAATGTTTATAATTGACTTTTCATAACAACATCGGCCGTTTTTACTCCCAATTGCTCGGCCAGCAGCTGGTCGAGCACCGCGCCGGTGCGGTCGGGATAGTCTACGGGCACGGGGCGGCCGCGGTGCAGCCAATCGTCGAGGCGGTCGAGGTGCTTGTCCTTGAGGCCGCGCACCACGGGCACGCCCATCTTGGCCAAGGCGGCGGCGTTGCACTGCTGCTCGTACTGCTGCTTCATGGGCACCACCAGCAAGCGCTTGCCCAGGTACAGCGCCTCGGCGGGCGTTTCGAAGCCCGCGCCGCAAAGCACGCCGTGGGCGCGGGCCAGACTTTGCAAAAAGTCGCCGCTCACTGGCCACACCAGCACGTTGCCGTAGGTGGCGGGCTGCGCGCTGTGTTTGGAAAACACCTCCCAGCGCACCGTGCGGCTGAGGTAGCGCAGGCGCTCGACCAGCGTTTGCTCGGCGAAGGCGGGCAGGTACACCGTGTAGTGGCCCTCGTCGGTGGGCGTCAGCTCGCGCACTTGCTGCCGGATAACGGGCGTGCTGATACCGGGCGCATACGCTTGAAAATGAAAGCCATACTGCGCCGTGTGGGGTGCGTAGTGGCGCAGCACGGCGCGGCCGGTAGGGTCTTCGTCATCGGGCCGGGGCGCGGCGGGGTGCAGCACGGCGCTCTGGTGGCTCAGGGCCACGCAGGGGCGGTGGCGCAGCCGGCAGGCCCAGGCCGACACCGGCTCAAAGTCGTTGATAACTAAGTCGTAGCTTTCCACCGGCAGGTGGCGAATGTCGTGCAGAAAGTCAGCTGAGTTGAACTGCCGGAAGGTCTTGACGAAGTTGATGCCGCCCTTCTTGCCAAACAAAAAGCCCATGCCTCCTACCCGGTACTTCACCGCGAAGGGCAGCGGCAGGTCGGCCGGCGGGCCACTCACCAGGATATCCAGCTGCCCGCCCAAGGCCGCCACGCGCTGCTGCAACTGCGGCACCACATCGAGCGCCCGCATCAGGTGGCCATTGCCGGTACCCTGAATGGCGTAAAGAATGTTCATTTTTTGATTGTTTACAAGTATCCTGTGATGGCGAGCCTGCGCAGCAATGACGTTATTTTACGCTATTTCAACTTAAATTCGGCCAGCAGCCCTTCGAGCAACGCAGCGGGGCCGGCATCGGCGGCCAGCTCCTCGGCATCAGGTACGTCGGGGGTTTCGCCGGGCTGGGGCTGCGTGCGGGGGTCATCGGCGTAGCGGTAGAGAGTCCAGCCGGTGGCGGCGGTGTATTCGAGGGCGCTGAGGTTTTCGACCCAATCACCCGAATTCAAGTACGTTACCTCGCCCTGGGGCGTGGTCAGGGTTTTGATTTCGGGCTGGTGAATGTGACCGCAGGCCACGTAGCGATAGTCATTGTCGGCGGCAATGTTAGCGGCCGTCTGCTCGAAGTCACTGACCAGGCTCACAGCGCTTTTCACTCGGTTTTTTACGGCTTTAGAAAGCGCCACCTTGGGCCGACCTACTTTCTGCAACAGAAAGTCAACCAGCCGATTAATCAAAATTAGCAGGTCGTAGCCCTGGCCGCCGAGCTTGGCCAGCCAGCGCGAGTGCCGCATAGTCACGTCAAATACGTCGCCGTGGAAGAGCCAGGTGCGACCGTGGGGCAGGTCGAGCACCAGCTTATTGGCAAGCCGAAAATGCCCCAGCTTCAGCCCCGCGAACTTGCGTAGCAGCTCATCGTGGTTGCCGGTAAGGTAATAAATGGCAGTGCCCTTGGCCGCCAACCCGGCCAAGTAGCGCACCACCCGCATGTGCGAGGCCGGCCAGTAGTTCTTGGAGAACTGCCAAATATCCACAATATCGCCGTTGAGCACCAATACTTTAGGCTTAATGCTCTTGAGGTAGCGCAGCAGCTCAGGCGCGTGGCAGCCATAGGTGCCCAGATGCACATCGCTGACCACAGCCACGGCTAAAGGGCGCTTCTTGCGCGGGCGGGCGGGGGGTAGGGCGGCCGGCATCAGGCGGCCGAGGGGTAGGGCAGGTGCGAGCGGCCGTGGCGCGGGCTGGCCTTGGGGCGACGGGGCTTGGTGGGCGGCCCGGCCGCCGGCCAGCCGGCCACTGCGCCGCCGAGTGCCGAGCGCAGGGTGCGCCGTAGCGGCCAGCTCAGCACCAGCCACCAGCCCAGGGCCAGCAGCCAGGCCAGCCCCGCGCCGGAGAGCTGCCAGTCCAATAGCGAGCGCTTCGATTCCACGTATTTTAGCATGGCCCAAAGCTCGCCGAGCAGCATCACGCAGGCGTTACGGCCACGTTACTTTTTTGTCAATTTCTACGGTATTAGCCCAATTTACGGGGGCAAGCTGGACCTTTGCGAAAGCTGACCGTTCTTTGTACCGTCCTGATTCAGCCATCTTCATTAGCTGATTTATTTTCTCATTAAAATGCAATTCTATACTGTTCTACGCGCCAGCTTCGTGTTGGCTTTGCTGGGCGGGGCCACGGCGGCCCACGCCCAAAGCCCCAACGGCCCGGCCCGCAAGCGCTACATGTTTGCCCAAAAAAACCCAGAGTGCCCGGTGGTGGCTAATATTACCAAGAACACGGATGAGGATGCCGACATCACGGGCACTTACACCCACGTCTGCTACCGCTCGCCAGCCGAGATGCTATTTGAAATCAGCGAGTTGCGCAAAATCCACAATTGGGCCGACTCCACTTACCAGCGCCGGCTGGCCGCCCTACCCCCCGGCGGCGCGCTGGTGCTCAACATCCGCCGCCAGGGTCCCAAAAACGCCGACCCGTCGCTGCTCACCCTCTCGGCCCGTACCAAGGATGGCAAGGAAGTATTCACGGCCACGCCCCGGCCCGGCACCGGCCGCTTCTACGGCCGCGATTTATATCAGAATCAGCAGCTTATCCCCTTTATTAAGCTTGACCCGGCCGCAGGGCCGCTCACACTCGTGATTACAGATACGCGCCTGCGCCAGCAGTTTGAATACCAGCTTACGCCGCAGTAAGGCGAACTTTTAAGGACGGTCATGCTTCCTTCGTCAGCATGACCGTCCTTTTTTATTTTAGTCACTTATGTAGCTGCGCCCACTGAACGGCTAATAAGCTTTTGGCATCTTGCAACGGCTCTTTCAACAAGGCTTCCCGCGAGAGGCGCACTAGCTCAATGGATTCGTTTTCGGCGGCCAGGCCGCCGCCGGGGCCGGTTTGGCGGCTCACCTCGGCGTAATATACGGCGATGGTTTCGGCGCTGGTACCGGGCGAGGGCCACATGGTGACGATGGGAATTAGCTGGTCAATCTCGTAGCCCAACTCCTCATGAATCTCGCGGCGCACGGCGGTTTCGGGGCTCTCGTTTTTATCAATCATGCCGGCCGCGATTTCGAGTAATTCGCGCTCGGCCCCGAACCGGAACTGCCGGGTAAGCAGGTACTGGTGCGCCTGCGTGTCGTAGACCAGCGCCGCCACGGCGTGGCCAGGGGCGAACTGCTCGCGGGGTAATTCTTTGCCTTCGTCGGTTTTAATCGTGAGCTGGTTGAGCTTAAAGTGGCCGTCGTAAGCGACCGCGCGGTGAACTATTTGCATGGGGTTGGGGATTTAAGCGGTACCTTTGCCGCCGAAGGCAGCCCGGCAAATCGGACCGGCTGCTGGCCGTAAGTATACGGCCACCGGCCCGCCGCGGCGTTGTTTGAACGCCCGGCGCAGGCAATTTTCCCTTTCTTTTCTTGCTTTAGCGCGGGCTGCCGATGGCCTCCGCCCCGGCCACTGCCCACCGGCGGGTGGCTCCTACCCCCATGACTTTCAACGAACTCAACCTGATTGAGCCCATCCTGCGCGCCCTGAGCGAGGAAGGCTACACCACCCCCACGCCCATTCAGCAGCAGGCCATTCCGCAGGTGCTCGAAGGGCACGACCTACTGGGCGTGGCCCAGACGGGCACCGGCAAAACGGCTGCCTTCTCGGTGCCCATTCTCCAGACGCTGCACCAAACTTCCCTGACCCAGAAGGCCGGCCAGGGCCCGCGCGGCCGCATTCGCTGCCTGGTGCTGACGCCCACCCGTGAGTTGGCCATTCAAATTGGCGAGAGCTTTAAGGCCTATGGCCGCCACCTACCGCAGCTGCGCTCGACGGTTATTTTTGGGGGGGTAGGGCAAAATCCCCAGGTGCAAGCCTTGCAGCGCGGGGTCGAAATCCTGGTGGCCACGCCCGGCCGCCTGCTCGATTTGATGAACCAGGGCTACGTCAACTTGCAGCACGTCGAGGTTTTCGTGCTCGATGAGGCCGACCGGATGCTGGACATGGGCTTTATCCACGACATTAAGCGGATTTTGCCCAAGCTGCCGGCCAGCCGCCAGAGCCTGTTCTTCTCGGCTACCATGCCGAACGTCATTAAGGAGCTATCGGCCACCATCCTACGCCCCAACCCGGTGCAGGTGGCTGTTACGCCCGTGTCGAGCACCGCCGATACGGTGACGCAATCGGTGTTTCTGGTGGATAAGAACGACAAGCCGGCCCTGCTGCGCCACGTCCTGAAAGACCCCGCTATCAAGCGTGTGCTGGTCTTTACCCGCACCAAGCACGGGGCCAATAAGGTGACCGAAACGCTGGAGAAGGCTCAGATTGCGGCCGAGGCCATCCACGGCAACAAGAGCCAGAACCATCGCCAGCGGGCACTCAGCAACTTCAAGGCCGGCACCACCCGCGTGCTGGTAGCCACCGATATCGCCGCCCGCGGCATCGACGTGGACGACCTGACTCACGTTATCAACTACGAGGTGCCTAACGAGCCCGAAACCTACGTGCACCGCATTGGCCGCACCGGCCGGGCCGGAGCCTTCGGCACCGCGTTTACATTTGTAGAGGAAGAAGAGCGCGCGTATCTACAAGATATTCAGAAGCTTATCCGCAAGCAGCTCGACATCGATAAGGAGCACCCCTTTACTACAAACAGCGTTGCTCCTGTTTCGCTAACAGGTAATGAGCGCATTATCCGGCCCAAAGGCCCGGCGGGCCGGCCGGCCCGCGACGGGCGCGGCGGCAGTAGCCAGGGCCGCAGTGGCGGCCCTTCGGGCGGCGGGCGCGGCGAGCACCGCAGCGGGGGTAGGCCGCAAGCGGCGGGCAGCGGCGAGCGCTCGACTTCGGGCGGCGGGGCGCGCAGCGGCGGCTCGTATCAAGGCCGGCGCAGTGAGGGCGGCGGCCGCCGCCCTAGCTAACCGACAGTAGTAGCCGGTTTGCCAAGGCCGGCTCGACTGCCAGCTAATGCGCCAACTCAAAAAAACGGAATCCCCGTGCCACTAAATGGCGCGGGAATTCCGTTTTTTTGAGTTATTGAGGAAACAAAAATCCGCTCGTTGGGCTTTTTTAAGTAGTTCTTGACGTGTTAACTTAACGCCGTTTTTCAGACCCCTATTTATGACTTCCCGCGTTTCCTTATCCCTCATTCAGGCCCTGCGCGACACCGCCCGCCGCTTGGCCGCCGAAGCTCCCTACCAGTGGGGCCACATGGGCAGCTGCAACTGCGGCCACCTGGCCCAGACCGTCACGCGCCTCACCAAGGCCGAGATTCACACCCAGGCTTTGCAACGCTATGGCGACTGGGAGCGCCAGCTTGTGGACTATTGCCCCACCAGCGGCTTACCCTTCGACCAGACCATTGATGAGATGCTAGCCTTGGGCTTCTCGCGCGAGGACCTGACGCACCTCGAAAAGCTCGGCGACCCGGCCGTGCGCCACGGCATTCCGTTTGAGCGCCGCAACGCCCTGCGCCACAACCAGCGCGACGATGTAGTGCTGTACCTGCGTACCTGGGCTGACCTGCTGGAGCGCCAGCTCGTGGAAGCCCTACCCCTCCCCAACTTCGCCGAGCCGGCCCTGGCTGAGGCTTAGATAGCAACGCAGAATTTTCGCGGTCCGAGCCGGGAAGTCCCTTGGCCTTTGCCCGTGCGGACTCTTAAAGCCTACCCTACTGTTTTCAACGACCAAGCCCCGGCTACGCAATGTGCGTAGCCGGGGCTTGGTCGTTGAAAAGGTTAGTATACTGGTGGGAGCGCGGGTAGCGTACCCTTCACTTAGTAGTTGACGTCGCTGCGCTGGGCTTTGCGGTACTCATCAGTCCGATGGCTCCGCTTGTAGGCGGCATCGGCGCTGGGGTCTTTCTCGGCATCGGGGCCTGTGGAGCAGGCAGCGGTTAGAAACAAGGCCGTGCTGGCGGCTAGCAATAGGGAGTAGGTGCGCAGGCTTTTCATACTGCGAAGGTACGGCCGGCGAGGCTAACGCTAAAAGGCACCCCGCTATTTAACGACCTATCCTCCCTACTTTTTTAATAAGTTTTTTACTGAGCTAGCCTCGCGAAACCCACTTATTAATACGCGGCCCCAGTTAGTGCACCACTTCAGCCGTGCCCGCCAGGTAGACCAGTAACCAGCGCGCCCCTTATTTACAATTGGTTAATAATTTTCAATTTCTCCTTAGGACCTCCTGTTGGCCAGCCGGCCATTTATCTTTCAATCTGTCTGGCACCTACCTACGTGCTATGCTGGCTAGCTGGCTAGAAAAGCAAGCTTTCGGCCAATTGAGTAGGGTTTCAAGCACTCCAAATGAGCCTGCATCGGCAAATGGCGCTCATTGTATTAGCGGCAGAATATTGACTTTATCACAGTCAGTTGTTAGTTAATACTTTTAGTAACAAGGGGCATCATAATCATTAGAAATTTCATTAAATACACATTGTACTTAAGGAATAAATAACGGTAACTTTAGGGATGGTCAATTAAGTTAACTTCTTCTTGATACTTTATAAATTAATTAACTGAAATACAACAGATTAATTAATAAAAATAAAAATAAAAAGCTTCTTTTAACCTCGCACCCAGTAACATTACTAAACCTATTTTTATAGGACGGTTACGGGGCCACCCAGCTGCTGTTTTTATACTTGCTAATCCAATAAAATTCTTAGTGCCATAAGTTGCATTATTCCGTTTAAAGTGCAAGCAAAAGCGATTAGCGGAGCGCTTGTGCCTGCTAAAATAGACTGCTACCAAGGTTAGGGAGTATCGCTAGTCGCATTAGCAGCAGTTGGAGGCAACAGGAAGCCCTACTGCTGAGTCCGTTTGGCGTTAATTCTGCTGTGACTAACGCCGGTATGGCCTAAGCAGCTAGGACGGGACCAAAGCTGCTTCGCATCAAACCCGTTTAGCAATAACCTGGCAAATGGGTAGCTGCATACTAAGGAGCAAGCCCTATGCCAGAAGGCGAGCCGCCTCCCATGTCAAGCGGGTGCGGCTATGCCTCGGGCTGATAGTCGGTGAAGGAGCCGTCGTGATAAAAGATAACGATGCGCCGGATACCCTTCCCTAACTCCACAGGAAAGGGTAGCTGAGCCGCGGTTGGTGGGCCGGCCGAGGCAACTGCCGGGCTGGCTACCCCCCCCGGCTCCGGTAAGAACCTTGTAGGAGCGCGAGTCCCAGTTGCGGGGGTAAGCATCTCGCCCGCGCCCTGCAAAGGGGCTACCGGCACGGCGGAAGGTGGTGCCCAGACTGCCGTGGGTATTGAAGGAGCAACCCGAAAGGGCCTGGGGATAGCTGGCGGAGCCGCAGCTGCCGCGAAAAAAGTCGGCGGGAAGCTAGCTGCGTTAGTCTTCGGCGCTGGTACCACCGCTGCCTGACTGCTTGGCTTGGCCGCTACCGTGGGGGTAGGCGTAGCTAGCAAGGTTTCAATTGGCGGGGTAGGAGCAGCAGTAGCTGCTGCCTTTTCGGCCGCCGGCTCAGCGGCCTCCTTATTAGAGGAAGTGGGTGGTATAGGAGTATTACCACCCTCGACCAGCATCGGGCCGGTACCTCTGAGTAGCCAGGGTAGGGACATTCCGGGAAAAGCATCAATAATTCGCTGCACTACCTCTAGGCTGGGTTTGTTGCGCTCGCTCAGGATGTGGCTTACGACGGGCCTACCAATGCCGATAAGGTCGGCAAACTGGGTGGGAGTTAGCTGCTTTTCTTCCAGCAGTTGCCGAATGCGAGTTACCATACTATGCTTTTGTTTCACAAATGTACGGTACGTTACCTTCGTTTGGTTTTTACCCAGTCGCATCCACCTAATTACAAAAGTAATATAATGAGTAAATCTATTCTGTTTACATTCCTAAAAAGAATAGATTTACTTCGCTGACGAACCTAGTCAATTAACCATTCATACAATTGTAACTCAACTTTATTAGCGGTAATTTTCCCTAGTCCCTCATCATTTGTTAGCACAAAAAAGCCTCACCAAGAGGATGGTGAGGCTTTTGAATTAATGGGAAGCCGATAAAGCTGGATACTCAGTTGAGGCGAAAAACTATGATTACTCAAAATATTCTTTGGCGAGCGCCTTGTCGTGGCCGTAGATATCGTCGCGGAAGTGCGCGTGGCCGTCGGTATCAGCCCAGGCGGTGAAGTAGACCAGGTAAACAGGCAGCTTTTCCTTTAGCGTAATGTACTTCTCGTGGTGTTCGGCAATGGTATCCTGGATACTGGTCAGGTCCCAGTTGGGGTTGTTGCGCAGTAGGTAGGTAGCCAACTTTATAGGTTCCTCCACCCGCACGCAACCGTGGCTGAAGTTGCGCTTGGTTTGCGAAAAAAGCTCACCGTGGGGCGTATCGTGCAGATAGATGTCGTCGGAGTTGGGAAAAATAAACTTCACGTCGCCTAAGTCGTTTTTGGGGCCAGGGCGGCGGCGCACAGTGTACTTGAAGTTGGCCTGCGTCACGTTGGCCCAGTCGATGCTGGTGGGGTCGATGCTGGTTGCCCGGCGGCCGTAGCCCTTCACTACTTCCATATCGAGGTGGTCGAGGTAGTGGGGATTAGTCACGAGTTTGGCGCGCAGCTCCTTGTCGATAATGCTATACGGCACGTTCCAGTACGGAGCCAGCACCACGTACTCCATCTTGTCGGAGAAGACGGGGGTAGCGGTGAGTGTTTTGCCCACGATAACCCGCATGGTCAGCGCCTGCTTACCCTCCTCAAACACCCGCAGGCGGTATTCGGGAATGTTCACAATCAAATAATCGGGCTCAAACTTTTTGGGCAGCCAGCGCCAGCGCTCCATGTTCAGGATAACCTGGTTGATGCGGGCCTGAATGGGCACGTTGAGTTGGCGCAGGGTTTCGCCGCTCACTAGGCCGGTAGGGGGTAGGCCGAGGTCGCGCTGAAAGTTTTTCACGGCGGCGACCAGCGCGGGGTCGTAGGTGGTGGCAGCCGGGGCGGCCGTCACGTTGCTAACGGGACGGGCGGTGGCTTCCACCGTGGCCGGCGTTTGGCCGGTGGCCTCGCCGCCCAGCAGGCGCTGGCGCAACAGGCCCACCGCGGGCGAGGCCGCGCCGGGCTTGAGGCTGGTAGCGGCCGGCAGTGCGGGCCAACCGCCCGCCGCCTGCCGGGCGCGTAGCAGCGCCAGCGCCTTTTTGAGGTGAGTATACTCGGGGTGCAGCGGGGCGAAATCGTAGTAAGGATAGGTGCTTTCGCGCTCGCGCAAGATGGTCATCAAGGCATGGTCGAGCTTAATTTTATTACGTTTGACTTTCCAGGCGTCGTTCTTGGTATCGCGGGGGTTGGCCACGCCCCGATAGTAGTCCGAAGCCCAGGTAAAATAGCTACCTGACAACGTAACGTCGAGCTTGCGCTCCAACTGATTGCGGCGCGCGGTGTCTGGACCTACGCTTTTCAGCGCGGCCATTATATCAGTTATCTGCTTGGTATCATACTTTTTAGGGTCCAGACCGTCATCTTTTGCTTTAGCTACCACCGTGAGGAAGGTAGCGGCCTGAGGCACGAGCTGATTTTGCTTAAACCAGCCCAGCCGAAACTGGCGCTCACGGTAAAATTTGCGCGCCCAGCGTTCCTGCACTCGGAAGCGGGCATCGGCTTGCATGGCTCGGGTAACGAATATGCTATCGACGTGCGGCTCGGGGCCGCCAGTATCGGCAGTGGCGCGCGTACCGGTTTTAGAGCTGGCCTGGTCGGCCTGGCCCGTTTGATTGCTACCGCACGAGGCGAGTAGGCCCGGCACACCGAGTAGGCTCAGCAGGAGAGTAACGGAGAAAAAATGAAGTCGGAGCAAAAGCGGCATTAGGAAGGAAAAATGGCCAATGAGCCGGGCGGCGAATACTGACGGCCCGCCCGCTAGGGCAGCAAGAAATATACGGGTTGTACTGAACCGCCACCGGGTGGGTTATACTGGGGTCCGTATCGCCTGCGCAAAGAACGGACGGAAGCCGGGGTATCCAATGTGGCCGAGCCAGGCAGATTCCCGTATTTTTTGGCAGCCCTGGGTTGGCCACGACCTGGGTGGCGGGGCCAAGCCCCTGAGCCAGGCGACGCAGCCCAGCCAGTCAGTTTCCTTTTTGAATTGTTTTTTTCATGGACTTCCCTACCCCCGCCTTACCCCCCGACCCGCACAGCTACGCCGCCGATAGCCCACTGCGCGCCGAACACCTGCGCCTGGCACTCACCGTTGATTTTGCGCAGCGCACATTGGCCGGCAGCGCTACCTGGCTGCTTGCCGGGGGCCCTACCCCCGCCCCGGCCGAGCTGGTGCTCGATACCCGCGGCCTGCTGATTAAGGGCGTGCAACTGGGCGCCGCTCCCAATGGCCCGGCCGCCCGCTACCAGCTGGGGCCCGCCGATTCAGTATTAGGACAGGCCCTGCGCATAGCGGTGCCGGCGGGCACAGCGGCCGTGCGCGTCAGCTACTGTACCGCACCCGAGGCGGCGGCGCTGCAATGGCTGGAGCCCGCCCAAACGGCGGGTACGCACCCTTTTCTATTCACGCAATCGCAGGCCATCCTGGCGCGCACCTGGCTGCCCTGCCCCGACTCGCCGGGCCTGCGCTTCACCTACGAGGCAGAGATTGAGCTTATGGGTACAGAGCGCGGCCAATTGCTGGCCTTGATGAGTGCCGAAAACCCGCAGACCACCGCGCCCGATGGCCGTTATCGCTTTCAGCAGCCGCAACCGGTGCCGGCCTACCTGCTGGCACTGGCCGTGGGTCGGCTCGACTTCGCGCCGCTGAGCGAGCGCACGGGCGTGTACGCCGAGCTGGCTACATTACCCCGCGCTACTTATGAATTTGGCGAGCTAGACCGAATGGTAATTACCGCCGAACAATTGTATGGACCTTATCGATGGGGACGCTATGATTTACTTATGTTACCAGACAGTTTTCCGTTTGGCGGAATGGAAAACCCGTGCTTAACATTTGTAACACCTACGATTCTCACCGGTGACCGCAGCCTTACCAGCTTAATCGCGCATGAGCTGGCGCACTCGTGGAGCGGTAATCTGGTAACCAATGCTACCTGGAACGACTTCTGGCTAAACGAAGGCTTTACGGTGTACTTCGAGCGCCGCATTATGGGGCAGCTCTACGGCCAGCCATACGCCGAGATGCTGCAAGCGCTGGGCGAGGCCGACCTAGCTCATACCATTCAGGAGTTGAGGCCTGAGAGCCCAGACACGCACCTACGCCTGCACCTGGCCGGCCGCGACCCCGACGACGGCTTGAACGACATCGCTTATGAAAAAGGCTGTCTGTTGCTCCTTACTATTGAAGGGCTGGTGGGCCGCCCGCGCCTCGATGTATTTATCAAGGAGTACTTCGCCCGGTTCGCGTTTCAGGCCATGAGCACCGACCGCTTCGCAGCTTACCTCCCCACTACCCTGCTCACGCCCGCCGAGGCCGCCCACCTCGACCTGCCCGCCTGGCTCGACAGCCCTGGCCTACCGCCTGGCGCGCCCGTGGCGCAGTCGGCCCGCCTCGCGGCGGTAGATGCCGTGCTGGCCCGGCTGGCAGCTGGCGCTATGCCCGCCGCGCTACGCCCTATAACTAAGGAGTGGGTCAGCCAAGAGTGGGAGCACTTTCTGCGCGGCCTACCCCCTACCCTTTCGGCCGACGACCTGGCCCTGCTCGACGAGAGCTTTCACTTCACTACCTCCGGCAATGCCGAGTTGCTGGCCGCCTGGTTTCCGCTGGCGCTGCGCGCAGGCTATACGCCGGCCGACGCAGCACTCGAACACTTTTTGCGGCACGTGGGCCGGCGCAAATTTTTGGTACCGCTCTACCGCGCCCTGCTGGCCACGCCGGGCGGCCGGGCGCGGGCCATCTACCAGCAGGCGCGACCCAATTACCACTCGGTGGTCACGAGCACGCTCGACGAACTGGTGAACGAGTAAAGGAGGGGTAGGAACTGTCATTACGAGCAACGCGAAGCACTGCTAGTTCCTACCCCTCTCTCCTGCGGTAGTACTTTTGTCTTCTTCTAATCAGCTTGGCTTATACCATTGAAACAACTTATTCCGCGCGGCAAGCTTATCGCCATTGGGGGCAACGAGGACAAGGGCACCTACCCCACCGTTCGTAGCAAGCGCCAGTACTACCTGAATTTTTTTGAGTTGGGAATTTTAAAGCGCGTCGTGTCCGAGTCGGGCAAGGAAGACCCGCGCATTGAGGTCGTGACTACGGCTTCGATGATTCCGCACGAGGTAGCCCCGATTTATACGGCTTCCTTCGCCATGCTCAACTGCCACAACGTGGGCATCATGGATATTCGGACGCCCACCGATGCCCGGCAGCCCGACTACCTGGCCCGCCTGCAAGCGGCCGACGTAGTGATGTTTTCGGGGGGTAACCAGTCGCGCCTGCGCGAGATGTTCAGCGATACCGACTTTTTGCAGCTGCTCGTGCGCCGCTACCACGAGGAGGCGGGCTTCGTCGTAGCCGGCACCAGCGCCGGGGCGATGGCTATGTCGCAGCACATGATACGCGGCGGCTCGGTGCCCGATTCCCTGCTTAAAGGAGCTGTGAAGATGGGTACCGGCCTGAGCCTGCTGCCCGCCGCCATCGTAGACTCGCACTTCGTGAAGCGCGGGCGCTTCGGCCGCCTTATTGAGGCGGTGGCACTCTACCCCAAGCTCATCGGCATTGGACTGGGCGAAGACACCGGCGTGCTCATCACCGATGGCCACTTGGTTGAAACCATCGGGTCGAACCTAGTGATTATATTAGACGGTTTCGATATTACGCACAACAATGCTGCCGCCGCCCATAAAGGCACCGCGCTGTCTATCGAAAATATTCGGATGCACGTGCTGGCCAAGGGCAACGTGTACTGCATGACAAAGCGCAAATTCTACGTCAGTAAAGAGGCGGCCGTACCCGTTGCGTAGCCCCCCCGGCCCCCTACCCCCTGTTGGCACAGCGTGGCTTCCCTAGCTAGGGAGACCACGCTTTTTAATACCATGTTCATCTAAGATAGATGCAATTTTTCTGTTTGCTGTACTTATCTTATAAAAAAATGTAATTTATAACTTTTTAAATAAGAAACTCGGAGAATGGCCCCAAGTTCGAGGTGACTTTAGCTTATACCCAGCTAACATTTTTGAATCGCCCTCTCTACGTGAAAAAACTATACGCTTCTCTTCTATTTATTGCCGCCAGCTTACTAGCCAGGCCGACACAGGCGCAGTACTATACCTTTAACGATGCGGCTGGTGGACTCAGCTCTTACAAGCAGGATTTTAATACGCTTTCGGGCAACGTCGCACTCACGAGCAACCACCTCAACTCCCCGTCCGAGGTTTATGCCGAGGCCGAGTTTCCGGGCTATCCAGCGCCCAACAATTACTATGCGCCAGGCACTATCTCTGCCAATGACGGCTCCAACGCCACGGGTAATTACTATCACTTCGGCTACGCCAGCGGCGCGGGGGCCAGCGACCGGTCCTTTGGGGGCATCGCCGCGCTCAGCACCGCGAATGGCATTGGCTACGCAGGCATCCGCTTCAAGAACGCGTCGAGCGTTACCATCCAGAACCTGGAGGTGCAGTACGCGATGGAGCAGTGGTACAATTCGGGCCGCCAGGATGCCGCTCAGGTAGATGTATCGTACCTGGCGGGCTCCTCGGTAACTAGCCTGCTGCAAGCTACCGGCACCTGGGTCAGCGTGCCCGCCCTGCAAGTAAAGGCCCCCTCTACCACCACTAAGGCTCTCACCAGCCGCGATGGCAACTCGGCCGCCAACCGCCGCCTGGTTTCTACTACCATTATGGGTATCAACCTGGCTCCGGGCCAGGAAGTGATGATTCGCTGGGCCTACGCGCTTAACTCGACTACGAACGGCAACGGCCTCAGCATTGATGACGTGGTAGTGACCCCGGAAACGGGTATCTTCTATTCTAAAACGACCGGCGACCTGAGCGCTCTGGGTACCTGGGGCCAGAATATGGATGGCACGGGTACGGCTCCTGGCAGCTTTACCACTGACAATCAGATATTCTACGTTATGAGCGCCAGCCCCGGCACCAACCCGGCTTATGTTGCTGCGCCTAGCTCTAATGCAACCGCCGACCGCATTGGCGCTACAGCGTCGCCGACTACGGCGAGTTGGACTGTGAGCGGTGCGAACTCTAAAATAGTGGTTGGTACTGCAAGCGCCCCGGCAACGCTATTAGTAGACTATACAAAGAATATTGCCGGTGTAATCGATGTTTCGCCAGGCTCCTTATTCGTTACTCGCCGCACCCTTGCGAACGGCCCAATTGGTTTTACCCTAGGGACGCTGGCCAGTACCAGCACTGTAGAATATAATAGCGGCTCTACCTCGCATTCTATTCAACCTAATCAATACAGTAACCTAAAGGTTACGGGCAGTGGCTCCAACCCTAGTACTAATCCTAAGAACCTATTCAACAGCACCATTGTGACTGGTATACTCATGGTGGGTGGCGGCTCGAACCTGGTGCTAGGCGACTACGACCTGACAGTCATCAGCTCGGGTAGTATTACGGGCTCGGCTACGGGCTACGTAGTAACCAGCGGCAAGGGCCGCCTACGGATGCTAGTGCCGCGCGCCAGCTCCACAGCTTTGGGCACGCAAGTGGCCTTCCCGGTAGGTAGCAGCTTTACTTCCTACACCCCCGTAACGCTGCAACAAACGACGAGTAACAGCGACGACGTGTTTGAGGTGCGGGTGATTGATAACGTATACAGCAGCTACGATGCCAGCTATACCCCTAACGGCCCGGCCATTACCAATCAGGTAGTGAATAAAACCTGGCTCGTGAGCAAAGAAGTGCCCGCCAACGCGGCCAACGTCACCATGACCACCCAGTGGAATATGAGCGAAAACAGCGGTAACTTTAAAACTGCCACGGCCCACATAAACCACTACACCGGTGGAGCCTGGGATAGCTACAATACGGAGGTTGGCGTGACGGGCCCGAACGCTGGGCCTTTCGTGGTGAAGCGCTCTAACATCACCTCCTTCTCGCCGTTCGGGGTTTCTTCGCAGCCCGCCGGCCCCCTCCCCGTCGTGCTGACGAGCTTCGGCGCGCAGCGTAGCGGCGCGGCCGTGCGCTGCGCCTGGACCACCGCCAGCGAGGTCAATAGCCGCGGCTTCGACGTGGAGCGCAGCCTCGATGGCCACACCTTCGCTACCCTGGGCATGGTAGCCGCGGCGGGCACTGCGGCCACGACGCGCGCCTACACCTTCCTGGACGCGCACGCCCCCACCACCACGGCCTACTACCGCCTGCGCCAGCTTGACCTGAATGGTACCGCCTCGTACTCGCCCGTAGTGTCCGTAGAAGCCCTAGCGGGCGGAACTTCGGCGACTGGCGTGGCCGTGCCGAATCCCACGACTGGGCTGGTCACCATCTGGGCCGGGGCCAACGTGACCCAGGCCGAGGTGCTCACCGTGCTGGGCGCTTCGGTGCTCAGGCAGCAGCTGGCCGAGCCTACCCCCCAGGTAGCCCTCGACCTCAGCAGCCTGCCCGCCGGCGTGTACCTGGTGCGCCTGGCCACGGCCAACGGTCCGCAGGTAGTGCGCGTGAATAAGCAATAAGCCTGGTTTTAAGAGAAAGGCAAGGGCCGGTCAGCAGTGCTGACCGGCCCTTGCCGCGTAGTAGCGCGAAGTGGAAACTTCGCGCTACACACTCAGTCGCCGTAAATGGCAATCTGCTCCTCTCCCGCCGCGTTGCGACTGGCCCGGTACATGCCTTCCGAATTGAAGGGCAGGGCCAGATGGCCGTCCGCATCCACGGCAATGAGGCCGCCCTCGCCGCCCACGGGGGCCAGCTTGTCGTGCACCACTACCCGGCATGCCTCGGCCAGGCTCAAGCCTTTATATTCCATCAGGCAGGCTACGTCGTAGCCCACCACAGCCCGGATAAAAAACTCGCCGTGCCCGGTGCAGCTGATGGCGCAGCGCGCGTCGGCCCAGGTGCCCGCCCCAATGAGCGGCGTGTCGCCGATGCGCGAGTAGCGCTTATTGGTCATGCCGCCGGTGCTGGTGGCGGCAGCCAGATGGCCGCGCTGGTCGCGGGCCACGGCTCCCACGGTACCTTTTTTCCAGTTGGGGTCGGCGGAGGGGGTAGGGCTGGCGGCGTGGTCGAGCTGCATCCGGCCGGCCCGGATGGCTTCCTGCAGCTGGTCGAAGCGCGGCTGGGTGAAAAAATACGCGGGCGGCTGCATCGGCAGGCCGTGCTCGCGGGCCAGCTCGTCGGCACCGGGGTAGGCCAGCAATACGTGCTCAGTTTGGTCCATCACGAGGCGGGCGGCCCGGATGGGGTTTTGCACCTGGCGCGCGCCGGCTACGGCCCCGGCCCGGCGGGTAGCGCCGTCCATGAGGGCGGCGTCCATCTCGTGGTGGCCGTCGTGGGTGAACACGGCCCCGCGCCCGGCGTTGAAGAGCGGGCAGTCTTCGAGGTAGCGCACGGTGGCTTCCACGGCATCGAGGGCGGGCGCGCCCTGGGCCAGCAGCGCCGTACCGGTGACCAGCGCGGCGGCCAGCGCGGCCCGGTAGTCGGCTTCGAGCGCGGGCGTGAGGGTAGCGCGGGCAATGGTGCCGGCCCCGCCGTGCAAAGCAAGTGCGAACATCTGTTTAGGGCTTGATAAAGTGCGTTTCGGCCGCAAGAACGCTACGCGGCAGCTGAGCCGGGGCCAGAAAGTAGTCGGGTCCCGGCTAACCTATTCAAACCCACCAGCTCACCGGGCCAGCTGAACACTATTTTTTTTAGCCAGCACCCTAGTAACTACTTGAAAATAACCCTACCCCCGCACCCGTGGCGAACGTAAACCTGGCCGGCTTCGGTTTTTTTTCGTAGGTTTGACTTCTAGTTTTTTTCATTCCAAATTTCCCCTTTCCGATGGCATACGACGTAACCGGCCGCCTGCACGAAATCTTTGACGAACAGCAGGTAAGCGACAAGTTCCGCAAGCGTGAGTTCGTCCTTGAAGTGCAGGATGGCCAATATCCCGAGCAAATTAAGTTTCAGCTAGTGCAGGACAAAACTGCCCTCATTGACCCCTATAAGATGGGCGACGAGGTGAAAGTGACCTTCAACCTGCGCGGCCGGGGCTTCAACAAGAACGGCCAGATGCTATACTTCACCAACCTAGAGGCTTGGCGCATTGAGCCAGCTACGGGTGGTGCGCCCGCCGGCGGTGGCGGCTCGTATAGCCAGCCCCAGCAGCAGGCGGCTGCCCGCCCCGCCGCCCAAAATCAGAACCCCAACCTGCGTGCGCAGCCCACGGCCCAGCCCATCGCCGGCGACGACGACAACGACCTGCCTTTTTAAGTGGTTAATTAAGTAAGGTTTAGCAAGTAGTGTTGTTCCGTTCACTCAGTGAACAACCTTAAGCACTATCTCAAATGTGCCGCTTTCCTGTTGGGAAGGCGGCACATTTGTGCTTTGGGCGGCACTAAAACCATTCGCTCAGAGACGTGACCTTTCGCATCTCTTGGCGCAAGAACCACGAACTGGTGTTCAACGGTGAGAGATGCGAAGGGTCGCGCCTCTACGGCTTTCCAACCATGAATTTACGCGCACTTATCAGTCAAGGCGAAGGCGAGCGGCTCGAATTTAAGAAGAAGACCACGCACCCAACCCGCATCGCGCGTACGCTGGCTTCGCTGGCCAATACGCACGGCGGGCAGGTGCTGGTGGGCGTGGAGGACGATGGCCGGATAGTGGGCGTGCGCGACGCCGAAGAGGAAATGTACCTGCTCCGCGAAGCCGCCGCCCACTACATAGACCCACCCCTGACGCTTCACTTCCGCGAAGTCGAAACCGAAGACAACCATATCGTGCTGATAGTGAGCGTACCCGAGAGCCAAAATAAGCCGCACCGCGCCCAGGTGGCCCCCGGCGAGTGGCGCGGCTACGTGCGCGTGCGCGACGAAAGCGTACAAACCAGCTCCCTCACCGAAAAACTATTGGCCCAGCAGCCCGAGGACCACCTCGAAAAAATCCCCCTCAGCAAAGACGAGTTGCGCGTGCTCGACTACCTCCGCACCAAGCACCCGCGCATCACGGTAGCCGAATACGCCAAACTTCTCAACGTGAGCCGACGCCGCGCCTACCGCACTCTCATCAAGCTCACGCTGCACGGCTACCTACGCTACCACGACAAGGAGCAGGAGCCATATTATACCCTATAACCGCAGATTCAAGCGAATTTAGCAGATTTCATGGGTGCGCCGCTAAAGCAGATGACTACGCGCCATTCTTTACGGGCGTTGCGTCATCGCATTAAAAAATGAAAAGCCGCTTTATAAAGCGGCTTTTCATTTTTTAGAAATTGCAAGTCAGCACCGCCAGCCGCTCTAGCGGCGTATCCGTGAAATCTGCTAAATCCGCTTGAATCTGCGGTCTATTCTTGCTTGCGGGCACGAGTGGCCTTCTTTTCGTCTTTCTCAGCCTTTTTTTCTTTGGTCGATTTAACGGGCTCTTTCTTTTTTTCTTTGCGGGCGTCTTGCGCTTTGGCCATGAGTGAAAATGGGTAAAGGTGGAGGAAGATGAAGAACGCGAAAACTATGCGGGCGACGAGCTAACGCAGCTTTTGGGGCTAATGTTGTGCGTTTGCTATGCGTTCACCGGGGTAATCAGCGAATTGGGCGTTCGTTCGAAATTAAACTGTCATCATGCTGGCAGCAAAACACTGTTAATCTTAGCATAAAAGCTGTCAACTAACAGCTCGTTACTTAGGTGAGGGTAGGGCAGGCCAATAGCGCTCACGCAAAATACGCAGGTGGTGCTGCTCGTGGCCAGCCACGATGTAAAGCAACGCGCGCACGGCCACCGGGCCGCCATTTGCCCGCCCGGCCCGGTCGAGCTGCCCGCCACTCAGACCCCCAAAGAAGGCCAAAGTAGCGGCGCGCACGGCGTGGTACTCAGTAAGCAAATCACTCATTAAATGGTCATTAGCTTCGCTGTTAGTAGCAAACTCATTCTCATCGAAGCCGGGTAGCTCCTGGGCATCGGCGCGGGCGAAGCGCAGGGCGCGGTAAGTAAAAATGCGCTCGGCATCCATGAGATGGACCAGCACTTCCTTGGGCGTCCACTTGCCGGGGGCGTAGCGCAACAGCGTCTGACCTTCGCTGAGACTAGCCAGCTCGCGGTGCAGTTCAGCAGCCTGCTGGCGCAATTGGGCCAGCGGGTCTATCCCAGGGGGCACAAGGTCGATATACGCCTGGGTATAAGGCAGGTAAGTACCGGGCGCGGGCCGGGCTTGGGTAGCCGAGGGGGGGGTAGGCATGGCGGCAAAGGTAGCCGCCGGCCGCAGATACTGAAAGTGGAGCCGCGCGGCCCCGCGCGGGCGGCGCGTGAGGGGCCGCCCGCCCGTGCGCCAGCGCAACGGCAGCTTTTCGGTGGCGGCCCGCTCGGGTGCGACTAACTCTTTGGTACCGAATGCCCAACGCAGAAAATCGGGCATAATACCGCCCCAGGTGTCGGGGTGATGGTGGCCGCCGGGCACTTCCACGTAGCGGGCGGCGGCGGGGGGTAGGCCCTGCCCGGCCAGGGTGGCCAGCAGGTCCAGGGTATCGTCAATGGCATCGATGATACCATTGCCATTGCGGTCGTTGGTTTCGTCGTGGGTGCCGGCTTGCAGCCAAAACTGCTGGCCGGACCGGGCCGGGCGCGCCGCTACCAGGCTGTGCATCAGGCGGTCGGCCTCGGTATAGCCATCTTGCAGTCCCCTACCCCGCCACCAGAATGAGCCACTAAAGGCCCCCGCCCGCCCAAACGTCTCGGGATGGTGCCAAGCCAGGTCGAAAGCCGTGAGCCCGCCCAGTGACATGCCCGCCACCACGGCTTCGGCGGGGTCGGCGGTGGCGTGGTAATGGGCCTGCACGTAGGGCAGCAACTCCTTGAGCATAAAGTTGGTGTAGCGAGCCGCCCGGCTACCCCGGCCCAGGTAATCGGGGCGGGCTGCCACGCCGTATTCCTGGAGGCGGTCGGCGGCGTGCACGGCCACCAGCACGAAAGGCCGCAGCTCGCCGCGCCGGTACAACTGGTTGAGGGTGGCCGGCAGACGCAGCCGCCCTAGGTCCTGGCCATCATGCAGATACAAGATGGGGTAGGGCGCGGCGGCCCGCGCCGAAAAGCCCGGCGGCAACACCACATCCAGGCGCACGAGGCGGCCCAGGGTCACTGAAAATAAATACTCATCGCGCCGCACCTCCACGGTGGCCCCACGCGGCGACTGAAACCGGAAAACTGCCATTAGCTCGCAAATAAACACGCCCGGCCGCATTCGCGGGCTACTGGGCTGTTCGGTTTTTCTGCTTAGTTTGCGGTCGGTTCCGGCGCGCACGCTTCCCCCACCGGGCCCTGCCTTTTGCACGAAGAATACCGCCGCCTCTATTCCCAGCACCTGGGCACCGAACTGGAAATGTTGGTTGTGGGCGACTACGGCTACCCCGTCCTCATTTTCCCGACTTCGAACGGCCGCTATTACGAGGCCAAAGATTTTCACTTGGTGGACTCGGTGCGCTGGTTTATCGAAAACCGCCTGCTCAAGCTTATTTGCATTGATAGCGGCGACAAGTGGAGCTGGTACGCTAAGCATTTGCACCCCGGCACCCGCGTGCACAACCACGGCCTCTACGACCGCATGGTGAGCGACGAGCTGGTGCCGCGCTTGCAGCAAGAGTGCCAGGTGGATAAGATAGGGGTAGCGGGCTGCTCGCTAGGTGGTTATCAGGCGCTGAACTTTGCCTTTCGGCATCCCAATCAGGTAGGGCATATGTTTTCGATGGGCGCGGCCTTCGACATTCGTATGTTTCTAAATGGTCATTACGACGAGCAGGCGTATTTCCACAATCCGCTCGACTACATGCCCAATGCCCAGGATGATAATTTCCACCGCATGAATATCGTGCTGGGCACTGCCGAGCACGACTTCTGCAAGGGTTCTAACTACCAGATGTCGGACATTCTTTCGCACAAGCAAATTTCGCACCGCCTCGACGTGCGGCCTGGCACCCACGACTGGCCCGTGTGGCGCGCCATGTTCCCGGATTACATTTCGACTATCTTTTAGGCAGTTGCCACCGTAAAAGCATAAAGCCTGGGCCGTTCGGCTGGGCCCCTACCCTCTTCCAACCCCTTAGAACCTCTGTTCCAAACTCAGATTATGAAAAAAATAGGCATCTTATTCGGCCAGGAAAATTCGTTTCCCCAGGCTTTCGTGGACCGCGTTAACCAGAAGGCGGTGGATGGTATTACGGCCGAGTTTGTCAGCATCGCGGAAGTTGAGCAAAATGTGGCTACCGACTACGCCGTCATTATCGACCGCATCTCGCAGGACGTACCCTTCTACCGCGCCTACCTCAAAAACGCCGCTCTCACGGGTACGGCCGTGATTAACAATCCGTTCTGGTGGAGCGCCGACGAGAAATTCTTCAATAATGCCCTTGCCGTGCAACTAGGCGTGCCGGTGCCCAAAACGTTATTGCTACCCAGCAAGGCCCGTCCCAACGATACCAACGAGAACTCATTCCGCAACCTAGGCATGTTCGACTGGCACCAAGCGTTTGAGAAAATCGGATTTCCGGCCTTCATGAAGCCCCACTCGGGTGGCGGCTGGAAAAGCGTGTACAAAGTGGATAACCCCGACGAAGCCTGGCGCGCCTACGACGAAACCGGCCAACTGGTAATGCTCTACCAGGAGGCGGTTGACTTTGACGACTACTTCCGCTGCTACTGTCTGGGTGGTAAGGATGTGCTCATCATGCCTTATGAGCCGCGCAACGAGCCTCACCAGCGCTACCAGACGGAGATGAAAACCCAAGGCGAAGCCGGCCAAAAGCTTCTCGCTACCGTCAAGGACTATACCCTGCGGCTGTGCCAGGGCCTGGGCTATGACTTTAATACGGTGGAATTTGCAGTGCGCGGCGGCGTACCTATCGCCATTGATTTTGGCAACCCCGCCCCCGATGCTGACATCAACTCGGTAGGACCTGAGAATTTTGAGTGGGTAGTGGAACACGCCGCTAACCTGGCCATTACCCGCGCCCAGGCCCAGCAGCCCGGCCACGATAACCTGACCTGGGGCACGTTCGTGCAGAAGTCGGCCCGGCACCCGGCACCCGCCGGGCGCGGCTCCGTGCAGGTTGGCGACGCGGTGCACGAAACCAATGACCTAGGCACTAATCCACCCAAACCCGCTAAGAAGGCAGCCGCGCCCAAAAAAGCAGCCGGCCCCAAGGCCCAACCCATTACGGGGGCTGTTCCAGCCGCCAAAGCGCCGGCTAAGGTCAAAAAGGCAGCCCCCAAACCAAAGGAATGAGTAGTAGCAGCCACTTAAATTGGGCAGCGGTTGGCTGCTGGGGTTTCGATTCTTCTAACCGCCAGTAGCCAACCGCTCCTAGCTCGTAGCCTTCGTTACAATATGTCCCAGCCCGTTTTCACCCTCGGCATCGAGGAAGAGTTTCAGACCATCGACCCGGTTACGCGCGAACTGCGCTCGCACATGTCGAAAATTGTGGAAGACGGCAAGATTACGCTGCACGAGCAGGTGAAGGCCGAAATGCACGAGGCCGTGGTGGAGGTAGGCACCAACATTTGCCGTAATATTCAGGAGGCCCGGCATGAGGTACTTCACCTGCGTCGCCAGGTAATTGAGTTGGCCGACCGGGTAGGGCTGAAAATAGCGGCGGCCGGTACTCACCCATTCTCACGCTGGCAGGACCAGCCCATCACGCCCGATGCCCGCTACGATAAAATTGTGGAAGAATTGCAGGAGGCTGCCCGCTCTAACCTGGTTTTTGGGATGCATGTGCACGTGGGAATTGAAAACCGCGACATAGGCGTGTATATGATGAACGCGCTGCGGTATTTCCTACCCCACCTGTTCGCACTCAGCACGAACTCCCCTTTTTGGGAAGGCCGAGAGACTGGTTATAAGTCTTTTAGAACCAAGATTTTCGAACGTTTTCCACGCACAGGTATTCCCGATTATTTTAGCAGTGCTTCAGAATACGACGAGTTTATTGCACTGCTAATAAAAACCGGGTGCATAGACAACGGCAAGAAAATTTGGTGGGATTTACGTTTGCACCCGTTTTTTGACACTATTGAATACCGCATCTGCGATATGATGATGCGCCCCGACGAAACTATCGCGGTAGCGGCCGTAATGCAGGCGTTAGTGGCTAAAATTTATAAGCTCAAGTGCCAAAATCTAAACTTCCGGCTTTACCGTAGCTCGCTCATTAAGGAAAATAAATGGCGCGCCGCTCGCTACGGGATTGATGGCCAGCTTATTGATTTTGGTACAGAAGAGGAAAAACCGGCCCGCCAGCTTATTCTGGAACTACTCGATTTTGTGGACGACGTAGTAGATGAGCTTGGTAGCCGCCACGAGGTGGAATACGTGCTCAAAATGCTGGAAATGGGGACGGGAGCTGACCGCCAACTGGCCGTCTTCCACCAAACCGGCGACCTAACGAAAGTGGTAGATTATATTCTAAGTGAAACGACGCACGGCTTATAAAAAGCGCAAGTCAAGTATTGTTCGTAATTTTGTCTTTCGTTTCGCAAAAAAACGCGGATAATTCGACAAATTTTAAGTTATATTTATGAATAATTTTAAGGTTGCTATTTTAGACATGTATAATAATTTCCCTAACGAAGGAATGCGTTGTATTCGTCAATTGCTGCGACGGGCAGCGGACGATAATCAAGTTGATTTTCTAGTTCATACATTTAATGTGCGCGCAGAAAATGCCGTACCAACGCTCGATTACGACATTTATATTTCGAGTGGTGGCCCTGGCAGCCCCCTGGCCTCAGGGGAGCCGTGGGAGGCACTTTATTTTAATTTTATTGACGAGCTATTTACCTATAATCAGCAGGCCGAGTCCAAAAAGCAGTTGTTTCTCATCTGCCATTCTTTCCAGTTGGTAAGCCGGCACTTAGGGCTTGGGGAAGTGAGCAGGCGTAAGTCTACTTCCTTTGGGGTGCTACCCGTGCATTTGACTGAGGCTGGTCAGGCCGAGCCGGTTTTTGCAGGGCTACCAGAACCATTTTTCGTAGTTGATTCGCGTGATTACCAGCTCACTGATTTACACCCTGAACGGCTACTTACGCTAGGTATAAAAGTATTGTGCCTGGAAAAAGAGCGGCCGCACGTGCCACTGGCCCGCGCAATTATGAGCCTACGCTTTTCGCCCGAAGTAATTGGCACACAGTTTCATCCTGAGGCCGACGGCGAGGGTATGTTGCGCTACATGCTCACGGACGAGCGTAAGCAACAGGTTATTACTGCTTACGGCGAGGATAAATACGATGAGATGGTGCGGCTGCTAGCCGACCCTACTACTATTGAGCTAACGGAGTCCATTATTATCCCGACATTTTTGCGGCGGGCGCTAGCGGCATTGCGTGAGCCCGCGGTTAGCGCAGACCTTCTCGCAAGCTAGCTATTGTCGAACATGCATGCGTAAACTGGCGCGAATCCTGCAGGTTCGCGCCCTTTTTTTAGCCCTTATGATTCCTGAGCCCCGCCAGCAATTTAATGCCGCTTTTTCGCCGGCGCGCTACCAACAAATGCTGGCGGATATTGACCAGCAATTACCTGGGCAATTAGAATTCAGAGTAGCCGAAACACCCGTTTTCGTACCGGCCGCACTACGCGATAGATTAATAAAGGCCGGGCAGGACATTATACAGGTACTACAAGAGCCTGATTTCAAGCAGTTAACGGAGGCGGCTATTCCGGCGGGGCAGCGCGTTCCGGACGAAGATGCGCACGCCGAATTTTTGACTTTTGACTTCGCCGTTTGCCGCGATGAGCAAGGCGAATTGGAGCCGCAACTTATTGAGATGCAGGGCTTTCCTTCGCTTTACGCTTTCCAAGCTTATCTACCGGAAGTATTTAGTCGCCATTATCCTATTGCGGCTACAGTTTCGCCCTTTTTGAAAGTGACCGACCAAGCTGCTTACTTAATTGAATTAAAAGAGCTACTGCTGGGTGGCGAAGACCCGGCTCATGTTATTCTGCTGGAGCTATTTCCTGAGCAGCAAAAAACCAGAATAGATTTTGCGCTGACTAAGAAATACTTTGGAATTGAGGCTGTTTCATTGCCAGACGTTATTAAGCGCGGCCGCCAATTATTTTACATAAAAGATGGACGTGAAATTCAGATTAAGCGAATCTACAACCGCATTATTTTCGATGAATTGGCACGTTACCCCAATTTGCGGCCTGCGTTTAATCTACTGGATGAGGTAGATATTACCTGGGTGGGCCACCCAAACTGGTTTTTTCGCATCAGTAAATTTACCCTGCCACTTATTAAGAGCCAATATGCGCCTTCTAGCTTTTATTTGCAGGACTTGACTACGTATCCTGCTGACCTGGAAAATTATGTGCTGAAGCCCCTGTATTCTTTTGCTGGGGCGGGAGTAAAGCTGCATATTACATCTGCGGATTTAGATGCCATTACGGACAAAGATAATTATCTATTACAGCGGAAAGTTACTTATGCCCCCGTCATTCAATCGCCGGATGGCTTGGTTAAGTGCGAAATCAGGCTATTGTATACCTGGCCACAGGCCGCTGCGTATCCCAAGTTGGTAGCAGGATTAGCTCGGCTTAGCCGGGGCGAAATGATTGGCGTTGACTTCAATAAAAATAAGGATTGGGTGGGTGGCACTACCCCCTTGTTTGAGCGCTGAGGGTAGAACACTGACTTAGATATAGGGAACAAAGTTGCCGGCCCTGGCGTAATAGCAGGTCAGCTTCATCTCCCCTTCGTTGCATGTCATCCCTTACAAAACGTGGCCTCCGAATTTCTAAAAACGCCGTTTTTAGCCTTTTTATAAATCGTGCGACTAAACTATTAGGCCGCCCCTTTAAAATTATTACCATCCTTAATGAAACGGCTGACAAACTAAAGAGCGAGGAGAGCAAGGATAATAAGTTTAAGCAGTTATTTGACGTCGCGCTTACGTTGGTGCGCTTGGTTCGGGCTTACGCCACCGGTGAATATCGGGCGATTGAAACCAATACCATTATTTCTGGCTTAGCTGTATTGCTGTACGTCCTCTCGCCAATCGACCTTGTGCCTGACTTTATTCCGGTGGTTGGTTTTTTAGATGATTTGAGCTTAGTGAGTTGGTTTTTGAGTAAATTTCAGGGAGAGCTTATTCGCTTTCGAGAGTGGGAGCAGCGTACGGCCCAGTTAACCGCGTCGGCCCTAGCGCGTGGCGACCAGTCCCTACCCCCCGTCGCGGAGCTAGGTCATTCATAGGGCTCTGGTGGCAAGGCTGCTTTTTGTTTGAGTGAGTGAGTAAGAAAGCAAAGTAATGTGCGTGGCAAGAATAATTTCCTATTACTCTTATCCATGCCAGCATTTATCCTTTTGTTTACCTACTCATCTTAATGAGGAATTCTTTTCCTTATTCTGACCCATCGGGTCTTGGTTGCTAAATTGCTTGCCAAGCATGCTTTGGAATCTTACGCTTGCAGCGCGAACCGTAGATGTGGCTAGATAACGCTGCGGGCTAATAATGAGGAGGAAATTATAAGCCTACTTGAATAGTTTCCGCCTCATAAATATTTTAGCAGGATTGAAATTGATGAGTTCCTTCTTTTCGACAGCGCGGCTGCTCAATTTCCATCCATTAGTCTTAAATAAATTTCTGACTTTACTAGTTGGTAGCTTTAAGAACTCATGCGTGATGCCTTCGCTTCGCTATTGGCTGATTGGCTCTCTTTTTTTAGCGAGTGGTGTTGGCCACGCGCGACTAGTGCCGCCAGTCGAGCCGCTCACTACCCAACAGCTGAAAGCCCGACTGAATGCCGCCATCGAATCGCTGAAAACGTTGCGCTGCGTGATAGCTGGCGATGAGCGCATTGGTACGAAGCATGTGCTGGGTACAACGGCGGTAAAATTGACCAGCAGCCCTTTACGAGTATATCTTAAAACGCAGAAAGCGATAGAGGTTCTCTATGTAGCAGGGCAGAATGACGGGGATGCCTGGGTAAACCCGGCTGCTTTTCCCTATTTCACCCTCAGTCTCAATCCCAATGGCTCGCTGATGCGCAAGGGGCAACATTACACAGTATTGCAAGTTGGCTACGACACGATTGGCAAACTGCTGGCAATGGATAGCCATTCGGATGCGACGTATACCCACACGTTTCGCTACGCGGGCGATAGCGTACTGCAAGGACAGCCCTGTTACGTAATGCGCTCCGATTATCCGCAGTTTCGGTACGTGGCTTACCGAGTAGGGCGCGGTGAAACAATTACCTCTATTGCAGACCGTTTCGGCTGCGGCGAATATCGCATCTTAGAACGCAATAATCTCGCTGTGGATGCTACATTGAAAGAGGGTCAGGTTTTGCAGGTTCCTAATGCCTACGGCAGCCGGGTTATTTTAGTAATCAATGCAAAAACCTACCTGCCAACCTCCGTTACGGTATACGATGAACGAGGTATTTTTGAAAAATACACGTTTCTAAACGTAGTAGCTAATCAGCCTATTCCGGCAACGGAGTTTGCCAGGAATTTTCCCGGCTATAACCTCTGACTACTGCTTAGCGGCGCATGGTTTTTTCGATTTGGTCCCACATGTCGGGAGACAGGGCTTGCAACTTATTAAACTCGCCGGCCCCGTTGAGCCATTCGCCGCCATCGATGGTGACGACTTCTCCGTTGACGTAGGCCGAAAAGTCAGACACGAGGTAGGCGGCCAGATTAGCTAGTTCCTGATGCTGCCCTACCCGCTTAAGTGGGACGCTGGCGGCGGGGTCGAGCTGACTGGCCAGCGGCTCGGGAAATAAGCGGCTCCACGCTCCTTCGGTCGGAAACGGGCCGGGCGCGATAGCATTGGAGCGGATACCATACTTGGCCCACTCTACGGCCAGCGAACGGGTGAGGGCTAGCACGCCCGCCTTGGCCGCCGCCGAAGGCACCACGAAGGCTGAGCCCACAGAGGCGTAGGTAGTTACAATATTGAGGATGGTGCCGGGCTGCTGGTCGGCAATCCAGCGCTTGCCCACGGCTAGCGTGCAGTTATAGCTGCCTTTCAGCACAATATCCACTATCACGTCGAAGGCTTTGTGGCTCAGGCGCTCGGTAGGGCTGATAAAATTACCTGCCGCGTTATTTAGCAATACATCTACGCGGCCAAATTCCTCGTAGGTGCGCGCCAGCATGGCCTCCACTTCCTCATACTTCCGCACGTCGCAGGCCAGGGCCAGGATTCGTCCACCCGTCGATTGTTGCAATTCGGCCGCCGTTTGCTCCAGTACAGCGAGTTTGCGGCTGGTAATAGTCACATTAGCCCCTAATTGCAGGAAATATGTGGTCATGGCCCGGCCCAGGCCGGTGCCGCCGCCGGTCACAATAATCGTTTTGCCCGCCAAGGCATTATCTCGAAGCATGGGTTGCGCGAAAGGTGCTAACATCTGATACTTGACTAAACCAGTATTACTGGCATGATGAATGCCCGAAGGTAAGTAGCTGGTCGGAGCAAATAGCCAACATAGGGGGTAGCTTGCCGCACTAGATAGGTGGCCTGCCGTTTTTTAACATAGCTAAGTAGCATTCGAGAATAGTTTTTATGTCCATTACCCCCAATATAAGTTTAGCTGCCGGAGCATCGACGGTAGCCGTGGTAGGATGTGGCTGGTTGGGAATGCCATTGGCAATGAATCTTTTAACGCAGGGCTGCCGGGTGCTGGGTACTACTACTACCCCCGAGCAGCTACCAGTGCTGGCGGCCGCGGGCATCGAGCCCCGGCTGTTGCAACTGGGTAGCGACTTTAGCTCGGCCGAGGAGCAAAGCTTCACCGAATGGCTGCGCCAGGCCGATACGTTGGTTATTAATATTCCGCCGCGGGCGGCCGTGGCGGGCGGCTACCCGCAACTACTACGCCCGCTACACCGGGCCGTGGCGGCGGCTCGCACCCGGTCGGTGCTGTTCGTTTCTACCAGCGGCGTATACCCAGACGAGCCCCGGCTGATGCGCGAAACCGATGCTGTTAGTACCCGCGACGCGGCCTCCGACGTGTTGCGCACGGAGGGGCATTTTGTGCCGCGCTACGGCCAGTGGCAAAGCACGGTGGTACGGCTGGGTGGCCTCTTCGGGCCGGGCCGGCCACCGGGGCGCTTTCTGGCGGGCCGGCGCAACCTGCCACAGGGCGACGCCCCCACCAACCTGCTGCACCTGACCGATGCGGTGGGCGTACTCAGCACTATCATTAGCCAGAATATTTGGGGGCACACACTCAACGTGTGCGCGCAGTCGCACCCGTTGCGGCGCGACTTCTACCCTGCTGCCGCTATTTCTCTAGAATTGGAGTCGCCAACATTTTTGCCTGAAAATCAAGGCGGCAAACTCATTGATTCGAGCCGCTTGCGCGGGCTAGTACCCTACCCGTTCGTGCACGACGACGTGCTGGCCGCACTACCATACTGCTAAGCCTACCCCGGCGGCGGGCGTATCTTTACGTATGCCTACGCTTCCTTTAGTTGCTGCGCCACCGCTACCAGTAGTTGTGCTGGGCGGTGGCGCAGCGGGCTTTTTCGGGGCTATTGCCTGCGCCGAAGCCAACCCGCGCCAGCCGGTTTTTTTACTGGAGAAAAGCCTGAAACTGTTAGGCAAGGTGCGCATCTCAGGCGGTGGGCGCTGCAACGTAACCCACGCCTGCGAATCGGCGGCGCAGCTGGTGCAGCACTACCCCCGCGGCGGCCGGCAGCTCAAGGAAGCCTTCCGGCAGTTTGGTGTGGCCGATACGGTGGCGTGGTTCGCCAAGCGGGGGGTAGGGCTCAAGACGGAGGCCGATGGCCGTATGTTTCCGACCACCGACAGCAGCGAAACCATTGCGCGGGCGCTCGAAGACGCGGCTCGCCGCGCCGGCGTCTGGGTACTCACCCGCACTGCCGCCGAGGAGATAACGGCCCTGCCGGACGGCGGCTTCACCCTGAAAATCAGCGGGGAAAGTAGCGCGGCCCTAGGCTCTGAGCTGCGGGTGGCGCGGGTGCTAGTGGCCACGGGCGGCAGCCCCAAATCAGGGTCCTACGACTGGCTGCGTGCCTTGGGCCATACCATTGCCGAGCCGGTACCTTCGCTATTTACGTTCAACGTGCCGGCCTCGCCGCTGCGCGAGCTGCCGGGCGTGAGCGTGCCCCACGCGCGGGTGGTGCTGGCCGGCGAAAAGCTGCAATACGAAGGCCCGCTACTCGTGACGCATTGGGGCGTGAGCGGCCCGGCCGTGCTCAAGCTCTCGGCCTGGGGGGCGCGCCGCCTGCACGAGCTGGGCTACCACGGTACGGCGCTCATCAACTGGGTGCCCACCCACACCGACGAAACGCTCCGCCCCTGGGCGCAGACTTTCCGCCTCGATAACGGCAAGAAGCAGGTGGCCGCGCACCCGCAATTTGGCCTCCCTACCCGCCTCTGGCGCACGCTGGCGACCGAAGCCGGCATTGGCCCCGAGTTGCGGTGGAACGAGGTGCCCGCCAAAGCCCAGAGCCGCCTACTAGAGCTACTGCTACGCACACCCTTGCAGGTGCAGGGCAAGACTACCCACAAGGACGAATTTGTAACCTGCGGCGGCATCCCGCTCAGCGAAGTAAATCTGGCTACAATGGAAAGCCGCCGCGTGCCAGGACTTTATTTTGCCGGCGAGGTACTTGATATTGATGGTATTACGGGCGGCTTTAATTTTCAAGCGGCCTGGACGACGGGCTTCCTGGCGGGGCGCGCAATGGCGGTGGCCGTCCCTATCCCCCTCTTGGCTGGGTAGCCGGCCGTACAGGAATTACGGGCGTGGGGGCAACCAAAATTTCGGCTTCTTTAAGCTCGGCCGTAACCCTGCGGGCCGTTGGCTAGTAAACCTGTCCGTATTCTCCATCTAAAATTACATTCCATCATGGAAGCCAAAGCCACGCAAACCCTGCTCAACGAACTCATCGAAACCCTGAAGGATGGCCAGAAAGGCTACGCCGACGCGATGGTGGACGTGAAAGACGCACACCTCAAGGACCTGTTCAAGAAGTACTCTGCCCAGCGTGCCAGTTACGTCACGGAGCTAGAAGACCAGATGTTCAAGTTGGACCTTAAGCCCGATACCAACGAGGGCTCTTCCATCACGGGTACCATTCACCACGCCTGGATTGATTTGAAAGCCGCCGTAACCGGCCACGACAACCACGCTATCCTGGCCGAGTGCGAGCGCGGCGAAGACGTAGCCAAAAAGGCTTACGAAGTAGCTGGTAAGGCGCAGGACTTACCTAGTGCTCTTAAGTCAATTATTGAAAAGCAAGCCCAGGGTGTAAAAGCCGCCCACGACGAGATTCGCGGCCTGCGCGATTCGTCCAAATAGACCACTGATTTTAGCAGATTGCACAGATTCTGTAGACGACGCTTTCTGTAGAGAAGAGAGGCTGCTATACAAGCAGCCTCTCTTTTTTTGCATGAGATATTCTGGTTCGGCATTTAAGTAATAAGCAAGGGCTACCCATTGGGTAGCCCTTGCTTATTACCCGAAAAACGTCGTCCACAAAATCCGTGAAATCCGCTAAAATCAGTGGTTCTATTCGTCGAAGCTCTCGCGCTTGCCCTTGTAGCCGCCGCCGCTTTGGCTGCTTTGACCGCCCTGGCCGCCTTTGTAGCCGCCGCGCTGGTAGCTGCTGCCGCCTTCGCGGTTGCCGCCGTAGCTGCTACCCCCGCCGCGGTTGCCGTAGCTGCTGCCGCCACCCTGGCCACCCTGGCCACCCTGGCCGCCCTGGCCGCTCTGGCCACCTTTATAGCCGCCGCCGTAGCTGCTGCCGCCTTCGCGGCGGTCGCCGTAACTACCGCCCCGGTTGTTACCGCTGCCGTAGGGCGGGCGGCCACCTTCGCGGCGGTCGCCGCCGCCGAAGCCGCCTTCGCGACGCTCAGGGCGGTTCAGGCCCTCTTCTTTGGCCGCCGCATCTTGCACCGGGGTAGCGATACTGAACGTAACGGGCTGACCCTGAATACTACTGCGACCAAGCTGGCCTACGATGTCCTCCGCAAATTCGTTGGGCACTTCCACGAAGCTGAACTTGTCGTAGAGGGCGATATCGCCAACTTTATTGCCGGGCAGGTTGGAGTTTTCGGCAATCAAGTCCACTACGTCGCGGGGGTGCAGGCGGTCCTTTTTGCCCATGCTGATGAAGAGGCGCGTGTAGCCGGGGCGCGAGGCTCCTTTTTCACGGCTGGCATCGAGGCTTTGCTCGTTGCGCTTGTCCTCTTTCATCGTCATTTTGAGCAGGGCCGCCGCGATGTCAAGCGAAGTAATTTCCTCGCTCTGGTCGAGCAGGCGCTGCACGCGGCCAATGTATTTATCCAGGTTACCTTTTTCCACTACCTCCTTTATCTGGTTGAGGAAGAGGGTCGTCTTCACTTCCGACACGTCGGCAAACGAGGGCACTTGCTCCAGCTTGATATCGGCCTTAGTGAAGCGCATGATGTCGCGCAGCTTATAAATATCGCGGCCACTCACGAAAGTGAAGGCGCGGCCACTCTTACCGGCGCGGCCCGTGCGGCCGATGCGGTGCACATAATACTCCTCGTCAGCGGGCAGGTCGTAGTTAAACACGGCCTCCACGTCGTCCACGTCGATGCCGCGGGCGGCTACGTCGGTGGCTACCAGGATTTCCAAGGTGTTCTTACGAAACTTGTCGAGCGTGTTCTGGCGCTGGGCCTGGCTCATGTCGCCGTGCAGGCCGTCGGCGAAATAGCCCTTGGCTTGCAGGTCCGACACGATATCATCCACCATGCGCTTCGTATTAGCGAAAATAATGGTTGACTTGAGGCTATACATATCGAGGATGCGCGTGAGCACGTCCTTCTTCTGCGGGCCGCGCACCTCAAAGTAGCTTTGCTCGATGTTCGAGACCGTCATCTGCTGGTGGTTGACCTTCACTACCTGCGGGTCGCGCTGGTACTTCTTGGTCATCTCCATAATCGGTTTGCTCATCGTGGCCGAGAAGAATACCGTCTGGTGGTCTTGCGGCATCTTGCTGAGCACGAACTCGATATCATCCCGAAAGCCCATGTCGAGCATCTCGTCGGCTTCGTCCAAAATGATTTTGGTAGCCTTGTCGAGCTTCAGCGTGCCGCGCTCGATATGGTCCATGACGCGGCCGGGTGTGCCAATCACGATTTGCACGCCGCGCTCCAGGGCGCGGAACTGCCGGTCGTAGCTGCTACCCCCGTAAATGGGGACTACGGCCAGACCTTTCTTGTACTTGCCCAGCTTCTGGATTTCGCCCGACACCTGCACCGCTAGCTCGCGGGTAGGGCAGAGCACGATAACCTGCACGTCGCGGCTCTCGCCGTCTACGCCCTCAATGGCCGGAATGGCGAAGGCGGCCGTCTTGCCGGTGCCCGTCTGGGCCTGGCCAATAACGTCTTTGCCAGCGAGCAGCGCCGGAATAGCGGCCGCCTGAATGGGCGAGGCTTCCTCGTAGCCCATGTCGGTGATGGCGCGCTGTACTTCGGGCGAGAGGTTTAGTTCGTCGAAGCGCACTTTGGCCTTTTCGGCCGCCTTGGGGGCCGTTTGTTCTACTTGTTCGGTATCCATAATCGGAACTGAAAGGGGGTTAGGGCCACCTGGTTTTCCAAAACCGGGGTGGCATAAAGGGAAAAGAGACTTACGCTCTGAAAACAGCCGGCTCAACAGCGGCGGCGCTTCTTCCCTCCTCAACCTTTCCTGACAGTGACAAGGCGGAAAAAATACGACCGAACTAAACGGGAACTACTCGGCAGCCAACTACTTAACTCTGGGCCACCCCGGCCACTCAATGGGGCCATTCTCAAATGCGGGTGCAAAGGTACGTATTTTTTCTCATAAAAGCTATTTTTTATTTATGATATCGTTTGGTTACATCCGTGCCGTAGAGACGCGACCCATCGCGTCTCTCACGCAGGAACGAAGCAGTTGGACATAAATTCCACAAACAAGAAGGGCGCCTTTCCGGCTGGAAAGGCGCCCTTCTGGCAGTTACGAAAAGTGCTTTTGCTTAGAGCAGCGACACTTTTACAGCGTTCGGACCCTTGCGGCCCTGGGCTTCCTCGTACTGAACCTTGTCTTTCTCCTGTAGCGACTTAGCGTCTACGAGGTCGGTGACGTGAACGAAGATGTCTTGGCCAGTATCGTCGTTTTTGATGAAACCAAATCCTTTGGTCTCATTGAAGAATTTTACCGTTCCGGTCGGCATAATAAAAAAAATATTTGGGTGTCATCAAGACCCGGCGGGAAGCTGGGGACCTAAGATGCAAATACACCGGAGCGGACCGGAACAGCACCACAGAGCCTTGAGTTGCGCCAAAGATAGACAAAATTCCCGAACTTCGTCCATCCCAAAAAAAAGTTATGGACACGCCCGCGGCCCCTACCCACGCTTACGCTCACGTCTTTACCGTCGAGGCTAGTGACATCGACCAGCTCGGCCACGCCAACAACGTGGCCTACGTGCGCTGGGTGCAGGAAGTGGCCGCCGCCCACTGGCACCACTTCTTCCCGCCCACTGAGGCCCTACCCCCCCAGGTGTGGGTAATCCAGGAGCACCGCGTGCGCTATCTACGCTCGGCCTACGCCGGCGACGAGCTGCGCGCCTACACCTGGGTAGCCGACGTGAAGGGAGCCAGCTCCAAGCGCCTCACCCGCATCGAGCGCGTGGCCGACGGGCAGCTGCTGTGCGCCGCCGAAACGCAGTGGGTGTTGCTGGATGCGGGAAGTGGCCGGCCGGTGCGGGTGCCGGGGGAATGGGCGGAATTGTTGCTGTCTGGTTAACATCTAGGCGAAGCCGTGAATAAAAACTGGGGCGGCCTTTTTTCTTTTCAAATTAATGACGGTGTTAAAATAACTGCTGCCACCGTCGAATACAACAAACCGTTTAGTAGTCAATTCTTTGTATTCTTTTTGCTCTCCTTCTTCTTTAGCGAACGCGTTTATTTCAACTATTTTATTTCCCTTTTTATCGAGTTTAGCTTCATATTGTATTCCATAGTTACCCGATAAAATCTTCATTTGCTTATACTTATAGGATACCCGATGATTGTATCTAGAAACCGCTTTTGATAAAAGCATTTTCATGGCCTCAAATTCAGTCTGAGTCAGTTGTATATCGGATGGGAGTTCATAATACTCATAGGTTATTTCATCAGATTCAGTGCACGTGCTATACCCTTGTGGCTTATAGTGGTTAATCTCCGGGAATGCTCGGGTACCCATTATAACTGCACAAAAAATCAAAGCGGCTTTTCGAGTATTATTTGTCATAGTTTGAGTTTATTTATCTTTTTACTTAATGCCTGCCCCATTCCGCATCTATTCCGCCTCGGCCGGCTCCGGCAAGACGTACCAATTAACAAAAGAATACCTGAAGCTGGCCCTGGGCTACCCCCAGCCGGCCGACCCCACGGGCGAGCGGTTCTTTAACCCGAGCTATTTCAAGAGCATTCTAGCCATCACCTTCACCAACGACGCGGCGGGCGAGATGAAAGAGCGCATCGTGGGCGCGCTGCGGCGCTTCGCACAAGAGGCGGAGGATGAGCCCAATGATTTACTGGCGGAGGTAGCGGCCGAGCTGGCGCAGGAAAAACAATTGCCGCCGCACCTGCGCACGCCGGCCGAGTGGCAGCGCGAGGTGCGGCGGCGGGCAGCGGCCACGTTTCGGCTGGTGCTTTACCACTACGCCGACTTCGCGGTGAGCACGATTGACTCGTTTGTGCAGCGCATCGTGACGGCTTTTACGCGGGAGCTAGGCCTACCCGCTGCCTTTGAGGTGGAGCTGGATACCGACAGCGTGCTGCGCTCGGCGGTGGCCGCGCTGATTGACAAGGTAAACCGCGACCCGCAAAGCAAGCTGCTGAGCCAGACGCTGGCCGACTACGCGCTGGGCCAAGCCGAGCAGGGCCGCAACTGGAACAAGCTGCCCGACGAGTTGCTGGACTTCGGCCGGGCGCTTTTCAACGAGAGCGTGCACGAGGCTGTGGCGCAACTGAGCCAGAAAACGATGGCCGATTTTCGAGCTTTGGACCAGGAAATCCGTACCCGGCAGCGGGCGGCCGAGGCAGCGGTGCAGGCGCAGGCCGACCACGCGCTGGCCGTGCTGGCGGCGGGCGGCATCGAGGCCGAGCACCTGGCCAGCGGTAGCAGCGGCATCTACGGGCACTTCATGAAGTGGGAGCGCTGGTTGAATCCGCCCGACAAGGACGGGATTTTCCCGACCGCGACGGCCCGCAAAACCATCGAAAGCGGCAAGTGGTGGAGCGAAAAGGGTAAGAAAGCCGGTCTGGTATCCGCTATTGAGGCCGCCCAGCCCGCCTTGGAAGATGCCTTTGGTGAGCTGCTGGCGCTGCGCGAGGAGTACTTGCCGGGCTACGTGCTGCTGGGCGCAGTGCAGCCGTTTTTATTCCATACCTCGCTGCTGAGTGAATTAAATAAACTAGTAGAAGAAATCAGCCGCGAGCGTAACGTGGTATTGATTTCGGAATTTAATCGACGTATTGCGACTATCGTGCTCAACGAGCCGGTACCGTTTATTTACGAGCGGCTGGGCGAAAAATACCGCCACTTATTAATTGACGAGTTTCAGGACACGTCAGTTTTGCAATGGAATAATTTGCTACCCCTCGTGGAAAATGCGGTGGGCAACGGCGGGCTTTCGCTTGCCGTGGGCGATGCCAAGCAGGCCATTTACCGCTGGCGCGGCGGTGAGCTGGAGCAAATTCTGCGGTTGCATCAGGGTAATACCGACGCGCTAGCGGCTCGCGCCCGCGACGCCAATATGCAGCGTATTTTGGAGGAGCGTTATTATGCGTTGCGGCAGAATCTGGAGCCGCGTTCGCTGGCGATTAATTACCGGAGTGAGCCGGCGATAATTAGCTTTAATAATAATTTTTTCACTTACGTGCGAGAGCGCAGTGGGGAGCACGAGGTAGTGCAGGGAATTTTCGAGCCGGGGTTTCGGCAGGCGGCGCCCGGCAACACCTCACCCCCTAGCCCCCTCTCCAAAAGAGAGGGGGGACTAGCTTTTAATTCTAGCGCTAGTCTATTACTAGAAGCTAGTTCCCCCTCTCTTTTGGAAAATGCGCATCAAGCATTTTTTCGGGGGCTAGGGGGTGAGGTAATCGTTGGCGGCCACGTCGAATTACTCTTCACCCACGACGACGCGCCCGCCCGGCGCTACGCGCCTACCCCCGGCCAATACCTCGATGCGCCGCTGCCCGGCTACCTACCCGATGCCACGCTCGACTACCCGGAAAGTACCTGCTATCTGACTTTGCAGCTAGTGGAGCAGGCGCTGGCCGAGGGCTACCACTTGCGCGACGTGGCCGTGCTGTGCCGCACCCGCGCCCAGAGCCGACTGCTGGCTAAGTTCTTGAAGGAGCGCGGGTTTCCGATAATTTCGGCTGATTCACTGGCCTTGCAATTTGCGGAGGTGGTGAACCTGGTAGTGGCCGTGATGCGGGTGCTGCACCAGGGTAGCGACACGCTGGCGCGGGCCGAGGCGCTGCTGCTCGTGGACCGCGTGGTGCGCCGCCTACCCCCCACCCCGGCGCGCGCCCGACACATTGCCGACGTGGCAAATCAAAAGGAAAGTAGCAAGCCGTTTTTCAATGAATTACGCGAATTAGGTTTTAATGTCGAGGAAGATAAAATCGGTAATTTGGGCTTGTACGAATTAACGGAGAAACTACTGGGAATTTTTAAATTATTGGGCGCTAATTCGGAGAGTGACTATTTATTCAGGTTTCTGGATTTGACGCTGGAATTTAGCTTGAAATACGGAAATAATCTAGGTAATTTTCTGACGCATTGGGAGGAGCGCAAGGGCACGCTGAGCATTAACGCGCCGGGCGGGGCCGATGCCATTACCATTACGACCGTGCACAAGGCTAAGGGGCTGGCATATGGCATCGTCATCGTGCCGTTTGCGGACTGGGCGCTGGTACCCCGTACCGACACGCTGCTCTGGGGCCGCCTTGCCGCAGCCGATAAGCCCCTGCCCGAGCTGCCCGACGTGGCCGTAGTGCGCCTCAACAAAACGCTCAGCCACACGCCCCTGGCGGCGCAGGATGCCGAGGAGCGCGAAAAAACGCTACTCGACGGCCTCAACACGCTGTACGTGGCGTTTACCCGGCCCCGGCACCGGCTTTACGTGTTGAGCAAAGCGCTCGCCGAAGCGCGCAAAACCACCAGCGAACTGCCGCCTAGCCCTACCCCCCTGCCGGCGGCCGACCAGGGGCCGGCCCGCGACGTGGCCGATTTACTGGCTGGTTACCTACGCGAGCTCGGTCGCTGGCAGCCCGATACGACCAGCTTTGTGCTTAGCCAAGGCACGCCGAAGGCATCAGATACCAAAAACCAGGCTGCAAAAACCAAATTTCCGCTCACTAACCTGGCTTCCACGCCCTGGCCCGAGCGCCTGAAGCTGCGCCGCCACGCCACGGCCGTGTTTGAATTTGATGAGCAGGAGCAGCTGGGCGAACTGAATCGCAAGCTGCACTACGCCCTGCGCCGGCTGCTATCGGCCCGCGACCTGGGCCGCACACTACGCCAGCTTGTGGCCGAAGGGCTTATCAACCAGCAGGAAAAGCCCGCCCTCGAAGCCGGCCTGCGCCAACTGCTGCACGACCCACGCCTGGCCCCATACTTTGCGGATAACCTAGCCGTGGAAACGGAGCGCGAAATATTGGTGGGCGGCCGCACCCAGCGCGCCTACAAGCCCGACCGCATCGTATTCGGCACCGGCGCGAGCCGGGCAGAGCAAACCGTGACAATGCTCGATTTTAAGCTGCCGCCGCCGCTGGATATTCATAAAATTCGGCTGCGGGACTACGGAAATTTATTTCGGGAGCTGGGCTACGCCGACGTGCACGGGCTTATCTATTATTTCGGCTCGGGCGAGGTAGTGGAGGTGTAGGCTGAGTTAGCTGTTGAAGCTAGTTAGGGTATTTGCCAGGCCGCGAAAACGCGGTCCGGTAGCCCGTGCTCGCTGGGTAACCGGGGCAGCGGGAGGGGTAGGGCGGGCCGCAGAAATTGAACTCTCAGCCGGGGATTATTGGCTTGCTGAGCCCAACGATAGCGCTGGAAAGGACTTGGAAATAATGAATTTAGGACTTTCAAAAAATAGTTCACTTTTATAAGTCCAAAGTACTACGGGTAGCGTAGCTCTGCCTGATACGTTTGCTGAAAGCTTGTCGAAAGACTAAAGTAATCCATCCTAGTATCTGATTACAATTTCGCTTTGAAAACCCATCGTTCTGGCTGGCTTTCGCTCTGTTTACGTGGGCGCGGTGCCTTCGATACTCCGGCCAGCAAGCCCTTTTTTAATTCACCGCAGTAGAGGCTGGATGGCCGCACGCTATGGGCGGCCGGGTCTCTTTTTCCGATAGCTTTTCTGGTATTTCCGGCAATTTCTGCCGGTTTGGCTGCGCCCTGTAGTTTTTTCACAAACTGCTCAAGGGTAGTCTATTGTCTTTTGTTTTTTAGTGGTTGCGCTTGGTTTTTTCACTTTTACCCCTTTTCATTTCTCTCATGAAACACATGTTAACCAAACCCTCGCAGTGGTTGGCGGGGGCCTTAGCCGTGACGGCGCTCTCGGTCTGGAGCGTTGCGCGCTACACGCCCCTGGAGGCCAGTAGCCACCGCGAAGCCCCGCTTATTGCCGACGACCCGCTGGCCGACAACACCGACGTGTACGCCTTCAAGGACCCCAACGACCCGGAGCGTATCGTACTCATTGCCGATTACATCCCGTTTCAGCTGCCGCAGGGTGGGCCCAACTACTCGACTTTCGGCGAGAACATCCGGTACGAAATTCACATTAAAAACAAGACGGCCAACCCCACGGTCGATGACATTACCTATCGCTTCACCTTTACGCGCACTAACCAGGACCCTAGTACCTTTTTCAACATTCGGCTGGCCAAGCAGAACCTGAAAACCACCTACATCTGCGAGAAGAGCGTGGGTGGCGGGGCTTTCACCACTATCGTAGCCAACGGCGTGGTGCCGGCCTATAATATCGGGGCGCGCTCTATCAACTCGGGCGTGGGCCTGGCCCAGGCCAACTACACCGCTTACCGCCAGGGCACCATAGCTACCGCCTCGGGCGGCGCGGGCGAGCAGGTGTTCTGCGGCTCGTCCGACGACCCGTTTTACGTAGACCTGGGGGCCATTTTTGACTTGGCTGGGCTGCGCGCCAACAACGGTGCCCGCGATGGCCTGGCCAAGTACAACGTGCACTCGATTGCCCTGAGTATTCCGGTATCGACGCTGCAAATGGCCGGCCAGACGGCTGCCGCCGCCACTAACATTCTGGATGGCAACTATGTAATTGGGGTTTGGGCCTCGGCCAGCCGCCCCACCATGCGCACGCTCAGTGCCACCGGGGGCGCTACTACCGATAACATGACCTACACCCAAGTATCGCGCCTGGGCATGCCGCTGCTGAACGAGGCCATCAACCCCATTGGGGCCAAGGATGCCTGGAACCGCGCCAAGCCCGGTGCCGAAGCCGCTGTGACCGACGACTACCTCTCGAACCCCGAGCTAGGCCTGTATATGGCCGATAACACGCCCGTGAACGGCGCGGCAGCCAAGCCCGCCGGCCAGACGTACTACGGCGAGGCCGTACCGGCGCTGAACGCGCTGCGCATCCAGACCAAGTCGCTGGGAGCGTTTGACTTCCGCAACGGGGCCGCGGGCCTCTCGGGCCTCACCGCTGCCCAACGGGCCGGTACCGTGTTTGAAGGCGCTTACGGCCCCTACCTGCTGGTAGCCGGTAAGCCCCGCTCGGTGGATATCAAGCCGATTTTCCACACCGGCGTGCCCAATGCTATTCCGTACCAGCTGGCCACGGGTAAGAATGGCAACCCCTTGGCGGCCGGTAAGCCGTTCATCAACAACTTCTTGCCCGTGGTGGGTGATATGCTGCGCCTGAACATGGCCGTGCCCGCTACCCCGCGCACCTCGCCCGACTTCAGCAATCAGGGCCTGCTGGCCGCCGCCGTGCTCGGCATCACCGACCCGCGCTACAATGCCAACACGACCATCCAGAACATCCCCAACATGGACGGCTTCCCCAACGGCCGCCGCCTGGAAGACGAAGTAGTGAAGATTGAGTTACAAGCCGTGAGTGGCGCAGTACTGGCGGCCATTGGCCTGTGGTACGACGACTACACGCCCGGCACCACACCTTCGCCGGCCACGCCGCAGCTGAAGGGAGTGCTGAATTTCACGGCCGGGGTCGAGAAGAACGACACCACGTTCCGCACCTCCTTTCCCTACGTGCAGACGCCGTGGCAGGGTACTCGCATCCGCCGCTAACTCATTGTCTCAGCTTGCTATCGTCTTACTAAAATGACATCTAAACAAGTACGCACCTACGTCGCGCTGCCCGTGCTGGCGGCGGCGGTAGTCGGCTTCTCCACCTGGAGCCAGCTGCACTACACCCCCCTGGAGGCTTCCTCGCACCGCGAGGCTCCGCTTATTGCCGACGACCCGGTGGCCGATAATACCGACCTCTACGCGTTTAAAGACCCCAACAACGCGGAGCGTATCGTCGTCATTGCCAACTACATTCCGTTTGAGCTGCCGCAGGGCGGGCCCAACTACTCCACGTTTGGCGAGAATGTGCGCTACGAGGTGCACATAAAAAACCAGGCCGCCACCAACAAAACGGCCGATGACATTACCTACCGGTTCGTGTTTACGCGCACCAACGGCGACCCTACCACGTTCTTCAATATCCGGCTGGGCGCGCAAAACCTGAAGACCACCTACACGTGCTCGAAAAGCACCGATGGCGGAATGACCTTCACCGACATCATCACGGCTGGCGTGGTGCCGCCCAACAACATCGGGCCGCGCTCCATCAATGGCCCGGCTGGCCTCAACCTGGGTGCTGGTACGCCCTACGAAACGCTGCGTACCAACGCCATTACCACGGCCTCGACCGGCGAGCAGATTCTCTGCGGCCCGTCCGACGACCCGTTCTTTGCCGACCTGGGGGCCATTTTTGACCTGGCCAGCATCCGGGGTACCACCGGCAAGGGCGGCACGCCCACCGATGGCCTGTCGCACAAGAACTGCCACTCCATTGCGCTCAGCATTCCGGTGGCCAGCCTGCAAAGCGGCGGCAAAACGGCGGCCGCGGCCGCCAACATCCTCGACCCCGCCTACGTGATTGGGGTGTGGGCTTCGGCCAGCCGCCCGCAGCTGCAAACCTTCGACCCCACCACCGGCCAGGGTGCCAGCGGCAACTGGGTGCAGGTATCGCGCCTGGGAATGCCGCTTACCAACGAGGTTATCAGCCCCATCGGGGATAAGGATGCCTGGAACGCCCGCACGCCCTACACCGAGTCGGCGGCTACCGATGGCTACCTCTCGAACCCCGAGCTGGGCCTGTACATGGCCGACAACACGCCCATGAACGGCGCGGCGGACAAGCCTGCCGGCCAAACGTATTTCGGCGAGGCTATTCCGAACATCGCGCCCCTGCGCATCCAGACCAAGTCGCTGGCGGGCCAGCCGGGCTTCGGCAATGGCTTCGACTTCCGCAACGGGGCGGCGGGTTTGAGCGCGTTGTATAGCGCCACACCGGGAGCTTATGCAGGCACGGCCCTCGCGCCTTCGCCGGCCGGCTTTGGCGAGTATTTGCTGAATAGCGGCACCGCGGGCTCGCCCCGCTCGGTGGACATCAAGCCCATTTTCCATACCGGCGTGCCCAACCTGATTCCGTACCAGCTGGCTACGGGTAAGACGCCGATTGCCGGTGGCTCGGGCGTAAATCCCCTCACGGCCGGTAAGCCGTTCATCAACAACTTCCTGCCTATTGTCGGCGATATGCTGCGCCTGAACATGGCCGTGCCCGCTACTCCGCGCACCTCGAAGGATTTCAGCAACCAGGGCCTGTTGCAGGCCGCTGTGCTGGGCCTCACCGACCCGCGCTTCAATGGCGATGCCAGCCTGCAAGCCATCCCCAACATGGATGGTTTTCCCAACGGCCGCCGCCTGGAGGATGCCGTGGACCAGATTGAGCTGAAGGCCGTGAGCGGCGTGGTACTGGCCGCCGTCGGCCTGTGGTACGACGACTTCACCACGGCCTCCACTAGCCCCGTAACGGCGCAGCTCGGCAACGTGCTGTTTTATACGACGGGCGTGGAGCGCAACGACACGACCATCCGCGACGCGTTTCCCTTCGTGCAGACGCCCTGGAGCGGCACCGGCGCGGCCGGCGGCCCCACCAACACCATCGTGTACCCCGACCTGACGGTGAGCACCGCCATGCCGGTGGAGTCGGGCACGTATAATAGCATCACCATCACCAGCACCGGCGTGGCCTCGTTCAACGGCCCCATCGTGGTAAACAGTGCCCTCACCGTGCAGGCGGGCGGCGTGCTGAGCACCCAGGGCGTGCTGGCTACCAGCTGCCTGCCCGTCACGGGCGGCGGCACCTTCACGCTGGCGGCCGGCGCTACGCTACGCGTGTGCGCCAGCGATGGTATTGCTGCCACGGGCGCTAGTGGGGCTATTCAGCTCACCGGCACCCGCACGTATAGCAACGATGCCAACTACGCCTATACCGGCGGCGATGCCCAGACTTCGGGTACCGGCCTGCCCAGCCAGGTGCGCAGTCTGACCGTGAACGGCGGCGGCCTGACCCTTAATAATGGCGGTGTGGCCGTGACCCAGACCGTGGCCCTGACCAACGGCAACCTGACCACCAGCGCCAGCCAGATGCTGACGCTGCTCTCGACCCCCACGAATGGCACGGCCCTGGTCGTGAACACCAACGGGGCCGTGACCGGTCCGGCTACCATGCAACGCGCCATCGACCCCGCCTTCAACGCCGGGCCCGGCTACCGCCACTACAGCTCGCCGATGGTGAGCACCACGCTCACCGACCTGACCACTACCCCCGGCTTCTCGCCGATATTCAACCAGGCGTATAACACCTCGACTACGCCCAACGCGGTGGTACCCTTCCCCAACGTGTATGCCTACGACCAAAGCCGCGTGACGACCAGCGGTAGCGGCGGCTCTATCGACTTCGATGAGGGCTTCTTCGTACCGCAGGCCAGCGACGTGATGACCCCGTTGCGGGGCTACGACCTAAACATCGCGGCCACCTCGACCGTGGACCTGATGGGTACGCTCAACACCGGGCCGGTAACCATTACCAACCTGACGCGCGGCACCCAACTGCAAAGCGGCTGGCAGCTGCTGGGCAACCCCTACCCCTCGCCGGTTGACTTCAGCCAGACGGTGGGTATTGCCAGCACCAACATGGACGCGGCAGTATATGTGTACCAGAGCACCGGCCAGTACGTGGGCGCGTATCGCAGCTACGTGAACGGCGTGGGCGGCAGCCCGCAGATAGCGGCGATGCAGGGCTTCTTCAAGCGGGCCACTGACCCCAGCCAGACGGCCAGCTTCGCCCTCACCAACGATTCGCGCGTGACCACCTTCGCCACCACGCCGAGCTTTAACCGCACGGCGGCCGACACCCGGCCCCTGGTGCGCCTGCGCTTGCAGGGCAGCACGCCGCTCATCGACGAAGCCTTCGTATACTTCGAGCAAGGGGCCACGGCCGGCTTCGACCCAAAGTTTGATGCCTTCAAGCTGCCCAACTCGTCGGGCCTGAGCGTAAGCAGCCTCATTTCGGCCAACGAGCTGTCGGTGAATGGCCTGGCCCCGCTGACGGGCACGACCACCACCGTGCCTCTGAACGTGCAGGTGCCCGCCACCGGCACTTACAGCCTGAACGCGCTGGACCTGCTCCACTTCGACAGCAGCAACCAAGTGTACTTGCTCGACAACCAGACCGGAGCGCGCATCGACCTCAGCAAGCAGCCGCTGTACAGCTTCACGGCGGACACGAAGTCCCTGACGGGGCGCTTTGTCCTGTCGTTCGGCCCGGCCGCGCCGCTGGCCGCTACCCCGGCCGCCCTGGCGCAGCAAGTGCAGCTCTATCCCAACCCGGCCCACGCCAGCTTCACGCTGGTAGTGCCCGCCGAGCTGGGCCACGGCTCGGTTTCGGCCGTGCTCTTCAACCAGCTGGGGCAGGTAGTGGCGCAGCAGAAGCTGCCCATGACCGCCGCCGGGGCCACCGCGCAATTCGACGTGTCGTATCTAGCACCGGGCGTGTATACGCTCCAGCTGAAGGCCGACGGCAACCAAGTTGTGAAGCGCGTAGTAGTAGCTAATTAACTTACTACCTTGTTGGTCCTAACCTGCTAGGTTCTTGATTTGCTGGCTCCCGCGCCGTGGCGCGGGGGCCAGTAGCCAGGGACTTGCTGGCGAGCGCTACTGGCTGAAAACCCACCTAACTTTTACTTCCATGAAAAAATATACTTTTGCGAGCGCCTTGGCTACCGTTGCCGTGTGCCTGTTTGGGGCTGCTACCCCCGCCCTAGCTCAGGATGGCACCTCGGGCGGCCCTACCCCCACCAATCCGCCCGCTACTGAGGTACCCATTGATGGGGGCGCTTCGCTGCTGCTGGCCGGCGGCGTGGCCCTCGGCCTCAAGAAGCTGCGCGAACGCCGCAAGGCCCGCTAAGCTTGCGCGGCCCAGCGTTTAAGGAGAAGCTGGCTTTCCCCACTTGCGGGAAGGCCGGCTTTTTGGCTTTCTTTACGTACTCACCCCACCACGGACGGGTAGTACCCATTCTCTTTTGGCCCGCCTTTGGCCGGCGGCCGCAACGCCCGCCCGCCCGGCCCCGTCTATAGCTAGTCGCGGCCGACTTTTGCGCCGACTTATTTTCCCCTGATGCTTTCGCTTCCCTCCTACCCCACTACCCGGCCGCGCCTGACGCTGGCCGCCGCCCTGCTGCTAGCTGCCACGAGCTGCCGCGTGGCCCAAACCTCCGCCACCAACTCCGCTAAAACCGCCCCGGTGGCTGCCGCCGTGGCCGCCGCCCCCGCCGACCCGGCCGTGGTGGTGCCCAACGCCGCGGTGCCCGTGCCTACCCCCCCGGCCGGCCCCACCGTGGCCGAGGCTGCGCAAAATCAGTGGTATCTGCGCGACCCCAAGCTCGACAACACGCCCGGCACCGGCACCACCCGCACCTACGCCGAACTGCTGAAGGGCCGCACGCCCAGCCCCGTGCTAGTGGCCGTGATTGATTCGGGCATCGACACGGCCCACGTGGATTTAAAGTCCATCATCTGGCGCAATCCGGGTGAGATTCCGGGCAATGGCCTTGACGATGACCACAATGGCTACGTGGACGACGTGCACGGCTGGAATTTTCTGGGCGGCAAGGACGGGCGCAACATTTCGGTCGAAACCCTGGAATCGACCCGTGTGGTAGCTAAGTACGGGCCGCGCTTCGCGGGCAAAACCAGCGCCCAGATTAAGCCCGCCGAGCGCGCCGACTACCGGATGTATCTCCGCGCCAAGAAGGCCTACGACGCCAAACGCCAGGAGCTAACCGGCGAAGTGGGACAATTCGACCAGACTAAGGGCTTTATCACCCAGCTCAGCGCCGCCATCAAGGAAAAAGCGGGGGTAGCAAAAGTGGACACCACCACCTTGCGCGTAGCCGCCGCCAACATGCCCAGCGCCGACCTCAAGGGCGCGCTGCTCAGCCTCTACCAGAATATGAAGCAGGGCGGCATCGGCGATACCGACGCCCTACTGGCCGAGCTGGATACCGAGATGAAGGACCAGCGCGAGCAGCTCGATTACAGCTTGAACACCAAATTTAACGCCCGCGCCGAAATAGTAGGCGACAACCCCGATGACGTGAACCAGCGCGACTACGGCAACAACGACGTAACCGGCCCCGATGCCCTGCACGGCACCCACGTGGCAGGCATCATCGCGGCTGTGCGCGACAACGGTATCGGCGTGCAGGGCATTGCCGCCACGCCGGTGCGCGTGATGAGCGTGCGCGCCGTGCCCAACGGCGACGAGCGCGACAAGGACGTGGCCAACGCCATTCGCTATGCCGTGGACAATGGCGCGCAGATTATCAACATGAGCTTCGGTAAGGAATTTTCGCCCCAGCGCGCCGCCGTAGAAGCCGCCTACAAGTACGCCGCCAGCAAGAACGTGCTACTGGTGCACGCCGCCGGCAACGAGGACGATAACCTCGACGTGACGGCTCACTACCCCGCCGCCTTTTACCTCAACGGCACGGTGCCGCCCAACCTGCTGACTATTGGCGCCTCGGGCCCCCAGGACGATGAGAACCTGCCCGCCAGCTTCTCCAACTACTCCAAAAAGCAGGTGGACGTGTTTGCGCCCGGCGTGGGCATTTTCTCCACCCTGCCCAACAATAAATACGGCATGGAAAGCGGCACCAGCATGGCCTCGCCCGTCACGGCGGGGGTAGCGGCGGTGCTCAAGTCGTACTTCCCCAGCCTCACCGCCGTAGACCTCAAGCGCATCATCCGGCAGTCGGCGCAGGTGCACCACACCCAGGTGCTGGTGCCCGGCGAAAACGGCAAAAAGGCCGATTTCAGCACTCTTTCTATTAGCGGCGGGGTAGTAGACCTTTATGAAGCCGTGCGCTTGGCCGCCCAGGAAGCCGACGCGAAGAAGCAATAGCGCACGGAGAGAATGAAATTAAAAGGCCGGTCATGCTGAGCTTGTCGAAGCATGACCGGCCTTTTAATTTCATTCTCTCCGTGCGCTAAACCGAAACCCTTCGCTATGCTCCCGCAACTCTTCATCCTCGAACGCCTGCGCCGCCTGCGCGCTGCCGCGCCGCCTACCCCCCCCGGCCTGGCGGGGCATCCGGCGCTGGCGGATGAGCCGGCTTCCGTCGCACCGCCTGTCCCGGCCGGGGGGGGTAGGCGGCTGCTCATCAGCATCGGCTACCTAGTGGCTGGTGTGTGGTCAGCGGCGCTGGGGCTGGAGGCATTCATTCTGCCCAATGGGTTGTTTGACGGGGGCGTAACGGGTATTTCGCTGCTGGCCGCCCGGCTTACCCACCAGCCGCAGTTCGTATCGCTGTTTTTGGTGGTGTTTAACCTGCCGTTTATCTGGCTGGGCTACCGGCAGTTGGGGCGGGATTTTGCTATTCGGGCGCTGGCGGCCATTCTGGGGCTGGCGCTAGTACTGGTATTCGTGCCGTTCCCGGTCATCACGCAGGATAAAATGCTGATTGCCGTGTTTGGCGGCTTCTTCCTAGGGGCGGGCATCGGGCTGGCCATGCGCGGCGGCGGCGTGCTCGATGGCACCGAAATCCTGGCTGTGTACCTGAGCCGCAAAGCCAGCCTGAGCATGGGCGATTTCGTACTGGTACTCAATATCTTAATCTTTATCGTGGTGGCGCTGGTGCTATCCGTTCAGACGGCGCTCTACTCTATTCTAACCTACCTGGCCGCCTCCAAAACCATCGAATTCGTGGTCAATGGCATCGAAGAATATACCGGCGTCACCATCATCTCCGCGCATGGCGATGCCATCCGGCGCGCGCTTACCGAGCGCCTGGGCCGGGGCGTCACGGTGTACGCCGGGCACCGCGGCTACGGCTCGCGCGGCGAGCAGCCCGAAGCCATCGACATCGTGTTCACGGTCGTGACCCGGCTGGAAGTGAGCCAGGTCACGCACGAAGTCAACCTGCTTGACCCCAAGGCCTTTGTAATTATGCAAAGCGTTAACGACGCCAGGGGCGGCATGGTAAAAAAGCGGGCCTTGCACTAGCAAGGGGGTAGGGCACCGAGGCGGCGCGCTACCTTTGCGGCTATGTCTGCCTCTTCTGCTTCGCTTACCCTTACGGGCCTTTTTATCTATCCGGTTAAGTCGTTGGGCGGCATCAGCCTGCCGGCGGCCGACCTCACGGCGCGAGGCCTGCGCCACGACCGCCGCTGGCTGCTGGTAGACGAGCGCAACCGCTTCCTGACCCAGCGCGAGCACCCCGCGATGGCCCTGCTGGCCATGGAGGCTGCCCACAATGGTTTTTTATTGCGCCACCGCCAGCAGCCCGAGCTACCGCCGCTCTACGTACCCTTCGCGGCGGAGCCAGATAAAACGCTGTTTGTCAGCATCTGGGACGACCTCGTATTTGCCTGGCGCGGCACCCCGGCCGCCGATGAGTGGCTGAGCAAGGCCCTGGGCCAGCTCTGCAAGCTGGTGTATATGCCCGATATGGCCTACCGCGAGGTAGAGCCCGACAAGCCCGAGCTAAACCCGCCCGGCACCCTCGTCAGCTTCGCCGACGGCTACCCCTACCTGCTGGTCACCGAAGAATCGCTGGCTAAGCTCAACGCGCAGCTAACCGAGCCCGTACCCATGAACCGCTTTCGGCCCAACCTGGTGGTGCGCGGTGCCCCGGCCGATACCGAGTTGGCATGGACGGATTTCCAGATTAATGGCCTGGCTTTCCGCTCGGTGCGCGGCTGCGGCCGCTGCGTCGTCACGACCATCGACCAGGATACGGCCGCCCGCAACGCTGCTGGCGAGCCGCTGCGCACGCTGGCTACCTACCGCCAGCAAGGCCGCAAAATCCTCTTCGGTCAGAACGTAACTGGCCCCGCCGCCGGCCATTTGCGCGTCGGCGACGCGGTAAGGGTCGTGAGCAGTGAGCAGTGAGCAGTGAGCAGTGAGCAGTGAAAGAACGTCATGCTGACGCAGGAAGCATCTCGCCTGCGTAAGTAATCCTAACGTTTGAGGTTAGTAACACGGGCGAGATGCTTCCTGCGTCAGCATGACGTTCTTTTGCTCGTTGCCCATTATCCCTTACTCCGTGGACCTCGCTTTTACCCTGGATTTTCTGCGCCGCCTGGCGGCAAATAACAACACGGCCTGGATGCAGGCGCACCGCGCCGACTACTTGCGCGCCCGCGACACGTTTGCCGCGCTCATCACCGAAGTGCTGCGCCAGGCCACGCCCGATGCGCCCGAGTTGGCGGGCCTCACGCCGGCCCAGGCCATATTTCGATTACATAAGAACGACCGGAGCCAGACCGACCCCGAGCCCTACAAGCACCGGCTGGGCGCGGGGCTGGTGCCGGGCGGGCGGCACGCCCCACAGGCCGGCTACTTCCTGGCCCTGATGCCGGGCGGCGGCTCGTGGCTGCGGGCCGGCCGCTTCAGCCCCGGCCCGGCCGAGCTGACTGCCATCCGCCAGGAAATTCACTACGATGGCGCAGGCTTTCACCGCGTGCTGGCCGACGAAGCGCTGCTGCGCCAATTCCCCAACGGCCTGGATATAAGCGGCGAGCAACTCAGCCGCCCACCCCGCGGCTACCACGCCGACGACCCCAACCTGCCCGTTCTCAAGCTCAAGAGCTTCGGCGTAAGCCGGCTTTTTACCGACACCGAGGTGCTCTCGCCCGATTTCCTACCCCAAGTACTGGCCGGCATCCGGGCCACCCGGCCCTGGGTCGGGTTTCTCAATCAAGCGCTGGAGGGTTCTTAATTAAAGCCGGTTTTCATGGCGAGCGCAGCGCGGCAATCGCTTCAGAACGAAATCGTTTGGGGGTCGTTCTAGGGCGATTACCGCGCTGCGCTCGCAAGGACAAATGGCTGTAACTAAAAACTCTAAAATAAGCCAAACAGCTTATTATCAATGCGCTCGATGATAGTGCCAAGGTCTTCGGGGTTGCGCACGTAGTCCAGCTCGTTCACGTCGATGGTAAGGAGCTTGCTATACTTATAGCTGGCAATCCACTGGTCGTAGTGCTCATTGAGGTTTTTGAGGTACTCGATGCTGATGGAATTTTCGTAATTCCGGCCTCGTTTCTCAATTTGACCGATGAGCTTGGGTAGGTCGGCGCGCAGGTAGAGCAGCAGGTCGGGCGGGTTGACGAGACTTATCAGGCTCTCAAACAGGGCGTAGTAATTGTTATAGTCGCGCTCGGCCAGTAGGCCCGACTGGTGCAGATTAGCTGCGAAGATGTGCGCATCCTCGTAAATCGTGCGGTCCTGAATAACGCTTTTACCTGCTTGTACTAAGGCTTGGATATGCTGCGTTTGGCGAAAGCGGCTATTCAGAAAATATACCTGCAAATGAAACGCCCATCGGGGCATATCTGCGTAGAAGTCTTTAAGATACGGGTTGTCATCTACTTCTTCCAGGAAGACTTCCCAACGAAAATGCTGAGCCAGCTTGTGGGCCAGCGTCGTTTTGCCGGCCCCGATGTTGCCGACGATGGCGATATGCATAACTACTAAAACAAGTGGCGAACAAAATTCGGACGCCAAAGGTAAGCCTACTATTATTCCCTACTCTGCCTTTCCCGCTATGACAACTATGGCTGCTACCACTCAGCTGCTGCGATTACCCGACCAACACGGGGCTCTATTGGCCGATTTTGACTTCTACCCCCACCTCGACCTGTTGCACGTGCGCTGGCACGGCCACCTCACCGCCGACAGCCTGGTGCGCGGCGTGCAAGCCGGCATGCATCTATTTGAACACCAGCTATTGCCGAGCCGAATTCTTACTGACCACAGCCAGGTTTCGGGCGAATGGGGCGAGGCCCTGCCCTGGCTGCATTACGAGTGGCTGCCCACGGCCGCCGAGCGGGGCGTGCGCCAGGTAGCCTACGTGCTCTCGCACGACCCTGCCAGCCGCCTGTTGCACTACCCCAACAGCACCGAATTTGTGGCGGCCGTGGCCCAGGAGCTGCGCGCGCAGCCCTTTCGACATTTGGGCCCGGCCTGGCACTGGCTCACGCGTGGCTAGCGGCCCTTGTTGTCGTCGAGGCGCTCTTTCATGCTGCGCGCGCCTTGCAGGGTGCGAAACTCGCCCTGGGCGGCGCGCACGCTGAGGCGGTCGTTGAGAGGCAGGTCGAGGCGCACGGCTTCGTAGCGGGCGTTGAGGCGGCCGAGCGTGGCGCTGGCCTCATCCCAGTCCGGGGTGCCCCACTGGCGGCGCTGGGCGCGGGTAGCGTCCAGAAACCGCTCGTATACGCCAGGTATCTGATTAGCGGGCAGCTGGTTGAGGTCGATGCTTTCGTGCATAAACCGCGTGAGGCCGGGGTCGGCGCTGGCCCGGTAGCGGGGGGTAGGGGCCGCCGGGCGCGGCGCGCTGGTAGTGGGCCGCCCGCCGGCCAGCTCGCCGCGGCGCAACAGGCTATCTTGGGTTGAGCGCTGGGCGGCGACCAGTAGCGGCAGGGTGGCCAGCAGTGGCAGGGTGGTGGCCAGCAGCAGGGCAGCTCCGGCAAGGCGCAGGGTAGAGAGCAGGTTTTTCATGGGTATAAAGTCTGGTAGAGAAACGCCGGCAGCCTGGTCTATTTCGGACGGGGAACCTGGCTTTAACGGAAAGCGGGCGCGCTGCGTATGCGTGGGCAACTCACGAGTCGGTTTTTTGGCCGACCTTCGCCTGATTCTTCCCTGCTTATGCCTACCCCCCCTACCCTGCCCAACCCGGACTTGCCCCTACACATTCAGCCCGCCACCGAGCAAGATATTCCCACCATTATCACGCTGGCTGAGGCTACCTGGGAGCCCACTTACCGCTTCATCATCTCGAAAGAGCAGATTGATTACATGTACCGCGTCATCTACACGCCGGCCTCGCTGCGCCGCCAGATGCGCGAGCAGCACCACCAGTTTCTGCTGGCCTACGTGGAGGGGCAGCCCAGCGGCTTCGCCTCGTACTCGGAGAAGCCGGCGGGCGTGTATCACCTCCATAAAATCTACGTGCTGCCCTCGCACCAGGGCCTGGGCCTGGGCCAGCAGCTGGTGCAGGCCGTGGTGAGCGCCGTGCGCGAAGCCGACGGCAAAGCCCTGGAGCTGAACGTAAACCGCCATAACCCGGCCCTGGCTTTCTACGAGCGCCAGGGCTTCGCACAGCACCGTGAAGAGGACATTGCCATCGGCCCGTACTGGATGAACGACTACGTGCTGCGCAAAGAGCTGTAAGTCTATTTTTGTCCTTGCTGCGTGTTGCTCGCAATGATAGACGATTTTTAACCCCTAAATCCCAAAAAATGGCTACCAAACTGACAGTACTTTCCAACGGCTCGCTCCGCGTGGAGGGCGAAGATATCGAACTCGTTGATGCCCAAGGCAATGCCTACGGCCTCGGGGGGCGGCAGCGCATCAGCATCTGCCGCTGCGGGCTGAGCGCGCAAAAGCCCTTCTGCGACGGCTCGCACAAGGGTCATTTTGAGCACGATGCCACGGCGTTTGATTTGCCCGCGCCGAAGCCGGTGGTGTAGCTGCGGCTGCGTTTACTCGTAAAAAAAGGCAGTTGCTCCGGCTCGGAGCAACTGCCTTTTTGGTTTTAATCAGCCGGGGTAGCGAGATGGGTGAGTAGCGCCACGGCCGCGGCAGGGTCTTCTACGTTCAATGATGAGGCGGTTGTACTCCTCATCGGCCAATTCAACTACTATGGTGTTTTCATCGTGCCGCACGTCTATGCAAGAGGGCTTGCCATCGAGTGAGTTGGTCAACTAGAACGTGCCGGCCTTCAGCAGGCCTGGCACGTGTGTGCCAGGTAGCCATAAGCCATTCGCGTGCGCGGCTTGCTGGTCGCGCCAGGCACTTTTGATGTGTTTGCGCGGGATGCGCAGCTCACTGCGTAAAGCCCAGAGCTTGGGCTTTTTATAGCAGTGTGGGGATAAAATTACGCTAAGCTTGGCCTTAGTTAAAAGCTTGCTCTAAAAGTTGCACTTAGGTTGACAAGTAGCAACGGAGCAGACGGACACAGGCAACCGATGCACCTAAGCCAGCATCTGGGGTAGCAAGACCAGGCGCGAAGCAAAGCACTTTGTTATTACGTATTGATTAACAGGATAATGACTTATTTTCCAACCCAATACTTACCGTGTACTGCTTCCCGTTGGGCATGGATGTTGGGCCTGCCCTTCCTACTACTTGATGCGGGCCAGCCACTACGGGCGCAAACCTTCCCTTCCCGCGCCGAGCAAATCCGCCGGGTCGAAACGGGCTTGCTACCCAGCGTGCGCTTCGTGGGCGATTCTGTCTGGACGATGGCCGCACGCATGAAACATTACGGGGTTCCTGGCGTGAGTATTGCCGTCATATATGACTCAAAAGTTATCTGGGCGAAAGCTTACGGCGTTGTAGACCGCGCCAGTAAAGTATCTGTCACGACTCACACGCTGTTCCAGGCCGCCTCCATCAGCAAGGCGGTAACTGCCTATGCGGCGCTGCGGCAAGTGGAACAGGGCCAATTGCACTTAGACGGCAATGTGAACGACGAGCTGCGCACCTGGCACTTGCCCGATAATGCGTTCACCCAAACCCAGAAAGTGACGCTGCGCCGCCTGCTCAGCCACACGGCGGGCGTCGGAGTAGACGGCTTTCCTGGGTATGCCGCCACCGCGCCCATCCCTACCTTACGCCAGATTCTGGAGGGGGAAGCCCCGGCCAATACGGGGCCGGTACGCGTCGAGCAAGTACCCGGCACCGGCTTTCGCTACTCGGGCGGTGGGTATTGCATTGCGCAACAGCTGATGCTTGATGCAGCGAGCACCACCGACTTTGCGGTCCTGATGCAGCAACTCGTACTAGGCCCGCTGGGCATGAAAGCCAGTACGTATGCCCAGCCCCTGCCTGCCACCTGGCAGCCCCTGGCCGCCACGGGCTACGGCCTCGATGGCGCGGCCGTAGCGGGCCGCTGGCATACCTACCCCGAAATGAGCCCGGCGGGCCTGTGGACCACGGCCGCCGACCTGGCCCGGTTCCCGATAGAGGTGCAGCGCACCCTACAGGGCAAAAGCCACCGGGTGCTCTCGCCCGCGATGGCCGCCACCTGGCTTACGCCCGTGCTAACGGACTACGCCGCCCCTGGCCCCTTCGTGCGCCAGTACGGAGACCAAAAACAGGACATCTATTTTGAGCACAGCGGCTGGAACGAAGGCTTTTCGAGCCAGTTCGTGGCCCACCGCGACAAAGGCTACGGCGTGGTCGTGCTTACCAACGCCAACCAACCCTTGTTTGTCAACGAAGTCATCCGAGCCGTAGCCGAAACCTACCAGTGGGCCAATTACAGCTCTCCCCGCTACCAGCGCCAGCCGCTGACCGCTGCCGACACGGTACCGCTAAACGGCCGCTATCGGGCGGGGCCCCTGGAGGCGCTGCAAGTGGTGGGGCATGGAGCGCACCTCTTTTTAAAAGAGGTGGCCGAAGACCCAGTGGAGCTGTTCAAAGTAGCGGACCAGACATTTATGCGCCTCGGTTGGGATGCGCCCGTGCAGCTAGTAGTGAACCCGGCCGATGCTACTCCCCACTTAGTCATACAGCTTCCACACACCCCACCGCGCTACGAGCATGCCCGGCTGGCTCCGGGCGAACAAGTGCCGTTCGACTGGCTCATCCGGGGCTCGTTCGAGCAAGCCGTGTCGGCCTACCAACAAGTCAAAACCAGCAATCCTGCGGAAGCCGCTCTACAGGAAGGGCACCTCAACCAAGTCGGCTACCAACTGCTGAAGGAAACCCAAATGGCTCAGGCCCTGCGCGTATTCACCCTAACTACCTTGCTTTATCCGCAGAGCGGCAATGCCTTCGACAGCTTGGCCGAAGCCTACCTGCACAGCGGTAACAAGGAGCAGGCCCGCGCCAACTATGCGCGCTCGTTGGCCCTAGCCCCCCAGAACAGTAACGCCACTAAAATGCTACTGGAATTATCGAAAAAGTAGCGCTGGCCAACCCAACGCACTTGGAATAATTTCGCTGCGCGTACTATATTTTTCATTTCCTGAGTTTCTTCCTACCTAACAGATTATCAAACTAAGCGCGACTTTTGGGGCAAACTTTTAACCAAGGTCAAGCTTAGCGTAATTTTATCCCCCCGCTGCTATAAGAAGGCCAGCTGGTGCCAGGCATTCATGCTAAACAGCATCGTATCGCCTTACTGTTCAATGTTAACCATAAAAAGAAGGGTGAAAGCCAGTAACAATAGTAATAGCAGGGTTTATCGTTATTTAGGCTATAGCATTACACTAGCCAGCATCCTGGGTCCCAGCATCAGCCACAGATTCAGCCGCACCACGTCGCCCATTGAGTCGCAGTGGTCGAATTTATGGGTGCGGTGGTAGCGGTTGAGGGCGGTTTTCAACTCGTCCACTTTCTCGGCGGGGGCCAGTAGCTGGCGGCGCATCACGTCGAGCAGGGCTTTGAGGCGGTGGCGCTCGGCGCGGGCGCGGCGGGCCATCAGGGTGCGCTCCTCGGCCTGGTACTGGCGCAGGGTGGAGGCTTTGAGCAGGCGGGCGCAGAGCGCCACCACGGGCTGATTATCCGGGAACGACTGCGGCAGGTACATGGCGCGGCGGCCCTCGTAGCTCTGCTGGTCGAAGTCGATAGCCCGCACCCGGTACTGCTCATCCTCGAAGTCGGGCGTCACGTCAACGACGTAGTTATAGGCCCGCATATCGCCCAGCAGCCGGGCAAAGCAGCGCTCATTGAACTTCACGAACTCCTTGGCGATGCGCACCTGGTTGAGGTGCGGCTGGTTGAGCCGCAGCCGGATAAAGTCATCGCCCGGAATGCCGGCAATGTGCTCCTCAATGAGCGTATTACCAGTATCCACCAGGAAGTTCATGGAGTTGGGCGACAGCAGATGCTCTAATTCCAAGCCATACAGGCGCGAGGCATCGGCCTGCTTCACGTAGAAGTAGTCGTAGTTATCGTTGAGCTGATTGAGGATGCGCACCCGAAACGGATGCGAGTTGCCAAAGCGGCAGTAGTCGATGCGGTCGGCCAGCAGGTCGTCGGCAAAGCTGAGGTCGCCGGCCGTTTTGAGCAGCGCATACACCTGCACCAGGCCCTGGCTCAGCTCGTGCATGTGCTGCGGCTCGTAGAACACGGTTTGCCACAGCGTGTCCTTACCCGCCCGGTCGAGCAGCGCAAACGAGTTGCTAAAACGCAGTAAATCGGCGTAGCTTACCGGCAGCGGGGCCTCGCGGTCGTAGTCGCGCAGGTACTGGCGTAGCGCCGGCGTGAGCGGGTAGCTCGGCTTTTTGCGGGAAATATCCACTTATCAGTTATCAATCATCAGTTATCATTTACCTGTAAGCAACCATCACACGTTTTCTGATAATTTGTGATTGATAAATGATAATTGAAAATCATCCCACCAGCTCCGTTACCAGCTCCACGTATTGCTGGCGGGCGGCGTCTTTGCTGAGGCCGGCGAGCTGGTACCAGGCATCGTGCTTGGCGATGGCTTTGAAGTCGAAGCCGCCGGGGCGCGGGCCGGTGGAGTCGCCTTCCGTGGCCTGCTTGTAGAGGGCGTAAAGCTGAAGCAGCACCGTATTGCTGGGCTTAGCGGGCAACTGCTGGGCGCGCTGGGCGGCGATTTCAAAATCCTGCTGGGTGGTCATGGAGGTAATGGGTAGTAGGTAATGGGGACAAAGAACGTCATTACCTACTACCCATTCAATAGGCCAGCTCGGTGAGCGGACTAGCGGGCGCGGGGCGGGTAGGCACCGAACCATCGGGGCAGGCCCAGGGCTCTGGCGGGGCCAGGGGAAGAGCCAGCAGGTCGGCAGGGGTTTGGGCGGCAGGATTAGGGTAGGCGGGTACGCCGATGGTTAAGGCGCTCTGCGGCACGTTCAGGCGGAGAGTACGGTGCAGGTAATCCCAGATGCTGAGTACGATACCGAAGTTGCTATCCGTTTCGCGGCGCACCACCGAGTGGTGAATACCGTGGGCGCGGGGTGTGATGAGCAGCCGCGCCAGGGGCCTTTCCACGGCCAGCGGCAACCGCCAGTTACTGTGCTGAAAGGCCGTGCAGGCTTCAAAAACCACTTCGTAGCCCAGCACCACGGCCGGGCGCACGCCCGCCAGCGCCGGCAGCGCTGCCCGGTAGGGCACGCTGGCCAGCATCTCGCCAAAGTGAAAGCGCCAGGCCGTGGTAATATCCATATCGAGGTCGGAGTGATGCACCCGGTGCAGCCGCCACAGCAGCGGCGCGTGCAACAGCCGGTGCCAGGTGTAGGCCAGGTAATCGAGCAGCAGCACCTCGGCCGCCAGGCGCAGGGGAGGGGGTAGGCGCGCCAGCAGCCGGTAGCGCGGGGCCACGGCGCTAGCCAGATGCACCATCGCGGGCAGCAGCGTGCCGCGCATGGCGGGCAGCGAGGGCGCGGCCAGCACCAGGTTGCGGGCCCAGCGCTCGGGGCGCGGGCGGGTGCGGCGGCGCAGCGGGGCGCGGGCTTCGAGTAGCAGCAGGGCCAGCGCCAGCGCCCCCAGCGCGGGGGCCGCCCAAAGGTCGAAGCGCTTAAGTAGCTTGGCGGGGGGGGCAGGCATGGGTAGGAGAATTACTGACTGGTGAAACAGCCGACGGGCCGTAGGGTTGGGGCGAGCCGGCGTGGCGCGTAGCTTGCGCCTGATTTTTTAGCTCCCACCCTACCCCCCTTTTTCATGTGCACCGCTACCCGCTCGCTATTGCTACTTGCTGCCTTGGGCCTCGCCGGCCCGGCCGCCTTTGCCCAAAAAACCTTGCTGCACTGCGGCCGCTTGCTCGATGTGCGCGCCGGCCGCGTGCTCACTCAGCAAACTATTGTGGTGGAGGGTGGTCGCATCACGGCCGTGCAGAGCGGCTACGCCACGGCTGGTGGGCCGCAGGACCAGGTGATTAACCTCGAAAACCAGACCGTGCTGCCCGGCCTCATCGACTGCCACGTGCACCTGGAATCCACGCCGAGCCGCAATAGCTTTCGGGAACAATTTACCCTTAACCCCGCCGACGTAGCCTATCGCGCCCAGGCCAACGCCCTGACGACGCTGCGGGCCGGCTTCACCACGGTACGCGACTGCGGGGGCTCGGGCGTGAACACGGCCCTGCGCAAGGCCGTAGCCCAGGGCCTGGCGCCGGGGCCGCGCATCTACTCGGCGGGCACGGCTATTTCGAGCACCGGCGGGCACATGGACCCCACCGACGGCCTCAGCGATTACATGATGGAGAAGCTCAACCCCGGCCCCGCCGAGGGGGTAGCCAACGGCCCCGACCAGTGCCGCCAGGCCGTGCGCGAGCAGTTTCGGCGCGGCGTAGACCTCATCAAAATCGCCAGCACCGGCGGCGTGCTCGACCTGAGCAAGGATGGTAGTGGCGCACAGTATTCGGAGGAAGAAATCCGGGCCATCGTGCAAACGGCTCGCGACCTGGGCCTGCCCGTGGCCTGCCACGCCCACGGCGCGGAGGGCATCAAGCGGGCCGTGCGGGCGGGCGTCACCAGCATCGAGCACGGCTCGCTGATGGATGCCGAAGCCATGCAGCTGATGGTCAAAAACCGCACTTGGTACGTGCCCACCATCATCGCCGGCAAATCGGTAGCCGATACCACGCGGCGGCACCCCGACTACTTTCCGCCCGTTATCGCGGCCAAGGCCCTCAGCATCGGCTCGCAGATACAGGCCACCTTTGGGCGGGCCATCAAGCAGCACGTGCGGGTGGCGTTCGGTACCGACGCGGGCGTGTATCGCCACGGCCAGAACGCGCTGGAATTCGGCTACATGACTGAGGCCGGCATGAGCCCGCTTGATGCCATCCGCACCGCCACCCTCAACGCCGCCGAGCTCCTCGGCGACCCCCAGAACCTGGGCGCTCTCGAAGCCGGCAAGTACGCAGACATCGTGGCCGTGGAGGGCGACCCTTTACAGGATATTTCCACGCTGATGCGGCCAAAATTCGTGATGAAAGAAGGTAAGGTGTACGTGGGCCAGTAGCACGAACTTTTCAGTTCGTGCGCGAGCGCAGCGAGCAGGCGGAACCGGGCGGCGCGCGCAACCATGCTCGCTGTGCTCGCACACGAAGTGGAGACTTCGCGCTACTTCACTACTTCCACCTTCATCCCTACGTCCTCAATCGGCCATTTATCCTGCGGGTCTACTTTCACGTGGGAGATTTTATCTACTACGTCCTGGCCCTCGATAACTTCGCCAAACACCGTGTATTTGCCATCGAGCGAGGGCACGCCGCCCTGGGTGGCGTAGGCCCGCACCTGGGCCGGGGTGAGGGGCCGGCCGGCGGCGGCGCGGCTCTGGTAGGGCGTCAGCTTTTCGCCCACCACGAAGTAAAAATCGGTGTTGGACGATAGGTGGCCGGGGTTTTGCTCGTCGTCGTAGCGGGCCATGCCCAGCGCGCCCTTCACGTGGAAGTGGTTGGGCCGGATTTCGGGGGGTAGGCGGTAGCGATGCAAGCGGATGGTGCGCGGCCCGCTCGTCTGGCCACCCTGCACGGCAAAGCCCTTCACGACGCGATTAAACACCGTTTCATCAAATACCCCGCGCCGGGTCAGCAGCAGAAAATTGGCCTTGTGAATGGGCGTATCCTCAAACAAGCGCACCCGGATAGTACCCAGCCGAGTCTTAAATAACACTTCCGAGCCGGGGTGCGCGCGGCCGTAGGCCAGTAGCGCGGCCGGCGCGGCGCTGTCGGTGAGAGCCGCAATGTCGGGCCCCGGCGGCTTGGGCCTGGGCGGGGGGGTAGTGGCGGCGGGCTGGTCGGCGGGGCCGCAGCCAGCCAGCAGCAGCAGGGCGAAAGGGCAGTACTTCATGCGGTAAATAGGCAATGGGTAATGAGTACTAAAAGAACGTCATGCTGAACGCAGGGAAGCATCTCAACCGCGCAACTAACTTCTGATGCCAGAGATTACTTACGCGGCAGCGATGCTTACCTGCGTTCAGCATGACGTTCTTTTTCTTCTTCCTCTCCCCTACTTTTTTATTTTTACTTTAACCTTCACCTCGGCCGGGGCGGCGGGGGTAGGGGCGGCGGGCTCGGGCGGGGGCGGCGGAGCGGCCTCTCCGTCGGCAGCTTTTATTTCATCGGGGTCAATAATTTTCTTCTCTTTTTGCTGAGCCAGCAGGAGCTTGCCGGTGGCCAGGGTATTGGCCCGCCAAGCTTGGAGCTGGGTAGCAAGCCGCTCCTTTTCCTCCTTGCTGGGCTTGGGTGGGGCCATCAGCTGGCTGAGGTCGGGGCGACCGGCTTCCTGCCAGGCAGTGAGCCACATGGAGGCCACCATCGGCGACGCCCCCTTGAGGCGGAAAGCTACCATGCCCCCTACCTCCTGCTCGTAGGCATCGGCGAAGGCATCGGAGTAGCGGCGCTGCGTTTTGCCGAAGCGATGCGCGAAGGTGTATTTAGTCGCGGGTGTGAAATTCTTGGCCACCTTACTTTCGAGGTCGAAGGTGGAAGCCAGGAAGCCGTAGCTGTTCTGCACCACCGTCCAGATGCTGGCCAGCGGGTCTTTTAGTACCTTACCTTCGTCGCCATTGAGTTTATAGACATCGAGAAAGCGCTCGGGCAGCTGGCTTTCCCAGAGGGCGTGCAGGCCGGTCTGACCCGTAAGCTGGCCGTCGTAGTTCACAGTGGTGTGCAGCGGCACGAAGGCATCGGCGGTGTAGTGGCTCAGCTCGGCCGAGTACTTGACGATGGCCAGCGTGTCGCGCTGCTGAAAAGCGGCTACCAGCTTCTGCTTGGCATCAAGCACGGCCCAGGGCACGGTGCCGTATTTCTTCAGCGTATCGGCCGAAAACTTGGTGGCCGCCGCCTCATAGTCCCGCGGCACCCTGGCGAAGGGGTTGTCCTCGCCGTAGTGGTCCATGTCGATGAAATGCCGGGGGCCCTCATCGGGGTCCTTGCCGCGGCGCTCGTCGGGAGCAGTGCTCAGGCGCACCAGCTCGGCCATGTGCCGAAAGTAAAACGCCTGCATACTCGCTGGCAGCTCATACACGGCCACCTGCGTGATAACGCGGTGCCCCAAAAAGCCCCAGGCCCGCGCGGCGGGCGCGGCCGGCCCCAGCAGCACGGCGGCCAGGCCCAGGGTGAGGAATAGTTTTTTCATATCACGTAAAGAAATAAGTCGGCCCGGCTCCTACTCGGGGCCAAGGGAGTCGAAGGTCGGGCCGGGCGCGCATATATCGTGCCGGGGGCCGGGGGCGGTCTGCAGTCGGTCCGCTATATTCTTTTCTCGTTTGCTCCCTATCTATGCCCGCTACCCCCGCCCTGCTCGCCACCTGGAGGTTTAAAGGCCGGGACTACGTGCCCTTGCAAGCGCAGTATGGCTTTGAGCAGTTCGTGGATACCCGCGGCCGGCCTAGCACCAGGGTGCGCCCGCAGCTAGTGCGGCTGGTGCTCGATGCCGCCGACGAAGACGCCCGCCTGATTGCCTGCATGTTTGACCCCTACCAACGGGCCACCTCTACCCTGGTGCAGCGCCACCCGCAGGGGCACCGGCTGCACCAGCTGCACATTCAGGCGACGTACTGCGTGGGCTACCGCGGGTACTTTGCCCCCGGCGACGCGGCCACCCGCTGGCCCAACGAGGTGCTGGTGCTGTACCTTTCGGCCGCCGCTCTCACCCTGGATGGCGTCACCGCGGAGTGCCATTCGGTGCTGCCCTGGCATGCCCCCGAGAAGGTGCGCCGCCACGCCCGGATGCTCGGCGACGAGGTGACCCAGCTGCCCATCGCCGCCGCCCTACCCGCCCCCAAGCGCGTGCCTACGGTGGAAGCCCCTACCCTAACCGCCCCGCCGGCCCTGCGCAGCAACAGCGAGACAGGCGTATACGGCGAGCACATTAGTGACGCCTACATGCGCGCCCAGGGCCACGAAAAGCTCAACGACGGGGAAGTATTGACGCCCCTACCCCCTGCGCGCCGCCCCAGCTCCTGCTCCAAAATACCCGAATCTTACACCTTTTCCCGTCGTCCTTTCTATCGGGGTTTGCGTACATGGTCTATCTTTCCCTCCCACCCTCTTCCCCTTTCCTATGCTGATTTCTTCCCGCCCTTCTGGCTAGCGCCTGCGCGGTCCCCTTCGTTTTGAGGCTTCGTAAAGCCTCTGGCTGTAGCGATTACAAGGCCCGGCTTCCTACCCAGGAGGCTGGGCTTTTTCGTGGGGGTAGGCAGCTCCGCACTCACAAAAAAAGCCTGACCTTGCGGCCAGACTTTTTATTCTGAAGAGCAGTCGCCTACCCTCTACCAAATGCGCGAACGGTCGGCCGTGGCGCGCACCATCTTGTTGCCGTCTTTGCAGCCGAAGGCTTCGTAGAACTCGGGCATGTTCATTAGCGGGCCATTGGTGCGGTACTGGCCGGGCGAGTGCGGGTCGGTCTGGATTTGCTGGCGCATAGCTTCGGGGCGCTGGTTGGCGCGCCAGATTTGGGCAAAGCCTAGGAAGAAGCGCTGGTTGGGCGTGAAGCCGTCAATCTTCTTGGCGGCCTTGGCCTCGGCCGTTTTCTGGAAGGCCTGGTAGGCGATGGTGAGCCCGCCGATGTCGGCCAGGTTTTCGCCCATCGTCAGCTTGCCGTTCACGTGCACCGAGTCGAGGGGTGAGAAGGCGTCGTATTGCTTGCCCACCATGTCGGCCTTAGCGTTGAACTTGTCGTTGTCCTCCTTGGTCCACCAGTCGCGCAGGTTACCCTTGGCATCGGAGCGGCGGCCCTGGTCGTCGAAGCCGTGGGTCATCTCGTGGCCAATGACCGCGCCAATCCCGCCGTAGTTCACCGCGTCATCCGCCTTGGGGTCGTAGAAGGGCGGTTGCAAAATACCGGCCGGGAACACGATTTCATTCATGCTCGAATTATAGTAGGCGTTCACCGTGGGCGGCGTCATACCCCACTCGCCCCGGTCAATCGGCTTGCCGAACTTCTGAAGATTGTCCTCCCGGCGCCACTCAGCGGTGGCAAACAGGTTTTGCAGGGCGCTCTGGCGCGTGATTTTCAGTTTGGAATAGTCCTTCCACTTGTCAGGATAGCCGATTTTTACGGCGAAGGCATTGAGCTTTTGAATAGCCTCTTTCTTAGTGTCGGCGCTCATCCAGTCGGTCGCCATAATGCGCTCACCGTAGGCCCGGCGCAGGTTTTCGACCATCTCCTTGGCCTTGGCCTTGGCGGCGGGGCTGAACGCCTCATCCACGTAGAGCTGGCCGAAGGCTTCGCCCAGCGCCCCGTCGGTGGCGCGCAGGGCGCGCTTCCAGCGGGGCTGCTGCTGCTTGGCCCCGGTCAATACCTGCTGGAAGCGGAAGGCCGCGTCGCCGTAGGCTTTGGGTAGGGCCGGGGTCACGTCCGACACCAGGTTCCAGCGCAGGTACTGCTGCTGGTCGGCAATGGGCGTGTTGGCCAGCAGCTCATTAGCGGCCGCCATAAATTCGGGCTGGCCGATAATTACGTCCTGGGCGCTGCTCAGGCCCGCGTCCTTGAGGCGCAGCGGCAGGTTCAGGTTGGGGTAGTCTTTGGCGGCCTGGGCCACCGGCACCTTGTTGTAGTTCTTGAGGCGGTCGCGCAGGTCCACGCGGCTGCGGCTGGCCTGGGCCAGCTTGGTTTCGAGGGCCATCACGGCATCCGCATTGGTCGCGGCCAGGCTCGGCGCGTCACCTAACAGCTGAAAAATGCTGGTCATGTACGCCTTGTAGGCGGCGCGAATGGTCTTGGAGCGGCCATCTTCCTTGAGGTAGTAGTCGCGGTCGCCAAGGCCGAGGCCACCCTGGCGCAATTGCACCGCGTACTGGGTGCTGTTCTTGCTGTCCTGGCCCACGCCCATGCCGTACCAGCCCACCGAAAACGACTTCGGGTCGGCCATGTACTGCTGAATGGCCGCCAGGCTCTTAAGCCCGGCAATCTGGGTCAGCCGCGGCTGCAAGTATTTCAGGCCGGCGGCCTCAATGGCGGCCGAGTCTATCGCGGCGGCGTAGAAGTCACCCACCTTTTGCTCGTTGGTACCCGGCTTGGCCGCGCGGTCGGCGGCGGCCTTCACCAAAATGCGCTTTTCCACGGCAATGTTGCGGTCAGCCAGCTCGTTGAAAGCCCCCCAGCGAGTTTCAGCGGCCGGCACTGGGTTGCTCTTTATCCAGTTGCCGTTGGCGTAGTGGTAAAAATCCTCGCACGGGGCCACTGACTGGTCAATGTTGGCGAGGTTGATGCCTACGCCCTGCTGCGGGGGGGTAGGCTTCTTGGGTGGCCCGAAAGCCGTGGTAGCGGCCAGGCCACCAAGGCCCAGGGTCGCCAGCGCCAGCCGCGACATAGTGGTAGTGGAGGACATGAAGAAGATTGGTTAGGAGAAAAGGAAGAAAAGCGAAAGTAAGGGTAATAGCGGGAACCGCCGCTTAACCGTTGCATCACACCGGCTTAAAGTGAAAACCGGGGGTAGGGAAATCGATTAATTAAAAAAAGAACGTCAGGCGCATCTGGCACCTGACGTTCTTTTTTTAATTAATCGATTTCCCTACCCTACCAGATGCGGGCCTGCTCGGCGGTAGGCCGCTCCATCTTATCAGTAGGCGTGCAGCCGAAAGCTTTGTAGAACTCGGGCATATTCATCAGCGGACCGTTGGTGCGGAACTGGGCCGGCGAGTGCGGGTCTACCTGCACCTGCTGGCGGGCGGCTTCGGGCCGAATATTGGTGCGCCAAATCTGCGCCCAGGCCAGGAAAAAGCGCTGGTCGGGCGTGAAGCCGTCGAGGCTGGTGCCGCTCTTGGCCTCGGCCGTTTTCTGGAAGGCCTGGTAGGCGATGGTGAGCCCGCCGATGTCGGCCAGGTTTTCACCCATCGTCAGCTTACCATTCACGTGCACCGAGTCGAGGGGTGAGAAGGCGTCGTATTGCTTGCCCACCATCGCGGCTTTGGTGTTGAATTTCTCACCGTCTTCCTTGGTCCACCAGTCGCGCAGGTTACCCTTGGCATCATACTGCCGGCCCTGGTCATCAAAGCCGTGGGTCATTTCGTGGCCAATGACCGCGCCAATGCCGCCGTAGTTCACCGCGTCGTCCGCCTTGGGGTCGTAGAAGGGCGGCTGCAAAATGCCGGCCGGGAACACAATCTCGTTCATCGGCGGGTTGTAGTAGGCATTCACCGTGGGCGGCGTCATGCCCCACTCGGTGCGGTCAATCGGCTTACCGAATTTCTGAAGGTTGTCCTCGGCAGCCCAGGTGCGGGCGGCCAGCACGTTTTGCAGCGCGCTTTGGCGGGTAATTTTCAGTTTGGAATAGTCCTTCCACTTGTCGGGGTAGCCGATTTTCACGGTGAAGGCGTTGAGCTTCACCAAGGCTTCCTTCTTGGTGGCGGCGCTCATCCAGTCGGTCGCCATAATGCGCTCGGCGTAGGCTTTGCGCAGGTTCTCAATCATTTCCTTAGCCTTGGCCTTGGCGTCGGGGCTGAAGGCCTTATCCACGTAAAGCTGGCCAAACGCTTCACCCAGCGCGCCGTCGGTGGCGCGCAGCTCGCGCTTCCAGCGGGGCTGCTGCTGCTTGGCCCCACTCAGCACCTGCGAGAATTTAAAGGCTGCATCGCCGTAGGCTTTGGGCAAAGCCGCGCTCACGCTGCTCACCAAGTGAAAGCGCAAGTACTCGCGCTGCACGGCCAGCGGCGTGCTGGCCAGCAGCTTACTCACTTCCTGCAAAAACTCGGGCTGGCCCACAATAACCTCCTTAGCCGTACCGAGGCCGCTTTCCTTGAGCATCAGCGGCAGGTTGAGGCTCGGAAACTCCTTGGCGGCCTGGGCCACGGTCATCTTGTGGTAGTTGGCCTGCGGGTCGCGCAGGTCCACGCGGCTTTTACTGGCCTTGGCGAGCTTGGTTTCGAGGTCCATTACGGCGGCGGCGTGCTCCGTGGCCTGGGCCTGGGTGTCGCCGAGGCGCGTGAAGGTGCCTATCAAATAGGTCTGGTAGGCGGCCCGGATGTTCTTGGAGCGCGCGTCTTCCTTCAGGTAATAATCGCGGTCGGGCAGCGTGAGGCCGCCCTGGTAAAACTGCACTGCGTACTGGGTGCTGATTTTCTCATCCTGCCCTACCCCCGAATTAAACCACACGCTGCCAGCGTGGGCGTGCGGGTCACCCAGGAAAGCCTGCATCTGGGCCAGCGTTTTGAGGCCCGCGATGCGGTCTAGGTAGGGCTTGAGGTACGTAAGACCGGCTTTTTCAATCGCCATCGTGTCCATTGCGGCGGCGTAGAAGTCGCCCACCTTTTGGGCGTTAGTACCGGGCTTGGCGGTAGCGGCATTGCCGGCCAGCTCCTCCAGAATCGATTTCTGGGTGGCGTAGTTGCGGTCGGCCAGCTCGTTGAAGCTGCCCCAGCGGCTCTCGGCGGCCGGCACGGGGTTGTTTTTGAGCCAGTTGCCATTAGCATACTGAAAGAAATCGGCGCAGGGCTGCACCGACTTATCAATATTAGCCGGATTGATGCCGACGCCCGCCTGGGCGGTAGTTTGGGCCAGGACCGGGGTAGCGGCGGCCAGGCCGAGCGCCGCCACGGCCAAGGCCGCGCTGCGTTGGTAGCGATTTTTGGTAGGCATGAAAAGGGAAAAGTGGATGGGTTAGAGGCCGGCAAGTTACGGGCCGCGCCGGCTTTAGCACGGCGGCAAGGTACTTTTGCATCCTACCCGGTTATTCAAATCGTTTGTCCTTGCGAACGAAGCGCGGCAAGGACAAACGATTTGAACTGCTTGCTGATAATTCTCTACCCCCTCTATGCCGCTCTATCCCCGCCGCGCCGCCCCTACCCCCGCCGAGCCGGCCGCGCCGCTCAGCCTGGGCGCGCTGCTGACGCAGGTGCGCGCCGCCCTGCATCACCGCTTCCCCGACTCGTACTGGGTAGTGGCCGAGGTGGCCGAAATGACGCGCCCGCGCCAGGCCGGGGGCCACTGCTACCTCACCCTTACCGAGCCGGCGGCCGGGGCAGAAGCGCTGGGCTTTGTGGCCCAGGCGCGGGCTACGCTCTGGGGCAGCCGCTACCAGCAGCTCGCGCCGGCCTTCGCCGAGGCCACCGGGCAGGAACTGCGGCCCGGCCTACGCCTGCTGCTGCGCGTAAAGGTGACGTTTCACGAGCAGTACGGCTTTTCGCTCGACGTGCTGGCCCTCGACCCCAGCTACACTGTGGGCGAGCTGGCCCGCCAGCGCCTGGCCACGCTCCGCAAATTGCAGGAAAAAGACCTGCTGGAGCGCCAGCAGGAGCTGGTCCTACCCCTCGCCCCGCAGCGACTGGCGGTCATCTCCTCGCCCACAGCGGCGGGCTTTCAGGATTTCGTGCGCCAGCTCGAAGAAGCGCCCTACGACTTCGCTCTCACGCTCTTCCCGGCGCTCATGCAGGGCGAGGGCGCGCCGGCCAGCATCCGGGCCGCGCTCGATGCTATCCGGCCGCGCCGGGGGCAGTTTGAGGTCGTTATTCTCACTCGCGGCGGCGGGGCCAAAACGGATTTGCTGGCCTTTGATGAATATGGCCTGGCGGCGGCCGTGGCCTCGTTTCCGCTACCCGTTCTCACCGGCATCGGCCACGAGCGCGACGAGGCAGTGGTGGACCTAGTGGCCTACCGCGCCCTCAAAACGCCCACCGCCGTCGCGGCCTTTTTGGTCGAGCGCCTGGCCCGCCTCGAAAGCCTGGTGCTCGACTTGGCCGAGCGCGTGGCCGACCGCAGCCGCCAGCACCTGGCCCGCCACCAGCAACAGCTGTTGCGCCGCACCGACCAGCTCCGCGAAGCTGCCCACCAGCAGCTGCGCCGCGCCCAAACGACGCTGGACCAGCGCAGCCGCCAGGCCACCCAGGCCCCGCGCCAGCACCTGCGCCAGCTAAGCCAGCACCTCGAAAGCTTTCGCTACACCCTACTCCGCGCCACTCGCCGCACCCTCGGCCACGAGGAGCAGCAGCTACGCCAGCGCTCGCGCACGGTGCTGCGCCGCTTCACGCGCCACCATCAGCGGCGGCGCGAGCAATTATTGCGGCAGCAGTTTTTGGTGCGTCGGGCGTTTGAATTAAAAATTTTTAAGTATAAATTAAAAATCGGGGAAGTAGAAGTGGCGGAATTACGGCGCGAAAATCAGCTTTTACGGCGTATTAATTTATCATTTCAAAAATAAAAGGAACGTCATGCTCATCTGGCATCCGCTTGTCGAAGCATCTCTACCGCGTAAGTAATCCTAACGTCAGAGGTTACTTACGCGGTAGAGATGCTTCGACAAGCGGATGCCAGATGAGCATGACAACGAGCCTAATAGCATAATTACTACTTTTTAATTACCTCTCACTTTGACTTACAACGAAGCCATCCAGGAACTGGAAACCATTCTGCGCAGCCTCGAAACCGACCAAGTAGACGTAGACGACCTCACGACCCGCGCCGAGCGCTCGGCCGAGTTAGTGCGCCTTTGCCGCCACAAGCTGCGGCACGCCGAAGCCTCGCTCGACCGCGTATTCGACTCACTTGATGAGGACGAAGACGAGCCGGCGGAAGCTGAAACGGACGACGCAGACGAACTAGATGACGACGACGAGGAAGCTGATGAGGATGACCACCGCCCCGGCGGCCCCGGCCGGCCAGCCGCGCCCCGTCTGTTTTAGCCCGGTTTTCCTCAGAAGTTTAAGCCCATAAAAAAGGCGCTCCTTCGGCTGAAGGAGCGCCTTTTTTATGGGCTTAAACTTCTGAGGAAATCAATTTAAATATTTCCTACCACCGTCATAGTGCTGAGTGTGGGGCCTACGCTGCCGCCGGTGGGCTCTACCGTCATGGCGAAGGTTTGGGCGCTGGCGATGTCCTTCATTTGCTGCAAGCCTTCGCCGGTGGCCGTGTTGGCGGCCAGCACGCCCGCGTCGATGGGCTTGCCTTTGTCGAGGGCCCAGAGCTGGTACTGCTTGCCGACGGGCAGCGCGGGCAGCGCCTGCACATCGAGGAATACGCGGTGGGTAGCGGCGTTATAGAGCACGCGGGCGCGGGCCGTGGCGTGGGCCGGCGTGCCGGCCAGGGCCACCAATTTGTACTCGGGCGAGCGCAGCACTTGCAGCTGGCTTTCAGCGCCTTGCAGGCGGTGCTCCACTACCTGGGAGGTTTGAGCAAAGCGGGCCTGGCTGTTTTGAGCGGCCACTAAGTCGGTGCTAACCTGTTGCCAGCGGCTGTAGAGCAGCGCGTTGGCACCCAGGCTCAGCAGCAGGGCTACCGAGGCCGCAATGGCCCAGCCGCTGCCGCGCCGCGCCGCCACGGGGGGGGTAGGGGCGGTGGCCAGGTGCGGATTGGAAGCCGACACCCGCATGGTAGGCACGGCGGGGGCAGGGGCAGGGGCGGCCACGTCGGCGGAGCCAATTTCGGCCAGCACGCGGCTCAAGATGCGCTCGCGGGCTCCGGCGGGGGGCGTCCGGGACTGGGCTTCGGCATACACGTCGAGGCCGGTCAGCAATTCGTCTAGCTCCTGGCGCACCTGGGGGTAGCGGGCGGCCCAGCTTTCCACTTCCGCGCGGGCGGCGGGGTCTAGCTCACCAAGGGCGTATTGCTCCAGGCGGCCTGATTCGAGATAAGTTTGGTAATCTTCCACGGAAGTACTGGTATTAGCGGATAAGCTTAGCTAATATTTTCAAAGCGGTGCGGGCGCGGGTTTTCACCGTTCCCAGCGGGAGGTTGAGTTCTTCAGCGGCCTCACTCTGGGTGAAGCCCCCAAAGTAGAGCAGGTCGATAACCTGACGCTGTTCGGGCACGAGCTTGCGGGTGATTTCCAGCAAGCCCACGTGCTCGGGGCGAAAAGAATCCGGGGCGGCTTGGCGTTGAGCGGCCAGACTATCGTCGAGGCCCTGGGTGCGAGAACTTACGCGGTGCTGGCGCGAGCGGATTTTATCAATCGCTAAATTCCGGCTGATGTTCACGACCCAGGTAAAAAGCCGGCCCCGCGAGGTATCGTAGCTGGCCATCGAGTGCCAGATTTTGACCAGCGCTTCCTGGAGCACGTCTTCCGATTCTTCCTCGTCCTTAACGATGCGCTGGATAACGCCGAACAGGGCCGCTGAGTAGCGGTCGTAGAACTCGGTCATGGCCGACTGGTCGCGGGCCCGCAGGCGCTCGACCAGCACCGCTTCGGCGGCGGTAGGGGTGGATATAAGGGGTTGGTCAGACACGGGGCTATAAGCAGAATGAGCTAAACCGACGGCGCTGGCAGCGGGGCTACCGGCAATTCGCTACGAATGTAGGGGCTTAGGAACGATAGACTATATGAGTCCGCCCGTGGAGGTTATGGGCAGCATAGGCACAACCCGTTAGCTCCCTATACGGTTTGCGGACGGGAACGGCGAACTCAGGTAGGCAGAAGCAGGCTAACTTGCAAACTATGGCTTTTGAATCTGTCAATCCGTACAGCGGCCGGCGGCTGCACCGCTTCGTGGCTTTTTCGTGGGTGAAGGCCGAGCGCATCCTGGGCCAGGCGCGGCGCGCCGCCTCCGGCTGGGCTGCTACCCCCCTCCCCGACCGGGCGGCCGTGCTGCGCCGGGCCGCCGCCCTGCTGCGCGAGCGCCAAGACGAGCTGGCCCGCCTCCTGGCCCTGGAAATGGGCAAGCCCCTGCGCGACGGCCGCGCCGAAGCCCAGAAGTGCGCCGCCTGCTGCGAGTACTACGCCGACCACGGCGCGGCCTTCCTGGCCGATGAGGCCGTGCCGACCGATGCCGGCCGCAGCTACGTGCGCCACGCGCCGCTGGGCGTGGTGCTGGCCGTGATGCCTTGGAACTTCCCCTTCTGGCAGGCCGTGCGCTTCGCCGCCCCGGCGCTTATAGCCGGCAACGTGGCCCTGCTCAAGCCCGCCCCCAACGTACCGCAGTGCGCCCTGGCCCTGGAGCGCATCTGGCACGATGCCGGCCTACCCCCCGCCGCGTTCCGAACCTTATTTATCGAAGTTGACCTGGTGGAAAAGCTTATTGCCGACCACCGGGTGGCGGCCGTCACGCTCACCGGCTCGGAGGCGGCGGGCGCGGCGGTGGCCGCCGCCGCCGGCCGGGCCCTTAAGAAAACCGTGCTGGAATTGGGCGGCTCCGACCCGTTTATCGTGCTGGCTGATGCCGACCTGACGCTGGCCGCCCGCACCGCCGCCCAGGCCCGGATGCTAAACAGCGGCCAAAGCTGCATCGCCGCCAAGCGCTTCATTGTGGAGAGGCCGGTGCAGGCCGAGTTCGTGCGCCTCCTCAAAGGCCACCTGCAGGCCCTGCGCTACGGCGACCCGCTGGCCGAAACCACCGACTACGGCCCCCTGGCCCGCCCCGACCTGGCCGATAAGCTCAGCGCTCAGGTGGCAGATTCGGTGGCCCGTGGGGCGCGGGTGGCGCTGGCCGGCGGCCAACCCCAGCCGGGAGCCACGCGCTTCGACCCCACCATCCTGACCAACGTGCGCCGGGGCCAGCGCGCCTACGCCGAGGAGCTGTTCGGGCCGGTGGCGCTGGTGCTCACCGCCCGCGACGCGGCCCACGCCGTGCTGCTGGCCAACGACTCGGACTTCGGCCTGGGCGCGGCCGTGTGGACCCGCGACGCGGCGCGGGGTGAGGCCATCGGCCGCCAGCTCGAATGCGGGGCCGTGTTCGTGAATGGCCTGGTGAAGTCCATGTCCGAGCTGCCTTTTGGCGGGGTGAAGCGCTCGGGCTACGGCCGCGAGCTGGGCCGGGCGGGAATATTGGAGTTTGTGAACCAGCAGGCGGTGTGGGTGGCCCCAGCGGCCCGGCCCGGCTTGGCCCGCGCGGAGTAGGGCGGCTCGCGTCACCTTCTATCTTTGGCGGCCGGCCCGGCTTTCCCACCAGCGGCTGGCCTACCCTTTCGTGAAGCTCTGCTCGACGTTTATCCTGCTCGTGTTGCTGGCCCTGCCTCTGTGCGGGGTAGCCGGCCGGGCCGATAAGCTGCTGGACGAGCTAAACCAGGCGCTGGCTCACAAAGAACAGTATTTTAAGCAGCGGCTGGACCGTATTGCCTTGCTAACGAGCGAGTTCAATAGCCACCGGCCCGCCGACGAAACTAAGTTCCGCCTCGGGCTACGCATCTACCAGGAGTACCGCTCCTTTAAGTACGACTCGGCCTTTGCCTACGCGCAGCGCGTGCGGCAACTGGCCGACCAGCTCCACAGCCCGCAAAAGCAGGAAATTGCCAAGCTGAACCTGGCCTTTATCGATTTGTCGTCGGGCATGTTCAAGGAAACCTTTGAGACGCTGGCCAGCATTCGCCCGGCCCGGCTCGACACCGCTGATAAGGTAGATTTTTATTTTACCAAAGCTCGCAGCTTCAGCGACTTAGCCGACTATAATGCCGGCAACTACTACCGGCCCGGCTACATCGCCCAGGCCATTGCCTGCACCGACACGGCGCTGCGCTACTGCCGGCCGGCTTCCTACGAGTACTGGTCCATCCAGGGCTTCCGGGCGCTGAAGCGCAACGACGTGCGCGCCAGCCGGGCCATCTACGCCCGGCTGCTGCGCCTACCCACCCTCACACCGCACCAGCTAGCCATCACGGCCAGTACGGCGGCCTGGGTCGCGGAGCTATCGGGCGAGCCGGAGCGTAGCTTCGAGCTGCTGACCCAGGCCGCCATCGCGGACGTGAAAACCGCTACTACCGAGACCGTGGCGCTGTTCAAACTCTCGGACTTGTGCTACCGCCGGGGCGATTTGAAGAACGCCTACACCTTCATCAACCAGGCCCAGGCCGACGCGACGTACTACGACTCCCGCCTGCGGCAGGTGCAAATGGGCAGCATCTTCTCGCTCATTGAAGGCCAGCGCATTAACCTGATTGAGCAGCAGCGCCGCCGGCTGACTATTTACGCCGTGGCGACGACGGCGCTCGTGCTGTTCGTCATCGGGTTCGCGGTGGTTATCTTTCGACAGCTCAGAAGGTTGCAGGCTGCTGACGCGCTCATCTCGACCATCAACCAGGAGCTGCAACACAATAACCAGCACTTAAGCCAGCTTAATCAGGAGCTGAGCAGCCTCAACCAGCGGCTCAACGAGGCCAACCACATCAAGGACGAGTACATCGGGTATTATTTCAGCGTCAGTTCCGAGTACATTGATAAGATTGAGCGTTTTAAGAACTTGATGGACAAGACGCTGGCTACCAAACAATACGCCAGTACGCAACGCATAGTCGACAGCCTCAACATCAAGAAGGAGCGCAACGAGCTGTTCAAGGGCTTCGACTCCGTGTTTCTGAAGCTGTTTCCCAACTTCGTAGCCGCCTTCAATGACCTGCTGCGGCCGGAAGAGCGCCTTGAGCTGCCCGAAGACCAGCTGCTGAATACGGAGCTGCGCATTTTCGCCCTCATCCGGCTGGGCATTGATGACAGCGAACGTATCAGCAAGATTCTGGGCTACACCATCAGCACGATTTACACCTACAAGACGCGGGTGAAAAAGAAATCATGCTACCCCAGCGAGGAGTTTGAGGGCCGCGTGCGGGCCATTCAGGCAGCGTAGCGGCAGGGCCTGGCAACCGGGCGAGAGACTGTGGCGACGCGCCCCTTCGCGTCTATCCCCGGTATGCGACAGCTGCCCCTACCCCACCCGCCGCTGAGTAACCACCTACTTACCCGTGGGCCACGACCAGAAACACACCCGCTAAGCCGCTATTCGCCGTGGATTCGGTCTTGATTTTGGCTAGCGCATTTTTAATCTAACCATCTATAATCCAAGCAACTAAAAATAATTATTGGCTTTATTTTCTTGATTACGGTTTGACTAATTCTGGTTGCTGAGGGGCGCTTCTTCCTTTGTGGCATTCGAGTAGGGCCCGCATTTGCCGGGCATCACGTTGCGAGCTTATTCGCGGCGGCAGCTCACCGGCCCTACCCCCCTCCCACCTCTATAGTCCCACCCAATGCCGGTACTGCTACCGTCTATACCCGCTGCCCGACGCCTAGCCGGCGGCCTGCTTTTTCCCACCCTGGGTTTCCTGGTTGCCGGGCCCGCGCTGGCCCGGCCGGCCGGCCAGCTGCTGCTCGGGGTAGTGGCCTACCCCCCCACCCCGGTGGCCGATGGCACCGTGAGCGGCCGCATCACTGATAATAAAGGCCAGGGCCTGCCCGGCGTGACGGTGCTCGTTGAAGGCACCACGCTGGGCAGCTCGACCAACGCCGACGGCTCTTTCATGCTGCAAAACGTGCCGGCCGGGCCGCACACGCTGGTCATCTCCTTCGTTGGTTTCAGCACGGAGCGCCGCCCGATAACGGCTGGCGCGCAGCCGATAAAGGTGAACGTGGCGCTGGCCGAAAACGCGACCGCGCTAACTGAGGCGGTAGTAGTAGGCTACGGCACGACCCGCCGCCAGGATGTGACCGGCTCCATCGCCACGGTGACGACCAAAGACTTTGTGAAGGGCCAGGTAACCTCGCCCGAGCAGTTGATTCAGGGCAAGCTGGCGGGGGTGCAAATAACCAGCGGCGGCGGCGCGCCCGGTGAGGTTTCTACCATCCGCATCCGCGGGGGGTCGTCGCTGAACGCCAGCAACGACCCACTCATCGTGATTGACGGCGTGCCGGTGGATAACAATGGCATTGCCGGAGCTGGCAGCCCGCTCACGTTGGTAAACCCCAATGACATCGAGAGCTTTACGGTGCTCAAGGACGCCTCGGCCACGGCCATTTACGGCTCGCGCGCCTCGAACGGCGTTATTCTGATTACCACCAAGAAGGGTGTGAATGGCGAGGCAACGCACGTCAGCGTCAGCTCGCAGACGTCGCGGGCCACGAACTACAAAAACATCAACGTGCTTGACGGCCCCGCCTACCGCGCCCTGACGAATCAGGCCATCGCGGCGGGCACCATTCCGGCCAGCAATTCTCAATACCTGGGGACAGCCAACACCAACTGGCAGGACGCCATTTACCAGAGCGCCTGGACTAGCGACAACAACGTGAGCGTGACGGGCAGCGCCAAAAACCTGCCCTACCGCGTTTCCATTGGCTATCTGGAGCAGCAGGGTACGCTGAAAACCAGCAACCTAAGTCGTAATTCGGCTTCCATCGGGCTGTCGCCGCAGTTGTTTGACAACCACCTGCGCATTAACATCAACGTGAAGGGCACTTGGGCCGACTACCGCTTTGCCGACCAGGGAGCTATCGGCGGGGCCATACGGTTCAACCCCACGCAGCCCATTTACGACCCGACTAGCCCCTACAATGGCTACTTTGAGTGGCAGACGGGCAAAAACCCCAATCCGCTGACCGACCGCAACCCGGTGGCGCTGCTCCTGGATAAGCGCGACCGCAGCACGGTGAAGCGCAGCATTGGCAACATTCAGCTCGATTACAAGCTGCACTTTTTTCCTGACTTGCACGCCAACGTAAACGTGGGCTACGACGTGTCGCGCAGTCAGGGCAGCGTTTTTATTCCGGCTTCGTCGTCCATCGCCTACACCGCGCAGGGTCAGAACAGCCAGTACAAGCAGGAGAAAGATAATAAGCTGTTTGAATCCTACCTCAGCTATTCCAAGCAGGTGGGTAACCATCACATAGAGGCCATCGCCGGCTATTCGTTCCAGGATTTTTACACGTATTCACCCTTCTTCTTCACTCCCACGGCGGCCGGCACCCTGCTCAACCCCAATGCATTGCCGAGCAACCCGTACAAGACGCAGTATACCCTGCTCTCGTATTATGGCCGGGTAAACTATTCGTTTAAAGACCGTTACCTATTCACGGGCACGTTGCGTAACGACCGCTCGTCGCACTTTAGCCCAAGCAACCGTAGCGGTATTTTCCCGGCCGCCTCGGTGGCCTGGCGTATTAATCAGGAGGATTTTCTGGCTTCCTCAACCTTCATTTCCAACCTGAAGCTACGGGGCAGCTTCGGCGTAACGGGCCAGCAGGATATAACCAGCGTAGCCGGTGACTACCCCTACCTGTCGCTCTACAACGTGGGCACGGGTACGGTGCGCCAGATTTTCGGAAAAGACACCATTCAGACCTTGCGGCCGGCCGGCTACGATAGCAACCTGAAGTGGGAGCAAACCAAAACCTACGACGCGGGCCTGGATTTCGGCTTTTTCAGCAACCGCCTCACCGGCTCACTGGACCTGTACCTGCGCCAGACCTCGAACCTGCTGGCCGTGATTCCGCTACCCGCCGGCAGCAACCTAACCAACGTGCTGCTGACCAACGTGGGTAGTCTGGATAATAAGGGCATTGAGTTGTCGCTGAACTACGATTTGGTGCGGGGCCAGAAGCTGAACTGGTCGGTAAACTTCAACGCCACCATGAACCGGGGCAAGATTACCAAACTCTTGCAGGTACAAGACCCTACTTACCAAGGCACGCCGGTGGGCAATATCGGTAACTTCCAGTTCGTGCAGATAAACTCGGTGGGCTATGCGCCCAACACCTTCTTCCTCTACCAGCAGAAGTACGAGAACGGCCGGCCGCTGCAAGGCCCGAACCAGAGCGCTAGCACCACGCAGTACGTGGACCAGAACAACGACGGTATCATCAACGAGCGCGACAAGGTATATGCGGGCAACCCCGCGCCGAAGGCCTTCCTGGGCTTCAGCTCTAACATCAGCTACAGCAAGCTCAGCCTGGCCTTCACGATGCGCGCCAACCTGGGCGGCACTATCTACAACGCCGTGGACGCGGGCCAGGGCAACTACTACGGCCTGAACACGGGCCTGGGCTACTCAGCCAACGTAGTGCCCGACGTGTACAATACCGGCTTCTCGGCCGGGCAGCCGCTGAGTAATTACTACCTGCACAGCGCCACGTTTGGCCGCTTGCAGAACGTGACGCTGGGCTACGACCTGGGCGGCGTTATCAAAGGCGTGCAGAACCTGCGCCTGACGCTGGCCGGCCAGAACCTGCTGGTTGTCACGGCATACAAAGGTCTTGACCCCGAGCACGCCGACGGCATCGACAATCAGTTCTACCCCCGCCCCCGCGCCGTGACGCTGGGCGTGAACGTGGGCTTTTAGTTTTTTATCAGCGCTTTAAGTCAACGTCTGTCATTGCGAGCAACGCATTCCGCGCAGCAAGCGGCGTCAACCGCATCCGAACGATACCCGAACGACTTCATCCTAGTGCGATTGACGCGTCCTCGCTTAATGCGCAACATGCTCGCAATGGCAGCCAGTTTCAAGCAAAAAATATTCCTACCCATGACCTCCCGCCCTACCCCTACCCTGCGCCGCAACCTCAAGCTGGCCACTATCTCCCTGCTGCTCGCCGCCGGCGGCCTGGCGGGCTGCACCAAAGACCTGGACCGCTCGCCCTTCTACGACCTCAATACCAAGTCGGTATACACCGACCCGGCCAATTACATCAAGGTGCTGGCCAAGCTCTACGCCGGCTACAACCTGAGCGGACAAAATACCACCGGCTCGCCCGACGTGTTTGCTGGGCAGGGCAAGGATGAGGGCGAAACCTCCTATCTGCGTGCGTACTGGTACTTACAGGACCTGACCACCGACGAGGCGGTAGTGGCCTGGAATAGCGGCCCGCTCCAGGAGCTGAATCGCGCCACCTGGACTTCGAGCAATGACTTGGTTAACAACATGTACACCCGCATTTTTTACGAAGTAGCGGCGTGCAACGAGTTTATCCGGCAAACCAGCGATGGCCAGCTCAGCAGTAACGGCATCAGTGGGGCCGATGCCGACATGGCGCGGGTGCAACGGGCCGAAGCGCGCTTCCTACGGGCGCTAGCCTACTACCACGCCCTGGACCTATACGGCAATGTGCCCTTCGTGACCGAGGCCGACGCGCCGAGCAAGAACCTGCCCAAGCAGATTTCGCGGGCCGACCTGTTTGCCTACGTCGAGTCGGAGCTAAAGGCCATTGAGCCGCTGATGACGCCCGCCCACCGTGCCCCCTACGGCCGGGCCGACCAGGGCGCGGCCTGGACGCTGCTGGCCAAGCTCTACCTCAACGCGCAGGTGTATGTGGGCACCGACCGCAACACCGACTGCCTCACGTACTGCAACAAGATTCTGGCCGCCGACTACAAGCTGGCCCCCGAGTACCGCTTGCTGTTTCTGGCTGACAACAACGTGACGTCGGCCTCGGAAATCATCTTCCCGATTACCGCCGACGGGCTGGCCGAGCAGGGCTACGGCGGCACTACCTACCTGGTGCACGCCTCCATCGGGGGTAAGATGCTGAGCAGCAACTTCGGGGTGAACGGTGGCTGGGCCGGCAACCGCACCCGCAAAAACCTGCCTAACCTGTTCACCAGCACCGACGACCAACGGGCCATGTTCTTCACCAACGGCCAGACCCTGGATATCAAGGACCTGACGGATTTCACCAACGGCTACGCCGTGACGAAGTGGAAGAACGTTACCTCGACCGGCCAGCCCGGCTCGGACCCCACGGGCACGTTCGCGGACACGGACTTTCCACTTTTCCGCCTCGGCGACGTGTACCTGATGTATGCTGAAGCCGTGCTGCGCGGCGGCGCGGGCGGTACCCAGGCCCAGGCGCTGGCCTACGTAAACGCCCTGCGCGACCGCGCCTACGGCAACCAGAGCGGCCGCATCACCGCCACCGACCTAACTGCCCCCGACTTTATCCTCAATGAGCGGGGCCGCGAGCTGTATTGGGAAGCCAGCCGCCGCACCGACCTCGTGCGATTCGGCAAGTATACCAGTGCCTCTTACCTCTGGCCCTGGAAGGGCGGCGCTACCCAAGATGGTGCGGGCATCGCCGACTTCCGCAGCATCTTCCCGCTGCCTTCTACTGACCTCGTAGCCAACCCTAGTCTCACGCAAAACCCTGGCTATTAAAATAATTATAAATTACGAAGTAGCCTCTTTGCTACTTTGTAAAAATTCATACTTCAAAGAAGGCTTGAAACTTAGGGCCGGGTGCCGGCGGGTGAGGAAACCGGGTGGGGAAACCGTGGGGCGTCCAGCAGCGCCGTGCGGCACCAGTGTAACCAGCCAACCGGGTAAACCCTGGTCCTAAGTACCAAGCTTTATTTTTTTGACGGTGAGTACAAGCAGTCTATTGCTTTGATTGTCTGTGCCTTATTAAGTTTTTATTAATGAAGATTTCCCTACCCTACTCTTGGTTAGTAATCCTTCTGCTGAGCCTGGGCGCGGGCGCGGCGCGGGCGGCCGATGTCACGTTCAGCGTGAACATGCAGTTCCAGATTCGGCAGGGCAATTTCGTGGCCGGTACCGACCAGGTGATGGTATTCGGCAGCTTTTCGGCGGCGGGCGTAGCGCTAAGCGACCCCGATGGCGACCAGGTATATTCGGCCACGGTGCCGAACCAGCCCGAAGACGCTCAATTAACTTACAACTATCGCTTTACGCACGGCGGGGCGGCGGTGAACGAAACCGTGCCCGCCCGGCCTTACGTGGTGCAGGTTACCTCGGCGGCCAACGTGCTGACGGACTGGTTCAACGACCAGCCGCCGCCCTACCCTTACGCTAAGCTGTATGCCTCCACGCTGACCCCGATTCCGGGCGAGGCGGTACGCTTTACGGATAGCTCGGAGGGCGGGGCGGCCACGAGCTGGCGCTGGACGTTTGCGGGCGGCAGCCCGGCTACTTCTACGGCTCCCAACCCCATCGTGGTATGGACCGCGCCCGGCAGCTACGCCGTGACGCTGACGGCCACCAACGCCAGCGGCAGCACGACGTCTAAGACGCTGACCGTGCGTGTGGGGCCGCCCGACAGCGCGCTGGGCTGGTGGAACGATGCCATCTTCTACCAGATTTACCCGCGCAGCTTTCTCGACTCAAACGGCGATGGTACCGGCGACTTCGCGGGCCTGCTGCGCAAGCTCGACTACCTCAACGACGGCAACCCGGCCACGACCACCGACCTGGGTGTGACGGCCCTCTACCTAATGCCGGTGCACCCGGCTACCCACTCCTACCTGGGTGGCTACGAGGTGATTGACTATAAAGGAATCAACTACGAGTACGGCACTTCCATTGACTTTAGCCAGCTGGTGGCGGCGGCCCACGCGCGGGGCATGAAAGTAATTCTGGATATGGTATTCAACCACACCTCCACCCAAAACCCGTGGTTTACGACGGCGGCAGCCGGCACCGGCTCGCCATACGACAACTACTACGTGTTTCGGAGCGACAACCCCGGCGGCAACTGGCGGCCCAATCCAAGTAGCCACACCAACCCAAATTTCAACTACTTCTTCGGCAAGTTTGGGCCCGACACGCCCGACCTGAACTACTACAATGCCTCGGTGCGCAACACCGTGAAGGATATCAGCAGCTACTGGCTGGGGCGCAATGTAGACGGCTTCCGGCTCGACGCGCCCATGTTCCTGTACGAAACCGGCAACGCCCTCACCGATGCGCAGCAGCAGAACCTGCCCGCCACCTACGCCTATTGGCGCGGCTGGCGCGACCACATCAAGGCCGCCAACCCGCAGGCTTTTTCGGTGGGTGAAACCTGGTTGCAGGGCGACATTCCGGGCGCGGCGCGCTACGTGTACCAGGGCTTCGACATTGGCTTTCAGTTCGATATCGCCTTTGGGCTGGAAGATGCGCTGAACAAGGGCAACAAGCTCTTCCTGCAAAACCCGGTGGAGCAGTCCCTGCAGTACTACCCCTTCCTGCAATTTGGGGTGTTTGCCTCCAACCACGACTTGTACCTGCGCAGCTCGGGCAATACCAATCCGCTGCGCATCAAGGACCGGGTGAGCGGCGATAAGGATGCGCAGGCCAAGCTGGCCGCCGCCTGGCTGCTGACCGCGCCCGGCGTGCCGTTCGTGTACTACGGCGACGAAATCGGCATTGGCTCGACCTACGCCCGCTCGCCCATGCAGTGGGATGCCACGGCCAACGCGGGCTTCACGACCGGCACGCCCTGGGCGGCGATAGGCGCGGACTATGCCACCTATAACGTAGCCAGCGAGCAGAACGACCCGGCTTCCATCCTAAGCGCCTACCGCGGCCTGATTGCCGTGCGCGCGGCGCAGCCCGCCCTGCGGCGCGGCAGCTACCAGACCCTGACTACCAGCGTGCCCGGCGTGTACGCCTTTGCCCGCACCAACGGCTCCGAAACCGTAGTGGTGGTGCTGAATTTTGCCCCCCTGGGCCAGCGCAATGTCACGCTGACCCTACCTCCCTCGACCCTGGCGGCCGGTACCTACGCCGCCGACAACCTGCTGAGCCCCAGCGCCGCGGCGGCCGCCCCGCTAACCGTGGCCGCCGACGGCAGCATCGCCGGCTGGGTGCCCTACCCCCTGCTGCCGGCCAATGGCTACGCGGTGCTCAAGCTGCGTGGTAGTACCGCGCTAGCCGCTGCCGGCCCGGCTGCCATTTCAGCGTTGGCCGTGTACCCGAACCCCATCGGCCAGGGCCGGCTGACGGTGCGGCTACCCGGCCCGGCCGCCAGCGCCCAGCTGCGGCTGCTGGATAGCCAGGGCCGCTTGGTACTGGCGCGCGAAGCCGCCGTAGCCAATGGCCAGGCTAGCCTGGAAATCAGCGGCTTAGCCCCCGGCATCTACCTGCTGCAAGCTACCAGCGGCGGCACTACCTACGTCAGCAAGGTTAGTGTTTTTTAAGCCTTTGAATTATCCGTCATTGTGAGCAAAGCGCAGCAATGACGGATAAAAAACCCGAGAGCTTTTCATCCATTCCACCCATTTTCCCCCTTCTCTTCTCATGAAAAAACTTTCTACGTTGGCTTTGGCTACCACGCTAGTCGGAGCCGCGCTGAACGCGCAGGCCCAGATAACCCTGGACGGGGTTATCTCGGCCACTGAAATCGGGGCCGGCAACTACGTGTCGCTGGGCAAGTTTACTACCCCCCACGACCCCGGCAAGGGCTTCGGCAACGCCGGCCTGCTCCAGATGTACGGAGCCAATGCGAACGGCAAGCTCTACGTAGGTATCGCCGGCACCATTGCGTCAGGCAATAATAACTTTCAGCTCTACATGGACCTGCCGAACAAGAGCGGCGTGCCCGTGGGCACGGGCCTGCCCACTATCGCGGGGTCAGGCACGGTGTTCGGCACATTTGCCGGGGGTAGCATCGGTGGCACTAAGCTGGATTTGGAAGCCGACGCGGCGATTGCCACTACTGGGCAGTTCGATGTGCAGGCGGCCATTTATACGGCTACTACCGGCCAGGCAAAGTCGCTGGGCGGCGGGGCAGCTATCACTAGCGATGGTGTCCCCAACCCGTTGTACGACGCGACGGGCGCTTACGCCATCTTTGCCAATACCCGCGTGGCCTACAAGCAGTCGCCGGATGGCGGCCTGCTCGGCATGACCGGCAACCCCGGTGCGGCCAACGGCGGCGGGGCTGGCTCCACCGGCCTGGAGTATGAGTTTGACGGCAAAGCCCTGGGCCTGCCTTCGGGCGCGAGCATTGTGCGCGTGTTCGTGGCCTACGTCAGCGGCGACGCCTACTGGTCGTCAGACTTTATCCCCGAATCGGTGGGCAATGGCAAAGCCTACAACACCCCCGGTGCTACCGGCGGCAACAACAACCTCGGTTACAGCCCCGACTTCACCGACGCGACAAACTTTCCCGGCACGCAGGCGGCGGCCATTAACCTGGTGGTGCTCAGCAGCCGCCAGGCCGACGACGCGGTGGTAGCCATGAGCGTGTTTCCGAACCCGACGCAGGGCCAGGCCACCATTACTTACCAGGTGCAGAACACCACCCAGCCCGTGGCCGTACGCGTAATTGACCTGTTGGGCCGCGACGTGCGCACCCTGCTCGACACCAAGCAAACGCCCGGCTTTCACGACCTGACCGTGCCCACCAGCGAGCTGGCCCTGGGTACTTACCTAATAAAAGTGCAGGTAGGCGACAAGGTAGCTACCCGCCGCCTGGCCGTGAGCCGGTAGGCATACACCCTAATCGTCCTTGCGAGCAACGCGAAGCAATCGCGTCAGAACGTAATCGTTTGGCCATCGCGTGGGTGCGATGGCCGCGCTTCGCTCGCAAGGACGGTGCCTCTGCTGTCCGCCAGAGCCGACTTTACTTTTCCATGAAAAAAACCGCACTCCTTTTTCTGCTACCCCTGCTGGCGCTACTGGCCCCTACCCCCCCCGCCCGTGGCCAGGCTTCTACCCCCCCCGACCCGGCGCAGTACGGCCAGCCCTTCGCGGCGGTGCCCGACGCGCCCGACGCGGTTATCTACCAAGTGAATATGCGGGGCTTCAGCCAGGCCGGCAATTTTGCGGGCGTGCTGGCGCGGCTGGATTCCATTAAGGCGCTGGGGGTGAACGTGGTGTACCTGATGCCCATCTTTCCCATTGGCCAGGAGCGGGCCGTAGACTCGCCCTTCGCGGTGCGCGACTACGTGAGCGTGAACCCGGAGTTCGGCACCCTGGCCGACCTGCGGATGCTGGTAGAAGCCATTCACGCCCGCCGGATGGCGGTAATACTGGACTGGGTGGGCAACCACACCAGCTGGGACCACGCCTGGGTGAAGGCGCACCCCGATTGGTACGTGCACAATGCTAAGGGCGAGATTATCAACCCGATACCGTCCTGGAAGGACATCGCGCAGCTCAATTTTCAAAACCCGGAGCTGCGGGCGGCCATGATTAGCGCGCTGCGCTACTGGGTGTTCGCGGCCAACATTGACGGCTTTCGTTGCGACTACGCCGATGGGCCAACCCGTGAGTTCTGGGTTGAGGCGCTGGCCAGCCTCCAATCCATCAAGGGCCACAAGCTACTGCTGCTGGCCGAGGGCGACCAGAAGAAGTATTTCTTCCAGGTTGGCTTTCAGCTCGACTACGATTTCCCCTTCATCCAAGTAATGCGGCACGCCATTTTGGAGCACGGCAAGAGCGTGCGGCTGCTCGACTCGCTCAATGCCGTGGAGTACCAGGGTGCGCCGGCCGGGGCCCGCATGGTGCGCTATACGTCCAACCACGACATTAACAGCTCGGAGGGGCCGCCGCAGGAGCTATTCGGCGGCGAGCGCGGGGCGATGGCCGTGTTTGTGGTGGCCGCCTACATGAAGGCGGTGCCCATGATTTATAACGGCCAGGAAGTGGGCTACGCCAAGCGCGTGCCGTTTATGGGCCCGCGCCAGCCGGTGGACTGGACGCCCAAGCCGGCCGTAACCCGCGCGTACAAGCAGCTCATTGGCCTGCGCAACGCTAGCCCGGCCCTGCGCACCGGCACGCTGGCCTCGTACAGCAGCGCCGACGTGTGCGCCTTTACCAAAACCCAGGGCGGCGAGCAGGTGCTGGTACTGGTGAACCTGCGTAATGCCTCCGTGCCCTACGCGGTGCCGGCCGCCCTGGCCCGCACCCGCTGGCACAATGCCTTTGGCGGCGCGGCCCCGGCGTTGAAGGAGAAGCTGACCCTTCGGCCGTTTGAGTACGTTGTACTACGCAACCAGCCGGTTAGCGCCCGCCACTAGCCAGCTTTCCAATTGTAGGGTGCGGGGCTTGCCCCCGCACCCTACTATAACCAGCTTATTCATTAATGAGAAAATACCTGCTTCTAACGCTGCTCGCGGCCGCCTACTCGGCGGCTGCGCAGGGCCCTACCCCCCTCTCGGCCAGCCAGGGGCGGGTGAAGCTCACGTTTGCGCTCAATGCGGCCGGGCACCCGACCTACGCCGTGGCCTACGGCACCCGGCCCGTCGTGAATGCTTCGCGGCTGGGCCTGGCCTTGCAGGAAGGCGGCGGCTTTGATGGGCCGCTGGAAGTGACGGGCAGCGATATTAAGGATGTGGACGACACCTGGCAGCCGGTATGGGGGGAGGTCAAAAGCATCCGCAACCACTACCAGCAGCTGACGGTGCACCTGCGCCAGCCCGCCGCACCCGGCCGCCAGCTCGACGTAGTGTTTCGGGTCTTTACTGATGGGGTAGGGTTTCGCTACGAGTTCCCGCACCAGCCCCACTTAGATTACTTCGTGGTGACCGACGAGCTGACCGAGTTTGCGATGCCCGCCGACCACCGGGCGTTTTGGATTCCGGGCGACTACGACACCAACGAGTACATCTACACCCGCTCGCGGCTGAGCGAAGTGGACAACGCGGCAATGGTGAAGAACTCGACCAACATTGCCGTGCGCGTGGCCCCCGACCCGCAGGCCGTGGCCACCCCACTCATGCTGAAGGCTGATGATGGGCTGTACGTAAATATTCACGAGGCGGCGCTGGTGGACTACCCCGCCATGCAGCTGCACGTAGACCGGGCCAGCCTGCGCCTCAAGGCCAGCCTCGTACCCAATGCGGTGGGTAGTATGGCCTTTTTGCACGCGCCGTTTCACACGCCCTGGCGCACGATTATCGTCAGCGATAATGCGCCGGATATGCTGGCTTCCAAGCTGATTCTCAACCTCAATGAGCCGAGCAAAATCGGCGAGACGAACTGGATAAAGCCCATGAAGTTCGTGGGCGTGTGGTGGGAGATGCAGACCGGCCACAGTACCTGGAGCTACGCTGCCAGCGCCGACACGCTCGACGCGCAGGGCCAGCTCATCCCGAGCGGCCGGCACGCGGCGAACACGGCCAACGTGAAGCGCTACATTGACTTCGCCGCTAAAAATGATATTCCGGGCGTGCTGGTAGAGGGCTGGAACACGGGCTGGGAAGACTGGTTCGGGTACTGGAAGGAGTACGTATTTGACTTCGTGACGCCCTACCCCGACTTCGACGTGCCGGGCCTCACCAGCTACGCCAAGAGCAAGGGCGTGAGCCTGATAATGCACAACGAAACCTCGGGCTCGGCTACCAACTACGACCAGCATCTGGATTCGGCCTATCAGTTTATGAACCGCTACGGCTACCCGGCCGTGAAAACCGGCTACGTGGGCAGGATTATTCCGCGCGGTGAGCACCACGACGGGCAGTGGATGGTGAACCACTACAACCGCGTGGCCGAGGTAGCGGCCCGCTCCAGGGTGATGATTGACATGCACGAGCCCGTGCGCCCCACCGGCCTGCACCGCACCTACCCCCACTGGCTGGCCGGCGAGGCCGCTCGCGGCAACGAGTACAACGCCTTCACCGACCAGGGCAACCCGCCCGAGCACGAAACCATCCTGCCCTTCACCCGCCTCATGGGCGGCCCGATGGACTACACGCCCGGCATTTTCAAGCTCAAAGGCTACGCCGTGGGCGCGCCCGAGCGCCAGGTGCACACCACCCTGGCCAAGCAATTAGCCCTGTACGTGACCCTCTACTCGCCCCTGCAAATGGCGGCCGACCTGCCCGAAAACTACGAGGCTCACCCTGATGCCTTTCAGTTTATCAAGGACGTGCCCGTGGACTGGGACGACACGCGCATCCTGGCCGCCGAGCCGGGCGAGTACATTACCACCGTGCGCCAGGCCAAGGGCAAGGACGAGTGGTACCTGGGCAGCATCAGCAACGAAAAGCCCCGCAAACAGCCCCTGAAATTAACGTTCCTTACCCCCGGCCGCCGCTACGAAGCCACGATTTACGCCGACGCGAAGAACGCTGATTGGCAGAAGAACCCGGAGGCATACCAGATTACGAAGAAGGTCGTCACCAGCCGCTCGACGCTCACGCTGGAATTGGCTCCGGGCGGCGGCGCGGCGGTATCGTTTAAGCCGGTGAAATAAGTTGAGAGTTAAAGGTTAAAAAAGAACGTCCTGCTCATCTGGCGTCCGCTTGTCGAAGCATCTCTCCTGCACCGTTCGGGTGTCGTTCGGGAGAGATGCTTCGACAAGCGGACGCCAGATGAGCAGGACGTTCTTCTTAACTCTCAATTCTTAACTCCCCTACCTCACCGGCTCAAACGCCCGCAACCGCGCCAATTGCGCCACTACCTCCCCCTCCTCCGTTAGCGCGTCGCATTCCAGCAGGCGGCCCTGGTGGTAGCTGACGAAGAAGGGCGCAATGCGCTCCTTCATCAGCTGCTGGGCCACCGGGTTCTGGTCCGAGTCGAGGCGCACGAAGAAGATGTCCGCATTTTCGGGCGCGTCCACGAACTTGGCGAAGGGCGGGGCCAGCGCGGCGCAGGCCGGGCAATTATCGGAGGTGAACTTGGCGAATACCTTTAGGTGCTCGTGGATGAGGCGGCGCAGCTGCTCGTCGTCGGCATCCACGACGGGCGGGCGGGCTTCTTCGGTCATGATAAGGGGGGTAGGAAAACCGGGCGCGTAACCTGCGGCTGAGCTTAAAAGTTCGGCCCGCACGGCTACTGCTTATGGTTCAGCATCAATTGGCGGATATATTTCACCGGCGCGCTGCCGTAGCTCAGGAATTGCTGGTTGAAGTTCTTAAGATTAAATTTACTACCCTCCTGTTGTTTCACTTCTTCGCGCAGGGCCATAATCTCGGTGTAGCCCGTGAAGTACGAGCTGAGCTGCACCTGGCTCAGGGTGGCGCGGTGCCACTTGTTGCGGGCCTCCGCTTCCTCCTGGAAGCCCGCGCCGGTGAGCAGCTGCACCACGTCGGCCTCGCTGGCGTTTTGGGTCTGGATGAGGTTATCCACCACCGCGTTCAGGGTCGAGCGCATATTCCACTTGTCCCAGAGCAGCCACAGTTCGTCGGAGTTGTTGCCATAGCCGTTTTCCAGCATCATGCGCTCCGCGTACACGGCCCAGCCCTCAATCATAGCCCCGTTGCCGAAAATGCTCTTCACCAGCGAGGGCGAGCGGTTGGCGTATACCAGCTGCGTGTAGTGCCCCGGAATGGCCTCGTGAATGTTGAGAATCTGCAGGGTGTAGTCGTTGTACTCGCGCAGGTAGCTCTCGGCCTGGGCGGCGGTCCAGGTGGGGGGTAGGGGCTCCACGTTGTAGTACGTGTTGGCCTTGGTGTCATAAGGGCCGGGCGCGCTCACGCTGGCCCCCGCGCCGCTGCCGCGCATGTAGCCCGGCGTTTCGCGCACCACCAGCGGCTTGCTGGGGTCCTGGGTCAGCAGGTCGTGGTCGTTCACAAACTTGATGAGAGTGGGGATTTGGCGCTTCACCGCGTCCACGAAGCCGTCGCGCGGGGCGTGCTTCAGGGTTAGCTGGTCAATGACCTGGCGAATGAGCCGCATCGTGTCGGTCGGCATCGGCTGCCCGGCGCAGTAGGTGGGGAAGAGCCGCGCCGCCCGCCGGCCCATGTCGTGCAGCAGCGCCGCCTTGTGCTGCTGGGCCAGCTGGAACACCTGGTCGGCGGAGTAGCTGGACTGAATATCGAGGGCGAATTTCCGGTCAAACAACGCCTTGCCGATGCGGAACGAGCGGTATTGGTTACCCACTGGCATCGACTTGCGCAAATACCCGATGTAGCCATCGATGGCCGTGCGGGCCCCGGCGATGCGCTGGGTGAGCAGCCGCTTCTCCGCATCGGGGAGGGTTGAGCGGCGCACCGAGTCGGCCAGCGCGGCGCCAAGCACGGCCAAGCCGCCCTCGTTCTGCTGCGCGGCCAGCTCGGTGTGCTCACGGGTGGGGTGGCTGAGGTTGGCCCGCGCCGTTTGGTAATACGCCTGCGCCCCGGCTAGTTTATCCGAAATATTGCGCAGGCGGCGCGCCAGCGGGTAATGGCGGCCATTGAGCAGGTCGCCCACGCTGGCCCCCAGGTTGTACAGGGCCGGGTTCCACTGCCAGTTTTTGAGCGTGTCGGCGTACCAGCGCTCCGAGCGCAGCTCATTGGTAAGCAAATGCAAATCAATCTGGTTGCCGGGCGAGAGGCTATCCAGCCCAAAGCCGCCCAGCGTGCCCAGGTTGCGAGCCACGAACGCGGCATCGCTGCGCCGCTGCGCCTCGTTGGGAATCACCAGCAGCGAGTCGTATTTATGAAAGCCCACCGACGACGCATACTCCGGGTTCTGCCGCCAGAAATCCTGGATGAACTGCTGCTTGAAGCGGTCGAAGCGCGCATCGGCGGTGGGGGCGGCGGTTTTGGTATCGGGGCTGGTGCAGGCGGGTAGGGCCAGTAGCAGCAAGGGGAGGTAGCGGAGCTTCATGGAGGGTGGGGTGGAGGATGATACTGCCAAAAGTAGTGCGGTCGGTCGCCCATCGCGGGCACCTCACGAGACTCCTATGGGGCATAGCTCCCTCTCCAAAAGAGAGGGGAACTAGCGCTAGTTCTAGTTTTTAATGATTCAGGATTTAAAGCTAAAGCTAGAAACTAGTCCCCCCTCTTCTTTTGGAGAGGGGGCTATGCCCCATAGGGGTCTCGTGAGGTGCCCCCCGCCCCACCCCACCCATCACCCAGCCCTATCTTGCCACCCCTACTTCCCTACCCCCCCATGTCCCGCCAGGCTGTTCAACGCTACCAAAACGAAATCGCCCAACTCATTCACTATGGAGGCAGCACCAAGGAAACGGCCATTCGGGGGGCGTTTCAGAACTTGCTCAATGACTACTGCCGGCAGAAGGACTTTTTGCTGGTGCCGGAGCTGGACTACCGCGCCCCCAAGGGCAACACCGTGTACCCGGACGGCACCGTGAAGGATGCCCTGCGCCTGAGCTGGGGCTACTGGGAAAGCAAGGACAGCCACGACAACCTGGACGAGGAAATCCAGAAGAAATTCGCCAAAGGCTACCCCCAGGACAATATTTTGTTCGAGGATTCTATCACGCTCGTGCTCATTCAGGCGGGCAGCGAGGCCGGGCGCGTGGCCCTGGACGACGACGCGGCCACCGACCGCCTGCTCACGCAGTTTCTGCACTACGAGCGGCCCGAGGTGCGCACTTTTCGCCAGGCCATTGCGCAGTTTCGGCACGACTTGCCGGGCGTGGTCGAGAGCCTGCGCCAGGCCATTGAGCGGGCCGAAACGGACAACCCAAAATTCAACGCCCGGCTCGCCGACTTCGTGGTGCTGGGCCAGGCCAGCATCAACCCCGACTTTGGCACCTCGGAGGCGCGGGAGATGATGATTCAGCACATTCTCACGGAGGACATCTTCAACCGGGTGTTCGACGAAACGCAGTTTCACCGCGAGAATAACATTGCCCACGAGCTGGAGCAGGTGATTAATACCTTCTTCACCGGCCCTACCCGGCGCGATACGCTGGAGCGCATCCGGCCGTTTTTCGACGTCATTAATGCGCAGGCGTCGGGCATTGCCAGCCACATGGAGAAGCAGAAGTTTCTGAAGGTGGTGTACGAGAACTTCTACCGGGCCTACAATCCCAAGGGGGCCGACCGCCTGGGCATCGTGTACACGCCTAATGAGGTGGTGCGCTTTATGATGGAGAGCACCGAATATGCGTAAGGCTACCTTCGTTTCACTTTCAGTGCTTCTTACTAAAACTACCCATGACTCCTGATGAAACCACCGCACGCATCAAAGGGCGCATTCAAAAGCTAGTTGAATATCTACCCTCCTTACGCGATGGTCAACTGCGGTGGATTGAACGGATTATAGACCAGTTTAGAAGAGCCAAAAGCTTCTGGCGTAATCCTGGCAGCCCACTTATCAGTGAATGCTTTCTGGAAGACTTCGGTGACGCGCTGCGCATTTATCATTGCTTCTCTGACGAGGCTTTTACCAAGGACAAATTCGAGTACACGATGGTTAGCGTTTCTAATTAGTGCGGCCAACGCGCCTCGCTGGAAAAGCGCAACAATCCTGGCCATGATATAACTATTGGCTCCAGCAAGGTATCGCTAAAAACACAGGCGGATAAAGGGCTGCGCACCGGCTTAATTCAATTACATAAATTCATGGAATTAGGCCGGGGGCAATGGACTAATAACCCAGCCGACTTACTTCGGCTAACCGACCAGTTTCTGGCTCACTTGGTCGCGTATGACCAAATTTTGGTGTTGCGCAACACGGGCAAGCCCACGCCGGCCGTTCCGTACTGGAAATACGAGTTGGTGGAAATTCCCATTACCTTACTCGAACAAGTGAAAACCGGCCGTTATGAGATGATGCAGGACAGCATTCAGATGCCCAAACCCGGCTATTGTTACGTCGAGGACGAGAGCGGCTCGTTGCTGTTTCGCCTCTATTTTGACGGCGGCACTGAGCGCAAATTGAAAGTGCAGAACATCCGCAAAGACCTGTGCATGGTCCATGCTGAGTGGACGTTCATCATTCAGGAGTTGGATGAGCTAGCTGAGTAGCGTAGGCCGGCGATGAGCGGCCAGTCTTTTGGCAGCGATAGCCGCGTAGGCCGGATTCAGTTCGATGCCTACGCAGCTTCGGTTGAGACGCAAGGCCGTTTCGCCCACCGTGCCTGAGCCGAAAAAAGGGTCTAATAGCAAGCCACCTTCCGGGCTACCAGCTTGAATGCACGGGGCTACCAAGCTGGGAGGAAACACGGCAAAGTGAGCTTCCTTATAAGGTTCCGTGTTGATGGACCACACCGTGCGGCGGTTGCGCTTGGTTTTATTATCCTGCGTGGGTTCCAGCACGGCCGCGTGGTCGTAGTAATAGTTCTGCGACTTGGTTAGTAGGAAAAGATATTCGTGCGATTGCGTAGGCCGGTCTTTCACGGATTCAGGTTGGCAATTGGGCTTGTACCAAATGATGTCGGAGCGTAGATACCAACCGGCGGCTTGCAGGGCGAACGCCAAGCGCCAAGGCACCCCGATAAGGTCTTTAGGTTTCAAGCCTTCGGGCGTAGGTGGGCGATAGCTCATGGCGCGGGCCGGGTTTTTTTTATCGCCGTCCCGCCATGTGCGGTTACCACTCGTGTAGGAATCCCCGATATTCAACCACAAAGAACCGTCAGGTCGCAACACTCGCCTAACCTCTTCAAATACCGCCGTCAGATTGGCAATGAAATCCTGCAACTGCATTTCGGCCCCAATTTGATGCTCAATACCGTAATCGCGCAGTCCCCAATACGGCGGACTAGTTACGCAGGCGTGAAAGGAGTCGGCCGGCAGGGTTTTGAGAACAGTCAGCGCATCACCTTCCAACACGCGGCACTCCGCTTGTTTCAGAATTGAATTTTCCTCGCTACCACTTTGGACATTGGGAGGTGAAGTAAGTATTTCACTGGGGGAAAGGCCGGGCAGAAAAAGGTCCATCAGGTAAGTTTGATTTATCCGCAAGTTACGCCGTGGGGCAAACTTCCGCTTTCATTAAAACCTGCTTTAACTTCACGCCTGGCGCTACCGCCTCGGCAACCGCTCGGCCCTGGAGTGGGTGCTCGACCAGTACAAGGAGCGCACCCCCAAGGACCCCACCATCCGCGCGCAGTTCGACACATATCGCCTGGCCGACCACGTGGCCGCCGTGTCGGAGCTGCTGGCACGGGTAGCCACGGTCGTCGAAACCATGCGGATTGTGGATGCCCTAGCCGCGCAGTCGCCCTTGCGGCCGGGGGCATGAGGGCGGCAGCCAACCCCCTCCCACCTGGCCCGTAAGCCCACGCCACCGGCTACCCGGCCGCCCTTATCGTATGGAGCTTCTGGTCCACCTCTGCTACTGGTTTAGCAGCCACCCCTTTTTGCTGGCCACGTTGGCGACCCCCGCCATTCCGCTAACGTTTCTGCTATTCAAAAACGCTCCGCGCTGGGTGTATAGGCTGCTGTTTCTGCTGCTGGGGCTGGGCGTACTCAACTTGTTTTTCGGCCCTGGCCTGGCCTCGCGCCTCGTATACGGGGCCGGCATTGTCGGCACGGGCGAAGTCGTGAGTACCTACGCCACCACCACCCAGGTCAACTACCGCAACGTAATGGGCTACCGCGTACTGCTGCACACCGCCCAGGGCCAGACCCTCGAAACCACCTTCAACGATATGTCCTTCCCCGCCTACCCCAACCGGTGGTCCAGCACCTACCCCGGCCAGGGCGAAAAGTTCGGCACCCGCTACCTGCCTGACTACCCCCGCGACTTCGTAGTGCTGACCAACGACGATAGCCCCTGGGCGCACGGCCGGCAGTGTGCAGCCTTGCTCGACTCACTGCACGAGGCCCGCACCCGCCACGAATCCAACCTCTCCGACGCGGCAGCCCGCCAAACCTACGTGGGCCTCCTGCGGCGGGTGCTGGCCAGGGGCTGCTACACCGACAGTACCGACCTGCGGGAGTACGACGGCGACCTCGGCCATCTGCGGGTCGAACCCTGCCAGGCCCTGCTTGACAGCCTCGACGCGGCCCGCCGCCGCTGCAACGCCGACCTGCGCAACCAAGCCAACAACCGCGCCTACTCCGCTCTCATCCGCCGCGTCATTGCCCGCCCCGCCTGCTACACCGACACCGCCGACCTGCGCCAGTACTACGCCGACCTAGCCCACGCCCAGCGGGTGCAGGCCGAAAACCATGCCCGCCAAACCGGCCAGGAACCATAGCCCCGGCCCCGGCGGGCGGAGTTAGTATCGAAACCATGCGTATCGTGGATGCGCTGGCCGCGCAGTCGCCGCTGTGGCCGGAGGCGTGAGTAAGCTGTCCCAAATTTTAATGCCTTAGCATAATTTTCTCATGGATGTAGCAGTAGCCGAATTTGAGTTGTATTTTGACTTCGAGAAACAAAGCCACTCCCCGCAAAGAGTATTTAAAATTATTGCTGATTTACTGGTAGTATTAGGCAAGTTTGATAGCTTGTTGGTTCAAACTGCCGACCCGGAGTTTCGGGCTGAGCTAATACTAGAAGATATCGCAACCGGCTCACTACGAGCCAAACTCGCTATTTTTTTACGTAGCATTCCAGAAGAGGCAGTTAAGAATTTTGATTGGAAGAAACTAATCGGGCATTTTCTAAATAAAGGTTTGCAAAGCTTTATTAAGTTTTTGGAAAATAAATCGGGTATTGATAACGCAGATGAGTTGAAAAACCTGCAAGCCGCGCTTGAGTCAGAAGCGGCGGTAGTTTCTACCAATCCATTATTGGTACCAGGGCAAATTCCGCTTGATAAACTGGTTGTATTTATGGAGGAAATGACTAGGGCGGTAGCCGCCCTACGCGGCCAGGAATATATTGAGTACCGCTCAGCAGCAGGCAATGCACGGTTCAACCCACATTTTAATACCGATAATTTGCAGTCTCTACTTATTACCGAAACCCAAAATAGCGAAAGCGAATACCTCGTCAAAGCCAAGCGCCCCGATTTTATGGGCGAATCTATGTGGGAACTGGTATTAAAGGGTCATACCATCATGGCGAAAATGGCAGATAACGACTGGCTAGAAGACTTTCACGAGGGGAGAGTAGACTTTCGCCCTAGCGATTACCTACGAATTAAGCTGCAAACTGAAACGACTTTTCGCGGCAGCTTTGGCAACCCTTCCGTACATCACACAGTCTTGAAAGTGCTGGATATTGTTCGCCAGTAAAGTAGGTAGCTTCTACGTACTAACCACAATTAAACTATTGGCGCGGGTGGCCACGGTGAGTGTAGAAACCATGCGCCTTGTGGATGCCTTGGCCGCGCAGTCGCCGCTGCGGCCGGCTAATAACTGCTTCCTCGTGGCGTCTGACTTATCCCCTAGGCCCTATCTTTAGCGTATGCAATCCACCTCTTTCACCCCCATGCAGCCCGACCTGGGGGCCATTTGGGAACAAGTAGCCCGCACCGGCACGGCGGCCGAAGTGGTCTGGCCCGGCCGCGAAACGATGGCCTTGCTGCCGGCGGCCGAGCTAAGCGCTATGCAAGAGACGCTGCACCTATTCAGCTCCCGCGCCAATACCCGCGCCCTGCTCGATGCAATGGATGCCGCCGAGCGCGGCGAGGGCGTGGTCTTCGCCTCGGTGGCGGAGTTGCGGCAACAGCTGGGCCTGACCGCCGATGAGTAAGCCGCCGCCTGCGGCGCGGCAAATCGTGCTCCTACCCGCTTGCCTGAACGACCTCGCCCATTGGGTAGCTACCGACCGGGCGACGGCGCTAAAAGTGCTGACGCTGATAGAGCTGGCCAGCCGCGACCCGCTAGGCGGAATTGGCAAGCCAGAACTGCTAAAGCATTTGGGCAGCGGTTACATGTCGCGGCGCATCTTGCAGGAGCACCGGCTCGTGTACCGCGTGGTGGGCGAAAGAATTCAATTTTTGTCGGCCCGCTTTCACTACGACCAGCGGAAGTAAACGGTCAGCTTTTCTCCGTCGCGCTGGGATAAGGTACGGAGCTAGTCCCCGCCCGCCGGTGAACGATGCGTACCAGGGGCCAGCAACGCCGGGCGGGGGCAAGCCCTACACCCTACCGCGTAACTCTCGTATAGCCGGGCTGCACTAATTCCTAACGTGATGCCCGCTACCCCCCAACTCAGCTTAAATATCCCCGACACGACCAAGCCCCGCGTGGTAGTGGTCGGTGGCGGCTTCGCGGCCGTCAATTTTGTGCAGGGCCTGCCCGGCAACCAGTATCAGGTGGTGATGCTGAGCAAGACCAACTACTTCGGCTTCTGGCCGCTGCTATATCAGGTAGCCACGGCGGGGCTGGAGTCGGAGTCGGTGGGCGAGCCGCTGCGCCAGCTTTTCGATGGGCACCACGACTTTCACTTCCGTAGTGTGGGCGTGGACAGCCTGGACCCGGATAAGCACCTCGTGCACACCGCCGCGGGTGATTTGCCCTACGACTACCTGGTGCTGGCCACGGGCACCAAAACTAATTACTTCGGTAATGCTAAGATTGAGAAAAACGCCTTCCCGCTGAAAGATATTGGCGAGGCGGTGGACTTGCGCAACCAGCTGCTACGCTGCTTCGAGCTGGCCAACCTGGCCCAGGACCCCGCCGAGCGCCAGCGGCTGCTCAACTTCGTGATTGCCGGGGCCGGCCCCACCGGCGTGGAGCTATCGGCGGCCCTGGCCCAGATGCGGACGCACGTATTGCCCGAAGACTACCCCGACCTGGATATTACGAAGATGAATATCTACCTGGTGGAGGGTGAAGGCCGGGTGCTACCGCCCATGTCGGACTACGCCGGCCAGCACGCACGCCAGTACCTGCAGGAGCTGGGCGTCAACGTGAAGCTTCAGCAACTGGTGGATTCTTACGACGGGCAGACGGTGAAGCTCAAGGACGGCGAGGCCCTCGAAACGCGCACCCTGATATGGGCGGCGGGCGTCACGGGCAGCACCATCGCGGGCCTGCCCGACGACCGGGTGGAGCACGGTCGCTACCTGGTGAACCAGTATAATATGGTGAAGGGCTACCAGCATATATTTGCCATCGGCGACATCGCGCTGATGAAAACCAAGGACTACCCCAAGGGCCACCCGCAGGTAGCCCCGCCCGCCATGCAGCAGGGCACGCACCTGGCCCAGAACCTGGCCCGCGAGCGCCGGTCGGAGGTCTGGGCTCCGTTTGAATACTGGGACAAGGGCACGCTGGCCATTGTGGGCCGGGGCCGCGCCGTGGCCGACCTGCCAGGCGGGCGGCACCTGGGCGGCCTGCTAGCTTGGGTTGCCTGGCTCACGGTGCACATTTATTACTTGTCGGGCTTCCGCAACAAGCTGGTCGTGACGGCCAACTGGACCTATCGGCTCTTCACGCACCAGCGCGGCACCCGCGTAATTGTCGAAACTAACAGCGAGCGCGGGGTGAAGCAGCTCGTGTAGGGCAGGAAGGAGTTAGAAATTAAAAAGAACGTCATGCTAACGACGGGAAGCATCTCGCTCGCGTAACTAACCTCAAGTAGTAGGTTTACATGCGTGAGCGAGATGCTTCCCGTCGTTAGCATGACGTTCTTTTTAATTTCTAACTTCTACATCTTAACCCTTAACTCACTTACCGCTCTCTTATGCGCTTCTCGCTCGGCCTGCTGGCCACTTTCGGGCTATTAGCCTGCACCTCTTCGCCTTCGGCAACTACAACCACGGCGGCCCAAACCCCGGCCAGCGCCTTTCCCGAAACCTTTGAGACGGGCCACAAGGGCGCTTATGAGACCGCGGATGAGCAGCTGGCTACCGGCCCGTGGCTATTTACCAATGCCTTGATTGGCAGCACCGAGCAGGACCACAAAGACGGCGCGCACGCCGCCCGCCTGCGGGCCGATGGCAAGCTCACGATGCAGTTTGACGCGCCGGCCGGAGTGCGCAAAATCAGTTTGCTGGCGGCTTCCTACGGGCAGGATGGCCCCAGCACTTGGGAGCTATGGGTGAGCCGCGACCACGGCCGCACCTGGCAGCGCAACGGCCAGCCCCAAACCACTAGCGGCCCCGCGCTGCGGCCGGCCGTGTTTGAGGGGGTAGCCGCCGAGCCCCTGCGCCTGGAAATTCGCAAAACCGACGCGGGCAAGGGCCGGCTCAACCTCGATGACATCAGCCTCGAAACGGCCAGCGGCGCGGTAGCGGTTGCGCCGGCGGGCCTGCCGGTTCCTGCCCCTACCCCCCCCACCCCGGCCAATGACTACTTCAAGAACCGGAACAACCCAACCACCAGGAGCCAGGAGCCCCGGACCCGGAACCAGGAACCGACAACCCGGAACCAACAACCCGGAGCCAGCGGCCAGGAATCGGGAACCGCCGATAACCTATTGCTCGGTAACCCCAGCGGCGCGACCTCCGACCCGAACAACCCGACCAATTACCTCTACATCCACCCGCAGTACACGACGGGCTACAACGCCCAGCGCGGCACGCCGGTTTGGACGAGCTGGCACGTGGGCCAGGCCGACCTCACCAAGAACGCACCGCGCCAGAACGACTTTCGGGCTGACCCCGGCCTACCCCGGCAGTTTTACCAGGTATCGCCGCAGAGCTACGCCGGCTCGGGCTTCGACAAGGGTCACAACTGTCCCAGCGGCGACCGCACGTCCTCGCTGGACAACAATTCGGCCACCTTCCTAATGAGTAACATGGTGCCCCAGGCTCCGCAAAACAACCAGCAAACCTGGGCGCACCTCGAAGAATACACCCGCAGCCAGGTTGAAAACGGCCAGGAAGCCTACGTCATTATGGGCAGCTACGGCCGCGGCGGCACCGGCAAAAACGGCCCCGCCAGCACCCTCGACCAAGGCCGCGTGTCGGTACCGGCCCGCATTTGGAAAGTGGTGGTCTTCCTGCCCGAAGGCGACAACGACCTCCAGCGCATCATCGCCGGCCAGGCCCGCGTGGTGGCCATCGACACGCCCAACGACAACAGCATCAACCCACAGTGGACGCAGTATTTGACCTCGGTGGATAAGATTGAGGCCGCCTCGGGCCTGGATATTCTCAGCGCCCTACCCCCCGCCACGCAGGCGCAGCTGCAAAGCGGAGTGGATAGCGGGCGCGCGCGCTAGGAGCGGCAATAAAAATCATTTATCCTTGCGAGCGCAGCACGGCAATCTTTCCTTCCGTCAGGGGTAGTAAACCCAACGATGCGAACGACAAGGAAAGATTGCCGCGCTGCGCTCGCAAGGACAATACTCCCTTACCTACCCCATGTACCGCTTGCTAACCTACCTTTTTGCCTCGGTCTGGCTGATTAACGGCTTGCTGTGCAAAGTACTGGGCCTGGTGCCGCGCCACGAGGCCATTGTGGCGCGCATTCTGGGGCCGGCCCACGCGGGGCTACTCACGCGCCTCATCGGGCTGGCCGAAATCGGCATGGCGGTGTGGCTACTGAGCGGCATTCGGCGGCGCTGGTGCGTGCTGGCACAAATAGTTTTGGTGGCGAGTATGAACTCACTGGAATTCGCACTGGCTCCCGACCTGCTGCTGTGGGGCCGCTTCAACGCCGTGTTTGCTGGCTTGTTCGTGCTGCTGCTGTATTATTACGAATTCGTGCTGCCCCGCCCTACCCCTACCCCCCTGCGCTGATGCTGGCTTGGCTGAAAACTCATCCGTTCGCAGTCGAGGCGTTTTTTACGCGCTCGCTGGTACTCACGTTTGCCGCGCCGGCCGCCGAGGTGCAGGCGCTGCTGCCCGCCCCGCTCGTGGCCGATACCTGGCAGGATGAGTGGGCCTTTCTGGCCGTGGCACTGGTAGAAACCCGCGCCCTGCGGCCCAAGGGTTTCCCGGCTTTTCTGGGTCAGGATTTTTGCCTGGTGGGCTACCGGGCCTTTGTGCGCTACGTCACGCCGGCCGGCAAACGCCTGCGCGGCCTCTACATTCTGCGCTCCGAAACCGACCGCCGGCGCATGGTGCTGCTTGGCAACGCGTTCACCCACTACGGCTACGCGCACGTTGACCTGAGCCTGACCAATACGCCGGGCGGGGGCCTGGCGGCCTCGTCGCGCCGGGGCAATTTTGATGTCGCTGTGGGCGCGCCCGATGCGGCGGTGGCGCTGCCGGCTGGCTCGCCCTTCGCCACTTGGGCCGAGGCGCGGCGCTTTGCCGGGCCCCTACCCTTCACGTTTGCGGTGGAGGCCGAGCGGCGGCGCGTCGTCATTGTGGAGGGCGTGCGCGCGCACTGGCAGCCGCAGGCCGTGGCCGTGGCGCGGGCACAAGTGGGTTTTCTGGAAGCGCTGCCGCTGAGTAAGCTGGTGCTGACCAATGCCTTTTTGCTGCGCGACGTGCCGTATTCCTGGAAAAAAGGCCGCACCGAATTATGGCACCCGTAAGAAAACCGCTCCAGGGCCTGCGCAACATCGTGCGCTTCAATTGGCACTTCTACGCCCTAGCGCTGGGGGCCGGGCTGGCGCTGGGCTTGGCGGCGGCGCTGGCCCCGGCCCCATTCGGGCGTTGGGCGGGGGCAGGGCTGGTATTGGTGCTGGCTCCAGTAGTCGTCTCGCTGGCGGTGTCGGCCTACGTGTACGATGGCGCGGGCCTCTACGCGCTGGGCTGGCTGCCGGCGGGCGTGGGGCCGGCCGCCGGCCGCACGCTGCTCACCGTGAGCGCGGGCTTCGACGAAATCAGCCCCCTACTGCGGCAGCGCTACCCGGCCGGAAAGTTGCTGGCCCTCGATTTTTACGACCCGGCCCGCCACACGGAGGTATCCATCGCGCGAGCGCGGCGAGCCTACCCCCCGCCGCCCGGCGCGCTGCCCGTCACGACTGAAGCCCTACCCCTGCCCGACCACGCCGCCGACGCGGCGCTGGCCTTCATGGTTGCCCACGAAATCCGCGACCCTGCCGAGCGCGCCGCTTTTTTCCGCGAAATCCGGCGCGTGACGCGGGCCGGCGGACCCATCGTGGTGGTGGAACACCTGCGCGACGCGGCCAATTTCCTGGCCTATACCATCGGCTTTTTCCACTTTCACTCGCGGCGCGCCTGGCTGGCCACCTTCCGGGCGGCGGGCCTGCATTTGACGCAGGAAATCAAGCTCACGCCGTTCGTATCGGCGTTTATTTTGCATGATGATGCAGCTTCAGCTTGAGCTTATCGGGGGCTTGCTGGTGGCGCTGGCGCTGCTGCACGCGGGCTTCGGCCGATACTTCCACTGGCGGCGCGAGCTGGCCCCGCTCAGCCTTATCAACCGCCAGCTAATGCACGTGCACACGTTTTTTGTGGCTCTGGCCGTGGGCCTAATGGGCGTACTCTGCCTCACCTCGGCCGCCGAGCTGGTGGGCACGCCGCTGGGCCGCCGGGTGGCGCTGGGCCTGGGCTTGTTCTGGCTGGCGCGGCTGCTGGCGCAGTTTTTCGGCTACTCGGCGGCGCTGTGGCGCGGCAAGCGGTTTGAGACGATTATTCACGTCCTGTTTTCGGTGCTGTGGACGTATGTCAGCGCGGTATTCCTGCTGGTCGGGCTAGGAAAATGAGGGTTTTGATGGGTGGCCCTACCCCCCATTCTAGCGGCCGCCCTCCGCCGGTTTCTCGCCCCCTACCCCGCCGCCTTACCCCCACTCAAAAAGCGTCTGATGGCCCGCGCGTAGCCCTCGGCGAAGAACTTCTCCGTTAGTTTTTCCTGCGCGCCCAGGTGGCCGCAGTCTACAGTCAGCAGCTGGCGGTGCTGGCGGCGGCGGGCGGCCCGCACCACGGCGGCCGAGTCGGCCAGGGGCGTGTTTTTATCCTGGGTGCCGGCGATGAGCAGCCAGGGGCAATTGACCTGCGCCGCTACGCGGGGGTAGGCGGCGGCCTCGGCGGGCAGCGTCACAGTTTTGCCAGCAGCTTGCTGGTAGGCCACGATGCCCGGCAGGTTGCCGGGGTAGCCCTCGGTTATGAGAAAGTCGGGGCGGGCGCGGACTGCCACTTCCGACCCCAGAATGCCGCCCATCGACAGGCCCAAAATGCCCACCCGGTCGCGCGGGGCCTGACGGCGCGCCTCGGCCAGAGCAGCGCGCAGGTCAAGGGTAAACTCTTCGTAATAAAGCCGTTGTGGGTCAATGGCAAACGCCTGGCTGTGGCCGAAGCCCCGGTAGTCGAACAGCAGCGTGCGGTAGCCGGCCTCGGCCAGCGCCCAGGCCGTGTAGATGCTGCCCGACATGTTGTAGGCATCGCCACCAGCCACTACTACCGTTGTGTACTGGTCGGGAGCTTGGGCCGCGGGCTCAATCAGCCAGGCTACCAGCTTTACATGGTCGGCGGTGGTGATTTTCAGCTGCTGGTAGCGCAGACCCAGCGTATCGGGCCGGGCCCACCACGCGGCCACCGGCCGCAACGCACTGGCGGCAAACACCTGAAAAAGCAACAAGCCAAGGAGAGCTAAGCGAAGCATTATCACCGGGTTGAAAACGTAAAAAGCCAGCGCGACATGCGCTGGCTTTTCATAGACTACCGGCCCGGTGGCGGGTTGCAGCGCGCTAGGGTTTCACGCGGGCGCTCACCACCGTGAGCGCGGGGTAGGCAGGCCCCAATGCGTGGCAAATAAATAGTGACTCATCATCCGTGGGGCGGCGAATTCGCAGCAGCAGCGTCTGGTTCTGGTGTAGCCAAAGCGCCGTGTCCAGTTTCAGAGCTAAATAAGTATTCCCTCTAAGAAGAGATTCGCCTACCACTCGGGCTACCTTTTCCGGGTCTTTCACCACTACCTGTGCCTTGCCGCAGTCATAGTTGCGTCCCTGCGTCTGCACTTCAAACTCATCGGTAGCTGGGTCGTGTTTCTGGCATCCGGCAGTCGCGGCCAGCAGTAGTAAGAGGGTAAGCTTCTTCATGGCTGGCTAATTTTCAGGTAGTTGAATAGTCAGTAGATACCCTTGGCAGTGAAAGGGTTGCATCTCACCTTCCAAACCGCACCCCGAAAAAGTCGCCCTTATTCCAGGTCGGCCGCCCTACCCCCTGCGCCACCTGGTAGCCGATGAGGAAGTTGAGGCGCACGTACTGCGCGCCGGCTTCCCAGTCCAAGGTGCCGCCCGCAAAATTATCCTGCGGCTGGTGGTACGTAATGGCGCGCCACTGCTGCACGGTTTCGCTGAGGTTGTTGCGGCCGTCGGCGGTTTTGTTGCCGTACTTGAGGTGCAGCGCCGGCACGCCCTGCATCACGAAGCTGTACTGGTCGCTGCGAATAAAGCGGTTTTGCGCCGGCTCGGGGTCGGGCTCCAGGCTGATGTTGAGGTAGTCCGCGGCCGTTTTCACTTCCTGCATCAGCGAAGAATGGTCGGCCCCGAGCGGCACCATGCTCAGCAGCGGCGCGATGAGCGTGGGCATGTCGGTGTTGATATCGGCCACCAGCGCGCCCGGCGGCACGGTCGGGAATTTGGCAAAATAGGCCGAGCCGAGCAGGCCCATTTCCTCGCCCGTCATCAGCACAAATAGAAGGGAGCGCTTCGGCTTCGTTTTCAAACTCGCGTAAAGCCGGCTGATTTCCAGCACGCTGGCCACGCCGGTGGCGTTGTCGTGCGCGCCATTATAAATCGAGTCGCCGTTGATAGCTGGCCCTACCCCCAGGTGGTCGAGGTGGGCGCTGTGCACCACGTACTCGCTTTTCAGCTTGGGGTCCGAACCCATGATTTTGCCCACCACGTTGTAGCTGTCCACGTCGTGGTAGCGGCTAGCGTAACGGGCGCTCAGGCGGCCGGGCAGGGGTAGGGACGCGGGCTGGCCGGCTCGCAACGTACTCATTACTTGCCCCGTATCGCGGGCCGCGCCAGTGAATAGCTGCTGCACGGCCACCGCGCTGAGGCTGCCCACCAGCTGCGCCGGCCCCGCCGCGTAGCTCCGCGACACCGCCACCTGACCGTCGGGACTGAGCGCGCTCACGAGTCCCTTCGGAAACTCCGGCAGCTTAGCCTCGGCGTGGGCGGCAGCCAATAGCACACCCGCCGCGCCGTGGCGGGCGGCCGTTTCGAGCACCGTGCGCAAGTCGGCGAAATACTGGCGCTCATTATCGGCAAACTGCCGGGCGCGCTGGCGCGTGACGACCACCACCTTCCCCCGCACGTCGAGCCCGGCGTAGTCATCGTAGTGTAGCTCCGGGGCCGAGATGCCGTAGCCGGCAAACACTAGCGGCGCATCGGCCACGGCCACCTCAGCCTGGCCGGGATTGGGGTAAAAGGTAATAGCTGGCCCCACGACCAGCGACTGGGCCGCGCCGGCGGCTGGCTGATAGCTGGCCACCGCGCCTGGCTCTATAAAGGCCCGGCGCAGGCGCACGGCCTGCGTGTAGGTGCCGCGCTCGCCGGCCGGCGCTACCCCATTCTTTTTCAGCTGGCTTACCACGTAGTCTACGGCCAGCTGGTAGCCAGGCGTGCCGGGCAGGCGGCCGCGTAGGCGGTCGTCGGCCAGGTAGCGCACGTGCGCTTCGAGGGCGGCGGGCCGCGCTAGGGGTAGGGCAGCCAGGGCAGCGGGCGCGATGGACTGGGCGGCGACCAGTTGGCTGCTTACGAGGAGAAAAAAGAGGCAGCGCACGCGGAAAACAGGCGTTAAATTCAGCTGAAAAAGGTAGTTACTACCCCTCGTAAAACGGCTTGGTTTGCCGGAAATAATCGGTCAGGCTACTCTGGTCGGCCTGCACGATGTCGATAATGTCGCTTTTGCCGATAAACTGCTGGGCCACGAAGCCGACTTGCTGCGAAATGGTCCGCATCTCGCCCTCCACATCGAGGCAAATGATGTAGTGCGGCGGCTCGGGGGCGGCGGGGTCGTGTATCCAGGCTAGGTAGGCGGCCCGCGCGCGGGGCTGCTGGCTCAGCAGCCGAGCCAGGGCCTGCACCATGTCGGTGGGGTAAGCTGCGGGCTGGCCGATGCGCACCGTGGTGGCCTTTTCCACCGTTAGGCGGGTACCGGTATCTAGTATTGTCCCAGCCAAAATTTGCGCTATCTCGGCTGGCAGCAACTCCTTCCCAAAATCAGAATAGGGATTGAGCATAAGCGTTTTACCCGGTAGCATTTCGAGCAGGTCGCGGCCTTTCATCTGGTACTGCGCCACCGCAAACGTTACTATTCCCTTGTCAAAAATGCGGGCGGGGCTGGTAAAAATCGGAACCCGACCGTCTGTCAAATAAGGTATCAGCATCGGGTTATTCTCTCTCGTAGTATCCGGGGTGCCGGTGGAGTAGAAAAACAAAGACTCCAGCAGCAGGCGGCGGTAAAATTCAGGCTGGTAGGCCGGGTCGGCGGCGGCCTGGGCCAGTAGTTCTTCCAGCGTGGCGGCCGGCGCTGGCGAAGCGGCTGGTTTGGGTTTCAGGAAGTCAAAGATTCCCATTGCAGTGGCTGCCTAGGTGCTCGTCACAACCGTTTTAAACCCCGCCAGCCGGCCGGCCACGTCGCGGCCCAGGGCGTAGGCGCGGGTTTGCGAACCCTTTCCCACGCGGTACACCTGCGTGCCGTCCAGCTCCTGCCTTAAGTACAGCTGCAAGGCTTTGAAGCGGTTAGCGGTGGCAACGCTACCCGTCACGCCGTTGTCGGCGGTGTGGTTGCTTAGGAAATCGGTCAACTCTGTTTTCGCGACGGGGGTGCCGGCGGGCTCACCCAGCACTTGGAGCAGCTGCGCGTCGGGGAGGGCACCGGTAGGAGCGGCGTAGCTCACGGCTTCGAGCGGCGCATCGGACTCGCTGATGAAATTGAGGCCCTGGGTCAGCTTTTGTAGCTGGGCCAGGGTGGCATCGTTGGGGTCGGCGGCGGGCGCGGCGGCACGGTTGGCATCGGCTGCGCCTTCGGGGGTAGGCAGGCCGCTGCCGCCCGGCACCTGAGCCGCGATAGCGGTGGCCAGCGCGCGCATCCGGTCGTCGGGCACCTTGATTTTGGGGTTGGCAAAGTTCATGTCGCTCACCTTGTTCAGCGGAATGAGATGGATGTGGGCGTGCGGCACTTCCAGCCCAATCACGGCCACGCCAATGCGCTGGCAGGGCACGGCCGCTTGCACGCCCTTGGCCACGCGCTGGGCAAAGACATGAAGCGCCGCCAGCGCCTGCGGCGTGAGGTCGAAAATGTAGTCAATCTCCTGCTTCGGGATGACCAGCGTGTGGCCCTCCACCAAGGGCGTACTATCGAGAAAGGCCAGGTGGTCAGCGTCTTCGGCGACCTTGAAAGCGGGCAGCTCGCCCGATACGATGCGGGAAAAGATGGATGGCATGGGTTGATTTGCTAGTTTGTTGATGTGCTGGTGTGCTATGGCTCCGGTTGCGCTGGCAACCAAAGAAGTGACCCGACCGGCAAGGTAACAGCAAAGAAAAAGGTATGGCTTACGCCATACCTTTTTCTTTGCTCATCGCTCATGAATGCAAGCAAAAATGCTGCATATCAGCACATCAATTATCTGCCTACTTCCAGAATCTGGAATTGCAGCTTGCCGGCGGGCACCGTGATTTCGGCCACATCGCCGGCTTCTTTGCCCAGCAAGCCCTTGCCAATGGGCGACTTTACGGAGATTTTGCCAGCGGCCAGGTCGGCTTCTTCCTCCGCCACGAGCACGTAGTTTAGCTCCATGTTATTCTTAAGGTTTTTCAGCTTCACTTTGCTCATAATGAGTACTTTGCTGAAATCCATATTGGTCTCATCAATGACGCGGGCGTTGCCTAGAACTTCTTCAAGCTTCGAGATTTTTAATTCCAGCAGGCCTTGGGCATCCTTGGCGGCGTCGTACTCGGCGTTTTCGCTCAGGTCGCCCTTGTCGCGGGCTTCGCGCAGGTCTTCGGCGGCCTTGGCCCGGCCCCGGACTTTGAGGTCCTGAAGTTCATCTTTCAGCTTTTGCAGGCCCTCGGCGGTGTAATAATTGATAGTAGACATCGTAATCAGGTCTGGTTTCGCGTGGCGGGTGGGTGGGGCAAAAAAGCAAAGAGAACGGCTGGCACATCGGCCAGCCGTTCTCCCTTCTCGGTCAGGCAAAGATACGATAGAAGTTCCTAGTTCCTGATTGAACCCAGAAAAGCCCCGATTTTGGCCGCCAGCACCTCGTTGATGCGCACGTAGCTCTGGTGCGTCCAGCCCCCGATGTGGGGCGAGAGCACCACGTTGGGGGCCTGGCGCAGATAGTCGAAAGCAGCTTGCTGGGCGGGGGTGAGGGTAGGGAGCTTTTCGTTATCTAGCACATCGAGGGCCGCGCCGCGCACTTGGCCGGCGCGTAGCTGGGCCACCAGCGCGGCCTGGTCCACTACCTCACCGCGGGCCGTATTCACCAGCCAGAAGGAGTGCGCGAAATCCGCCATAAAGCCTTCATTCACAAACTGATGATTGGCCGCCGAATACGGAATGTGGATGCTTAGCACGTCGGCGCGGGCTTGCAGCTCGGCCAGCGGCACCAGCCGGGCGTGGCCGTCAGGGAACACAGTCGGGTCGTGGTCGTGGGCCAGCACGGTGCAGCCGAAGCCGCTGAGCCGCCGGGCAAACGCCCGCCCCATGTGGCCGTAGCCGAGTAGACCCACGGTTTTGGGGCCCAGCTCCTCGCCGCGGTTGGCCTCGCGGTGCCACTCGGCGCGGCGCACTTCGGCGTCGGCGGGCACGGTGTGGCGCAGCAGCGCCAGCAACTGGCCCAGGGCAAACTCACCCACCGCGTCGCGGTTGCCCTCGGGTGCGTTCAGGAGCGCGACGCCCGCGGCGGCCAGCGCCTTTTCATCAATATTATCCACGCCGGCCCCGGCGCGGGCCACGTAGCGCAGGTGCGGGCCGTGGGCTAGCAAGTCGCTGGTTATCCGCAGCTTGCTTCGCACCAGGAGGCCCACGTAGGGCCGGGCGGCCAGCGCGGCGGGCACGGCGGCGGCGGTGAGCTGAGGTTGGTAATCACCTTCCACGCCGATGGCCGCGAGCATCGGCAGCAGCGAGGGGTGCATTTCGTCAATTATCAGGCAGAGAGAATTAGCCATAAGAAGCTACCGCGCCGGGGCGGCAATGGTAAAATCGGTGGCCGATAGCGCCATCGGCTTAATGGCCGTAGCTTCGCTGGTGGCCGTGTATCCTTTTTTGGAGTAGACGCTGATGGTGCGCAGGGGTAGGGCCCCGTTGGTGGCCCGCAGCAGGGCGTACCAATATCCGAAGGGGCTCGTGCGAAACCCCTGGGACTTGACCCGCACCTCGAGCGAATAGTAAATGATGCTGGTTGTCCCGCCGTGCATCAGCTGCACGGCCTGGCACGGACGGCCCAAAATAACGGCGGTCGTGGGCAAATGCGTGGCCACGAGTTGAATTTGGTGCCTGGCCGTGTCGGGGGCCGTCACCACCCGGCCGTTCTGAAGCATTTGGAGCGTGCGGGTTTTGCCCACGTACAGCTCCCGCGTTTCTTTCTTCCCGTTACAAAGCTTATAATTACTACCCTGGATGTAGAACAGGTCTTGCGCCCCCGCGCGGCTTTCTACCACCTCCCCGGCCGCGTCGCGAAACTCATTGTGGTACACGATGAGACCGCTGAACCACGGACCGTCTTTGGCCGGTGTGAACGAGCAAAGCAGCAGAATGCCGGCGAGGAGCGTTTTAAGCATAGACAATAAAAACAGGGGCAAGTAAATAGGTCTATTAAGCGGCCTGCTAGCCTTGCGCGGATGCTACCAAGTTAGTTAACTCCACAAATTCCCCTACCCCCAGCTGCTCGGCGCGCTTGTCGAACAGCTCACCCGCCATCGCCTCGCTCGACAAGCCCAGCGGCTTGAGCGCGTTGCGCAACGTTTTGCGGCGGGTAGAAAACGCTTGCTTCACAACCCGGAAAAACAGCTTTTCATCGCAGGCCAAGTGCTCGGTCGCGTTGCGGGTGAGGCGCACCACGGCCGACTCGACTTTGGGCGGCGGCACGAAGACGTGGGGCGGGACCGTGAACAGAAATTCCACGTCGTAATACGCTTGTAAAAGCACGCTCAGGATGCCGTAGGTTTTGGAGCCGGGCGGCTCGGCCAGGCGTTCGGCTACTTCCTTTTGCAGCATCCCTACCACCTCGCGCACCTGCTGGCGCTGCGCCAGCACCTGAAAAAATATCTGCGTGCTAATGTTATAGGGGAAATTTCCGATGATGGCCAGCGGCTCGTTCGGAAATAACTGGCTTAAATCCTGACGCAGAAAATCGGTGGCGTAGATGCGTGGCGTCAGCGTCGGGTAGTGCTCTTTTAAGTAAGCCACCGACTCCGTATCAATCTCGACCACGCTGGTTTGGTAAGCCGGGTTTTCCAGCAAGTACTGCGTGAGCACGCCCATGCCGGGGCCAATTTCGAGCACCTGCCCTACCCCCCCCGGCAGGCGTAGGCTCTCCACGATGCGGCGGGCAATATTGGGGTCGGCCAGAAAATGCTGGCCCAGGTGTTTTTTGGGGCGAACGGTCATGGGATAGGGGAAGGGGATGGGAGGGTAAGAGGGGGTAGGGGCCATTTGCCCTAACAATTACTCCATCAACACGCCCACGTAATAAGTAAACGTATCCACCTCCACATTATCGCGCGTGGCACCCGGCAATGGTAGCGGCTGCCACTTAGGGGTGAGCGGCACGAGCTGGTACGCGCCGCCCTTCAGGCGCAGGCGCACCGGCAGGTCGAAACCAGGGGCGGCGGCCACCCAGCGGCCCAGAAGCTGGTTTTTCTCCAGGCGCATTTCCAGCACCGGCAGGCTGGCGTACTGCAAATACTGGGCGAAAACGGGGCTGAAATCGTGGCCCGATTCTTTATTAATGTAATCAATCACCTGCTGGCCGGTCACGGTTTGGTGGTAGAAGGTGCGGCTGAGGCCGCGCAGAATCTGTCGCCATTTGGCGTCGTCGTTAAGGGCGCTGCGCAGCATGTTGAGCAGGTTCGCGCCCTTGTCGTACATGTCGCTGGAGCCTTCTTTATTCACGCCGGAGGGGCCGATGATGGGGCCGTCGTTCTGGATATTGCGCCGTTGGCCGTGGACGTATTCCTGCCCGGCTTGCTTGCCAAACTGGCTTTCCACGAACAGACTTTCGGAGTAGGTCGTAAAGCTTTCGTGCACCCACATATCGGCGATGTCCTGGCTGGTAATGTTGTTGCCAAACCACTCGTGGCCGCTTTCGTGGATGATGATGAAGTCCCACTTATCGCCCCAGCCGGTGGCCGAGCGGTCGCGGCCCAGGTAGCCGTTCTGGTATTTGTTGCCGTAGGCGACGCCGCTCTGGTGTTCCATGCCCAGGTGCGGGGCTTCAATGAGCTTGTACCCGTCCGTATAGAAGGGGTAGGGGCCGAACCACGCTTCCATGCTCTTGAGCATGGGCGGCACGTTGGCAGCAAACTGCTTTTTAGCCTTTTCTAAATTCTCGGGCAGCACCCAGTAGTCGAGCGTCAGCGGGCCATTCTCGCCCTGGTACACATCGCTGAAATGCACGTAGTTGCCCACGTTCAGGGCCACGTCGTAGTTGTTAATGGGGTTGCGCACGGCCCAGTCGTAGCGCACGTAACCGCCGGGTAGCTTTTTAGTACTGCGCAGGCGGCCGTTCGACACGTCTTTGAGGCCCTTGGGCACGGCGATGCTGATGAGCATACTGTCCACCTCGTCGGCCTGCTGGTCCTTGCAGGGCCACCAGATGCTGGCCCCTACCCCCTGGCAGGCGGTGGCTACCCAGGGCTGGCCGGCGGCATCCTGGGCAAAAACCATTCCGCCGTCCCAGGGCGCTTTTTTGGCTACGGTCGGGTGGCCCGAATACGCCACCGTGAACTCGTCGCGGCTGCCCTGACGGATGGGGATAGGGAAGGTCACGAACACCGCGTTGGCCTCGCGGGTGAAGGGCAATTCGCGGCCGTGGTACGTCACCTTATCCACCTTCAAATTGGCAAACAGGTCGAATTGCAGGCGGGTAAAATCCTGGGTGGCGGTGAAGCGAAACAGGTTGGTGCCGCGCAGGGCGCGGTCGGCCACGTCGAGCTTCACGTCGAGGTGGTAGTAGGTAATATCGTAGCAGGTGCGCAGCGCCGACTGTCCGCCGCGCAGCGAGTCGGCGCGGGTGAAGGCAGCTTTGGGCTGCAGGAGCTGGGCTGCAGCGGGCCGCGCCAGGCTCAGCAACAGCAGTGGCAAGAGCCGCAGGATTTGGCAAAAAGTCATTCTGGAGTTGAAACGGGGTGGCACTCCGTTTCGGGGGGGTAGGGGGCGGGCAGGCACTAAGGCGAACGCGAAACGGGGTGCCACTCCGTTTTACAATACCTTCACGCCAAAGTTACACGCTGCTTATTCGCCTTATGTCCCTCACGCTTGCCCACGCCGCTGCCGCGCCGGCCCGGTCCACCCAGGTATTCATCCTGCCGCTTGGCACCACCGCCCTACCCCCCGCCGCCGCCACCGACCTGCCCGCCGAGGCCTGCGCCTACGTGGACGCCGCCCTGGCCGACGACCAGAAGCTCATCACACTTAACCACTTTTCGCACCAGCACTACTTCGTGGTGCTCGAAAAAAAGCCTACCCCCGACCTCCAGCTCGAAGCCCTGCGCCGGGCCGGCCACCAGCTGCAAGGCTTGCTAAAAAAGGAAAAAACGACCGAGGTTTTTATTCAGAATTTGAGTGAGAATAAGGAAGCCGCCCTCACGCTGGCCGAAGGTTTGTTCCTGGCCGCCTACGAGTTTGCGGGTTATAAAACGGACGCAAAATCCCGCGCCGCCGCGCCGCTTACCCGCCTCACGCTGGTGGGCGAAGCCGCTACCCCGGCCCAGGTAACCGAGCTGCAAAACCTGCTCGAAGGCGTGCTTTTTGCCCGCGACCTGGTGAACGCGCCCCTCAATAAGCTGAATGCCCAGCAGTTGGCCGACCAGCTGGCCGAAGCCGGCGACGCGGCCGGCTACACCACCGAAATTCTGGATTTGGTCCACATCGAGAGTCTGCGCATGGGCGGCCTGCTGGCCGTGAACCTGGGCTCGCCCGAGCCGCCGACGTTCAGCATCCTGGAATGGAAGCCCGCCAACGCGCAGAATGAGCATCCGTACGTGCTCGTGGGCAAGGGGGTGGTGTACGATACCGGCGGCCTCAGCCTCAAGCCTACGCCGGGCAGCATGGATATAATGAAGTGCGACATGGCCGGCGGCGCGGCCGTGGGCGGCGTGCTCTACGCGCTGGCCAAAAACCAGGTGCCGCTGCACGTTATTGGCCTGGTGCCGGCCACCGACAACCGCCCCGGCGGTCTGGCCTACGTGCCCGGCGACGTACTCACCATGCACGCCGGCCTCACGGTAGAAGTCAAAAATACCGACGCCGAAGGCCGCTTGCTGCTGGCCGACGCGCTGAGCTTCGCCCGCAAATACCATCCGCAGCTGGTCATTGACCTCGCTACCCTCACCGGGGCGGCCGTGCGCGCCGTGGGCACTGAGGCCGCCGCCGTCATGGGCACCGCCGATGCCGACACCACCGCCCGCCTGCTAGCTGCCGCGCACCGCACGCACGAGCGCTTGGTTGAGTTTCCGCTCTGGGACGACTACGGCGACCACATGAAATCTGATATCGCCGACCTTTCCAACCTGGGTAAGGCAGAGGCCGGCCACATCTCGGCCGCCAAGTTCCTGGAGCGTTTTATTGAGGGTACGCCCTGGCTGCACTTGGATATTGCCGGGCCGGCGTTTCTGACGGCAGCGGATTCGTATCGCGGCAAGGGTGGAACCGGTATGGGCGTGCGGCTTTTATACGAATTTTTAACTAAACAACTCGCATAAAAATCGTTGTCATGCTGAGCTTGTCGAAACATCTCTACCGCTTCGTTGAATGACTCATATGAAGCGGCAGAGATGCTTCGACAAGCTCAGCATGACAACGATTTTTACGTGCTCTTCTTTACTATGCCCAATTCCCTACCCCGCCTGGGTTTTTCCGTGGGCGACCTGGCCGGCATCGGCCCCGAAGTCATTTATAAAACGCTGCGCGATGAGCGCATCCTGCGGCAATGCACGCCCGTGGTGTACGGCACGGCGACGGCACTCTTCGACGATTTTCCGGTGGAAAAGGGTGCCGAGCCGCTTACTTTCCGGCAGCTGCGCGACGCGGCCGACATTGCCCCCGGCCGCCTCAACGCCGTGACCTGCTGGGACGAGGATTTTCAGCTCACGCCCGGCCAGCCTTCGGCCGCCAGCGGGCGCGCCGCCCGCGAGAGCCTGCTCGCCGCCGCCCGCGACCTCAAGGCCGGCCTGCTCGACGGCATCGTGACGGCGCCCATCAGCAAGGAAAACACGCAGGCCGACGACTTCCGCTTTCCCGGCCACACCGAGTTCCTGGCCAGCTACTTCGGCGCGGCCGACAGCCTCATGTTTTTGATAGATGAGGACCAAAGCCTGCGCGTAGCCACGGCCACCGGCCATATCCCGCTCAAGGACGTTTCGACGCGCGTGACCAGCGACTTGCTGCGCACCAAGGTGCGGATGCTAATCAAATCGTTGCAGCAGGATTTTGGCGTCCTGAAGCCCAAAGTGGCCGTGCTGGGCATGAACCCCCACGCGGGCGAAAATGGCCTGATTGGCCGCGAGGAGGGTGACGTAATAACGCCCGTTATCCGGCAGTTTGAGCACGATGGGCACCTCGTATTTGGTCCCTACCCCGCCGATGGCTACTTCGGCACCGGGCAGTTCCGGCAGTTCGACGCTACCCTCTCCATCTACCACGACCAAGGCCTGATTCCGTTCAAGCTCATGGCTTTTGAGCGGGGTGTAAATTTTACGGCCGGCCTGCCGGTAGTGCGTACCTCACCCGACCACGGCACGGCCTACGGCATCGCGGGCAAGTTTTGCGCGGATGCCTCGTCGTTTCGGGCCGCCGTATTCCTGGCCTGCGACGTGGTGCAGGCCCGCCGCCTCGGCACCGCCGACCCGCGCTCGGTACGGTAATTCTAGTAGGCAGAATCTTCCCCTCAAGAACGTCATGCTGAGCTTGTCAAAGCATCTCGCTCGCACCATTGGGGTCAACTAATCCAACGGCACGAGCGAGATGCTTTGACAAGCTCAGCATGACGTTCTTTTCAAAATCAATCTTATGCGCCTACCCCTCCTCTTGCTTTTCATCGGCTGGCTGGGTAGCCGACCGGCCCACGCGCAGCAGCTAACGCTGACGCACGCTAACGTGGTGGACGTGCAGACCGGTAAGATTCAGGCGGACCAAACGGTGGTCATTGCCGGGTCGCGCATTGTGCGGGTGGGGCCGTCGGCGCGCCCTACCCCCCCTGGGGCGGGCCAAGTGGTTGATGCCCACGGCCAGTACCTCATACCAGGGCTTTGGGACATGCACACCCACGTGTATTTCGACGGCACGGCCAGCGCGGGCACCGACCTGATTTTGCCCCTGCTGGTGGCCAATGGCGTGACTGGCATCCGCGACATGGGCAGCGAGCTGGATAGTATTCTGCGCGCCCGGCAGGCCGTGGCGACCCACAAAATTCTGGGGCCGCGCATGCTGGTTTCGGGGCCGATGCTCGACGGCGGGAAGTCGCCCTACCAGGCGGCCATCGCCATTGCGACCCCCGAGGAGGGCCGCCGGGCGGTAGACATGCTAAAGGCGCGCGGCGTCGATTTTATCAAGGTGCAGTCGCTGGTGCCGCGGGCGGCGTATTTCGCCATCATGGCTGAGGCTAAAAAAGTGGGCCTGCCAGTTGATGGCCACGTGCCCGACGGCGTGCGCGCCGCCGAGGCCGTGGCCGCCGGCCAGCGCACCTTCGAGCATCTCATTGGTATTTTTGAAGCCAGCTCGCCCGACGAGGACAAATATGTGGCGGGCGGCCCGAAGTCGCCGGGCCGCTTCCTGGCCACCTACGACCCGGCCCGCGAGGCCGCTATCATCAAGCTGCTGGCCGCGCGCCAGGTGTGGCAGTGCCCTACCCTCTTCTGGGAGCGCGGCCAGTGGCTGGTGGATGCCATTGACTGGCGGCAGGATTCGGCCCTGGCCTACGCGGGCCACAGCTGGGTCGAAACGCGCTGGCCCAGGGCCCAAAAAAGCATCGCCCAAAACCTGGATACCGAGCCGCTGGCGGTGCGCGAAAAGTTCGTGGCCCACGAGTTGGACCTGGTGCGCCGGCTGCACGCGGCGGGGGTAGGCTTCTTGGCGGGCACCGACATGCCGGCGGGCGTCGATTTGATTCCCGGCGTGAGCCTGCACCTGGAATTACAGCGCTTCGTGGCGGCCGGCTTCACGCCCCTGCAAGCCCTGCAAACGGCCACCCTGAACCCGGCGCGCTTCACCCACCGGCTCCAGGATTTTGGCACCGTGCAAGCCGGCCGGGTCGCCGACCTGGTGCTGCTCAGCGCCAACCCGTTGGTAGATATCGCCAATACTCGTCGCATCGCGGCCGTCGTGGCCGATGGCCGCTACCTCTCGCGGCCCGCGCTGGACCAGCTGCAAGCGCGGCTGAAGCGGGTGGCGGCGGCGAAGTAACCGCTCGCAGAGAACAAGCATATAATTTACGAATCGTCTGTCATTGCGAGCGCAGCGCGGCAATCGTACCCAAACGATGGACGAATAACCGGCGTGGATGTCGTTCGGGTGCGATTACCGCGCTGCGCTCGCAATGTACAGACAATTTTACGTAAGCTTTTCCCATCTCCCAACACCAAATTCTTCTCAAAGCTATGCAAACTTTCCGCTGGGGAATTCTGGGCCTGGGCAGCATCGCCCGCAAGTTTGTCGCCGACCTAGCGCACGTGCCGGGGGCGGTCCTGCACGTCGTCGCATCGCGGGATTTGGCTAAAGCGCGGGCGTTTGCCGCCGATTTTGGGGCCGCTCACGCCGTGGGCAGCTACGAGGCGCTAACCGCCGTACCCGACCTCGACGTGGTGTACATCGCTACCCCCCATTCCGAGCACCATGCCCACGCGCTGCTGTGCCTGCGGGCCGGCCTCGCCGTGCTCTGCGAAAAGCCTTTTACCGTGAATGCTGGCCAGGCGCAGGAGTTGATTACCGTATCTCAGGCCCAAGGCGTATTCCTAATGGAAGCCTTCTGGACGCGCTTTTTCCCAGCCGTGGCCCACGCGCTGGCATTGTTAAAGTCGAGCACCATCGGCGAGGTGAAGCACCTGGTGGCGGACTTTGGCGGCTTCATGCCTTATGAGCCGCTGGGGCGGCTCTTTAACCCGAACCTCGCCGGGGGCTCGCTGCTCGATATCGGCGTGTATCCACTCTTTCTCAGTCAGCTTTTTTTGGGCCGGCCCACGGCGGTAGCGGCCGTGGCCGTGCCGGCGGGCACCGGCGTGGACCTGAGCTGCGCCGTGAGCCTGGCCTACGCCGGCGGGGCCACGGCCAGCCTGGCTTCCACGCTGGCCGCGCCGCTCGACAACCAATGCGTGCTCTACGGCACGGGGGGGCAGCTGCGGCTGCTGGGGCCGATGTATGCGCCGCACGGCGTGCGGGTGCAGCCCCTGGGCCAGGCGGCGCAGGACTTTTCCTACCCTCCGCCCGGCGACGGCTACCATTACGAGGCCGCCCACGTGCAGGAGTGTCTGGCCCAGAGATTACACGAAAGTCCGCTCCTACCCCTCTCCTCCAGCCTGGAACTGATGCGCCTGCTCGATACCGTGCGCCAGCGCATGGGGCTGCGCTATCCGGGTGAGGGAGGGGGGTAGAGCAGTCTGGCCCGCCTTACTGGCTAGCGGTTGGGTTTATGCTTGATAAAGCCAACTAAAACCCGTACCTTTGCCCCCCGTAATTCGGCCTACTGTGAAAAAGGACTCGCAATTTGATTTGCCCATCGCCCGGCTCTCCCTTAAAACGCACCATTTCGCGTTTGAGTTGGGCCGCGCCTTTTTTGAGGAGTTCGACCCGAAAGGCGAGTTTATTGCCGATGGTAACCTGCACGCCGACGTAACACTCATCAAAACGGAGCGCGTTATTACCATCAAATCTCATATCGTGGGCACCGTGCGCCTCACCTGCGACCGCAGCCTGGACGAGTACGACCATCCGCTGGACGTGGAAAACCAGCTGCTGGTGCGCTACGGCGACGAGCCCAAGGAGTTGAACGACGACGTGCTGCAAGTCACGCCCGAAACCCTGACGCTCGACCTCGCGCAGCACCTCTACGACTACATCGGGCTGGCCCTACCTATGAAAAAACTTCACCCGCGCTTCCAAAACGAGGCCGACGACGACCCCGACGCTACTACCAAGCTCATCTTCTCGACCCGCCCACCGGGCGAAGGCCCAGACGACGATGAGCCCGCTGACCCTCGCTGGGCCGCCCTCAAAAACCTGAATTAGGACCCTGTGCTAATTCATCCTTCCTACTTCTTAATTCCTAATTTCTCCGTAACATGGCACATCCTAAGCGCCGGACCTCCACCGCCACCCGCGACAAACGCCGCAGCCACTACAAGCTGACTCCTAAGGCCGTTACCATTTGCCCTAACACGGGCGAGCTGCACCTGCGCCACAAAGCCTACGTGGTCGATGGCGACTTGTACCACAATGGCCAGCTGGCCATCAAGAATTATACCTCCGTAGCGGCCCCCGCCGCCGCCGGCGACACGGGCGCGGACGAAGAATAGTCGAAAGCGTTGTTATTTCGCGGTACCATCGGGCCGGACTGCTCTTTTGAGATTGGCAGTCCGGCCCGGTTTGGTTTCGCGCTGGTGCGCTTTCTTATGGCTGTACTTTTATTTTATCCGCGTTCATGAAAATTGCCCTCGACGCTATGGGCGGCGACTTTGCCCCCCAGGCTGCCGTGGCCGGTGCCGTGCTGGCTGCCCAGCGCCTGGCCGGCAAAGCTCAGGTAGTACTCATCGGCACCGAAGCCGAAGTACGGCCGCTGCTTCAGTCCTATGGCCCCGCCGCCGCCGCGCTGGAACTGGTAGCTTCCACGCAGGTTATCGAAATGGGTGAGCACCCCGCCAAGGCTTTTCAGCAAAAGCAGGATAGCAGCATTGCCGTGGGCTACCGCCTGCTGCACAGCGGCGAAGTAGATGCCTTTTGCTCGGCCGGCAACACGGGCGCTATGCTCGTGGGGGCCATGTTTACGGTGAAGGTCGTGCCCGGCGTGCTGCGCCCGGCCATCGCCAACTTCGTACCCAAGCTGGCCGGGGGCTACGGCATCCTGGTTGATGCTGGCGCCAATGCCGATTGCAAGCCCGAAATGTTGGAACAATTCGGCGAGCTAGGCTCGCTCTACGCGCAGTATGTGCTGGGCATTGCCCGGCCCAAAGTGGGGCTGATGAGCCTGGGTGAGGAAGAAGGCAAGGGTGACGTGGTGACGCAGGCGGCGCATCAGCTCTTCAAAGTGAACCCGCACGTGCACTTTATCGGTAATATTGAGGGTAGGGACTTGTTTAATGACAAGGCCGATGTCATTGTCTGCGATGGGTACGTAGGCAACGTAATGCTGAAAATGGCCGAGTCGATGTACGAAATCATGGTTAGCCGCAATCTGAACGATGATTTTTTTGAGAAAGTAAATTACGAAACTATTGGTGGCTCACCCATCCTGGGCATCAACGATAATGCGCTTATTGGCCACGGCGTTAGTACGCCGCTGGCCATCTGCAACATGATAATTCAAGGCTACCAGATGGCCCATTCGGGCATCGTGGACCAAATCAAAGACTCTTTCAAATCCTAACTCCCAAAAGTCTGGCCCCAGGCCGGGCTTTCTGGGTTTGGGCCGCACCTTTGCGCTCATGAAGATTACCGCCGCCATTACCGGAGTCGGAGGCTACGTGCCCGATTACGTGCTCACCAACCAGGAGCTGGAAAAGCTGGTCGATACCACCGACGAATGGATTACCTCGCGCACCGGCATCAAGGAGCGCCGCATTCTGAAGGGCAAGGACCAGGGCAGCTCGGTAATGGGCATTCAGGCGGTGCGCCAGCTACTCGAAAAAACCAATACCCGGCCCGAGGAGGTGGACCTGCTCATCTGCGCCACCGTGACGCCCGACATGCTGTTTCCGGCCACGGCCAACATCATTTCGGCGGGGGTAGGCATTCAGAATGCCTTCAGCTACGACCTGAACGCGGCCTGTTCCAGCTTTCTGTACGCGCTGACTACCGCCGCGCAGTTCGTGCAAAGCGGCATATATAAGAAAGTGGTGGTGGTAGGGGCCGATAAGATGTCGGCCATCGTGGACTACACCGACCGCTCCAACTGCATCCTGTTTGGCGACGGGGCCGGGGCAGTCATGCTGGAGCCCAGCACCGATGGCTACGGTATCCTGGACCAGGTGCTGTGCTCGAACGGCAACGGGGAGCAGTTTCTGAATCAGAAAGCCGGCGGCAGCCGCCGCCCGCCCACGGCCGAAACCGTGGCCAACGGCGAGCACTTCATTTACCAGGAAGGCGCCACGGTCTTCAAGTTCGCCGTTAAAAACATGGCCGACGTGGCCGCGCAGGTGATGACCCGCCAGGGCCTGAGCCACGACGACGTGGCCTGGCTGGTGCCCCACCAGGCCAATAAGCGCATCATCGATGCTACGGCTAACCGCATGGGGGTAGGCCCCGAAAAGGTCATGCTCAACATTCAGCGCTACGGCAACACTACCAGCGCTACCATCCCGCTTTGCCTCTGGGACTACGAAAAGCAACTGCATAAAGGCGACAATCTCATTCTCGCGGCTTTCGGCGGTGGCTTCACCTGGGGTGCCATGCATGTCAAATGGGCGTACAATTCCTGAGTTAAGAGTTAAAAGTTATGAGTTAAGAGTTGGCTGCACTGGCCGCCAAAACTCATAACCGTAACTCTTAACTTTCAACTCTTAACTTTTAACTAAAACCAATGGCTACTACCGCCGATTTTCGCAACGGGCTCGTGTTGCTGTACAACAACGACCTGCACGTCATTACGGAGTTTCAGCACGTAAAGCCTGGCAAGGGACCAGCTTTCGTGCGCACCAAGATGCGCAATATCAAGACGGGCAAGGTCCTAGACAACACCTTCAACGCTGGGGTGAAGGTCGAAACCGCCCGCGTGGAGCAGCGCCCGCACCAGTACCTGTTTAAGGACGACTACGGCTTCACATTCATGGACAATGACACCTTTGAGCAGATTGTGCTGCCCGAGGCCATGGTGCCCTTCGCCGACCTCATGAAGGAGGGCCAGGCCGTCACCATTCTCATGCACGCCGAAACCGAGCAGCCCCTCACCGCCGAGCTGCCCACCACCGTAGACCTGGTAGTAACCTACACCGAGCCCGGCCTGCGCGGCGATACCGCCACTAACACCCTCAAGCCCGCCACCGTCGAAACCGGGGCCCGCATCCAGGTGCCGCTTTTCATTGATACTGACACTAAAATTCGCATTAAAACCAGCGACTACTCCTACGTAGAGCGCGTGAAGTAAGGTTGTAGCGTGGACTCCGCGAGTCCGCGTGTGGTAGCAGCCAAACGTTTCAGCGCGCGGACTCGCGGAGTCCACACTACTTCCCCTCCGATGTCGAAAGAATCCCCCAAAACCCCGCCCAAAAAAGACGCTGCCATGAAAGCCAAAGAACTCCAGGAGCTGCTCGACTTCATTGCTAAGTCGGGCCTCAATAAGGTCAATATTGAAACTGAAGAGTTCAAAATCTCGGTGCAGCGCGAACCCGGCACCAAGCAGATTGTGAGCATGAGTGCGGCCCCGGCGGCTCCGCAGCCGGCCCCGGCGGCGGCCCCGCCCACTATCGCGCCCGCCGCCCCTACCCCCTCCGCCGCGGCCGAGCCTGCCGGCGCGGCTAGCTACACGCCCCTCAAATCGCCGATGATTGGTACCTTCTACCGCAGCAGCGGCCCCGACACGCCGGTGTTCGTACAGGTGGGCGACATGGTGGAGAAAGGCCAGGTTATCTGCATCATCGAGGCCATGAAGCTCTTCAATGAGATTGAGGCCGAGCAGGCTGGCCGCATCGTGAAGGTGCTCGTCGAAAACGCTACCCCCGTGGAGTACGACCAGCCGCTGTTCCTGATTGAGTAGTATCTCTCCTTTGGCTTCAAAAGGAACGTCATGCTGAGCTTGCCGAAGCATCTCTCCCGCTTAAGTAAACCTAACGTCAAGAGTTAGTAACGCGGGAGAGATGCTTCGGCAAGCTCAGCATGACGTTCTTTCGGTTCTTGCTTCCCTACCCCCTTCCATATCGCCACCTTTGGCCATGTTCAATAAAATCCTGATTGCCAACCGGGGCGAAATTGCCCTGCGCGTTATTCGTACCTGCCGCGAGATGGGCATCAAAACGGTGGCCGTGTACTCAACCGCTGACAAGGAAAGCCTGCACGTGCGCTTTGCCGACGAGGCCGTGTGCATCGGGCCGCCCGCCAGCAGCCAGAGCTACCTCAATATTCCGACCCTTATTGCGGCGGCCGAGATTACCAACGCCGACGCCATCCATCCCGGCTACGGCTTTCTGAGCGAAAATGCCGAATTTTCGCGCATCTGCCAGGAAAACGGCATCAAGTTTATCGGCGCCTCGCCCGAGATGATAAACCAAATGGGCGACAAGGCCACCGCCAAAGCCACCATGATTAAGGCCGGCGTGCCCGTGGTACCCGGCTCGGTGGGTTTGCTTGAGTCGGTGGAGCAGGGTAAGAAAATCGCCCACGAAATTAAATACCCCGTCATTCTGAAGGCCACGGCCGGCGGCGGCGGGCGCGGCATGCGCATCATCAACGCCGACGAGGAGTTTCAGAAAGCCTGGGACGATGCGCGCATCGAATCCAAGGCCGCCTTCGGCAACGATGGCATGTACCTGGAGAAATTCGTGGTGGAGCCGCGCCACATCGAAATCCAGATTATCGGCGACCAATTTGGGCACGTCTGTCACCTTTCGGAGCGCGACTGCTCCATCCAGCGCCGCCACCAGAAGCTGGTGGAGGAAGCGCCCTCGCCCTTCATGACCGACGACCTGCGCGAGCGCATGGGTGCGGCGGCCATCGCCGGGGCCTCCGCCATCGGCTACGAGGGGGTAGGGACCATCGAATTTCTGGTCGATGCCAACCGCGATTTCTACTTTATGGAGATGAACACCCGCATCCAGGTCGAGCACCCGGTAACCGAGGAAATCATCAACTATGACCTTATTAAAGAGCAGATTAAGGTAGCGGCGGGCATCCCGATTTCGGGTAAAAACTATTTCCCAAAAATGCACGCGATGGAATGCCGCATCAACGCCGAAGACCCGCGCCAGGGTTTCCGTCCCTCGCCCGGCCGCATCACTACCCTGCACATTCCCGGCGGCCACGGCGTGCGCGTGGACACCCACGTGTATGCCGGCTACCAGATTCCGCCCAACTACGACTCGATGATTGCCAAGCTCATCACCGTGGCCCAAACCCGCGAGGAGTGCATCGTGAAGATGAAGCGCGCGCTGAGCGAGTTCGTGGTAGAAGGTGTGAAAACCACTATCCCATTTCACCTGGCTTTGATGGACAGTGAGGATTTTCAAGCGGGTAATTTTACCACGAAGTTTTTGGAGTCGTTTGATTTTTCGGTAGTGTAATATTTCTTGTCAAGAAGAGTATCGGATTCGCTGCCGATACTGGCTAAATGACTAGCATTATTGCTGGCCGATATCCATAAAACTCACGCATTCCGCCCTTGCAACTAGCTAGTCAATAAACCGCTTCTGCCATGTTTCATCCCGCTCGTACAATGCCTTTTGCCAGCCTGTGGGCTGGCTTGCAGGCGGCGCGGGCGGCAGGACTAGTGACTATGCGCTATGATGCCGATACGGGCCGTTCGCTGTGGTGCTATACCACCCGCTGCGTGTACGAAGGAAGCTGGGACGATATCACAATGCTGGCGCGGGGCTTGGTGCTGCACGAAACTCACCAACTGGTAGTAGCTACGCCATTTCCAAAGTTTTTTAACTTAGGTGAGCGGGGACAGATAATCCCGGCTCTACCATTTGAAGTCTTTGAAAAGCTCGACGGCTCGCTCATTATTATTCACTATTGGCAGGGCCAGTGGCGAGCGGTTACCAAAGGCGCGTTTGACAGTGCGCAGGCCCAGTGGGCGGAAAAGCGCTTGGCCGGGCAAAATCTGGCGGCGCTAGTGCCGGGCACCACTTATCTAGCTGAGGCGGTGTACCCCGAAAATCGCATCGTCATTGCCTACACTGAGCCGGCGCTGGTGCTGCTGGCTGCCTACCACGCCGATGGGCAAGGACTCGAAACGCCTAATCTACAGCATGTAGCCAAGCAGTTGGGCTGGCCCCTAGCCGAGCGGCACCCCTATACTTCATTTGCAGAGATGCTAGCCGAGGTGGATACGCTGCCAGCTAGCCGCGAGGGTTTTGTGGTGCGCTTTGCCAATGACTTGCGGTTGAAAGTGAAAGGGGCCGAGTACCGACGTATTCACGCCCTTATTTCGCACTGTACCCCACTGGCGCTCTGGGCAAGCTGGTCGGCGGGCGACGACCTGACCGAATTGCGGCGTGAACTACCCGAAGAATTTTGGGCTGACTTCGATACTATTATCGCCCTACTACGCCAGCGGCTGGCTAATTTAATAGACCGTATTACTGAAGTGGCGACCAGCGTAGTGCAGCTGACTGACAAGGATTTAGGTTTAGAACTGACCGCGTACCCCGCCGATGTGCGACCGTTTTTATTTGCTTGGCGTAAATCGGGGGGACAATTGGCGGGCAAGCAGCGGGAGGCGCTGTTCCGCGCCATTCGGCCTGCGGGTAACGAGCTGGTGGGCTACGTGCCCTCCTACGCAATACAGCGGGCCACAGAAGACCTATAAATCACTGCTTATTTTATGCGCAAACTACTGCTCGTCTGCATGGTTGGGCTATCGCTCACCAGTTGCTCCGACCCTTGCAATGGCCACATTGAAAGCTCGGTGCTTTATTTCAAACAAGCGCCGCACGGCCAATTCGTGTACGCCAACGTGCTGAATAATCCTGCTCTCGGCAGCCAGCAAACACTAATGCGCGAGGATAAGGAATATGGCACATTTCCGCACGTTATTATTATTAACGACCCGGAAATGAAATTTAAGGGCCGGAGTACTATTTGCTTCGATGAGTTTACGAAGCAAGCGTTACCAGTTGATATTGATTTGCGGGAAAAAGATATTCCCCGCATTTTGATTACGAAGTAAGTATTACAATAAAAGAACGTCATGCTAACGAGGAAGGCGTCTCGCCCGCGTAAGTAATTCCAAGCATTTAGGATTACTTACGCGGGCGAGATGCTTCCTTCATCAGCATGACGTTCTTTTAGCTCTACTGTCCGTTTTTTAGCGGCGGCCCGCGCCGGGCATCGCGCCGCCTTTCATGCCGCCCATCATTTTGGCCATTTGGGCCATGCCGCCTTTGGTCTGACTGAGTTTGTTCATCTGGCGCATCATTTTGCGCATGTCTTCAAATTGCTTCATCAGGGCATTCACCTGCTGAATATCGGTACCCGAACCGGCGGCGAGGCGGCGGCGGCGCGAGCCGTTAATGAGGTCGGGCTGGGCGCGCTCCTGCTTGGTCATGCTCTTAATAATGCTCTCCACAGGCTTAAAGGCGTCGTCGTCGATTTCGACGTCCTTCATCATTTTAGAGGCCCCCGGAATCATGCCTACCAAGTCCTTGAGGTTGCCCATCTTCTTGATTTGCTCCAGCTGGCCGAGGAAGTCGTTGAAGTCGAACTGGTTTTTGCGAATCTTGGCATTGATGCGCTTGGCCTCATCCTCGTCGAACTGCTGCTGAGCGCGCTCTACGAGCGAAATCACGTCGCCCATGCCCAGGATGCGCTGGGCCATGCGGTCAGGGTAGAAGAGGTCCAGCGCCTCCATCTTCTCGCCCGTCGAGATGAACTTGATGGGCTTTTCGACCACCGCGCGAATGGAGAGAGCCGCGCCGCCGCGGCTGTCGCCGTCGAGCTTAGTGAGCACTACCCCGTCGAAATTCAGCCGGTCGTTGAAGGTTTTGGCGGTATTTACGGCGTCCTGGCCGGTCATCGAATCCACCACAAACAAGGTTTCGCTGGGGTTGATGGCGCGCTTCACGGCCTCAATCTCGCGCATCATCTGCTCATCCACGGCCAGGCGGCCGGCGGTGTCCACGATGACGACCTTCTTGTTGTTTTGCTTCGCGTAGGCGATGGCGTTCTGCGAAATCTCGACCGGATTTTTATTTTCCGGCTCTGAATAAACTTCTACCCCAATCTGCTCGCCGAGCACTTTGAGCTGGTCGATGGCGGCGGGGCGATATACGTCGCAGGCCACTAGCAGCACGGTGCGGTTCTGCTTTTTGATAAAGCTGGCCAGCTTGCCGGCGAAGGTCGTTTTGCCCGAGCCCTGCAGACCCGAGAGCAGTACCACGGCCGGGTCGCCCTTAATGACGATATCCTGCTTTTCGCCGCCCATGAGCTGGGTCAGCTCATCGTAGACGATTTTGACCATGAGCTGGCCCGGCGAGATGGCCGTGAGCACGTCGCGGCCCATCGCCTCGTCCTTAATCTTGTCGGTTACTTCCTTGGCAACCTTATAGTTAACGTCGGCATCGACCAGCGCCCGGCGAATTTCCTTAACGGTGGCGGCGACGTTGATTTCCGAGATGCTACCCTGCCCTTTGAGGGTTTTGATAGCTTTATCGAGCTTGGTGGAGAGATTATCGAACATAAAATCGCAGATTTCGCGGATTGAGCTGATTTCGCAGATTCGGACGAAGGTCTACCTAAGTCAACGCTACGCTGCCCATTTGAATTTCCAAAGTTACGACGGGGGCGGTTGCACCCTTCACGTAGCTTTGCCGACGCAATTCTTTTTCCTGCCCGTGCCCCACCCTACCCCCCTTCGCTTGCTCGTACTCACGTATTACTGGCCGCCTTCGGGTGGGGCGGGCGTGCAGCGCTGCCTGAAATGGGTGAAATACCTGCCCGGCTTGGGCGTGGAGCCGACCGTGCTGACCGTAGACCCCGACCAGGCGACTTACCCCGTGCGCGACGAAAGCCTGCTGCGCGAGGTGCCGCCAGGCGTGCGCGTCATTCGCACCGCTACGCTGGAGCCGTTTGGCTCATACCAGAAACTGACGGGTAGGGCCGTGCCGCACGGCGGCTTTGCCAACGAGGGCGCGCCGACGTTTACCCAAAAAGCCATGCGCTTCGTGCGGGGCAATTTGTTTATTCCAGACCCGCGCCGGGGCTGGAATGCCTACGCGCTGGCGGCCGTGGAAAAGCTATTGGCGCAGGGCGAGCAGTTTGACGCGGTGCTGACTTCCTCGCCGCCGCATTCTACGCAACTCATTGGTTTAGAACTGCAAAAGAAGTACGGCCTGCGCTGGCTGGCCGACCTGCGCGACCCCTGGACGGATATTTACTACGCCAAGGACCTGCACCGCACGGCCGCCGCCGCCTGGCTCGACGCGCGTTACGAAAGCCAGGTACTGCGCGCTGCCGATGCCGTGCTGGTGACCTCGCCCGAGACCGAGCGGCTGTTTCGGCGCAAGCTACCCGACCTGGCCAAGGGCAAAATCGTGGTGCTGCCCAACGGTTATGATGAGGCTGATTTTCAGAGCCCATCCTTACCCCCCACCAACTGCCTGCGCCTGACGCATACCGGCACCATCACGGCGGGCTACCGCATCGAAAACCTGCTGCGGGCGCTGGCCGACTGCGCGGCCGCCTACCCCCTGGTGCCGTGGCGGCTGCGCTTCGTGGGGCAGGTTGATGCGGGCGTACGCGAGCAGGTGGCGGCGGCCGGGCTGGACACAGCCACCGAGTTTCTGCCCTTCGTGCCGCACCAGGAATCGGTTGATTTTCTGCTGCAAAGTAGCGCGTTATTGATGGCCATTCCCGACGTAGCGCTGAACAAAGGCATCCTGCCGGGGAAGGTGTTTGAGTACCTGGCGGCGCATAAACCCATCGTGTGCGTGGGGCCGGCCGGCTCCGATGCCGACAAGATTTTGCGGGAAGCGGGCGCCGGGCAGGCCCTGCCCTACGACGACTACGCGCTGATGCGCCGCACCCTGGATGCGCTAGCCGAGCGCTGGCAGCAACATACTAACCTCGACCTGCCCCCTACCCCCTTGGTGGCGCGCTACGCGCGGCAGGCGCAGGCGGCACGGCTGGCCGAGCTGGTGCCCGCTGGCCGGACCGCCCGGCGGGGGTAGGGCCGCGCCAACGCGGCGGGGCGTATTTTTGCGGTTTCATTTTGTAGTAGTTTCATGGCCCTCGACCTCAACGGCAAGTCTTTGCTCATTACCGGCGGCACCGGCTCGTTCGGCAAGCAGTTTGTACGTACCATTTTCAAGCTCTACCCTGGGGTGCGCCGGCTGATTGTGTTTTCGCGCGATGAGCTGAAGCAGTATGAGATGAGCCAGGAGTTTTCGCCAAGCAAGTACCCGGCCATCCGATTTTTTATCGGTGACGTGCGCGACCCGCAACGCCTGCAACGGGCCTGCGAGGGCGTGGATATTATTGTTCACGCCGCCGCCCTCAAGCAGGTGCCCGCCGCCGAGTACAACCCCATGGAGTGCATCAAGACCAACATCTTTGGGGCCGAAAACGTGATAAACGCCGCCCTCGACTGTGGCGTGAAAGACGTAGTGGCGCTGAGCACCGACAAGGCCGCCGCACCCATTAACCTCTACGGTGCCACCAAGCTGTGCTCGGACAAGCTTTTCGTAGCGGCTAATAACATGAAAGGTGCCAGAGACTTGCGCCTGTCGGTGGTGCGCTACGGCAACGTAATTGGCTCGCGGGGGTCGGTGGTGCCGTTCTTTTTGCAGCAGCGGCATACGGGCGTGCTACCCATTACGCACCCCGATATGACGCGCTTCAATATCTCGCTCGAAGAAGGGGTAGACCTGGTGCTGTATGCACTGGAGCACGCCTGGGGCGGCGAGATTTTCGTGCCTAAAATCCCATCGTATAAAATTACGGAGGTAGCCCGCGCCATTGGGCCCGACTGCGAGCAGCAGGTAGTGGGCATTCGGCCGGGCGAGAAACTGCATGAAGAGATGATAACCCAAACCGACGCGCTGAGTACCGTGGAGTTGGACCGCTACTACGTCATCCTGCCCACTACTTCGCCGGGCTGGAAGGAAAGTGATTTTATCCGGCATTTCAACGCCAAGCGCGTGCCGGAGAACTTTCACTACGACTCGGCCAACAACGACGAGTGGCTGAGCGCCGAGCGAATCCGGGAGGAAATTCGGCTGCATGTGGACCCATCGTTTTCGTGAGTTGTTAGTTTGATGACTTACACAAAATCGGTTGTCATGGCGAGGATATTGCGCAGCAAGCAAGGACGCGGCAACGACAACCGATTTTGTGTAAGCCTTAATCTCTATCAAAAAGTTATAATTTATGCAAACGCTACCCTATGGCCGCCAGCACGTTACGGACGAGGACGTAGCCGCCGTCGTGGCCGCGCTGCGCTCCGATTTCCTGACCCAGGGTCCGCGCGTGGCAGAGTTTGAGGAGAAATTCGCGGCCTATGTGGGGGCAAAGTATGCCGTGGCCGTGAGCAACGGTACGGCCGCCCTGCACCTGTGCGCGCTGACGCTGAACGTGCAGCCGGGCCAGCGCGTCATTACTACCCCTATCACCTTCGCCGCCTCGGCCAACTGCGTGCGCTACTGCGGCGGCGAAGTGCATTTCGCCGATATTGACCCGGCTACCGGACTAATTGACTTGCAAGCGGTTAGGCATCTGCTCGAAGCGCATCCAAAAGAGTATTTCACAGGCTTAATTCCGGTGGATTTTGCTGGGCTGGCCGTGGATATGGCGGCGGCGCGGGCGCTGGCCGACGAGTTTGGCCTCTGGCTGATTGAGGATGCCTGCCACGCGCCGGGTGGCTTTTTTGTGGATAGCCAGCGCGTTGAGCAGCAGTGCGGTAGCGGGCAGTTGGCTAATTTAGCCATTTTCAGCTTTCACCCCGTCAAGCACATCGCCACTGGCGAGGGCGGCATGGTGACCACCAACGACGAGGCCTTGTACCAGCGCCTGCGCCGGCTGCGCACCCACGGCATTGAGCGCGAAGCCACCGGCCTGTTGCGCCAGGACGAGGGCGGCTGGTACATGGAAATGCAGGAGCTGGGCTACAACTACCGCATTTCAGATATTAATTGTGCGCTAGGTCTCAGCCAGCTGGCCCGCGCCGAGACCGGCCTGGCGCGCCGCCGCGCACTGGCCGCGCAGTACGATGCCGCCTTTGCGGCGCTGCCGGGCGTGGAGGTGCTGGCCCCCGGCCGGCCGGGCCACGCCTACCACCTCTACGTGGTGCAGGTGGCCAACCGGCGCGGGCTCTACGACTTTTTACGCACCAAAAATATCCTGGCGCAGGTGCACTACGTGCCCGTGCACCGCATGCCATACTACGAAAACCTGGGCTGGAAATTCGGCGATTTTCCGCACGCCGAGGCGTATTACGCCCGCTGCCTCAGCCTGCCGCTCTACCCTACCCTCACCGACGAGGAGCAAGGCTACGTAATTGACTGCGTGCGCGAGTTCGTGGCGCACAATCCCACTTTGTGAATGCGGCCCCTACCCCCACTCAACTGCGCGAGCTGACTGGCCGGCTGGCCTTGGGCACGGCGCAGTTTGGCCTGGCCTACGGCCTTAATAATGAGGCCGGCCAGCCCACCCCGGCGGCCGTGGCCGAGGTGCTGGCGGCCGCCCGCGCCGCCGGGCTCACCCTGCTCGACACGGCCGCCGCCTACGGCAATAGTGAGGCGCGGCTAGGGGAAATTCTGAAAGAAGACAGTGGCTTTGAGATAATTACCAAGCTACCCGCCGGACCGCCGGCCGAGGTAGTATGGCACTTGGCCGCGTCGTTGGCCCGGCTGCGACGGAGCCGGTTGTATGGCGTCTTGTTCCATGCTTTCGGGCCGCTGCAAGCCGAGCCGACGGCCTGGCGGGCACTGCAAGCGGCGCGAGCGGCGGGGCAGGTAGGGCGCATCGGCGTGTCGCTCTACCACCCGCACGAGGCCGAATGGCTGCTGGCCGAAGGCTGGGATGTGGACCTGGTGCAAGTACCGTATAACGTGCTTGACCAGCGCTTTACGGCGGTATTGCCCCGGCTGGCGGCGTGGGGCGTGGAAGTGCACGTGCGGTCGGCATTTTTGCAAGGCTTATTGTTGCGCGAGCCGGCGGCGCTACCCTCCTTTTTCCAGTCGTTGGCCGCCAAGCTGACGCGGCTGCGCGCGCTGACGGCTGGGGCGGGCGTGCCACTGCCGGCGGCACTGCTGCTATTTGCAGCTGGCGCGCCGGGCGTGGCGCGGGCGGTGATTGGGGTTGATTCGGTGGCTAATTTGCACGAGAATCTGGCCGCCGCCGCGTACCTGGCCGCCGCCGAAAAGCTGCGTCCGGTCCTGACCGAGCTGGCGGAAGATTCCGACACCTTTATTCTGCCCTACGCATGGCCGCCGCGCCCCTAACCGCCACTTTTTACCAAACCATATTTGACCTTACCGGTCAGACCGTGCTGCTGACGGGCGGCTACGGGCACCTGGGCCGGGCCATTGCGGCGGGCCTGCTGGCCCACGGGGCGCGGGTGGTCGTGCTGGGCCGCAGCGGCGAAAAGTTTACCGCTGCTTTCGGAGAGAGCCCTGAAAATCTGCATTTCATTTTTTGCGACGTGGCTGAAACGGCTTCGGTGCAAGCGGCTTTTCGGCAAAGCTTCGACCAGTTTGGGCCGCCGGGCGTGCTTATTAATAACGCCTATTACAGCCGGGGGCAGCAGCCCGATGCGCTGCCCGATGCCGATTTCGCGCTGGGCCTCGATGGCTCAGTGGGTACCGCCTATCGCTGCCTGCGCGAGGTGCTACCCTACCTGCGGGAGGCGGGCGGCGGCAAAATCATCAATGTGGCCTCCATGTACGGCGTAGTCGCGCCAGACTTTGGAGCCTATGCTGACGCGCCGCAGTTTCTGAACCCGCCGCACTACGGGGCCGGCAAGGCAGCGATGATTCAGCTAACCAAGTACTTCGCTTCATACCTGGGGCCGGAGCATATTCAAGTTAATTGCGTATCGCCGGGAGCCTTTCCAGCCGACAAGGTGCGGGAGAACGCAGAGTTTGAGGGCGAGCTGCGGCAGCGCATTCCGCTGGGCCGGGTGGGTGAGCCGCAGGATTTGGCTGGGGCCTTCGTGTTTCTCAGCTCCAAAGCCGCGGACTTCGTGACTGGCCACAACCTAGTGGTGGATGGCGGCTGGACAATTCGGTAGATTTCGGCGCAAGAACGTGTCATACTCATCTGGCGTCCCGAAAGAAGCATCTCTACGTTCAGCATGACGTTCTTATTTACTCTTATTTAAAACGAGAAGTCATGACCATCGCGCTCATTCAAGCCCGGCTGGGGTCGTCGCGGCTGCCGGGCAAATCGCGGCTACCCCTACCCCTCTCGGCCACTACTGATGAGCACACGCTGCTGGGCCACGTGGTAGCACGGGCGCGGCAGGCGGCTTCTATCACCCAAATCGTGGTGGCTACCTCTACTGCGCCACCAGATGCGGAGTTGGCCGCGCTAGCCGGCCGGCTGGGGGTAGGCGTGTTTCGGGGCTCGGAAACTGACGTGCTGAGCCGCTTCGCAGGGGCTTTGGAAACGGCGCTGCCGGCTACCACCGTGGTGCGCCTCACGGGGGATAATCCGGCCATTGACCCGGCGTTTTTGGATGCAGCTGTGGCCCATCACCTAGCCACTGGGGCCGACTATACCCACACTAGCGGCCTGCCATTAGGCACTAATATGGAGGTGCTTAGCGCCACCGCGTTGCGCCGCGCCCACGCCGAAGCCCGACAGCCCGACGAGCGCGAGCACGTGACGCCCTACCTACGCCGCCACCCCGAGTTGTTCCGCCTCGAAACCCTGGCGCTGGCTGTGGAGCCCACCGTCGCGGCGCTGCGCCTCACCGTGGATTACCCAAGCGACTACGCTTTTTTAAGCCTGCTGTTTATGCAGCTGGGGAGCAATTTTTCGCTCACCGACCCGGCCGGGCTGCCCGCGCTGCTGGCCCGCTACCCCTGGTTGGCGGCCGTGAACGCGAATAACGTGCAACGGTAAATTAGTTGCCTCGCATTACCTCAACCCAGCCTTTGTAGAATTCGCCGGTGCCCGCATTTTTAAGTAAATAGTAATAGATGCCGGATGCCTGGCCCATGGCATTCCATTGATTGTCATAACGAGCCTGCTCGTACACTTGGCGGCCCCAACGGTCAAAAATGCTCAGGTGCCAGTCGGCCGGCGTGAGCCCTTTGAGGGTAAAAAACTCGTTTTGTTGGTCGCCGTTGGGAGTAATGATATTTGGAATTACTACCGGGCAGCTAGCCGCATTGGCTATTTGCGTAGCGCTAGCCGAGCAACCGGCGGTTGAGGTTCTTACTTGCACCGAATATTGACCCGGCCCGTGCGCCACGTAGGTGGGGGCAGTAGAGCCATCTTGCCAGCGAAACAGGGTGCCGGCTGGCTGCGGATTGGTGCGCAGGGTCCACACCGCGTTGGGACACACCAGCGTATCGGCCCCTAGGCTTACTACCGGGGCCTGGCCCAGTTGCACCTGGCTGGTAGCCGTGGCGATGCAGCCTTGCGGCGTGGTCACCTGCACGGTATACGTGCCGCTGCTTTGAGCCAGATACGTGGCGCTGGTGCTGCCATCCTGCCAGCGATAAGTTGTGCCGGCCAGTTGCCCGCCCGGCCGCAACAGCACGGAGGCGGCGCAGACGGTAGTATCGGCCGGCAGGCGGGGGGTAGGCGCGATATTTAGGGTCACGCGCAACGAGTCGGTGCTGGTGCAGCCGGCCGCCGAAGTTACGGCCACCCGGTAGCGCCCGCTGGCCCTGGCCAGGTAGGTAGCGCTGGTACTGCCATCCTGCCAGCGGTAGGTAGCGCCGGCCGGCTGCGCGCCGGCCGATAGTAGTAACTGGCTGCCGCACAGCGTTGTATCGCGCCCCAGCCGCACTTGCGGCAATGGTGCTACCGTGACGGCCTGGGTGACGGTAAGGGGCGTGGCCAGCCCCGGATATGACACTGCCAGCGTCACTTGGTAAGTACCACCCTGGCCATACACGTGCGTGGGGGTGAAGCCCGTAGTCGTGTTCGCGCTGCCCGAAGCTGGGTCGCCGAAGTTCCAAGTGGCGGTAGCAGTAGGTACTACGGGCGTAGTAGTAGCAACAAAGCTGACCGCAGCATTCGCACAAGTGGGATTGCTAGTAAAGGCGACAGTAATAATTGGGGCGGCAAACGCATTTGGCATATTAGGCAAACCATTTTGGTCTATTTTACCACCTAGCGACACTGCATTAACCTGGTAGTTGCAAGCCATACCTAACGCATTAGGATTTGAAATTACATCTAAGTAATTACTAGTAAAGGCTGCTACGTAAATGCGGTCGTCTGGCCCCCGTTGAAGGCTGCCAAATCGTCCATTACCCGTTCCAACCACCATAGCCGAGGCTCGGATGGCCGCCGCCGACCCCGCTTGTAGATTGTATTGAAGTATCTGGCCATTTAAAACTAAGGATACATACAGACGCGAATTATCTGGCGAAAACTCTATTCCGTAGTTATAAGAACTGGCTTGCAGCGGCATGTAGTTTGACACCTGCCCCGTAGCATTATCAAAGTCGTAGAGTTCAGTTAAATCATCCCGCTTAGCTAGGGCTAAGTGCTTACCATCGGGCGACACCTTCATGCAGCCTATCGCGTTGCCATCGCCAAAAAAGCTCCCGCCACCTTGATGTACAGAGCCCACAGCGCTGGTTATCGGGGCCACGGCTACGCCAGTGGGTGATAGAAGAAAACTATAAAAGGCATTTGACTGCCAGCCGTGTACTACTATCCAATAGTCACGCCCGTTGGCATGGCGCACGGCCGTCATCTTTTCCGTCACCCTACCCCCTACCGTAGGCGTTGGTAGTATAATTCCTTTTGTAGTGGTAACATCGCCCAAACCGCCGCGCAGCGTAAAATCCAAGACAGAGTAGCGCAATCCGCCCACTAAGTCATTGTCAATAGCATCTTGACAGAAAAGATAGACTTTAGTTGAGCTACCAGGCAAGGGCAACAGCAGCGAGCTTTGGGAGGCTGAATTATGACCGCCCAAGCCGCTGGCCCCGTTAGGCATAACCTTGTGCTGCCTATCCCAAACCGCCTCCCCATTAGAGTAGGCCAATAGTTGGCCACTAGGGTCAGACAGGGTAGCGCAGCCCTCATAGCTTACCAGTGCGCCATCGGTGAGGGCCACCGGGCCACCTGCATTGAAGCGTACTGCCGCATGGTCGCCGAAGTACCAGTTTTGCGCTTGGCCCTGGGCTCGGCTGGCACTAGGAGCTACGCAAGTAAGCAGGCCCAGCAATAATATGGCAGCTTGAAAGTAGGTGTTCTTCATAAATAAAAATAAGGTACTCGCTTATGGTAGTCCAGCAAAATTACAGTGGAGGCATTCCTTACTTCGCAACTTCTTATTTGTTTTCTTAACTTACTTTTCCCAACCAATCCGATAGCGACCTGAAATTGCTTATCCTTACTTTCACACTTGGTGTCTGCTTTCAATTCTTTACTTCCTAGTAGCCGCGTAATATTTCGGGCCGATGGCAACCCGGCTACCGGTCTGGGCCACGTGGTGCGCTGCCAGGCGCTAGCGCAAGCATTGCAGCCGGCGATTGAAAAGATTTTTGTTCTTCGAAACCCCACGTCGGCACTACGGCAACAGATAGTAGCGGCAGCATTAATTGTGCGGCAAGTACCGCTGGCTATTTCGGCTGGTTTACCCGAGGCCGCTTGGTTAGCTAGTTGGCTACGCCCCAGCGATATTTTGGTACTCGATGGCTATCACTTTTCGCCCGCCTACCAATGCCTACTAGCGGCGACAGGGGCCGCCCTGGTTTGCTTAGATGACTTGATTACGCCGCCCAATTGGGCTTCGGTGGTGCTTAATCAAGCGGGGGGGGTAGGGCCAGCGGTCTACGACCAGGTACCACTGGCCCGCCTTTGCCTGGGGCCGGCTTATGCGCTGCTACGACCTGCCTTTTGGCAACGCTCACAATACCATTTTGCTACTTCACCACCGCGACTGTTCCTTAATATGGGTGGGGCAGACCCGACTAACCAAACGCTGGCCTTATTACCTCGCCTACGGGAGCAATTTCCGAGCCATCACTTGGAGATTGTAACGGGGGCGGCCTACCCCCACCAAGCCACGCTGCAAGTTGCGGCACGTACTTACGGGCCATTAGTATCATTTTACAGAAATATATCTGCTACTGAATTAGCCTCTTTGTTGCGGACCTGCCAGGTTTTCGTCTGCCCACCCAGCGGCGTAGCTTACGAGTGCTGCGCGGCGGGCGGCGCGGTACTGCTGCATCCCACAGCCGACAACCAGCGGGCGCTGCTCGAATTCCTGGTGCGGGGCGAATTAGCCCTACCCTTGGCCGATGGTCTTATGCTACCCGAATCCCAGTTGGCCATGCTGGCTGCCCACCAATTGCCCCGGCAGCGCAAGCTGTTCGATGGCTTGGCCAACCAACGGCTACAGAAAATTTTTGCGGAGCTTGCGGCTTACCAGCGCTATCCCGTGCGCCGGGCTACCGCCGCTGATGCGGCACGCTATTTCGACTGGGCTAACGACCCGGCGGTGCGTTACCACGCCATTCACTCGGAACCCATTAGCTGGCCCACTCATGTGGCGTGGTTTAGCCAACGACTGCAAGATACCGACGCTTACTTATATATTATGACCACTGCCGCTGGCGAACCGGTGGGCCAGGTTCGAATTGAATTCGAGGCACCTAGCCAACCTGGCCTCCTTGATTATTCAGTAGCCGCGGCCTACCGGGGACAGGGCTTAGGCGCGGTACTACTAAAGCGAGCCCTGCAACGGCTGCGCCATGAGCGGCCGGCGCTAGCGGGTGGGGCTGTAGTAGGCCAGGTGCAGGCCGGCAACATTACCTCGGCGCGGGTATTTGAGCGGCTGCGGTTTATACGACAGGCGGCCGTTACTTTGCATGGGAAAGTATATGAAACTTTTCGGCTCGATTTTCCACTTGATTCTTAACTATTTATTATGCAAGAGATTACGTTGGGAGGCCATCGCATCGGGGCCGGCCAGCCGCCGTTTATTATTGCTGAGATGTCGGGTAACCACGGCCAGTCCCTGGAACGCGCCCTAGCTATTGTGGATGCAGCCGCCGATGCGGGCTGCCAAGGCTTGAAAATACAGACTAGTACGCCCGATATGCTGACACTCGATAGCAGGGAGCCGGATTTTGTGGTGCGCGGAGCCAATCAGGATTGGGAAGGCCAATCGCTCTACGAGTTGTATACCACCAACTTTACGCCCTTTGAGTGGCACGCCGCCATCTTTGCTCGCGCCCAAGAACGCGGCATGGTGGGCTTCAGCTCACCGTTTGGCATCGAGGCCATCGAGTTTTTAGAGGGCGTAGGCTGTCCGGCCTTTAAAATCGCGTCGTTTGAGAATAACTGGCCCGAACTTATTCGGCGAGCGGCCCAGACGGGCAAGCCCATTATTGTTTCGACCGGCATGGCCAACTTAGCCGATTTAGAACGCATAGTCAGCATCGTGCGGGCCGAAGGCAACGAGCAACTGGTATTACTCAAATGTACCAGCACCTACCCCGCCAAACCGCATGATACTAACTTACACACCATTCCACACCTACGCGAGCTATTCGACTGCCAAGTGGGTCTTTCCGACCATACGCTGGGCACTGGCGTGAGTATCGCCGCTACCGTGCTTGGGGCTACCGTTATTGAGAAGCACCTGACACTGAGCCGCGCCGACGGCGGCCCTGACGCCTCTTTTTCGCTGGAGCCCGCCGAAATGGCACGCCTCGTGCAGGAGTGCAGCCAGGCGCACCAGGCACTTGGCCAGGTATTCTACGGTCCTACCCCGGCCGAGCGCAAGTCGCTGGCCTTTCGGCGCTCCCTTTATGTGGTGCAAGATGTGACTGAGGGCGAGACTCTTACCCACGACAACGTGCGGGTTATCCGGCCGGGCTACGGCCTACCCCCCCATTTACTACCGCAAGTGCTAGGCCGACCCGCTCGGCGCAACCTGCGCCGAGGCACCGCTCTTGGCTGGGATATGCTCTAGTAATTCCTAGTACACTCCGATTAACGTACGGGCGGAGGCTGCCTTATTTGTGCAACCTATTTCCACCCTAATCGACCCTATTCTATGCAAATTCACCGCTTTGAAAACGGCAGCTACATCATTGCCGAGCATCTCCAACTGGGTCACAATGTCCAGATTGGCCCGCATACGGCCATCCGGGCTACGGAATGTATTATTGGCGACGACGTAACGATTGGGTCTCATAATGCTTTCCTGGTGGGCCAACGCCTGGAAATTGGCATGCTCACTACTATTGGCAGTCATAATACGCTGACGGCCCGCACTATTAAGCTCGGAGAATATATATTTTGGGACTCGCACGTGACGGTAGGACATGGTGGCAAATTCAGCCCCGATGCTCACCTCACCGTAGGTTCATACTCTATGATTTGCGCGCGCATTACTCTGAATACTAATCACCGCATTGATATTGGCGAGCACGTGGGCATTGGCGAAGATGTAGCAGTGTGGACGCACGGCTCGTTTCTACCCATTCTGGACGGCTTTCCGGCTGATTTTGGACCCGTTAGCATCGGGCACCATGTGTGGCTGCCGGCGCGCTCTACAGTATTACCCAACCGGCGTATTGGTAATAACGTAGTTATTGGCACTAATACGCTTATCAACAAAGATTTACCTGATGGTTGCTTGGCCGGTGGTATTCCGGTGAGGGTGTTAAAAGAAAATGTGTATCCTAGCCATAACCCGGCGCGCAATGCAAACTTGATGCGGCAGGTTCTGCACGATTATATTGAGCTAGCTGCTTACAAAGACCTGCAAGCTGAGTTGCACTATGATGAGGATAAGCATCTTATCCGCTGTAATGAGGTGATTTTTAACTTGAGTACGCTAAAAACCCAAGGTACTTTCACGCGCATAGAAGAAGACTTCCGGGATTATTTGCGGCGGCGAGGTATTAAATTTTTCACCGGCAAGCCTTTTTCATCAGTACTACCAGAAGAATATCGCCGTCTACTTTATTCGCCTAATGACCTGCCTTAACATTGACAATCAGAAGGTTTTGGTGGTAGTAGCTCATCCAGATGATGAGTTACTGGGCTTAGGAGCTAGCATTCATCGCTTGGTGCAGCGTCACGGCTGCGAGGCGCGCGCAATTATTCTGGGCGAGGGTCTTACCTCCCGCTCCACCACCCGCGACAGTGAGCGGTGGGCGGCCGACTTAGCTACCCACCGCACCAATATCGGGCGAGCGGCGGCAGCTATCGGCTACGCCTCCACGGGTATCTACGACTTTGCCGACAACCGCTTCGATTCGGTAAACTTACTGGATATCATCAAAGTGGTGGAACAAGAGAAGGAATCTTTTCAGCCTACCCTAGTTTTTACGCACCACGGCGGCGACACTAATATTGACCACCGCCGCACCTTTGAGGCTGTCGTAACGGCCTGCCGTCCATTGCCCGGCGAGCCTATGCGCACTATTCTAGCCTGCGAAACTCCATCCTCTACTGAGTGGCAGGCAGCTAGCTATCCGCAGCCTTTTCTTCCTAATTTCTTTTTAACGGTAACCGAGGAAGACGTAGCAGCCAAAATTGCGGGCATGGAAGCTTACGAGTTTGAAAAGCGGCCTTACCCCCATCCACGTTCGCCGGAGGCACTACGGCTATTAGCCCAGCGCTGGGGCGTCGTAACGGGTCAGTCGCTGGCGGAAGCCTTTATGTTGGTTCGGCATATTGGATAGCTCGGCCATTCCTATTTGTCTGGCAACTGCCCAACCAGTTGATTTTCCGCATCGCTTGCGGGATATTTTATACGTTCGCTTTACTGACCATTTTGCTCATTTTCCAGCAGAATTACTAGAAGCTATTTCGCCCGCCAACCCGGCCCGGCGACTGGCGCGGGTGGCCGGCTACGCAGTACTGCGGCTGGTGGGCAATGTGTTTCAACTCATTAAAAACCCCGATAAGCTGGCGGGCGCGACCTGGCTCTACGTGGTGAGCGCCAATAATTATGAGGCGCTGCAGTTCATTGCTAAGGCGCGGCCCGATGCGGTGCTGGTGGCGGGCCAGGGCAAGAATATCGGGCGCTACGGGGGGGTAGTAAACCGACTCTCGTTGCGGCGCAAAATTCTGTACTACGGGCAGTATCCGGCGGCGCTGCTTGGGCTACGGCGGCTGGTGGGCAGCCGGGCCACGCGGTTTTTCGACCTCGTTTTTTACGCCGTGGGCTACTACGAGGTGTACCGGCGGGCCTTGCGGCACTACCGGCCGCGGGCGGTGATATTTGCCAACGACCACAACGACGACAGCCGCGCCCTGCTGCTGGCCTGCCGCGCCGAGAGTGTACCCACTGCCTACGTGCAGCACGCCAGCGTGAGCACCAATTTCCCACCCCTGAGCTTTGATTTGAGCTTGCTCGAAGGCCAGGATGCGCTGGACAAATACCGCCAGTGCGGCCCCGTGCGTGGCCGCGTCGAACTGGTAGGAATGCCTAAGGCCGACGCTTTTCTGGCGGAGCGCAATCTCGCGCCGGCCGTGCGCCGCGTGGCCGTGGCCTGCAATCTGCTCGACGAGCTGCCCGCCGTGGCCGATACCCTGGCCTACCTACTGCGCGAGCTGCCGAAATTAATCTTCACGCTGCGCCCGCACCCCGGTGACCGCCGCGATTTCAGCGCCCTGCGCCAGGCCCTACCCCCCTTGCGCTGGTCAGACCCGCACCAGGAAAACGTGTTTGAGTTTTTGCAAAAGCACGATGCGCTGGTGGCCGCCGACACCAGCACTCACCTCGAAGCCACGCTGCTCAACGTGGCCAGCGTGTACTACCGCTTCTCGCCGAGTCCCACCCTGGCCGACTACTACGGCTACGCCGCCCACGGCCTCAGCGAGTGGGCACATTCGCACGCCGAACTGGCCGCCGCCCTCACCCGCCTGGCCCGGCACAAGGCCCCCGACCTCTACCGCCGCGCGACCTACTACAATGCCACGCTGGGCACGCCTGATGAAGGCCACAGCCAAGTACTGGCCCTGCGCCGGCTGGCAGAATGGTTGGCTACCCCGCCCGGCGGCGCGTAATTTGCGGCTTCATGCCCGCCCCCATTCTGCCGTCGCCCGCCCCTGTGCCCGTCTCCGCGGAGACGCGCCTGGCCTACGTGCTCCAGCATTTTACTCTCGCCTACCCCGGCGCACAGGCCGTGGCGGTGGGCTACCCGGCCACACGGCCTGAGGTGGAAATAGCGGACCTGAGTGGCGACTTCTTCAACGAAATAAACCCTTACCCCCCCGCTCCGTGCTGGCGCGAGTGGCAGGGCCAGCAAGTACCTTTTTTCTTTGATAATTCAGTCGAAAATCCACTGCTTATTTTTGAAAAACACAAGGTTTTTATTTCGGCGGATATTATTTCGGCGGCGTTTTATTTATTGAGCGGCTGGCAAGAATATTTTTCCTCGGAGCGCGACCAGTATCAGCGTTTTCCCTACGCGGCGAGCGTGCAGCGAAGCTATAATTTCGTGATGCTGCCGGTAGTCAACTATTATTTCAGTGTGCTAAAAACGGCCATTGAGCACGTGGGTGGCCAGGCGCTGGCCCTGCGCCGCTGGGGCAGCCAGCAGGCGGAGTTTGCGGCATTCATCTCGCACGATGTAGACCGCCTGCACAGCGCCTGGAAAGCACCCGCCAAAACGGCTTTGCAGCAAGGTAGATTCTGGCTTTTCGGCCAGCGGCTATGGCGGCACCTGACCCAGCCCGACGCTTGGGACAACCTGGAGGCCGTGGCCGCCGCCACGGCCAAGTACGGAGCAAAATCTACCTTTTTCATCTTACCCAGCGCTGAAAAAGCCCTAAACGGCACGCCCAACGCCGATTATCCACTCACTACGGCGCTGTGGCAACGCTTCCACGCCCTGCGCCAGCAGGGCTGCCAGATAGCCATGCACGGCAGCCTCGGCACGGCCACCAACGCGCTCAAATTGCGCGACGAGTCGGAGGCGAATTATTTAGTCGGCGGGCTGCGCTTTCACTACCTGAGCTGGGCACCACGCTACACGATTTTCGTGGTAGAAGAAACTGGTTTCAGGTATGATAGCACGTTGGGTTTTGCCGAGCACGTAGGGTTTCGTAACAGTTATTGCCAACCTTTTTATCCCTTTAATTTTTTTGCCGGGCGGGCGGCCACTTTTCTGGAAATTCCGCTGGTAGTAATGGATACTACCCTGCACCATCCAGCTTACTTACAGCTTGTGCCAGAGGAAATTTTACCTTTTTTACAACCCGTATTTGCCGAAATAAGAAAATTCGGCGGCGTAGCTACTGTTCTTTGGCACAATGAGAATTTTGACCCGAACAATACGCAGAACGGCCCCCAACAATTTCACGAAATTATGGGCTATTTGCAGCAGCAGGGCGCGGCTTTCCTCACCGGCCACGAAATTGCCGAGGAAATAACTCCTGGCTAATCCTTAACTCTCACCTTTTAACTCAACGAATTGGGTATCGTTCGGCGGCAGAGTCTGCGCAACACACTTATTTCCTACGCCGGGTTGGGCATTGGCTTCGTCAATACCACGCTGGTGCTGCCGCGACTGCTGGCACCGGCGCAGCTGGGGCTGCTGTCGGTGCTGGTGTCATTGGCCACGATGGGCGCGCTGGTGTCGGCGTTGGGTTTTACGAACACCACGCTGCGGTATTTTCCCTATTTTCGCAACCGGGAGACGGGACATTCGGGATTTTTGCCGCTGCTGCTAGGCGTGCCGCTGGGGGTATTTTGCGGGGTAGTGGTTGCTTTGTTGCTGGGGCAGCCACTAGTGTTGCGCTGGTACCCGCACGATGCCGGGATGCTGGGCGCGCACTACGGCGTAATGCTGGGTTTGGCGCTGTGCATTTTACTCTACAACTTACTCGAAGCTTACACCAAGTCACTGTTTCACACCTCGTTCTCCTCCTTTCTGACCGACGTGCTCCAGCGCCTGCTCATCGTGGGCTCGGCGCTGCTGTATGGCGCGGGCTACTGGTCGTTCGATACGTTTGTGCTGGCGTATTTGGGCTGCTACGCGCTCATTTCGATGCTGCTGCTGGGGTATTTAGGCTTTATTGGGGAGCTGCATTTGCGGCCCACGCGGGCGGTGCTGCGGGTGCGGCCGGTGGGCGAGTTGGTGCGCTTCGGCGGCTATGCGCTGCTGGGTAATATTTCGGGCACGCTGCTAGTTACCATCGACTCACTGATGCTGGGTTCGCACAGCTTTGCCGACGCGGGTATCTATAACATCGCGCTCAATATCAGCATGGCGCTGGCGGTGCCGTTTCGGGCCTTGTACAAAACCGCCTACCCCCTCATTGCCGAGTATTGGAAGGACGGCGCAGCAGATAAGATGCAGGATTTTTACCGCCGCACCACGCGCCTCACCACGGCGCTAGGCGCTTACCTGGCGCTGGGTATCGGGCTCAATTTGCCTTTTATATACAGCCTCATTCACCGGCCCGAATATGCCGCCGGCTCAGTGGCGGTGCTGCTGCTGCTGGCCGGCCGCCTCACCGACGGCATCACGGGCGTAAACGGCATCATTGTGGTCACGAGCCCGCGCTACCGGTATGACCTGCTCTTCAACGTGGGGCTAGCAGTGAGCATTATTATCCTCAATGCTTTATTGATTCCCCGGCTGGGCCTTACGGGGGCAGCTATTTCAAATGCGCTGGCGCTGGTGGCCCTCAACCTGGTACGCACCTGGTTTGTGTGGCGCAGCTTCGGCTGGCAGCCGTTTGACCGGCGCATTGCCTACATCCTAGCACTGGCGGGCGGCTCGGCAGTAATAGCCTGGGCGCTGCCTACCCCCCCCAATATCTGGCTAACGCTACTGCTGCGCGGCGGGGTGCTCACGATACTTTACAGCGCAGGATTGCTGCTAAGCGGCTGGGTACCTGAAGTAACGGCGTTAGCACGTAAGGTGGGGGTAGGGAAATAAACTGGCATTTGAAATCATTTCCGTGTAAGTAATAGCCAGGAAATTAAGCCCTTGAACTATCCTCGTTTTGAGATTTTATTACCCGTAATTACCCGCTGCAAATCTGATTTGAAGCGGGCACCTTCAACGGCACTTTTGGCTTGGTGCTTGGTAGCACGGCCTTGCACGCGGGCACGCCAGCGGCGCCAGGAGGCAGGCTTCAACTCGCGACGCATCAAAACAATAACTTCCGCTTCGGCCAGGCCGAACTGCGCTAAGATAGCCTCGAAGGGCGTGCGGTCTTCCCAGGCCATTTCAATAATGCGGTCGATTTGCTGGGCGGTGAGAGACTCGGGCATAGAATACTAAAAAAGCCGCTCTGGCAAACTATCGGGGCGGCTTTTTATAAGGTAATCGGGCGTATAAATGTTCGCCAGCATGCCCCTAATAGGCTATTTATTCCAGTATTTTTCCTTCGGCCGCCTGCCGCAATTTACTGTGTTTCTTCCCGTAGCCGTAGTAAATAGCCAGCCCAATGGCCAGCCACACGGCCAGGCGCAGCCAGGTTTCCCAAGGCAAGCTGGCCATCATGACCAGGCACGTAATAATGCCCAGAATAGGCACCAGCGGCACCCAAGGCGTGCGGAAGCTACGCGGCGCGTCGGGGTCAGTTTTGCGCAGAATAATAATACCCAGGCACACCATCACGAAGGCCAGCAGCGTGCCGATACTCACCATTTCGCCCACGATGTTGATGGGCACGAAGCCCGCAAATACGGCAATGAACGCGCCCAGCAGCAGATTGGACTGGACCGGCGTGCGGAACCTGGGGTGGATGCGGGAAAAAGCGGGGGGTAGGAGACCATCTTTCGACATCGAGAAAAATACCCGCGACTGCCCCAATAAATCGACCAATATTACCGACGTGTAGCCGATGAGAATGGCCAGAATAATAGCCCCGCTGAGCCAGGCGTAGGGCGTTTTTTCAATGGCGATGGCCACCGGCGCGGCGCTGTTTTTGAACTCGGTATAATTTGCCAGGCCCGTGAGCACATAACCGAATAGCACGAATAAAATGGTGCAGACAATGAGCGAACCCAAGATGCCAATGGGCATATTCCGTTGCGGATTTTTAGTTTCCTGGGCCATGGTGGCTACGATATCGAAGCCAATAAAGACGAAGAAAATAACCCCCGCCCCGCGTAAAATGCCGCTCCAGCCAAACTCGCCAAACTTGCCGGTATTTTCCGGGATGAAGGGATGGTAATTGGCCGGGTCGATGTATTTCCAGCCCAAGGCAATAAATACCAAAACCACCACCACTTTCAAAGCTACTACCAGCGCATTGAACCACGCCGAACCCGACGTGCCCCGAATAATAACCGCCGTAATGGCCAGCACCACCAGCATAGCCGGCACGTTGGCGTAGCCGTGCACCACCGAGCCGTCGTGTAGGGTGGCCGACTCGAAGGGCGACAGCACGAAGCGGGCGGGCAGGTGCAGGCCATATTTTTCCAGAAATTTTAGGAGGTACTGCGACCAGCTGATGGCCACTGTGGCGGCGCCCACCGAGTATTCGAGCACAAGGTCCCAGCCGATTATCCAGGCAAATAATTCGCCCATCGTGGCGTAGGAATAGGTGTAGGCCGAGCCCGCCACCGGCACCAGCGCCGCAAACTCGGCGTAGCACAGGGCCGAGAACGCGCAGCCCACGGCCGCCACTACGAAGGAGAGTGTCACGGCCGGCCCGGCGTGGTTGGCCGCCGCTAGGCCGGTGAGCGAAAACAGCCCCGCCCCAATGATAACCCCAATCCCCAGGGCAATGAGGCTCAGGCCATTGAGCGTTCGTTTGAGAGTTCCTGCGCCCGACTCGGCCGCTTCCTGCCGCAGCAGCTCCAGTGATTTTTTCAGCATAAACTAACGTAGCGCGGAGGGCTACTCCGGGCTTGTACTGACTTGCCTGACCGGTACGCATTCGCGCCCGGCCAGCCTTGGTCAACCCTCTAAAAAACAGATAAAACTTACTGACGCACCGCTGACTTTCAGCAACAACAGCCTACCCCCCGTCGCCGGCTCCACGGGGCAGCAACGCTAAAAAAACTGCGATAAACGGGCGAAAAAACAGAAGGAGCCACTGGCTTTTATTGGGGCCGCCATAGTTTGGCGGCCGGTTCGGTTGGCACCGTTCCGCGCGGGGTCGGGGGTTGGCTAATGCCTTTCTACGGGTGCCGGTGCGTCGCAGAACCTGTCTCTCAGCGCCTCTTTATAAAAACAAGCGGGGCCGGGTAGGCCTGTTCGACGGAGCAAAGGTACGGCGGCGGGTGAAGATTTGGTGGGCCGTAAGCCGGTGGGCCGGTATATTGGCAAGCTTTCGGGGCCTACATGCCGGCCTGGCATTAAGTGTGCGTGGGCAAGCCCTAGTCTTAATCCTTACTCGTCTGCCCTGTGGCCTACCTTTCTCTTTTCATGGCCTTCGTGGGCCTAATCGCCCCTACCCCCTCGGCTTCGCCCAACGCCGAGCCGCCCACCGAGGCTATTTTGGCCGAGGGCCTGAAGCTGTATCAATCGGAGCGCGCCTCCTGGGTGGCCACCGACCTGATGCTGGCCACTACCATCGACCGCAGTCAAATTGGGGGCTACCTCACTTATTTTCGAGGTGATTCGGTATGTACTGTTTTTTGGGCCAAGGGCTCGACTGGCGGTGCGGGCACGCCGCTCATCGGCAGCTACGTTTTTCTTAGCCAGGACGTGCGCGTCGAAACCAGTCATTTTCAGCCAGTGGGCGCATTCACGACCACCGAAGCGCGCTTGTTTGGTATTCGGCAAGCGGCGCTGGATAAAATCAACGCCGACCGCAACGAGTTTCCCGTGCCGGCCAATACGTCGCTGAACCTGGATTTGCTCGACGGCCCAGCGGGTACGCGGGTATACGTGCTAACCGGCCCTCAGCAAGCCGGCATCGTTCCCATCGGCAACGACCACCTGCTAACCTTCGATAAATCGGGCCGGCTCACGGCCACTGAGCGCTTGCACAGCACCTATCTGCCCATGAGCCAAAGTATCGAGCAGAAAGAAATCAAGGAAATGTTTCACACGCATCTACCGGCCCATCCCTACATCACGGCCACCGACATCTGTAATTCGCTGCTCTACCCACCGCCCGGCTGCACGCAGCTCGTGGTGATGAGCCAAGACTACGTATCCTTCTTCAACCTGGAAAAGAAGCAGCTGCTAATCCTCACGCGCAAGGCGTATGAGCGTATTGCTAAATCGCAGGCTACTAAGCATTAAAGTTACCTTCTTCCCAGGCCGTTAGCTCGGCTTGCAGGTTGCGGCGGGCGGGCGCGTCGAGCTCGGCGCGGAGACTCGGGGTGTGAAAAAGCACCGGTGCGGCGAGCAGCTTGGCCAGCACCTGGCGGCGGCCGGGGCGGTAGAGCAGGTCGGGCACGAGGTGGTATTCGCGGCGCACCTGGCGGGCATAGTCCCCATACGCCGCTTCGGGCGCGCCCAGGATGCTGAGGTCGGCGTCCAGAAACAGCAGCAGGTCGGCATCGTCGGGCGGCTGGGGCTGGGTGTGGTCCTGGGTGCGGCGGATGAGGTCAGCCACGCGGGCCTGGCGGGCGGGTTCGAGGCTGGTTTCTGGCAGAAACTGCAGGGCCCAGTCGGCGCTTTGGGCTTCGTTATCGTGCCGCAGAGCGCTGTATACGGCATCGTGGTACCAGATGGCCAGGTTGAGCACCGTCGCATCCTGCACCGGGAAGCGGGCTACCTGCGTCAGCAGCTTGGCGATGTGCACCAGGTTGTGGTAGTGCCGACTGGTATCCGAATAGGCGACAACCAGCCGCTGGTACTCAGCTTCGCGGCGGGCATAATCGGGTAGCAGCGGGGTAAGGAGGGTGTGCCAGTGGGCGGCCAAATCGGTAGTCATGCGGCAAGTTAGCGCAGGGCGTAAATGCGTTCGATTATCTCCACTACTTTCAGGCCTTCGAGCGCGTTGGTAGTGGCGAAGCTGCGCTTTTGTAACGTATCCACCACGTTTTCAATCACCTGCACGTGGTTGGCGGCCGAGCCCTGGTAGGGGCCGTAGTCGTTGGCGGGGTTGGTGGGCAGCAGGGGGGGTAGGGCGTAATCTTGCAGGTGGCAATACTCCACTTTATCGAGGTACTGACCGCCGATTTTGAGCGAGCCGCGGGCGGCCACCACCGTGAGGGAGCTTTCGAGGTTGCGGTCCCACACGGCGGTGCTGTAGCTGAGCGTGCCGCTACCCCCCCGCACGAGGTCGAAGGTGACCAGGCCGCTGTCCTCAAACTCGGTAATGCCGGCGTGCGTGAAGTCCCGAAAGCGGGCCGTGATGTTAGTAATATCGCCAAACACCCAGTAGAGCAAATCCACGAAATGGCTGAACTGGGTGAAGAGCGTGCCGCCATCCAGCGCCTGCGTGCCCTTCCAGCCGCCGGCTTGGTAGTAGCGCGCATCGCGGTTCCAGAAGCAGTTGAGCTGCACTAGAAATACCTCGCCCAGGCGGCCCTCGTCGTACACCTGCTTGAGCCAAGCGGCAGGCGGCGAGTAGCGGTTTTGCATCACGCCAAAGACGAGCCGGCCGGTTTGCAACGCCGTGTGCACAATTAATTCTGCGTCGGTTTTGCGCAGCGCGATGGGTTTTTCGACCACCACGTGCAGGCCGGCGCGCAAGCCCGCCACCGCCTGCGGCGCATGCAAGCCGTTGGGCGTAGCTACGGTGAGCACGTCGGCGGCGGGGCCGGTTTGCAGGTATTCTTCCAGCGAAAGAAAGAACGGCACGCCAAGAAACTCGGCCGCGAGGCCGGCGCGCAACTCGTCGCGCACGTCAATAAGGGCTACCAGCGCCGCCCCGGCGTGGCGCGCCACCAGCGCTGCGTGCCGCCGGCCGATGTGCCCCACGCCGCAAATGGCGAAGCGAACGGGAAAACTATCGGCCATTTAGCTGACCAAAAAAATCATCATAAGCAATGCAAAGGTGCAGTTAAGCGGCGCTCACGGCCAACCAAATAGAAAGGGTGCTGAGCAAAAACACGACCCAGGTGGTGCCCGGCCATCCTCGCTTGCCTTTTCGCCGACGATATAAAAGCAGCACCTGGGAAAGCACAAAGACCAAATTGTACGCTTCAGCTACCAAAATGAAGAGCAGGGCAAACCCTATCCCGGTATAATGGTAGGGTTTACTAGTAGCTAGTCGGTAGAGATACGTGTTTTGGTACCATATCCATAACGCAAGCCCGGCAAAGCCCAGTATCACCACCAGTTGAAGCACCAGAAGCTTTCCTTCAACGAACCGCCAGCCGAGTTTCATAGGGGGTTGATTTTGCCCTTTAATGCCCGTCAGAAATTAGGGTAACCCGGTGGCAAGCGTGCCATTTATGAAGCGTGGGGCTCTCCACCAGTCCTGGAAGCGTGGGTAGCGGCGGGATAAAGCGATACGCGTCTTCATAAGATTTTACCAGCTGCAAGGCCAACTGCATTTGCTTATCCAGAAGCGAGTCGGGCGGCACCTGCTGGTCAAACTACTCGTCCAGCCAGTCCAGTAGTCGTCGTACTGCTACTCGGTTTTGAGAAGGCGGAGGGTCATCGCTAGCTAAATGAACTGGTGGCTACGTCTATCCGGTCCTATTTGGCGTGCGTGCCGAACCGTTTGATTTGAATGGTTTTGTAAGCAAAAACCAAATTTTCAATAAAAAAATAAGAATTTTGGAATTTTTACGTTATCATTTTTAATTCAAGTGGCTATTTGCCAGAGCCGCAGGGTCTTGTCGTGCCCGCTTGAGGCCAGCCGGGTGCCGGTGGGGTCCAGGGCTAGGGCCAGGACGCCGCCATTATGGCCGGTCAGGGTCTAGCGCAGGCGGCCCGAGGGCACATCCCAAAGAAAGATGCTGCCGTTGGGAGAGCCGCAAAGCAAAGTTCGGCTATCGGGCGTAAACAATACGTTTGACCAAAACTTCCGCACCACGGGGTTGCCGGTCGGCTCCGCTAAACGCTGGCCTTCTGGACTGAAAACGCCCGTCAATTTCTGGTCAGGGAACGAGTACAACTTGGTGTTCCAGTCAGCAAAAGCAAAAAAGCGTCCATCGGGACTAAAGGCCGCCGGGGTCAGCACATCATAAACCAGGTCCAGCGTCAAGTCCGAGCGTGGGGTCAACGTGCTGCGCCGAGTATCCAGTTCACAGAAAACCACCAGCGACCCTGCTTGAAAGCAAGCAGTAATTAGCACGGTTTTGCCATCCGGGTGAAAGACAATGGATGTGTTGCGTTCGCCCAACCCCCAAAAATCTTCATCCTCGTCCAAGGGTTCTTCGCCTGCGGCAAACTCGATTTTTCCCGTCAATAAGTGAACTACATACAGCGTTTCCCTGCTTCCGGCTGCCAGCAGCCGAGTACCGTCGAGAGAAAATGCAACTGAAAGCAGATAAGCGTCAGGAAAACCGAACTCGTCTTTTTTTTCGCCGCTTGGCAGCTTCCAAATAGATAGTTGTCTCTGGCCCGCTTGTGCCTCGCCGACTGCCGCCAGCTGAGTTCCATCGGGGCTAAGGGCGATGTCGTAAAGCCGCTTCAGCCCACTCGGAAACGAGAACTGCTGCTCCAGTTTCTCCGCTGAAACCTGCCAGAGCGTCAACTCATTATGCGTTAAGGCACCTACCAGCGTCCTACCATCCGACGTAAAGCGCAGCGTTTCGACGTAGTCTTCCAGTATTGTTGTTTGCAGGAGAAGATTTGCTTGCGGAGAGGTTTCAGAGTTCAAAATTTTATTGTTTGGGCGCTTAACAAAAAAATTTGATTTTGCAGAAATTTGCTTCCCAAGGATTAACGGCAATAATCTTCGACCGCACAACTTGCTTCTCGCAGTTTATCATCATCCGTTCAATCACCAATTTGACGACTACTATGGGGGCTCACCCGACTTGCAATCTGGTTTCTGGCTTGCCGGGGATGTTTATCAGTCAGAACGAGGCGTTTGGGGGCTGGCAAGGATAGAAAAAATAATTTACCGCACCTAGCTTGCCCGGATGCTATTCCGACGAAGTAATCCCGGCTCGGACGTGCTCGGCTTCCCAAACCGTGCTATCCATCAAGGGCAAAAACTCAGCTTGCACTCCCTAACTCCCGGTAAATCTTTTGGACACCGGCAGCATCAATTTGAAGGCCAAGTGCAGAGCCAGGGTTGATAACCAGGCCGTAGCCATGCGGCAGGCGCGGCAGAAGTGCGCCGCACACGATTTGAAGGCAGTAAAGAGTTTGGCCCTCAGCAGATTGAGCGCGTTCAGAAGAACTAAACACAGCGACAAACGATTTTCCTTGCTGCTCCAGCACGAGCGGAGCCAGCCCTGCGCCGTCCGGCTGCACTTCCTGCCGGCTTGGCACGAAGACCTGGGACTTGACAAGTGTTTTGAGAAAATCTTCCGTTGATATTTTGCCGGCCTGTCCATCCGCCAGCGCATCTTCCAGTGTATTCTGCTGTTCCATGTTTGACATACTTCTTTAATTATGTTGCCCTCGGTGGCATTAGGCATGAACGTTCCTGCGGCTTAATCTAACAACTGGAGGCGGCCCCATAGTTGGGTGTTGTTAAAAAAAGTAAAACCTCCGCCTCGGGAGTTGAGCAGATTGCCTGCTGCTATGGAGCAAAGTTGTGGTAAGAGCAGCGAGAAATGATAGTTTTACACGCCCCTTAACGCAACCGAAAACGAACGATAAACCTGTTCTTCGCACTGATATTGAGTAGTACTTTGTTAAACAAAACTCTAATCCGAAAATTAGGCAGCTTTGCAGTCGAGTCGAAAGTTTTCCCTTATTTGTTTAACAATACCCAATGACGTTGAACATGCGGGCTGAACCGGAGTTCACTCAGCAGTTAACAAAAGCAAGTGCTGAATTAAAAAGCTTTTACTGCTGCCGCTATAAACTCCACCTGCTCCGCCGTCAGCCCCGGATGCACGGGTAGCGACAGCACCTGCTTGCATAGCCGCTCGGCCACCGGAAAACCGCCCATTTGGTAGCCTAAGTACGCATAGGCCGGCTGCTGCTGCACCGGCAGAGGGTAGTAAATGGCACTGGGAATACCGTGCGCTTGCAAATGCGCCTGCAACGCGTCGCGCCTATCCCCCCCTTTCACCGTGAGGGTATATTGGTGAAACACGTGGCTACTGCGCGGGTCGCGGGCCGGAATTTGCAGGCCAGCCGCGCCGTGCAACGCCGCGTCGTAGCGGGCGGCCACGGCCTGGCGGGCGGCCTGGACGGCGGGCAGGTGGCGCAGCTTCACGCGCAGCAGGGCAGCTTGCAGGGTGTCGAGGCGCGAGTTAAGGCCGATACGCTGGTGGTAGTATTTCTGGCTCTGGCCGTGGTTGGCGAGCTGCTGGAGCAGGCTGGCGCGGGCCGCGTCGCGGGTGAGGAGCGCGCCGCCATCGCCGAGGCAGCCCAGGTTTTTGCTGGGGAAGAAGGAGGTAGTGCCCACCTCACCCACCGTGCCCGCGTAAGCTGTGCGGCCGCTAGCAAAGGTGAATATAGCGCCCAGCGCCTGAGCATTATCCTCCATTAGGGCCACGCCCGCCGCCTGGCAGATATTCGTTAATACCTCCAAATCAGCGCATTGCCCAAATAAGTGCACCGCCACCACCGCCCCGGTGCGCGGCGTGAGGGCCGCCCGCACCGCCGCCGGGTCTATATTAAAGGTGTCGGGCAAGACATCGACCAGCACGGGCCGCAGGCCTAGCAGCGCGGCGGCCTCCAGCGTGGCCACGTAGGTGAAGGCGGGCACGATGACCTCGGTGCCGGGGGGTAGGGCCAGGCTCAGGAGCGCCAGCGTGAGGGCATCGGTGCCGTTGGCGCAGGGCACCACGTGCGCGCCGCCCAAGTGCGCACCCAGCTCGGCGGCAAACTTGCCCACGGCTGGCCCCTGAATGAACGCGGCCTGCTGCACGGTGTCGCGCCAAGCGGCATCCAGCTCGGTCTGGTAGGCAGCGTGCTCGGCGGCGAGGTCGAGCAAGTGAATAGGCAGCAAATCAGACAACGGCGCGGGCAGAAAAACGGCCGCCAAAGGTAACGTGGACTCTGCGAGTCCGCGCGTGACAGCATTGAGCAACGTTTCCACGCGCGGACTCGTAGAGTCCACGCTATAGCTCGGTCAGCAGCCACCGCAGCTTGAGTGCATCCAGCGCCCGCAAGCTCGGCCGGGCCGATAGCAAGTTGCGCCGCAAGGCCGGCTCCAGCGCGGCCAGCGCAGCACCGGCGACTCCAGCCAGCCCCACCCGGCGCAAGCGGGCGGCCGTGCGCACCAGTCGCGTATCGGCACCCAGGCCGTCGGTGCGTAGCACCTGCGCCAGGTTGCGCACGGCCTGGTGGCTTTTTTCTAAGAAAATGGGGGCCGGCTCCAGGCCGTCGTGTAGCACGGAGTTATCGAGGTGGCGTACCACCACGCCGGCCCGCGCCAGTTCCAGGCCGAAGCGGGTGTCTTCGTGACCGTAGCCGCTCAGGCGCTCATCGAGGGGAAATTTCAACACCAATTCCTTTTTTACCAAGGCATTATTGATGCTGAGCTGGCCGCCAGGCTCGCGCTGCCGGGCGGCGGCGGGGCGCATCTCGCGGGCGCGGCCATACAGCCAGCGCAAGTGCAGGCCAGGGTCGGCGGGGGGGGTAGGGAGGTAAGTGGTGCCACCGACGAAAAGCATAGCGACCGGTTTTACGGTTGTGGCTTGCGCGTAGCGGGCCAGAAACTGCTCGTCCGGCAGCAGGCTGTCATTATCCAGCAGCAGCAGCCAGCTATGCTTAGCCTTGGCAGCCAACTGGTTGCGGATAGCGGCGCGGCCCACGTTGGCGGGCAACTCCTCGTAGCGCACGCCGGGTAGGGCGGCCAGCGGGCGGTTCAGCCGCTGGTAGTTTTCCGCCGATTTATCATCGAGCAGGATAATTTCTACCTCGCCCGGCCAATCGCTGGCCTGCGCCCGCAGGCTGCCGACCAGCGCCGCCACGTTGCGGTTGAATACGGGAATAAGAATAGACAGGCCGGCGCGCATGGCTCCCTACCCCCCCCGCCGGCCCGAGTCCAGCAGCGCACCATCCTGGCAGGTCAGGACTCGGTGCGGGTATTTTTCGAGCAACTGGAAATTGTGCGTGGCCATAATGATGGCCGTACCGGCATGGTTGATTTCGGAAAATAAATCCATGATGCCGGCGGCTACTTCGGGGTCGAGGTTGCCGGTAGGCTCGTCGGCGAGCAGCAACGTGGGCTCGTTGAGCAGGGCCCGCGCTATCACCACGCGCTGCTGCTCGCCGCCCGAGAGGCGGTGCGGCATCCGGCCGCCTACCCCGCTCAGGCCCACCTGCGTCAGTACCTGCTGCACGCGCTGCTGCTTGCGGGCCTTGCCGCGCCAGCCAGTAGCATTGAGCACGAACAAGAGGTTTTCGCCCACCGTGCGGTCGCTCAGCAATTGAAAATCCTGAAATACGATGCCCAGCCGGCGGCGCAGGTAGGGCACCTTACCGGGGGGTAGGCGCTCCAGGTCGAAGCCCGCCACGCTGCCCGCGCCCACCGCCAGCGGCAGGTCGGCGTACAAGGTTTTGAGCAGGGACGACTTGCCCGCCCCAGTACGCCCCACTAGGTAGGCAAACTCGCTCTTTTCTAGCCCAAACGACACGCCTTCCAGCACCGCCCGCTCTTCCTGGACGATGGTCGCTCCGTGCAATTCTGCTACTAGCTCGGTCAATTTGAAAGGGCAGATTGGTGATGGCCGGGATGGCAAGCCAGCTTATTTAAATTGACTATTGTAAGCTTCAATTGCTTTCGCATAATGATTATTAGTTGCCAACAGAATAATACTGCCAAACCACGCGCTCAACCCAATTGAAAAAGGAACTGGAGCTTTACTAAACGGGGAGCCGGCGGCATCTTTATGCTTATCTGATTGTACGCCCCCTATTATTATACCAGCAATAAATACCGGCAACAAACCGAGCGCCAGTCGTTTTTGCGCCCGACACTTACGTAGCTCAAGCGCCGATTTAGGGTAGGATTTTAGTAGCGACTTAATAGTAGAATTAGTAATTGGCTCACCATTCATCGTGTACAGCACACTAGAATATCTGCCTTGTTGAATGACAGCTACTTTTATCGAGCTATCTCTTCTGGCTGAAGTGGTGGGTACTTGCGTCCGTCCCGTAAAATGCAGTAAGAACAGGAAGCTGAACAGAAAAAGACAAGTTTTCATGAATTTTTTCAAGGAAGCTGCTCATGAATTCCCAGATACTTATTTAGCTAGGGTTGCCACTCGCCCCGTGGCTACTTTCTATAAAGCTACCCCCATGAAACTACTCTAAGCAAGATACTAGCTGTTAAGTCAACCATCATAACTCGAGTTTGCGCAGCTTACCAAATTCCAGCTCCGAGATAACGGCGGCCAAGGGCACTTCCTGGCCTTCGAGGCCGTAGCGATGCAGGTCTTTGAGCGGCCGGTCGGCCCGGAAATAGGCAATGAGCACGAAATTCTCATCGCGTAGCTGGATATAATCCGGAATTTTGGCCTTGCCTTTTACTTTGATGATGTACACAAGCGGCGCGTAGGGTAAGCTTTAGCTTGCCGGGTAGTAATAAATAGCCCTTTCAGGCGGACAGGCGGCAAGCTAAAGCTTACCGTACACGCGCAAAAAAAGCCGACCCAAAGCTACGCGCTACCAGCCCAAACCTGGACTGCGGGCGCGGCTCGGGGCCGGCAAAAAAAGACAAAAAAAAGCGAGCCAAAATCGCACCGCTCTACCACCTACCCTTGCTGCCTTCCGGCCCTGGGGGAGTTCGGCGGGAGCTGGTCGTTCTGACTCGCCGCTGCAAAGATACTAACACAGACCACTGATTAGCACGGATTTTAGCGGATTTCACAGATTTTGTGGACGATTAGGAAGCGTAGTGGGCTGATTGCTTGCTACAAAAATTACGTGGCGCTGGTACCCGGCCAGGCAAGAATACCAACTCTCCTGCCCGCAAAGCCTATGGAGGGGGCTACTTTTGCACCACTAACCAGCACCGCGGCCCACCGGAATCGTCCCCAAAATCCCCAAAATCCGTGCTAATCCGTGCTAATCAGTGGTCTATGGAGCAAATTCTGATTCTCGATTTCGGCTCGCAATACACGCAGCTCATTGCCCGGCGCATCCGCGAACTGCACGTGTTCTGCGAAATTCACCCCTATACCCACGCCCCGCAGCTAGCAGAGCGCCTCAGCGCCGGCGATGATGACCTACGGGGGGTTATCCTATCCGGCTCGCCCTGCTCGGTGCGCGATGCCGACGCGCCCAACCCCGATTTGAGCGGGATTCTGGGCCGGGTGCCGGTGCTGAGCATCTGCTACGGAGCGCAACTGCTGGCCCAGCAGGGCGGCGGCGAAGTGCTGCCGGCCACCATCCGCGAGTACGGCCGGGCGCGCCTCACGAGCCTCGACGACGCCTCGCCGCTGCTGCGCGGCCTGCACTTGGGTACGCAGGTGTGGATGTCGCACGGCGACACGATTAAATCCCTACCCCCTGCTTACCAGGTTATTGCCGGCACGCCCGAAGTGCCGGTAGCGGCCTATAAACTACCCAATCAGGACACCTACGGCATCCAGTTTCACCCCGAGGTAACGCACTCGACCGAAGGGCCGCAGTTGCTCGAAAACTTTGTGGTCGGTATCTGCGGCTGCGCCCAAAGCTGGACGCCCGAGCACTTCGTGGATTCGATGGTAGAAGCGCTGCAAACCACTATCGGCCCAGATGACCAAGTGATTCTGGGTTTGTCGGGGGGGGTAGACTCTTCGGTGGCGGCGCTGCTGCTGCACCGCGCCGTGGGCGCACGCCTGCACGGCATTTTCGTGGATAATGGCCTGCTGCGGCAAGATGAGTTCGACTCCGTGCTGCGCGCCTACGAGGGCCTGGGCCTGCGCGTGACCGGCGTGCGGGCCGCCCCCGAGTTCTACGCCGCGCTGGCCGGCCTCACCGACCCCGAGGCCAAGCGCAAGGCCATTGGGCGCACGTTTATTGAGGTATTTGACCGCGAGGCGCAGAAAGTGGAGGGCGCGCGCTGGCTGGCGCAGGGCACCATTTATCCCGACGTAATTGAGTCGGTGTCGGTGCACGGCGGGCCGGCCGTAACCATCAAGAGCCACCACAACGTGGGCGGCCTGCCCGAGAAGATGAACCTTAAAATAGTGGAGCCGCTGCGGATGCTCTTCAAGGATGAGGTACGCGAGGTGGGGGCCGCGCTGGGCCTGCCGGCCGTCATTTTACACCGCCACCCCTTCCCCGGTCCTGGCCTGGGCATTCGCATTCTGGGCGACATTACGCCCGAAAAAGTGGACCTGCTGCAACGCGCCGACGCCGTATTCATCAACCTGCTGAAAGAGCGCAACCTCTACGACCAAGTGTGGCAGGCCGGGGCCATGCTCTTACCTGTGCAAAGCGTAGGCGTGATGGGCGACGAGCGCACCTACGAGCGCGTAGTGGCCCTGCGCGCCGTGACGAGCGTGGACGGCATGACCGCCGACTGGGCGCATTTGCCTTATGATTTTCTGGCCGAAGTCAGCAACAAGATTATCAACCAAGTACGCGGGATTAACCGCGTGGTGTATGATATCAGCAGCAAGCCGCCCGCCACAATAGAATGGGAATAGACCGCAGATTCAAGCGGATTTTGGGGATGAAACGGATACGGGGCTAAAGCCCCTGACTACTAGCTCCATTTCTTTGATTCTTTGGTAAAAAGCCCAGCGACAAAACTGGGGAAGAGAAGCATCAGAAAAAACAGGGGCTTTAGTCCCGTATCCGTTCCATCCCCAAAATCCGCTTGAATCTGTGGTCTGGCACTTGCTGCAACACTTGCCCGATGAAGGCCCCGGCCACGCTGCCGAGTGGCTGGCGGCGCACGGGCACGCGCTCACATTCACCCGGCTGTTTGAGCCCTACCCCACCTTTCCGGCGCTGAGCGAATTTGATGGGCTGCTGATTCTGGGCGGGGCCATGAGCGTGCACGACGAGGCCGCGTTTCCCTGGCTGGTGGCAGAAAAAGCCTTTTTGCGCGAGTCGTTGCGGGCGGGCAAGCTTACGCTGGCCATTTGCCTGGGGGCGCAGTTGGTGGCGCAAGCGCTGGGCGGGGAAGTGCGGCCTAATTCGGAGTCCGAAATTGGCTTCTGGACGGTGCGCTTCGCCGCTAAAGCCCTGGCACACCCTTTATTGCACGGCTGGCCCGCCAAGGCCACGGTGCTGCACTGGCACCTCGACACCTTCACGGTGCCACCGGGCGCGGTGCGGGTAGGCATGTCGGCGGGCTGCGCCGCGCAGGGCTTCGTGTGGGGCGACGGCGTTATCGGCCTCCAGTTTCACCCGGAAATGACGGCGGAAATGGTGGAGCAGCTCATCGCTTTTGAAGGCCACGAAATGGCCGAAGAGCAGGAATTCGTGCAGACCGCCGCGCAAATTCGGGGCAAGCTAAAATCAGTGTGGAAGGGAAGGCTGCTGCTGGAAACGCTGCTGGGAAATATGGTGGCGCTGCACGAGACCACTGATTAGCACGAATTTGAATACAGAATTTGGGTAGTGCTGTAGCAGCTAACACAGACTAAAAAGACATTTTTATAATCTGTTGTTTCAACTCGTTCGGTACGTCAATCCATCGAGTGGCAATTGTTACGTAAAGCCTGACCCCGTTGCCATAGCCCTCAGCTACCCAGATAATGTGCTGATACCAATCTAGATACGACCACTCGCGAGGCTTAGGCGAAAACAGAAAATGTCCCTTTTCATCCCAATGCACTTCCGCTCCTTCGCGCCAAATCATATGAAACTTCTGGGTGGCTGGTTTGATGCACAGCCTAGCCGCCGCGTCAATGCTAATTTCAGTAATCGGGTCGGTCTTCATACGCTACTTCAGCACGGCCAGCGTCACGCCGTCGCCGCCGCGGTCGGCGTGCTCATCGCCTACGCTGGCGATAGCGCGGGTGCGGCGCAGGTAGTCACGGGCCACCTGGCGCAGCACGCCGTTGCCGCGGCCGTGCAGAATTTTTATCTCTGGCAGGCCAAACATCACGGCATCGTCCACGAAGGCCATGAGCTTAGTTAGAGCGTCTTCGGCGCGCTCACCGCGCAGGTCCAGGGTCGGGCTAAAGCCGGCCATGCGGTTGGTGAGATTGAGGGTCGGGCCGGCATTGGCGGCGGCGGTTTTGCGGGCGGTGGCTTCGCGCTCGCGCACCTCGGCCCGGCTCAGCTTTTCTAACTGGCTGACTTTCACCAGCGTTTTGAGGCCACCGAAGAGGACTTCGGCGGTTTTGCCCTTCACGCTTACTACCTCGCCGTGGCCATCCTGGCCCAGAATTGCTACCCTATCGCCGGGCTGTAAGGTATCGGGGGCGGCCAACTCGCGGGTGGGGCGGGCCTTGGGCGGCTCCGGTTGCAGCTCTTTTTGCACGAAGGTTTCGAGCTTTTCGCGGGCCTGCTTGGTGATATCCTTGTCGGCCTGCGAGCGGCGGATTTCGCTGATGGTGGCCTCGATTTGCTGGTTGGTATCGCGCAGCAATTGCTTGGCTTCCTGCTTGGCGGCGCGCAGAGTTTCGTGACGAGTGTCGGTGAGGTGCTTCTTTAAATCCAGGTATTCCTGGGTGAACTTGCGGAGGCTGTGCTGCTGCCGCTCGGTTTCGCGCAGCTTAGCTTCCAGCTCGGTTTTGTCTTTTTCAAGGCCTTCGAGCAGCTGGTCATAGCGAATTTTATCCTTACCCACCAGTTGCGAGGCGCGCTCCACAATTTGCCGGGGTAGGCCGATTTTGCGGGCAATTTCAATGGCGAAGCTGCTGCCCGGCTTGCCCATTTCGAGGCGGTAGAGCGGTTGCAGGCGCTCGGGGTCGTAGCGCATCGCGCCGTTGACGAGGCCCTCGGTTTTCTCCGCGAAGTTCTTGAGGTTAGTATAGTGGGTGGTAATCACCCCAAAAGCGCGGGCTTGGTTTAGCTGCTCCAGCACCGCTTCGGCGATGGCCCCGCCCAGGCTCGGCTCGGTGCCGGTGCCGAATTCGTCAATCAGCACCAGGCTTTTCTTATTGGCCACGGTCACGAACTGCTTCATGGCCAGCAGGTGTGAGGAATAGGTCGAAAGGTCATTTTCCAGGCTCTGCTCGTCGCCGATATCCAGCAGAATATCCTCAAACATGCCGGCCTCGGAGTAGTCGTCGCACGGAATAAGCAGGCCGCACTGCAGCATGTACTGCACTAACCCTACCGTCTTCAACGCCACCGACTTCCCGCCCGCGTTCGGCCCGGAAATCACCAGCATGCGCCGCTCCGGCGTCAGCTCCAGGTCGAGTGGCACCACGTCGCGCTTTTCGCCAGTGAGGCCGGCAGCCTTATTGTGGTCCCGAAACGTGAGGGCCAGCACCGGGTGGCGCACCCCGCGCCAGCGGATGAGCGGCCGGCTGCTCAGCTCCGGTAATTGCGCGTCCAGCTCGCGGGCCAGCCGGGCTTTGGCCCGAATGAAGTCCAACAAGCCCAGGTAGTTATACGCCTTACGTAAGTCGGGCAGGTGGGGCCGCAACTGGTCGGTAAGGGTAGTAAGGATGCGAATCAGCTCGCGCTGGTAGGCATTTTCGAGGTCCTTGATGTCATTGTTCAACTCAAATACTTCGGCGGGCTCGATATACACCGTTTGGCCCGAGGCACTTTCGTCGTGAATCAGGCCGCGCAGCCGGCGCTTGTGCTCGGCCACCACGGGCAGCACCAGCCGCCCGCCGCGAATGGTAGGCTCGGCATCGCCGGGTATCCAGCCTTCACTTTTGGCGTGGCGCAGCACGCTGGCAATCTGCTTACGCAACTGGCCCTGGCGCTGAATCAGGGCCTGGCGCACCTGGCGCAGCAGCGGCGAGGCATCGTCGCGCACCTTGCCCTCGTCGTCCACCACTTTGTCCAGGGCGGCCAGCAGATTGCGGTCGGCCTGAATGCCGATACCCAGCAGGCGCAGCGTGGGGTAGAGCCCGGCGGCGGCATTCGTAAAAAAAGTAAGCGCCGCCCGAATGGTACGCAGGCTCATCTTGACCTCAAAAAACGCCGTCACGTCGAGGTAGGCACCAGGTAGGGAAGCCCGCTTGAGATGCACGCTCACGTCGTGGTAATGCGCGCCCGGAAACTCGCTGCCGCCGGCCAGCAGCTGCCGAAACTCGTCGGTTTGGGCCAGCAATTTGCTCAGCTGCTCGTGGTTGGTGATGAACTGCATCTGGGCCACGTACTGCCGGCCCAGGGCCGAAAGGCAAAGCTGCTCTAGCAGCTCGCGCAGGGTAGCGAAGCCAATTTTGGCCTCAAAGTTTTGGGGTACTAACAAATCGACTAACGGCGGGGATTATCGGCTGACTGGCCGCGAAGGTAAAACAGCAAACGGGGCCGGAAGATTCGCCAAAAAATGCTAGGAACGCTCGTAGTAAAAATTGGCCCAAATGAGCAGGTAGGGTAGTCCAATTAGAAACAGGGGTAGGTAAGCCGCGCTGGGCAATCCGCGGTAGATGCCCCACCCTACCCAACTAACGCTCAGGGCTAGTAGCCCCCACAAAACCCTGGTAGAAAGTGAGCTGGTAAAAAACTGCGTCAGCGCGCTCGGCTCCTGCACGACTTCAGCACCTAGGTTAGCTTGGTTGTAGCGCCTTATCGCCTCCTTAAACGCCTCCTCCATCGTCCAGAACTCCTTATGCAATCGACCACTTATAGTCGCCTTTTCGCCCTCCTTGGGGTAAATGGTCAGCTTGATATCATTTTTACTCCAATCAGAGCGGTAGGCCCGCATTTCGGTAAACTGATAGCCCACAGCCGGGCTATCAGCTAGGTTGGCCCAGGCTAGGCTGTCGGCAGTTATCAGCACCCAGGCAGGCTGCCCTACCAGTTTGCTATAGAATATTAATGGCACGAACAGCACCAGATAATACACCGGCAGCAGCCATGCCCCATGTAGCAGCGGCAGGAGCAACGTAGCGGGCAGAAAAGTAGCCCCCCCCACAGCAGCCAGCGCAGCCGGCAGGGGTCGGTAAGACGCAAATCAAATTTCATCGAGAAAGCTTCTTTGTCAGTACTATCGCATGGGTAGGCCACTCCATCACTTTCACCATCCTACTCCTTCCCTAAATAGCGCAAAGTTGTATTTCACCGGGTCTAAGGTTCGAATGGGCGCTGGGTAGCCACTAACTTCTCACCTTACGTTTTGAGAGGCACTAAGTGCGAGCCTGATACAAACTGTAGCAATAAAAACCCAGCATACTGAGCAGCGGCAACCAATAAATCAAGGGCCGGTCACTGCTATGCAATATCCAGCTAACCCAGCTTACGGCCCCAACTATTACAGGTAGCAGGTAGATAGCCAGGGAGTTTTCAAAAAAGGTTTTCTCCCGGCTGATAGAGTAAGCTGGATGAGTCGGCCCTAAGCTGGCAGGCCGAATTAGTTCACCTATTGCGGCCTCAAATGCTCGTGCCATTGCATGAAACTCGCTAGTTTGCCGGTAGGTAATGTCTGTTTTTAGTTCAGTATAATGACCATCGCGCAAGCGTAGGCGCAGGCATCTATTGCCATCGAAAAAGTAATCTTTATACGTCAGAATTTCATCGTAAAATACAGTCAATTCCTGACGTGTTTTAGGCCGGAAAACCGTTAGTCGGTCGGCTGCTATTTTTACAAAGCACAGGTCGGTAGTGAGGCGCTGAAATACCATCCAAATAAGAATTAGAGGCGCCAGAATTCCAGCCGCAAAACCAATTACGGCTCCGGCTCGCGTCACATATGGTGCCATAGCCCTTAGTACAATTAGAAAGCTAATTGCCGTTAGCGCTCCACCTACAATGCGGCCCCAGTATGCTTTACGCGGGTTAATGAGCCGAATAATAAACTGCGGGGCAGCTAGCTTCGAAGGCATAGACGAGCACTTAAATAAGGTTTAAACTACCAGAGTTACAGCCTAAAGCCAGCTACCCTACCCCCTCCCCAAACAGCGCGAAGTCGTACTTCACCGGGTCATTCGGGTCGAGCAGGCGCAGGTTGGCGGTTAGCTCCTCGGCAGCTTGCCAATCCACTTTTTCGCGCTTTAATAAGCCCAACAGGTGAGCCTAGCGCTCGACGCGCACATCGATGGAGCAGATTAATTCACTAGGCGAGAGGCGCGTCCAGAGGCCGAAATTAATTCCGTTAGTGTCGCGGCGCACCAGTCAGCGCGGGTACGCAGCCGAAGATACCTTGCTACCGGAGATAACGGGGGCAGCCTCTCAGAATTAAATATGCTGTACCAGGGTCTAGCAGGGTGCGGGGCTTGCCCCTATCAGTCGTTGAACGACTGGCATCCAAATCGCTTAACGGCGGGCGAAGGCGAGCCTCACGCCCTATATCGTTCAGGATAACCCACGCCCCCACTAGGGCGCGTTGCGGCGGGCGGCGGCGGCCCGCCAGGCTACCACGTAGGCGACGTAGGCCCCAATTCCTCCAAATACGTTGCCGTGGATGCGGCCCCCGCTGCCAAAAATCGCCAGGGCCAACGCGCCTATCACCAGCGTGAAAAGGACGAGCAGGTAGGTGGACACAGTCTTCTCGAAGAAGCTTTTTTCGCGGCGCACGGCCACGCCAGTGGGGTTGGGGGCGGCCCCCATTGCCTGCTCAAAGGCGGCCAGCAGGGTGCTCAGGTCGGTACCCTTCGCCAAAGCCCCGGCCCCACGCAACTTGAGGGGCGGGGCATCGGCGCGGTTCAGGCGCAGCTCTTCGGTGTTGTTGAAGTTGGAGTAGCGGTAGGTACTAATGTCGGCCAGCCGCAGGGTTTGGGTGAGGCGGGGTTCAGGGCGCAGGTCTTCGATGCGCAGCTCGTTGGAGGTAAGGGTAATAACGGCGGGTACCACGGCCGCCCGTCGGTATGCTCGCCAGCCCAGGTAGCCCCCGCCACCCACGATGAGGGCAATAAGCAGCAGCTTCACCGTATTGTTGTCTATGGCCAAACCAGCCCAGACACTCGCCCCAACCATAGCAAAAATACCCAGCATCGACAGTGTCATAATTTGCCCGGTGCGAGTGGTGTCGAAGAGATTCAGCTCGAAGGTTTGGTTGGGCATGGGCGGGCAGACAAAGGAGGGGAAGCCAGGGTGGCGTCAAAGCTACTAGTGGGCCTACATAAGCTCTCCCTCCTCTACCACTGGCAGCGCCACACCAGCCCCGCCACAGCCAGCAGCGAGCCCAAGCGCAACGCCAGAAATACCCAGGTGGGCAGCTCGGGACCTTTTGAATTTTCCATCACCTTGTGTACGGTGGGACGGGCTAAAGGGCTACTCCCCTACCCCCTCCCCAAAGAGCGCAAAGTCGTACTTCACTGGGTCGGCGGGGTCGAGTAGGCGTAGATTGGCAGTTAGCTCCTCGGCGGCCTGCCAGTCCACTTTTTCGCGCTTTAATAAGCCCAACAGGCGAGCCTGGCGCTCGACGTGTACATCAATGGGGCAGATTAATTCACTAGGCGAGAGGCGCGTCCAGAGGCCGAAATCCACGCCGTGGCCGTCGCGGCGCACGAGCCAGCGCAGGTACATATTAAGGCGCTTGCAGGCCGAGCCGCGGGCGGGGGTAGCCACGTGCTTGCGGGTGCGGGCGGGCGCGTCGGGCAGACTAAAAAACAGATTGTGAAAGTTTATCAGCCGCTCACGCGTGGTAAGGCCGTGCAAAAAGGCATCTTCCAGGGAATTGTGCTCGCCATAAAACCAGCGCAGCCAGTGCACGAAGTACAGCAGGTCGGTGTCGCAGAAAGTGCGGTGGCAGAAGCAGAGCAGCTTTTTTAGGTCTTCATCCTGGTGCTGGGTCACGAACTGGTAGGGCGCATCGTCCATACGCGCCAGCAACTCGGTCGTTTTCTTCAAAATAGTGGGGCGTTGCCCCCAGGCCAGCAGCGCCGCAAATAAGCCGCTGATTTCAATATCCTGCAGGCACGTGAAGCGGTGGGGAATGCTTACCGGGTCTTTGGCGAGAAAAGCGGGCTGGTTGTGACGAGCGGCGCGCTCATTGAGCAGGGCGCGCAGGTCGGCGAGCTTGATAGTATCCATAAAATCGTTCGGGTGTCGTGCGAGCGCAACGCGGCAATTGCACCCGCACGACACCCGAACGATTTCGTGCGGGTGCAATTGCCGCGTTGCGCTCGCAATGACAATTGATTATAAATAAGCCCTACGGCACGTAGCTCGTTTCGACCCGAAACTTGCTGTCGGTGGTGCCCAGCTTCTGCACGGCGCGGGGCGAGAGGCGCACCAGGATATTCTCGTTTTCGCCGGTGTCGGGTAGCACCCCGATGACGCGCACGTACACCGACTGGCCATTCATCTGGTTTTTGACCTGCATAATGGTGCCGATGGGGGCCGTTTTGTGCAGGGCCAGGTATTTGTCGGTGCCGTTGTTGAGGATGGGGGCGGCGATGCCCACGTCGGTTTTGCGGCCCACTAGCTCACTGGCGCGGGTCGGGGCTTTGGCTTCGACCGCTTCTTCCTTCTTATCGGCGGAGGTAGCGGGCGTGACGGTGGCAATCTGGGCCTCGCGGGCGGGGTTTATTTTGGGGGCGGCCGCTTCGGATTTATCAGATTTAGGCGTGGCCGGCTCGGGGGCGGCAGGCGCGGGCGTGGCAGGCAGCCCGGTTATTACCGGGGGGGTAGGGCCGGCCTGGGCAGGACGCAGCAGCAGTTCCTGGCCTACGCGCACCGCGCCGCCGGCCGGCAGGTGGTTGAGCAGCAGCAACTCGCTGGGCGACAGGCTAAAGCGCCGTGCGATGCCGAAGAGCGTTTCACCCTTGGCCACGGTATAGCGCTCGGGTACGGCAGCGGCAGCGGGGGTAGGGAGGATAGTTTTGGCCGGACTTGCGGCCGCTTTGCTACCCCCCACGCCACGCGGAATGAGCACCACTTCACCGATACCTAGCCCGTTCTTGAGCTGCGGGTTGGCGGCCTCAATCTGGTCTACCGCCACGTGGTAGCGGCGGCTTAGGGCGAAGAGCGTTTCGCCCTGGGCCACGCGGTGGCGCACAAAGCGCTGGCCACCGCGAATTTCCTGGCCAATGGAGTCGGCCGGCAGCAAGGGGGTAGGGAGCCGGGCGGCCAGCGGCCCGTGTAAAGAATTAAGTATCAGCAACGAAGCAAGCAGACTCATGCGCAGAAGCAAAGCTATAAGGTGTACCAAAACCCGCCCGCAGCGGGCCCCGGCTCAACGCCAGCGGTAGGCAAAGTAACTACCCAGCGGCCGGCCGGCGCTAGCTTCGGGCTCGAAATGAACTACTGGCTTTTCGTTTCTCGTTTTTCGCGCTTCGTTTTTCGACCTTGCGCCAGGGCACACATCCTGGCCGAATGAACACTCGAAAAGGAAGACGTAAAACGAAAAACAAAGCGTGAAAAACGAAAAACGTATGTCTGCCCTCGGCATCATCCCGGCCCGCTACGCCTCTACCCGCCTGCCCGGCAAGCCGCTGGTAGACCTGGGCGGCCAAACGATGATTCAGCGCGTGGTAGCGCAGGCCCGGCTGGCGGGCCTGGCGCGAGTAGTAGTGGCCACCGACGATGCCCGCATCCTAGACCACGTGCGCGGTTTCGGGGGCGAGGCGGTGCTCACGCGGCCCGACCATCCCAGCGGTACCGACCGCGTGTGGGAAGCCTTTGAGCAGCTCGGCAGCCCGCCCGAGGTGCGCTGCATCGTGAATATTCAGGGGGATGAGCCCTTTATCCAGCCCGCGCAGATAGATGCATTGGTGAACCTGTTTGCCGGTGGCACGCCGCCAGCTATCGCCACGCTCATCAAGCCGGTGCTTACGGAGGAAGAATTATTTAGCCCACACCTGCCTAAAGTTGTGACCAACCAGTGGGGCCACGCGCTCTATTTCAGTCGCCATCCCCTACCCTACCAGCGCCAGCACCCGCCCGCTGAGTGGCTGCGCTACTACCGCTACTATCGCCACCTGGGCCTCTACGCCTACCGCCCCGACGTGCTGCGCCAGCTCACGCGCCTACCCCCCTCGCCCCTGGAGCTGGCTGAAAGCCTGGAGCAACTGCGCTGGCTAGAAGCCGGCTTTACTATCCAAACCGCTATTACTGAACTGGATGCCTTTGGTATTGATACGCCCGAAGATGTACTACGAGCGCGAAAAAAATTAGGTGGCAGGACTGAGGACTGAGAAATTAATTCAAGAGAAAATCATTCATTCCTCCTGCCTAATTTCCCGGCTCTGGCACGACTCCGAACCGGATGCGGAGCGTGCAGGCCGAGCGCACGATTTTGCCGAGCGAGCGGCCGGGGTTCCACCAGGGCATGAGGCGTACCAACCGCAGGGCTTCTTCGTCGAAGCCATTACCGCAGCCTTTTAGCACTTGCGCGTCCAGGATGCGCCCCGACTCGTCTACCACGAAGTTGACGAACACTGTGCCGGGCAGGCCCTGCTCGCGGGCTTTTTCGGGGTAGCGCACATTCTGGCGCAAGTAGGCCCCGTAGGCGGCTTCTCCACCTGTAAAGGTGGGTAGCTCATCGGCGAAGGCTACCCCGTTGAGGCCAGCACCGGTGGCGGGCTGCACGCTCGAAGGCGGCGCTACGCCAATTGGATAAAGCGTAATAGCCAGGCCACTACGGGCCTGCACGGTTAGTGCCTGCGCCTGATAGCCAGCGCAGGTGAATATTAGCACGGGGTCGGAAATCTCCACGGCCACGAAGAAATTGCCGGCGGCATTCGTGGTGGTGGTAGTAGGAGTACCTTTCACCGCTACCACAACGCTAGGCAGGGGCTCACCCTTGGTATTGAGTACGTTGCCGGTAATGGCAACACCTATGGGCCGGGCTAAGCTAGGAAAAGAGATGCTGGCCGCCAGGCTGGTGCCGTGGCTAGTAACTGCCGTGGCCAGCTGTACCAAACACAACAGGACTGAACAACGTAAGAATTGTAACATAACAAGAAATTAACTATGGTGGGAAAGCAACCGCAAGTATACGCTATGCTTAGCAAAAGTCGTGCACTTTTTTTAGCTAACTTCTTAGCAGCCTGAATTCATTTAAACAGGGTTCATTTTTTACTCAGAAACGTTATTGAAACTTAACCCGATTTTTAATACTAGGACTATTCCTTACCAACTACAATTCCGGCTAGTTGCCGTGAGCCGTCCACTACCTGCTGCTCGTTGCCACTTTCTTTGCGCTCCTGCTCCATTTCTTTGGAAAGAAAGAAATTGAGCGCCGTGCGGATGACGGCAATGGCCCCGAGTTTGCCAATCTGCTCCCAGCTCGGTGCGATGGCCGTGGATAGGATGTCGGCCCCAAGTTGAAACTCCAGCGCCAAGGCTAGGTAGCGCGCCAGCGTGAGTCGGATGGCCGTGAAATCGGCCGTGCGCCGGGTCAGCAGCGCCCGCACCAGCAGCCCGCCCGCCACTACAATGCCCAGCGTGATAATGAGCGCGCCCACTACCTCTACGCCTAGCTTAAGCCACTGCACGTCGGCAACTACGCCTTCCTCAGTGCGTGAAAAAATAGTAGCAGGCATTTCCGACAGCAGCAGCATATATTCAAATAAGGGCAGTGAAATGACGCAGCAAGTACGCCGAACCGCGCTGCACGGCCAGCAGCACCAGCACCACGGCCAGCGCAAACAGCAGTAAGTTGCCCTCGCCCGCCCCCGCTCGAAACGCAAAGCTGAGCGCCGTACCCACGACTAGCGGGTGCATAGCCTTGTTTTCCAGCATGCTACTAGCAATACTATTGTTTACTCGAGTAAAATAATAGGAATCATTTTTATGAACGCACACACTACTACTCATCCGCCTTATACTATGCCCAGTGGTAACGTGCATAAGATGCTCTTGACCGCCGCCATGAGTTAAAACAACCGCGCCTGCCAACGTAGTATCCTAACGCCGAAACCGACTTCTCTAGCAGCGCCTCCAGAATCTGACTAAGCACGGCCCTGAGCTCCGGCCTAGTAGCTCTCGTACGTGACACTGAGCTGGAAGAAAAGGCGTTCATTAACTAATTTATTATTAATCAAATATGTCTACTTGAAATTTCGCAGAAAGGCACTCGCCGACTAACTCGCAAAATTTGTGAACAGCTGCATTTCTTGAGACCCAGGATACAAATTTTTCGACGTAAACTGCCTTGACTGGCGCTTCACTGAAAATACCGGCACCACCATTTAAGATGGATTATTTCCGTCTAAAGACAATAATCTGCGCGAAGACTCACTCGAAAGTAGCCACCTAGTGTACTTCGAGATAGGCAATATTAATCTATACCCTGAACAAAGAGAATACTGCGACTCAAAACGCTTTTGGCATTCTGAGAAAAGCCGCAGACCGCTATTAAAAGGTCGCCGCGCTTAAATGAAACGGTGAGCTGATAGCTTGAACTACTAGGGTAAGATACCCAAGCCAAATAACACTCGCTTGGCCCAGTAACTGTACCACGGTGTTAAATACTTATTAACGGAACCCTGAAAGTGCCAATTGTTGTCCCCTTTATCAAAGCATGCTTGACTGCGGTGAAACAGTAGTTTACGCCAATCCCTTTCATCAACTTTCTGCCAGTTGGGATGGCCGTGGCGGCGGGCTTCAAAACGCACCTCCACACGCTGTTTCATCTGGGGAATAGAACGGTATTGATAATGCTGGACCCTGATAAGGTTAGGACTAGTAATACCCATGAATCGAGGCATGGTAGCGCCTACTTCCCACCGCAGCCGGTCGCGATGCCGAAAGAAACGTACCTCAGCGTAGTATAAAGGCATATAATAACGGATAAGGTCAAACTGCACGGGCGTAAGTTGGTTGAAGTCATACTCCGCAATATCTTCGTGCGTGAGTACGTACTCGACAGACTCCTTCGCGACTACGTGGTAGTGGGCTAGGGTAGCTAATAAGTGTGGGCGCGGGTCTTGCAGGTAGAGTTCATCAGCATCGAGCCGAAAGCACCACCAATCACCCTGCTGTGCCAGATGCCGATGCGCCTCAAAGGCCTCTCCCCGTAAATAATTGTTAAAGGGTTTCCCATCCTGTTTCCAAGCGATAATAGTAGAATTTTCCGCTGCTAGTTTTTGCACCAATTCCCAAGTGCCATCAGTACTACCATTGTCATAAACAATGATTTTTTCAGCCCAAACGCTTGCATAGCGTAGGCAATATTCAATAATATCAACTTCGTTTTTAGCTAGGCAGATGGCATATATTTTCATGAACGAACTTGGGGCTAAGCACTACGACCAGTGTAGAAGTGAACAGGATATAAGTAGTAAAAAACCCTTGCTGATGTTAAAAACACGGATATCATAGCACATAGCGTATCTCGCAAAATAAAAGTGGAAATGAAAACAATTGAGTATACAAGTTATGTGACGTAATAAAACGAAAGTAGTGTATATTTTTTCAGCATAAAAAGTGTTTGCACAGTCTTCTCGTGGGCCAGCCAATTAGCATTACTTTTCATCACCATAATAATTTTATCTTTTTTTAATTGGCTACTAATAAGCTTATGCACTGTAATTATGCATCTTACTTGTGCTTCATTAGAGGAATTAGGTGTCCTGATTTTCTAATGGTTCTGGGCTAGTTCGACGCAAACTTTAGCCGCAGGTTTATCGGAGCGCGGACGGAGCTGCGTTTCTGCGTTTAGTCCCGCCGTTGACCACTAGCATATGGTCGCTATTGGCCGGGTGGCCAGGACCGAGGCAAATTAAACAGAAGCTACTCGCAGCGAGGCGAATAGCTTCTGTTTGCTAAGTAGTTGCAGAAGATATAGCAGCAAAAGTATGGTGTAAGTAGGTAGCATCACCAGTAGCCCTTCGAGAAAGCCCAGGCGCGAGCGACGGGGCAGAATGCATCAGTGAATTAATGATTAGGTGAATAGGTTGGCTGGATTTTGGCTTACTACTCAAGTAATTGGCTACTTGCAATTTTCTCGCTTTATATGCTCTCGCTCAATGCTCCATTACTGATTCACCGATAGTCCCAAGGCCGCACCGCGGCGCAACAGTAGCTGATAAGCGGGCTCCCACTCGTTGGGCACTTCGCCCTCCAGAATGGCTTCCAGGATGGCTTCCTTCAGCTCGCCGACCTGGCGCGAGGGCTTCAGGCCGAAGGTTGCCATGATGACTTCGCCGGTGATGACGGGCTTAAAATTGCGCAAGTGGTCCTTGGCTTCAATTTCGCGCAGCTTTTCCTCTACCGTGTCGAAGTTTTGGAGGTAGCGGGCTTTGCGCTGGTGGTCCTTGCTGGTGATGTCGGCCCGGCATAATAACATGAGGCGGTCGATATCATCGCCGGCCTCGAAGAGCAAACGCCTTACTGCCGAGTCGGTTACGAGGTCTTTACTCAGCACGATGGGGCGCAGGTGCAGGCGCACGAGCTTCTGCACCATGCGCATCTCCTCGCCCAGCGGCAGCTTGAGGTCGGTAAAAATCTGGGGTACCCAGCGCGCGCCCTTGTCCTCGTGGCCGTGGAAAGTCCAGCCCACTTTGGGGTCGTAGCGCTTGGTAGCAGGCTTGGCGATGTCGTGCAGAATGGCCGCCCAGCGCAGCCAGAGGTCGCCCCCGGCGGCAGCTACGTTGTCGAGCACTTGCAGGGTGTGGTAAAAATTGTCTTTGTGCGCGTGCGCGCCCACTTTCTCTACGCCGTGCAGCAGCGCCATCTTCGGGAAAATGAGCGGTAGCAGGCCGGTTTGAAAGAGCAATTTGAAGCCATAGCTCGGCACCGGCGATTCCACTATCTTATTCAGCTCTACTGTAATGCGCTCCTGTGACACAATCTTAATCCGCTCCTTATTGCGAGCAATGGCCTCGTAGGTGTCGGGCTCGATATCGAAGTTGAGTTGGGCGGCGAACCGGATGGCGCGTAGCATTCGCAAGGGGTCGTCGCTGAACGTAATATCCGGCCCCAGCGGCGTACGAATGATTTTGGCGGCCAAATCCTGCATCCCGCCGTAGCGGTCCACGAGCGCGCCGAAGTCGTCGGCGTTCAGGCTCAGGCCTAAGGCATTGATGGTAAAATCGCGGCGGGCCAGGTCGTCTTCCAGCGTGCCGGCCTCGACTTCGGGCTTGCGGCTTTCGGCGCGGTAGCTTTCGCGGCGGGCCCCCACAAACTCGATTTCACCGGCCTCCTCGGTGGGCAGCATGGCGGTACCAAAGTTCTTGAAAACCGTGACGCGGCCCCGGCCCGGCAGCCGCTGGCCCACGGCCTGCGCCAGCCGGATGCCGTCGCCCACCGTCACCACGTCAATATCCTTGCTGGGCCGCCGCAGAGCCAGGTCGCGCACGTAGCCGCCAATAACGTAGGTCGGCTGGCCCAATTCCTGGGCAGCCTTGGCGATGGTATGGAAGATGGGCAGAGCGGGTAGCGTGGGCGTAGTCATGGAATAAATCGGGACGCGAGCGGCAAAGTTCGGGCTTTTTGGCGCTCGCGGCACGGCCGCTAGTGCTGGCTTAGCAAAAGCTGCGCGAATACCCCCGTTCATCACCGCGCCCACGCCCGCCGGAATATCTTGCGCCCACGGCGCGTTGTTTTTCCACCCGCCAGCCGTATTGCTGCTATGCTACGTATTTCTTCGAGAAGCTGGCCGCTGGTACTAGCCGCCCTGCTGCTGAGCTGCCGCGCAGCCCTACCCCCTACTCCTGCCGCTACCGCAGCTCCTACCCCCCCACTGGTCTTCAACGTGCGGGCCTACGGCGCGGTGGGCGACGGCCGCACCGACGATGCGCCCGCCCTGCAGCGCGCCCTCAATGCCTGCGCGGCGGCGGGCGGCGGGCGGGTGCTGCTGCCGACCGGCGGCACGTTCCTGGCTGGGCCAATCGCGCTGCGTTCGCACGTAGAGCTGTGCGTGGAAAGCGGCGCTACCCTGCGCGCCTACCCCGACCCAAGCCGCTACGCGCGCTCGGCCTTCGCCGCCGACAACCGCGGCGAGGGTAGCCGCTGGATTAGCGCCGATAGCCTAGAGCAGGTCACGCTCTGCGGTGGCGGCGTAGTTGACGGCAATGCCCCCGCCTTTTTGGGGCCGGCCACCGGCGACGCCTACGCCGTGCGGCGCGGAGCCGACAACTCCGATATGCGGCCGCACACGCTGACGCTGGTCGGCGTTAAAGGCTTGCGCATCCACGACCTGACCATTGGCAACTCCGCGTACTGGACCATTCACCTGGCGGGCTGCGACGACGTGGCCATTTCCGACCTCACGGTGCGCAACGACCAGCGCGTGCCCAACAGCGACGGCATCGACGTGGACCACAGCCGCCACGTCCGCATCACGAACTGCCACGTGGAGTCGGGCGATGATGCCATTTGCCTTAAAAACCGCCGCGAATTCGCCGCCTACGGGCCCTGCGAGGACATTACGGTGAGCAACTGCACGCTCAGCTCGCGCTCCTGCGCCTTCAAAATTGGCTCTGAGAATATGGACCACATCGGCCGGGTGGTGGTGGATAATTGCCTTGTGAGCGGCAGCAACCGCGGACTGGGTATCCAGAACCGCGATGAGGGCACGGTATCGGACGTGCTTTTTTCCAATATCATCGTCGAGTCGAGCTACGTTTCTGATACCTGGTGGGGCAAGGCCGAGCCGATTTATATCACCTCCTACCCCCGCCCCGATGGGCCAGGCAGCCGCCGCTACGCCCCCGGCCAAACCCAGGGCCGGGCGGGCGCGGTGCACGATATTTACTTCAGTAACATCAAGTGCCGCAGTGAGAATGGCATTTACGTGAGTGGCGACGTGGCCGATAGAATATCGAATATCTTCTTCGACCAAGTGGATATCCAGCTCACCAAAACCACCGCCCGGCCGGGCGGCTTGTACGACCGCCGCCCCGCCGCCGGGCCTGGCCTGGTGCCGGGCGCTACCTCGGCCTTCTACTTTGACCGCGCCCGCGACATCACGCTGCGCAACTGCTCGGTGCGCTGGGGCGCGGGGGCACCCGTCTACTTCGCCCACGCCGTAGAAAGCCACGCCGTGGCGGGCCTGCGGCTGACGAATTTGGTGGGCGAATCGGCCTTTCCAGCGAGGTTGAAGGCTGTGCAGGAATACGCAGCTGGCAAGTAAAACCGTCTCCGTCTTGGCAGAAATTGTCTTTGCTTGATGCGCAACATGCTCGCAAGGATAACTTACCCTCCTATCCCTCATATCCTACCCCCATCCCATCCCGCTATGCTCCGCTTATTAGTTCTCTGGCTGGTTCTGCTGCTGCCCACGCGGCCGGCCGCGCCGCCGCGCCTATTGCGAGCGCTTACCTCGCCAGTGCTGCTGCGGGGCAATGACAAAACTGCCTACCGTGACCCGGCCGTACTCTACGAAAAGGGCACCTTTTACCTTTACTATACGCTGGTCGAAACGGAGGCCGATGGGGGCGTATATTCTTACGTGGCCTTCAGCACGAGCTGCGACTTGGCGCACTGGACGCCGCCCGAAAAAATCACGGTGCGCGACCAGAGCCTTGATTTTTCGAGTCCCGGCAATATTATTCGGGTGAAAAATGAGTGGGTGCTGTGCCTCCAGACCTACCCCCGCCCCCACTATACCGCCGACCAGATGCCGCGCTTCGGCACCGGCGACGCCCGCATCTTCCTCATGCGCAGCCCCGACCTGCGGCACTGGTCGGCCCCCGAGCTGCTGCGCGTGAAGGGCCCCGGCGTGGACGAAAAAAGCCTGGGCCGCATGATTGACCCCTACCTGCTGCCCGACCCCAAGCAGCCGGGCCAGTACTCGGTGTTTTACAAGCAGAATGGGGTGAGCCGCTCCACCTCTACCGACCTGGTTAACTGGACGTTTGCCGGCTCGGCCGAATCGGGTGAAAACGTGTGTGTGCTATCCGAGCCCGATGGCTACTACCTCTTCAACTCGCCCCACAACGGTATTAATATCAAGAAATCTACCGACTTGCAGCACTGGGCCGACTGGGGGCCGCTCATTACCCTGGGCCAGGGCCAGCCGGGTTGGGAGTGGGCCAAGGGCCGCCTCACGGCCGGTACCGTGCTAGACCTGCGCCGAGTGCCAGGCATCCGGCGCTACCTATTGTTCTTCCACGGCTCCGGCCCGCTTACCGAAGAGCAGGGCGACTTCGACAAAAACGCCTCCATCGGCCTGGCTTGGAGCACCGACCTACGCGCCTGGCACTGGCCGGGCGAATAAGGAGCTGTCAGCTAAACAACCTACTCCCGTACTACTTCCAGCGCGCCGCCGGCTCCCAGGCGCACTACCCGCGAGGGCAACACACGGGTTTGGTCGTCTTGGCGCCAGTTTACTACGTAGTTAACCCCACGTACGATGGCCGGGTCTACTTCGGCAAAAATGGCGGGGGTAGGCTGCCCGGCCTTATTGGCCGAGGTGCTAACCAGGCCGTGGCCCAGGCGGCGCACCACGCGGTGGCAAAATTCGTCCTGCGCCACGCGCAGGCCCACGGTGCCATCGGGCGCGACCAAGCCGGGGGCTACGGCCCGGCTGGCGGGCAGCAGGTAGGTAGTGGGGCGCGTTTGCGCGGCCAGAGCGGCCTCTAGCCCGGCGGGCACGGTGGCAACGTAGCGGGCCAGCATGGCCAGGTCGGCTACCAGCACAATGCTGGGCTGGCCCGCGGGGCGGCCTTTGAGCTGGTACAGCTTTTCAACGGCGCGGGGCACTTCGGCATCGCAGCCCAAGCCCCACACGGTATCGGTGGGGTAAAGAATAACCTGCTGCGTGAGCAGCATATCAACGGCGGCATCTACTTCCTGGCGAAAGAAATTCATTCGTTAGCTTATTGTTAATCAATTTTTTATCTCCTGGCATAATTCTACCAGTACACCGCCCGCACTTTTGGGGTGCACAAAGCAGACCAGCTTGTTATCGGCCCCGCGCTTGGGCGTTTCACTTAATAACACAAATCCTTCGGTACGCAGGCGCGCCATTTCAGCGGCGATATCAGCTACTTCGAAGGCGACGTGGTGAATGCCTTCGGGCTTTTTGTCCAAGAACTTCGTGATGGCACTATCGGAGCTGGTGCCGGCCAGCAACTCGATTTTAGAGCCGCCAACCCGAAAAAAGACCGTATCTACGGCCTCACTGGCAATGTGCTCGGTTTTATAGGGCTCCTGGCCCAGCAGGCGGGTGTAGAGGTCGGTGGCGGCGGCCAGGTCGTGCACGGCCAGGCCCAGGTGTTCGAGATTGGTGAGCATCACGGGAAAGAACAATACGCGGAGGGCACAAAGCTACGGCCGCGCAGTTTTTTAGACGGATTCTAGCTATTTTTGTGGATTCCCACAAACTGTTTAGGCCAAAATTCTGTTTTCCTCGCAGCTAACGCCTACTTTCAGCTTTTATTAGAAAATCCAGCCCAGCGCCATGCTTAAGCTACCTATCTATTTGGACAATAACGCCACTACGCCGCTCGACCCGCGCGTGCTGGAGGCCATGATGCCCTACCTGACCGACGTATTCGGCAACGCTGCCTCGCGCAACCACCCCTTCGGGTGGGCCGCTGAAGAGGGTGTAGACTATGCCCGCGAGCAAATAGCGCAGCTTATTAATTGCGACCCCAAGGAGATTATCTTCACCAGCGGCGCTACCGAAGGTGATAATCTGGGTATCAAAGGAGTGTTTGAGATGTACAGCCAGCGTGGCAATCACATCATCACCACTACCACCGAGCACAAGGCGGTGCTCGACACCTGCAAGCACATCGAGAAGCTCGGTGGCAAGGTGACTTACCTGCCTGTAAATGAGCAGGGTCTCATTAGCCTCTTGGAGTTGGAAGCCGCCATGACGCCCCAGACCATTCTGGTCACCATCATGTATGGCAACAACGAGACGGGCACCATCCAGCCCATCCGCGAAATCGCCGCCATTGCCCACAAGCACGGCGCGCTATTCATGAGCGACGGCACCCAGGCCGTGGGCAAGATTCCGGTGGACGTGCAGGCCGATGGCATTGACCTGATGGCCTTTACGGCCCACAAGATGTACGGCCCCAAGGGGGTAGGTGCCCTATATGTGCGGCGCAAAAACCCGCGCGTAAAAGTGACCGCCCAAATGGACGGCGGTGGTCACGAGCGCGGCATGCGCTCGGGTACGCTCAACGTGCCCGGCATTGTGGGCTTCGGCAAAGCTTGCGAACTGGCTCGCCTCGAAATGGCCGCCGATGCTGAGCGCCTGAGTAAGCTGCGCGACCACTTGGAGCAGTCGCTGCTGCCCCTCGAAGAAAGCTACGTGAATGGCTCGGTAGAGCACCGCCTACCCCATGTCACCAACATCAGCTTCAAATACGTGGAGGGTGAGGGCTTGATGATGGGCGTGAAAGACCTGGCTGTATCGTCGGGCTCGGCCTGCACCAGCGCTTCGTTGGAGCCCAGCTACGTGCTCAAGGCCCTGGGCCTGAGCGATGACTTGGCCCACAGCAGCCTGCGCTTTGGCCTCAGCCGCTTCACTACCCAGGAGCAAATCGACTACGCCATCAACCACGTGAAAGAGGCGGTAACCAAGCTCCGCGAAATGTCGCCGCTCTGGGAGATGCACAAGGAGGGCGTGGACCTTAGCACCATCGAGTGGGCGGAACACTAAGTCATTTAACAGTTGTCTATCAACTCTTCCTTGCTAGTTTTTGATTGTTAGCCGACTTTTGCTTGTTAAATGTTAATTGAAAACTGTTAATCGAAAAAATCATGGCTTACTCCGATAAGGTAATCGACCACTACAGTAACCCCCGCAACGTGGGCACGCTGGATAAAAGCAAGAAAACAGTAGGTACCGGCCTCGTTGGCGCTCCCGAGTGCGGCGACGTGATGCGCTTGCAGATTGAGGTGGATGAGGCCACCAATACCATTACCGATGCCAAGTTCAAGACCTTCGGCTGCGGCTCAGCTATCGCTTCGTCGTCGCTGGCGACGGAGTGGCTGAAAGGCAAAACAGTGGATGAGGCCCTGGCCATCGACAATATGGAGATTGTGGAAGAGTTGGCCCTGCCGCCCGTTAAGATTCACTGCTCGGTGCTGGCCGAAGACGCCATTAAAATGGCTATCAACGACTACCGCGTGAAAAACGGCATGCCAGCCTTGGAGCTGGAAAAGTCGCATCACTAGGCTAGCCTACCTTTTGCAAAAGACGACTCTTGAAAAGGGTCGTCTTTTTTGTTATTTAGAATCCTTCTTAGCGGTATCTTTGTTATATCACTGCTGCTGGCTTCTAAGGCCCGGCCAGCACCTACTCTTTCCTAGCATCTTAGCTACCTACCTATATGATAACCGTTTCGGATAAAGCCAAGGAAAAAGTGGAGCACCTGATGCGCGACTCGCAGCTTGATGCTACCTACCGCCTGCGCGCCTCGGTAGCCGGTGGTGGCTGCTCGGGCCTGAGCTACAAGCTGGACTTCGACAATGAAACCCGGCCAATGGACCAGGAATTTGAGGATAAAGGCGTGCGCGTAGTGGTCGATATGAAAAGCTTCCTCTACCTGGCCGGCACCGAGCTGGACTTCTCAGATGGCCTGAATGGCAAGGGCTTCCAGTTTCATAATCCGAACGCCTCGCGCTCTTGCGGCTGCGGCGAGAGCTTCTCCGTGTAACCTGAGTGTTGCCCAAGCATAAAAGCCAAGTCCCGCTTGCGGGGCTTGGCTTTTATGCAACAAGCGTTGATTCAGTTTTGCTACTTTCTTTACTAGTTCTAATTCTCTCCTAATGAGCGACGAAAACAAGACTTATTCCGTCCGGCTGCGGCTGCGCCGGGAGGTAGTTGAAGATTCCTACGTGTCGGTTATTATAGATGAGAAGGTTACGACTGAGCAGGAGGATGGCAGTTTCAAAATCGACTTTGAGAAGCTGGCCGCCGAGGCTATCCGCATCAGCACCAACCCCCAGGTAGACTGGCAAGCGGAAAGTAGCCGCACTGAGCCGCACCCGTTGCAAACTGTGATGCCCGATGAACGCACTGTCCTCGACTCATCAGAGGTGGCGTAGTGCAGGGATAACCCCAGCCTCGCGCTCCTGCGATTGCGGCGAGAGCTTCTCAGTATAAGGAATAGCAAAACGCTTTTTACCAATTGAAAAGGCCCGGTGCAGCTTGCACCGGGCCTTTTTATTTTTATTCTCTACCCCCTATTCTTTGCTGAAACGCAAGGGTTGCGCGCCCTCGCCCAGTCGCAGCCAATAAGTGCCAGCGGGTAGACTGGCTACGCTTACCTCGCCCGAGGGGGGTAGGGCTATGGTTTGCAGTACGCGGCCCATAAGGTCGAGCACGTACACCTGCGTGCCCGCCGGAGCAGGTACTACCAGCCGGTCGCGGGCCGGGTTGGGATAGAGCACGGCGGCAGTAGTGCCTGCCACTACTACTACCGGACTAAACGTGGTGTGGCCATCCGTATCTACCTGCGCCAAGCGGTAATAAATAGCGGCGGTTGGGGCGGCCGGGTCGAGCGCGGTGTACTGGCGCGCCTGCGCCGCAGTGCCGTGGCCGGCTACGGTAGCCACCGTTGTAAATACTTGACCATCAAGGCTACGCTGCACCTCAAAACGCGCATTATGCCACTCGGTAGCCGTGGCCCAACTCAGCGCCACATCGGCAGCTTGGCGGTGGGCCGCGAAGCTGATAAGCGTGACGGGGAGCGGATTAATTTTCGCGTCGGCACTGGTGCTGGCCAGGGCGAAGGTGCTGAACGACGTGAATATGCCCGACGTGACGGTACCGCTGACATAGCCATCCGTGGGTACGGGGGTAACCAGCTTTATAGTTGAGGAGCCAATATTCTGCCAGCCGCTGCCGCTATTTTTGCCGATGGTAAAGCTGGCATCCGTAGGCGCGTTTACCTGGTCATCAGCCCCGAAAGACAGGGTAATGGTTCCGCTGAAATTATTCGCCGCCGGGGTGGGCGTAACGGTGTACGACCGGGCGCGTGCTATGCGCGTGAGTGGGGGTAGGGCCGACGCGCTGGCTGGCAGGTTATTAAAATCAGGGGCCGGGCCTTCGGTTTGGGTTACGAGGTAAGTGGTCGCATCCTGGCTGGTGGCGTTAAGGGTGAGCGGACGATAGCTCGGGCCGCTACCCGTGGGAAATATTAGATTGATGAGTGGCCCGGCATTCGTCTGGCGGGCCAGCGGGCCGTTGACGTAGCTGGTAGGGCTACCCCCTATTATCGAAGCGGCCGGGCTCAGGGTCAGCAGGTTAGCTGTCGTGGTGGTGAGGGTGCCGCTGGTGAGCGTAAGCGGACCACCGAGCGTAACTGCCGTGGCCAGCGTTGCCCCGGCTGCATTATTAATGGCCAGCCCTACCCCTCCGCTTAGCTGAAAAGTGCCACTGATTGTCTGTGGCTTGGTACCCGCCAGCACTACTTGACTGGTAGGCGATGCCGGGCTGGTTTCTTTGAACTGGAAAATCCCTTGCGCCCGAATGTCCCCCGCCACGCGCAAGTCGTTGTTAATCGCTGGCGCAAACGTAACGCCGGGACCAATCACCAAATTCCCTTGAATAGTAAGAGTGGTGCCCGCTCCCGTAAAGCTGGTCGCTGCCTGACCAGGGCGGTTACGTAAAACCAGAGTACCATAGGTACGCCCCGAAAGCGAGAGTGAGGTAGAAGCGGAACCCGTGCCAGGTAGTCGAAAATCAAATATCCCTAGCTCGGTACCGGCCGCCGCGCTCAGGTTCTCTACCACTGCCGCGTGCCGGCAGCTGCTGGCATGGCGGTAGCTACCGCCATTGTAGATAAATGCGGTAGGGTTCGTTCCGGCCACATCTATACCAAATGAGCCGGTAGCAGCACTGCTGGCATTCGTCACCACGCCTTTGTTATAAATGGTCAGGGCCAACGCCGTCGTTGTATTACCAAGGGTTAAGGCAGTTGGCGACACGGTATTGACAGCTGGCACCAGCGCGAAAATAGAATCGCCCACGCCGGGATTCACCGTCAGCGATTTGATACTTACGGCCACGTTCTGGTCGAGGCTCACGGTGAAGGTGCCCGCCACGTACCGGTGGTCAAGCACTACCTCATCGGCGGCGGTGGGTAGGGCGTTGGCAGTCCAGTTGGCCGCGTCGAACCAGCTGCTGGTGCCCGCCGCACCCGTCCAATGCACCAAGGCGGGTGTGACGGTGAACGTCGCCGCGGGCGACCCCACGCCGCCGGGGTTCGTGACGGCTACCGGGTAGCTACCAGCCGTGGCAACGGTCGCTGCTGGCACCGTAGCTATGAGCGAAGTAGCTGAGCTATAAGTAGTCACCAGGCTCTGGCCATTGAAGCTCACCACTGCGCCGGGCTTGAAGTTACTACCCGTCACGGTCAGGGCGAAGTCGGCTGAGCCAGCTTCTATCGTATTCGGGCTGAGACTATTGATGAGTGGGTCCACCGTATTAACAGCCTGCACCTGAAAATTATCAACGCGTAGCGGGCCGCTACCTGAAGCTCCGCTGGCTGACAGTTTAAAGACCAGGCTGGTGGGGGCATTGAGCGCCGCCAAGCCCGATAAATCGAAACCACCTTCCGTAAAACTCGGGTTGCCAGTCGCATAGGTACTGCCGAAAGTAACGTAGCCGCCTCCATTCACACTGTATTGCAGCGTGAGGGTAGTAGCACCAGTGGGAGAGCGATAGCCTTGCAGGTAGATTTTGAAAGCAGAATACTTAGGTAGCGACGCGCCATCAAGCGTAAACTGGAAGTATTTGGTATTTGTACCGCTGGAGCTGTTCATCGCTAGCGCCAAGCCCGCCACATTAGCAGTGTAGGCGCCCATACCAGTACTGGTGCCTACCCCCGTTGCAAACATCTCACTGCTGGTAGCAGCAGAAATTATACCAGTAGCCGTGGCAGCCGGCGCGGCCGGGTAAGCTGCCGCCGTATTAAAATCGTAGTTGACGATAGTAGTTTGCCCGCGGCTCAGTATCGGCAAACTTACTAGCAGCAGTAAGTTAATGAGTCTATTTTTTAGGCTGCGAGTAAGGAGTGTAGTCATAAAGCCGGAAAGAAAAATCTTAATACGCCATACTTTGGCGGCCCTAAGCTACTACTTCATTTTTTCTTCACCAAATTTTATCCTAAAAAAAATTGCTAATCTGCAAGTTGCCCTTGTCCTTACTCCCACAGCGGGTAGTGCTCCAGCTGCACTTCCTGCCCAAAAAACAGCCGGGTACTTTCCTCGAATGAGCGCGTGAAATCACTCACGTAGAAGTGGTGCGCCGGCCCTACCCCCCCGGCCGGAGCCAGCAACTGCCGCTGCGCCAGCGCCTCGGCCACGGTGGCAGCCACCACGTCGGAGGGGTCGAGCACGGTTACGCGGCCCTGGTAGTAATCCTCTATCTGGGGCTTGATGAGGGGGAAATGCGTGCAGGCCAGCACTAGGCTTTCAATTCCTTGCAGCTCCTCGTGGGCCAGGTAGGCGCGAATAATTTCCTCCGATACCCGGCCGTTGAAAAAGCCTTCCTCAATCATGGGTATCAGCAGGGGGGTAGCCAGCGCGTGCAGGTCCACACCGAGGTTGAGCTGGTCGATTTTCTTGCGGTAGATGTTAGAGCCCACCGTTTGCTTGGTGCCGATGAGGCCCACCGGGCGGCCGGCGTAGTGCTGGCCCACGTGCGCCACCACGGGGTCTATCATGCCCACTACCAGGGCTTTGGAACCTACGTACTCGCGCACCAGCTCGTAGGCGGCGGCCGAGGCCGAGTTGCAGGCAATGAGGATGAGCTTGCAGTGCTGGCGCAGCAGCACATCGCAGATTTTGACGGAGTAGGCCTGGATGGCAGCGGTACTTTTCTCGCCGTAGGGCAGGTGGGCCGTGTCGCCAAAGTACACGAGGCGCTCGTGGGGCAGGCGCTGGGCCACGGCGCGGGCCACGGTGAGGCCGCCAATGCCGGAATCGAAAATGCCAATGGGCCGGGCGGCCGGGTCGGAGGTAGTCGTCATAGGTAGCGGCAAAGGTCGGGAGGCGGGGCGGTTGGGCGCGGCGCGGGGGGTAGGAGCGGATTTGCGCAAGCCAGCTTTAGTCCCTATTTTTAACACCCTTTATCCCTCATCCTCACCGCCCTATGAGCACCGTACTGCTCGAAATAGACCAGGCGCTGGCCGGCTACCAGGCCCACTCGCAGGCGCGGCCGGTGGCCGTGTACCTGGGCATACGCAAATTCACGCAGCTCATTTTGGATGTGGCCCAACTCGGCGCGCCGCCTACCCTTAGCACCGACGCCGGCCGCCCCCGTACCTACCGCAACCTGGAGCTGCTGCGCGATGAAGTAAACGTGGACGCGCTGCGCGTGATTTAGGACTGGAAACCAACCGGGCGAGCGGGCCTGAACCGTTCCAGCAGCACGCCGGGCTGCCCTTTGTACAGGGTGCGTTTAAACTCTTGGTAACCCAATTTGGCTGCTAAGCGCAGCGAAGGCCGGTTGTCGGGGTGAATAAGGCAGACCGTGCGGGACTGATTGAGGTGGCTATCAGCCCAGGCAAGGGCTGCTTGCGTAGCCTCCATAGCGTAGCCCTGGCCGTGGGTGTGCGGGGCAAACACCCAGCCTACTTCGGGCCAGCCTTTTAGCGTGGGCTCGATAGCGCGCTGCCAATCGCCGAAACCGACAACCCCGATATAGTGACCGGTCGCCTCTTCTTCCACCGCCCAAAATCCATAGCCGCACAGATACCACACGCCCAAGTGCCGCAGCATCTTGGTCCATACTTCTTCTTCAGATAGGGGCTGCCCCCCTAAATATTGGTAAAATGCGGGCTCCTGCCACATGACTACCGAGGCGGCCAGGTCGGTGGGGTAATGGCCACGCAGCCGCAAACGCGCCGTTTCAATAACCGGAATTTCCATTAGAGTAGCGGCTGCACGGTGCGCCACACGGTGCGCGCCACCAGTTTGTGGCCTTCGGGCGTGGGGTGAATACCGTCGCGCTGGTTGAGCTTGGCGATGCCGCCCACGTTTTCGAGCAGGAACGGAATGAGCGTGAGGTGGTTCTTGGTCGCGATTTCACCGTATAGCTGCTTGAAATCGGCGGCGTAGGCGGGGCCCATGTTGGGCGGAATCTGCATGCCGGCGAGCACGATTTTGGCCTCCGGGGCGTGCTGGCGCACCGTGTCGATAATGGCTTGCAGGTTCTGGCGAGTGTCAGTGAGGGGTAGGCCGCGCAGGCCGTCGTTGCCACCCAGCTCCAGCACAAACACGCTCACCGGCTGGCGGCTCAGCACCCAGTTGATGCGCGAGCGGCCACCAGCGCTGGTTTCGCCGCTGAGACCAGCGTTCACGACGGTGTAGGGCAGGTGCAGCGAATCAACCCGATTCTCAATGAGGGCGGGGTAGGCTTGGTCAGGCTCCACGCCGAGGCCGGCCGTGATGCTGTCGCCAAAAAACAAGATGGCGGCCTCGCCCTTCTTAGCGGCAGGCGCTTCGGCCGTAGCGGGGGGGGTAGGGGCTGATGAGGTCTTAGCCGTATCGGCGTTGCAGCCGGCGGCGAGCAGGGCCAACAGCAGGGCGCTGGCGGGCAGATTATAAGTCATGATAAAACAAAAGCAGGTAAAAGTATAGGCCGTCGTAGCGCGTCTTTACGTAGCGATAACCAGCACGGGGACGTTTTTCTTCCCAAAAGGCTTTTCGTCTTGGCGTTGTTTGGAAAGCAGTCTTTCATGGCGAGCGAAGCGCGGCAATCGCACCCGCACGAAATTCACGCCAGTCGTTCGGTCATCGTTCAGGTACAATTGCCGCGCTTCGCTCGCCATGACGGACGATTTTATACAAGCCCTATAGTTTCTACTCAATTATTCCGAGTTTCTTAATGACTAGCCTTCAAGTCGAAAACCTTACCAAGACATACACCAGCGCCGGGCGCGAGCTCACGGTGCTGCACGAGGTCAGCTTCAGCCTGCAACCGGCCGATACGTTTGCCATTGTGGGGCCGAGCGGCAGCGGCAAAACTACCCTGCTGGGCCTGTGCGCGGGCCTCGACCGGGCCACCAGCGGCAGCGTGTGGCTACAAGGCATCAAGCTCGATACCCTGAGCGAGGACCAGCGGGCGGCGGTGCGCAACCAGCACGTAGGCTTTATTTTCCAGAATTTCCAGCTCCTACCCACCCTCACGGCCCTCGAAAACGTGCAGGTGCCGCTGGAGCTGCGCGGCGAGCGCAACGTGGCCAAGCAGGCCCAAACCCTGCTGGAGCGCGTGGGCCTGGGTGAGCGCGGCCACCACTACCCGGCCCAGCTTTCGGGTGGCGAGCAGCAGCGCGTGAGCCTGGCCCGCGCCTTCGCCAACCGCCCCCAGATTCTCTTCGCCGACGAGCCCACCGGCAACCTCGACCCCGACACCAGCGCCAACGTGGTGGATTTATTATTCGACCTCAATAAGGAGGCCGGCACTACCCTCGTCCTAGTGACCCACGACCTGGAGCTGGCCGCTAAAACGCAAAGAATCATGCGGATGCGGGGCGGCAAAGTGGTGGAGGAGACCGTAGCGCGGACTTTGTAAGTCCGTACTCGCGCCGCCCTACCCCTAGTATCTCGTTCTATCCGCGGACTAAAAGTCCGCGCTACTTCTCTATGAATTTCAGTTGGTTAGTTACAATGGCGTGGCGCGACTCGCGCCGCAGCCGGTCGCGGCTGGCGCTGTTTATGTCGAGCATCGTGCTGGGCATCGCGGCGCTGGTAGGCATCAATTCGTTTGGCGACAACCTGGCGCGCAGCATTGCGGGGCAGGCCCGCGAACTGGTGGGTGCCGACCTCGTGCTCTCGTCGAGCCAGCCGTTTGACTCCACCTTGCGGCCGGCGCTGCGGCGGTTGGGCCGCACGCGCACCGATGAAGTGTCGTTCGCGTCGCTCGTGTCGTTTCCACGCACCCAGGGCGTGCGGCTGGCACAGGTGCGGGCGCTGGGCGCGGGCTTCCCGTACTACGGCGACTGGCAAACCCAGCCCGCGGCGGCCGCTGCCGACTTTCGGGGGGGTAAGGCCACCGGCGCGCTGGTCGATGACGTACTGCTCGACCAGTTCAACGCCCGCGTGGGCGACTCGGTAAAGGTGGGCACCCTCACGGTGGCCATTGTGGGGCGGGTGCTGAAAACGCCGGGCCAGAGCGGCTTCAGCGCGGCCATCGCGCCCAAGGTCTTTATTCCCATTGACTTGCTCAATAAAACCGGGCTGGTGCAGCGCGGCAGCCGGGTGCAGTACCGCACCTACTACCAGTTTGCGCCCACCGCCGACGTGGCCGCGGCCATCAAGCCCTACCAGGTGCGCTTCGACCAAACCGGCATCGACACCGACACCGTGGCCAGCCGGCAGCAAGCCACCGGCCGCGCCTTCAAGGACCTCACCCGGTTTCTGAGCCTGGTGGCCTTCGTGGCGCTGCTGCTGGGCAGCGTGGGGGTAGCGAGCGCGGTGAGCCTCTACGTGAAAGAAAAGCTGGCCAGCGTGGCTGTGCTACGCTGCCTGGGCGCGAGCGGCCGGCAAGCCTTACTCATTTATTTGATTCAAACCTCGGGGCTGGGGCTGCTAGGCGCGGCCATTGGGGCGGCGTTGGGCGCGGTAGTACAAGTGCTGCTGCCCAAGGTATTGGGTAATTTTTTGCCGGTTGAGGTGGAGATGAGCGTGTCGCTGGCTTCCGTGGGGCTGGGGCTGCTGACGGGGGTAGCAATGGCGGTGCTCTTTGCGCTGCTGCCGCTGCTGAGCATCCGGCGGGTGTCGCCGCTGCGGGTGCTGCGCGCCTCCCTCGATGAGGACACGGCCACGCCCGACCCACTGCGCGGGCTGGTGCTGGCTATCATTGGCCTGTTTGTGCTGGGCTTTTCCTACGCCCAAACCCGCGACTGGAAGCTGGCGCTGGGCTTTGCGGCCGGGCTGCTGGCGGCGCTGGGCGCGCTGGCCGGGCTAGGCCTGGGGCTGCGTTGGGCCTTGCGGCGCTTCTTCCCCACCGGCTGGAGCTACGTGGCCCGGCAGGGCCTGGCTAATTTATTTCGGCCCCAAAACCAGACTGTTACGCTGATACTTTCGCTGGGGCTGGGCACGTTTTTGCTGGCTACGCTTTACCTCACGCAATCGGTGCTGCTGGGCCGGGTGCAGCTGTCGGGCGGCGGCAACCAGCCCAATTTAGTCTTGTTTGACATCCAAACCGAGCAGGAGAAAGGGGTAGAAAAGCTGCTGACGCAGGAGCATTTGCCCATCTTACAGCGCGTGCCCATCGTGACGATGCGCCTGGCGGCCATCAACGGTAAGTCGGTCACGCAGCTCAAGAAGGATACTGCCAACGGCATCCCACCTTGGGCACTCACCCGCGAATACCGCGTGACATACCGCGACACGCTCAGCAAAACCGAGAAGCTGACGGCCGGCACCCCGCCGCAACCAGCCGCAGCCGGCGGCTTGCCCCGCGTATCGGTCGATGGCAGCTACTTCGAGCGCGTGAAGCTGAAGCTCGGCGACACGCTGACCTTCAACGTGCAGGGCGCGCCGATTGCCGTGGTCGTGGGCGGCACCCGCGAGGTCGATTGGGGCCGCGTGCAAACCAATTTCCTGGTCGTGTTTCCGAGCGGCGTGCTGGAGCAGGCACCGCAGTTCCACGTCATCCTCACCCGCACGCCCTCCAATGCCGTGCTGGCCGCCGCCCAGCGCGCGCTGGTGCGCGACTTCCCCAACGTGTCGGCCATCGACCTGGGCCTGATTCTGCAAACGGTGGACGAGATTCTGACCAAAATCTCGTTCGTCATTCGCTTTATGGCGGGTTTCAGCATCCTCACCGGCCTGCTGGTGCTGGCCAGCTCGGTGCTCATCAGCCGCTATCAGCGCACCCGCGAAAGCGTGCTGCTGCGCACCCTCGGTGCCAGCCGCAGCCAGATTCTGCGCATCACGCTGCTCGAATACGCCCTGCTGGGCTCGCTGGCTGCCTTTGCCGGCGTGCTGCTGGCCGGCCTGGCCGCTTGGGCGCTGGCCTTCTGGGTCTTTGAAACGCCGTTTGCGCTCAGCGCCCTGTGGCCGCTGCCGGCGCTGGTGCTGCTGGTGGCCAGCCTCACGGCCCTCATTGGCGGGCTCAACAGCCGCTCGGTGCTCAGCCAGCCACCGCTGGCCGTGCTGCGCGCCGAGGGGTAGGAAACTGTATTTCAGTGCGGCAACTTGAAAATACTATGTAGTTAATCGCGCCCTGGCACTTGCGTTACTATATCTTGCAGCTGTTTACCCACAGCATAAACCCTGGAATAAATAGCCGTGAAATACTTTTTAATGTTCTTGTTTATTCTAATTGCCTCTAGTGTTTACGCAACGGAACCAGTCGATTCAGTGCGATATGCCTATGCTAAGAAAGCGCCAAAAACCTTAGAATTAGAAGTACTTGTCAATTATTTAAAGAAAGGCACAAAAGACAACAAAAAAATAGTGGAGACTTTTTTCTATTGGATAGCCTTGAATATTCAATACGATGTGAAACTTAGGGATAAGGTTGGGCTTACTATGGAAGATGTTTCGCTAGATTCTGTTCTACTCAAGAAAAAAACAATTTGCTCAGGCTATTCAGCATTGTTTCAGAAAATGTGCATCCTTTCCAACATCGAGTGTGAAATTATTAATGGAATTGGCCAAAATTATTTAATCAAGCAAACATACAAGACAAATCATGCTTGGAATGCCGTAAAAATCGATGATAAATGGCATTTAATTGATACCACTTGGGGAAGTGGCGGAATTGATAGTAGTACTAATAGCTACAAATCAGCATTGGATATGAGTTATTTTTTTACTGCTGCTACTTCATCAATTATTGACCATTTTCCGGAAGATAAGCAATGGCAGTTGTTAGATAACACTATAAGCTTAAACCAGTTTCATAGCAAAACCTGGAACGCTAAACGGCTCGTCAAACTCAATTATCAACTCAATGGCGGGAAGAACTAACTCACAAGTGTACGGATATGAGCAAGCAGTATTGATTTTAAGCAGGCCTCTTCCTCCAGCGCGCCGGGCCTAATTTTGCCCCATGCCTGCTCTTACCCCCCTTACCAAGCTCTTTGCCGATTTTAATAACCTCCAGGTGCTCATTGTGGGCGATGTGATGGTGGATGCCTACGTATGGGGCCGCGCCAGTCGGCTTTCGCCCGAGGCCCCGGTGCCCGTCGTGAACGTGGACCGCACCGAAAACCGCCTCGGCGGGGCCGCCAACGTGGCCCTCAACGTACAGGCGCTGGGCGCTACCCCCCTGCTGTGCGCCGTGGTGGGCAATGACCCCGGCGGCGACAAGCTGCTCCAGCTACTTCGCGACCACTACTTGCCCGCCGAGGGCATCATCCGCAGCGCGCACCGGCCCACCACGTTCAAGCAGCGCATTCTGGCCCACGGCCAACAGCTCGTACGCATCGATTCGGAAGTGGAAACCGACCTCAATGCCGAGGAAGCCGCCCAATTGCTGGCTGCCTATGACGACCTCCTACCCCACGCCGACGTGGTCATCTTCGAAGACTACGACAAGGGTGTACTCAGCGAAGGCATTATTGGTCAGTGCATTGCCCGTGCCCGCCAGCGCAATATCCCAACGGTAGTAGACCCCAAGAAGAAGAACTTCCTGGCCTACCAGCACTGCACGCTCTTCAAGCCCAACCTCAAGGAACTGCGCGAGGGCCTGAAACTGGAATTTGGCGCGCCCGACGCCGACCGGCCCGGCTTTGAGGCCGCCGTGGCCCGCCTGCGCGAGGTACTGACGCCCGAAATTGTGTTGGTGACGCTCTCCGAGCACGGCGTTTTTGCCCAGCAGGGCGAGGAGAAAACCTACCTGCCGGCCCATCTGCGCACCATTTCCGACGTATCGGGCGCGGGCGACACGGTCATCAGCATCGCGGCCTGTTGCGTGGCGCTGGGCCAGCCGGCCGCCTTCACGGCCGCGCTCGCCAACCTCGGCGGCGGCCTGGTGTGCGAGCAGGTGGGCGTGGTGCCTATTGAGAAGCAATTGCTACTGGCCGAGGCCGAGGCGGAGGGGTTGTAGTAGCGATAGTAGCGCAAACCACAAAGTTCGCGCTACTAACTTTTTGGCGCTTGCAGCATATGCAGCAGCCAGAATAGTGCCAGCAGCACCAGCGGCGTGGTGATAATGGCGGCCATCGCGGTGGCCAGCACTACCCACGACTCGGTGCGAAAGACGCGCCGAAACACCCGCCGCCAGCCAAAAAACAACAGGCCGGAAACGACCAGCGACGCCACGTAAAAGCCAATTCCAAACGCTGGTTTCATAAGTTGTTCCGAAGCTAAGCCTTCTTTAAAAATTCGGTTTTCAGCACCATCGTGCTACCCCCGGCGCGGCCCTCCACCTCGGCGGGCGAGTTGGTGAGGCGAATATTCTTGACCAGCGTGCCGCGCTTGAGCGTCTGCGACGAGCCACGTACTTTGAGGTCTTTGATGAGGGTAACGGCATCGCCTTCGGTGAGCAGGGTGCCGTTGCTGCCTTTTACGTTCATATGTAAACAAATAAAAAATCAGCTCTACTCAACTACTTTAGAATCGTTGATGTACCCAAGAATTCCAGCAAGCATTGCTACTAGCAGAGCGCCAAAAAGCGCCTCTGCAAAAAAGGCCTGACGCATCAATCCAGCGAGGAAAGCTAAAAATATAGTAAGTATTATAAAGAGCCTAATTAAACCTAGAATTGTAATTGCTCGCTCTTGTTTTCGTTGCTTTCTTCCGAGTCCATAGCAGAAGACAACAATGAAGGTGAGAATAAACTGTACTGTCGCATTGATTATAAGTTGCTCAATGGTTATGTCAAAAAATTTAGTTATCAGCATCATAACTAATAAATATTGATTAAGAAACTGCTTAGGAATTCGTTAGGTCGTCATGTTGAGCTTGTCGAAGCATCTCTACCGCTTCATTCAAACCGTCTAATGGTGCGGTAGAGATGCTTCGACAAGCTCAGCATGACGTTCTTTTTGAGTTTCTGGCTACTTCCAAAACAGCTTCAACCTATAGCCCTACCCCCGCCACGCCTTCACCGTTTCCACAAAAACCTTCACGTTGTCGGGGTTGGTATCGGGGTAGACGCCGTGGCCGAGGTTGGCGATGTGGGGGCCGCCGGCAAACTCGGCCAGCATGGCTTCGGTGGCGGCTTTTACCTGGGCGGGTGTGCCGTAGAGGGCGCAGGGGTCGAGGTTGCCTTGCAGGGTTTTGCCGGGGGCCTGCTGGCGCACCTGGCTTGGCGACTGGTTCCAGTCGAGGCCGATGGTGCGGGCGGGCGAGTGGGCGAAGTCGGGCACGGCCCACCAGGCACCCTTGGCAAACACCGTAACGGGCACCAGCGGGGCCAGCGCCGCGCTGATACGGTTAATGTAGGCCACCGAGAACTCGGCGTAGTGCGCGGGGGGTAGGATGCCGGCCCACGAGTCGAACACCTGCACAATGTCGGCCCCGGCCGCCACCTGCGCTTGCAGGTAGGCGATGGTCGTGACCGTGATTTTCTCCAACAGCTGGTGCGCCAGGGAGGGCTCTTGGTAGAGCATGCGGCGGGCTTTGCTGAAGGTTTTGGAGCCGTGGCCCTCCACCATGTAGGCCAGAATAGTCCAGGGCGCGCCCGCGAAGCCGATGAGCGGCACCCTACCCCCCAGCTCGCGCTTGGTGATGCGCAGGGCTTCGAGCACGTAGCCGAGGTGCTCCTCGGGGTCGGCTACGCGCAGCTTGGCTACGTCGGCGGCATTTTTGATGACCTCGGGGAAGAGCGGGCCTTTGGCCTCCAGCATCTCGTAGGTGAGGCCCATCGCCTCGGGCACCACCAGGATGTCGGAGAAGATGATGGCGGCATCGACATCGAGCGCATCGACGGGCTGGATGGTGACTTCGGCGGCCAGGGCGGGCGTTTCGACCAACTCCTTGAAGCCGGAGAGGCGGCCGCGCAGGGCGCGGTACTGGGGCAGGATGCGGCCGGCCTGGCGCATGAGCCACACGGGCGTCCGTTCGGTGGTTTCGCCCTTGGCGGCGCGGAGGAGGATATCGTTTTGGAGCATAAGGCGAGATGGGACAGCGGCTTAAAACCGGGGCCCAAGCGGGTCGCAAAGGTAGCAGCCGGCCCGCCCTACCCCCCTACGGCCGCCCTACGGCGCGCAATAGCTCTTCCTGCCGGCGGCGGGCACGGTCCTCCGTGAGCGAGGCCACGCCCCAAATGGCGGCCGGAATCCAACCGATGAGGGTCAGATGCAGCACAAAGCACACGATAGCCTTGAAAATGTGGCCATTGAGCAACATGGATAAACTGGGGAGTAAAATGGCAAGCAGCATCGCGAGACAAAAATTAGTGGCGCAGCAAGTTACTAGCGGTTTGGCAACTGGCTTGTACGTGACTTTCAAAGCCATTCCCTACCCCCCACTACCCGCATGGGCATCAAATAGCTGCTGCATGCGGGCGCGGGCGACGGCGGGCAGCGCCAGGTTGGCGGGTACCACGGCTTCGGCGGCGGGGCGGGCGGCGCGGGCAATGCGGGCGCTTTGCAGGGCGTAGCGGCGGCAGTAGGGGCACAGGCGCAGGTGTGCCCACAGCTGCACGCGGGGGCGCACGGGCAGCGGCGTATCGGCCCGGCGCTCGATGAGCAGCGTGGCCTGCCGGCAATTGAATAAGGGCGACGGAATAGCACTCATACTCACGCGATAACAGGGGCCTGAAGCCAGTTTTTTTCGAGGCAGCGGCGCAGGTGCAGCTTGGCCCGATGCACCAGCACCCAGTAGTTGGCCGGGCTCAGGCTCAGCTCTTTACAGATGTCCTCGGCGGGCAGTTCCTCCACAAAGCGCAGCACGAACACGGCCAGTTGCTGGGCCGACAGCCGCTGCTGGCACAGCCGCAGAATATTCTGAAACTCCTGCTGCTCCAGGGCCAGGTCGCCGCGGCCTTCGTCGTGGCTGGGGCCGGGCCAGTCGGCGGGGTGTTGCTCCTCGCGCCAGTGGCCATCGGCGGGCCGGAAAAACTCAGCTTCGGGCGCGTGCTCGGGGCTGAGGTCGAGCGGCACGAACGGCGAGCGGGCCTCGCGCCGGTAGTGGTCAATTATTTTGCGCTTTAGAATGACAAACAGCCAGGTGCGCTCCGAGGCCTGGCCCCGAAACGAGGCCAGCGCGCCCAGGGCGCTCACGAAGGTGTCCTGCACCAGTTCGGCGGCCGTGTCGGCATCGGCCACCCGGCCCAGCGCAAAGCGGTACAGCTCATCGCCGAAGCGGGCCAGCCACTGCTGCGGGTCGGGGGCGGGGGTAGGAAGAATGGGAAGGGACATGCGCGCTGGAAACGGACCAGCAAGGTACTAGCGTGCTTACGCAGTCGGCGGCTACCGGGCCGCCAGGGCCTGGGCTACGGCGCGCACACTGGCCCGGTGGCGGTAGTCGGGGTTGAAAAAGGCGTATTGAATTTTGCCATCGCGGCCGATAACGTAGGTGGCGGGCACGGGCAGCACGTTGGTGGTCGCGCCGTTGGCGGCTTTCAGGTCTACGCCGAATCCCTGGTACTTCTGGGCGGTGGCATCGTCCACGGTAAAGGCCGTTTTATAGGCTTTCATAATGGCAAAATTCTGGTCGTGCACGATGGGAATACTGAGCTTGGTCTTGGCCACCGTCTTGTCGATATTGGTTTGCAGCTCGGGCGTGATGACGACCACCTGCGCCCCTTTGCTGGTGAGCGTTTGCAGCGAATCCTGGAGCTGGCTCAGCTGCTTATTGCAATATGGGCACCACTGCCCCCGGTAGAAATACAACACCACGGGGCCTTTTTTCAGAAGCTGGCGCAGCTCAACGGGCCGGCCGGCGGCATCCTGCCCTGTGAAGGCGGGCGCGACGGTGCCCACGGCCAGGGCCGAGGCGGTGAGGGGCGCGTCCGGGGTTTGGGCCACAGCGGAACAGGCGAGCAGCAGCGCGGCGGCCAGGGAGAATATTTTAAGCATAAGGGGAAAGTTGGGGGAAAGTAGTAGCTCAGCGGTAGACGCTGGCCGGAGCGTTACCTTACGCGGCGAGGTATTTTTTATTCCCTACCCCCATTGCTATCTTGTGAGAGGCAGCGTGTAAGGTGGGGCACGCGGCCGCGTCTGGCTACTTACGCAGCAACCCCGCCGCCCTACCCCCTCTTTTTTTATGAAACTCGCTTTGCTCGCCTTCGGGCCTTTGCTGCTAGCTGGCTTGGTCAGCCGCCGGCCGGCCGCTACGCCTACGTCGCCCCCGGCCGCCGTGCCGGTGGTAGTGGAGCTGTTTACCTCCGAAGGCTGCTCGTCGTGCCCGGCCGCCGACGAGGTGGCGCGCACCCTCGAAGCCACGCAGCCGGTGCCCGGTGCCGAGGTCATCGTGCTGGGCGAGCACGTCGATTACTGGAACCGCCTGGGCTGGAAAGACCCTTTCTCGGCCGCCGAGTTTAGCGAGCGCCAGCGGCAGTACGCCACCGTGTTCACCGAAGGCAGCTATACACCGCAGGCCGTGGTAAACGGCCGCTATGAGCTGGTAGGCAGCCGTCGTGCCGAGCTTAGCCAGCGCATTGCGGAGGCCGCCCGCGCGCCCCGCGCCGCGGTGGCCCTCAGCCGGCCCACGGCTGCTACGCTGGCGGTGCGCGTGGGCAGCCTACCCCCCGGCACGGCGGCCACTGAGGTACTGCTGGCTCTCACCGAAACCGGCTTGGCTACCCAGGTTGGCCGGGGCGAAAACGCGGGCCGGCTGCTACACCACGCCGCCGTGGTGCGGGCCCTGCGCCCGCTGGGCACCGTGGGGGCCGATGGCACCTTTAGCACCACCGCCCCGCTGGCCCTCGACCCCCGCTGGAAAGCGGCCAACCTGCGCGCCGTGGTGCTGGTGCAGGAGCGCGCTTCGCGCCGCGTGGTGGGGGTAGGAACGTTGCCACTGGCCGCCAGCCCGGTACCACCAGCCGCGCAGTAGCCACGGTGGCGGCCTATGCAGGTGAGGTAGCCGAGGTAGCCAGCAGCTGGCGGCACTGGCGCAGCCAGTGCCGGGCAGCATCCGGGTCCTGAAAAATCTGTAGCTCGAAGGGTACGCTAGCGGGCATCTGGTTGGGAATAATGTCCGAATGCCGGTCGGCTTGCAGCACGTGCGCCACGTAGCGCAGGCCCAGGCGGCTGGCCTGGGGCACCCATATCTCGGCCAGCCAGTCGAGGCTATCAAACCAAGGGCCCCGCAGCTCCAGATTGTCATTGAGCAGCAGCGCGGTAGACTTCTCCGCCGCGTGTGCCAGGTAGGCTTCAGCCCCGCATCTGGCTTCTACCGGGTCTACGTAGCCGCGCCAGGTGGCACGCAGCCACTACTCTTGCTCATCATAAGTCAGTACGCAAAAGCTACTATCACGCGAATCGATATTGACATTCAGCAGGGTTTGTCCAGGAACGCGCCCTTGCGCGCGACTACCGGATTTTAAACGCGCGCCGGGCGGGCGGGCTTTGAACTTCTGAGAGCTAAATACCTTACTATTGGGCTCTTCGCTAAACTTTACCCCGCGCCTAGCTTGGTAATTATCACCCGCATAACGCGCCCTATTATCCGCTAAAAGGTGGTAGCTAGCTGCTTTTTTCCGCAGTTGCGGTATCTAATGTGCTGCTTGACAGATGCCTACGCCACGAGAGCGGGCCGCTATAAGTTGCTGAACTGCGCCAGCAGCGTGCGCAGGTGGGGCTCCGTGATGGGCAGCTGGGGCAGGGGTAGGTTATTGCTGTGGGCTTCGAGGTAGCCGACCAGCCAAAAAAACTCGGGGGCATCGGCCTGCACGAAGGCCATCTGCCAGTCGGGAAACCAGCGTTCCGCAGTGGCCTGGTCGCGCAGCAGCTGCACGTGCTGGTGGCGCGAGTCTTGCTGAATGCGCTTGTATAGCGCGTGCACTTCCAGCGCCGACCCCTCCAGCACCTGCACGAAGTCGCCGGTACTGGCGTAGCAGAGCAGGCCCGTTAGTTGGCACCGTGCGTTATTAGCCCGTGCTTGTTCCAGCAGCTCGGTAAGCTGTTCTGGGCTGAAATGGCCGGTGGCTTTACTGCGGTACAGCAGGTGCTGCACACGGCTATCAAGGCGGTAGAGTACCTCATCGAGCGTCAACTCCCCTATGGCATAGTGTTCCAGCAACTCCAGCTCGTAGGGTGTCGGTGCCAGCTTAGTATCGGTAGTTAAGGAAACGGCCCAGGCAATGGCCCGGCGGCGCTGCGCTTCACTCGCTAATTCCTTCATAATTTTCTCCTGCGTTTCGCCTACGGTCAACACTACATGAGTACATACGAGAAAGCGGGCGAAAGCTACGAATTGTAAGCTGGCTACCCGAAAATTACTTCTATTCGCAGGTTTCGTGGGGCAGCTTCACCGGCGGAGCAGGGCGCGGCAGCGGGGCGTTCATCGCGGCGCAAATGGGGCAATGCTTAAAAAATTGGGTTCTCCTGGTCACCCGGTCTTGCGCAGCGATGCTGCACGCAATCGGGCACCCGTTATTGTCGTGCCAGATATCCTCGACGGCCATGCCGCGATAGCGCGAATAAAAAGCGACGATTTTTATGGGTCAGAATGGACGCGGAATACCCTACCCAGTGAGGTACGCCAAAATACTTGACTCCCGTAAAACACTTGTTTTCAGCCCCATTCATATCGCAGCTTTCACCGGACGCTGCGTCCCTGCCTGAGAATCAGTGCCTGCGGCGACTCAAGCCAAGGCTGACTACATCGCCGGTCAGCAGGCATCAGGCGGGGTTGCGTTGGCGACCGAAACCATGTTCGAGGGCCTGGCTAACCTGCTGCCAGCTCACTTCCCCGGCCACATACTGGGCGTAGAGCCCCCGAACGAACGCGTGCACGTTGGCTTTCACCCGCAGGCTGGGAATTGCCTGCTGCATCTGCTCCAGAACCCGTGCACGCTGCTCGGGGGTCTGCGCGTTGGGGCCAAAATAAGGGGTAGGCATAGCGCAGGAGAGGACGTAACGGAGAAAATATAATACAAAACTCCGACCTACTCATCGTTCTACCAAGGGTTTAATTACGGGTTTTTCCTTCAGAAAATACGTAATTTTTCTACCGAATCCTGGCATATGGCGGCGCTACGTTGCCAGGCAGTATGTGTGTAGCGCTAGCTTAGAGCGGTTTTAGAGCCCGTGCCCGCCGAGCGAGCACGCTGTTCACGCTTATGGCGAGCGAACAGCCGACAACCCGCCCCAATCAATCGGGACACTAACTCTGAAACTGCGCTAGGGAAGCTGGTGCAGCTAGGCAGCTGCCGGTTCCTCGGTGTCGAAGATGCGGTAGGTCAGGGCCACAGCCTTGATATCTTGGCGGAGCTGGGTGGCAGCCAGCCGGGCGAAGACGTCCTCGGCTAGTAGCAAGGCGGCATAGATGCCGCCGGGGCGCTGGCGGGTGTGGCTGAGCCAATAGGTGGTGACCCAAGTAGTTTCTTCCTCCGTTTTGCAAGCGCAGTAAAACTCTTCTGAGGCGCGACTGATTGGGCAAAACCGTTGGCAGGAAAGAAAACCCCCCTTAGCGATAAGCTAAGGGGGGTTTAGTGGCTCCGCTGGGATTCGAACCCAGGACCCGTACATTAAAAGTGTACTGCTCTACCAGCTGAGCTACAGAACCGGTACTTTTGTGCTCACAAACGCGGCGCTTACCGTTTTTGTGGGTGCAAAAGTACAGCGATAATTTCACTCTGACAACCTTGGAGCAAAAAAAACTCCTCCTTTTCCAGCGCTGGCGCGGGCGTGCCTGGCTTATCCAACTGCCGTTCTGGCTGTTGGCCACGGGCTGCGGAAACGCATTTTTTTTACCGGGCACCCTCCCGGCCGACCGCAGTAGCCTGCGGCAAGCCGATTCTTTGTTTGAAAAAGGGCAGTACGCGGCCGTTTTGCCGCCCTACCGGGCCCAGATATGGCAACGGCGGGTGGCCTCGCCGCGCCTGCTGCTGCGCATGGCCTACGCCCAGCACCAGCTCGGGCACTACCCCGCCGAGATGCTGTACCTGAACCTGGCCCTGGCCCGGCAGCCGCGCCTCAGCACCTGGCGGCAGCTGGTGGTACTGGCCCAGCGCCACCAGCTGGTGGGCTACCCCGGCACCTGGCAGCAAGAGCTGCGGGTGCAGGCCCAGCGCTACTACTACCCCATCCTGCAAGCCCTATTGACCGGGGCCGTGGTGGTTGCGATGGGCCTGCTGCTGCGGCGCGGGCGCAGCCGCCGGGGCACCTGGCTCGCCTACGCGGCCTACCTGCTTGTCACGGGGGCCTACTTGGTGCTGCTGCGCCCCGAGCCAGTAGGCGTGGTAACGCGCGCCGGCGCGGCCCTGATGGCCGGCCCCGGCGCGGGCGCTACCTGGCTCAGCACCGCCGCCCCCGGCGACCGCCTGCCCGTGCTGGGCCGCCAGGACATCTGGTTGCGCGTGCGCTGGCAGGAGCGCACCGCCTACCTGCGCGCCACCGACGCGCTGGTGGTGGAGTAGCGTTCTAAAACCCTCCCTCCTCTTTGCGGAAGTTGTTCAGCACCAGCTTGTCCATCAGGCCGGGTAGCCATTTGTTGAGAAAAACTACCAACTTACCTTCGCCGGTGAGCACGAGGGTGCGGCGGCGGCGCTCCACGGCGCGGCGCAGGTGGCGGGCTACCTCCTCGCTAGTCATCATTTGGGCCTCGTCGCGGGGGGTATCGTGCTGGGGCTGGCCGTTGGCGAGCAGGGCCGTGTGGCGGATGTTGGAGGCCGTGAAGCCGGGCGCGGCCGTGAGCACGTTTACACCCTCGGGCAGCAATTCGGTGCGCAGGGCTTCGAGAAAGCCGTTCATGGCAAACTTGGAGGCCGAGTAGCCGGTGCGGCCCGGCAGGCCCCGGAAGCCCGCAATGCTGCTGATGCCCACTATCGTGCCCTTGCTGGCCAGCAGGTGGGGTAGGGCGGCCTTGGTGACGTACACGGTGCCAAAAAAGTTGGTTTGCATGAGCTGCTCAATGACCCTGACGTCCACCTCGGCAAACTTGGCCCGCATACTCAGGCCGGCGTTATTTATCAGAACATCGAGGCGGCCGAAGGCAGCGATGGTGTCGGCCACGGCGCGGCTGGCATCGGCCAAAATGCCCACATCGCCGGCCACGGTGCGGTGCTCGATGCCGGCGGCAGTCAACTCGGCGGCGGTGGCGGCCAGCCGCGCCGCGTCGCGGCCTGTGATGACGACCCGCGCCCCCGCCCGGCCAAACTCCAGCGCGCAGGCCCGGCCAATGCCCGACGTGCCGCCGGTGATGAGAACTACCTGGTTTTTCATGGTCCTTTTATTCCTGGTTACTGGCTGCAAACCTACGGCAGCGTGGCCGGCTGGTTAATTTTCACGGCTGATGAGGTAGTTAAAGCGCTTTCTTTATCTTTACCTTTAGCGCCTATTTCAAGAAGCCGCTGCACTTTGCCGGGGTGCGCGGGCTGTTGTCCCTTCCCGCTTTCTGTTGCATGTTTCTACCGCTACGCTCATGGGTGAGCCGCCTGGCCAGCTTCAGCCTGTGCCTGCTGCCGGCCCTGGGGCAGGCGCAATGCCCGCGGGCCGCCGCCTGCACGCCCGGCAAGGCCAGCAGCGCGCTGGCCGCTGCCTACGACATGGGTATTTATAACGTGACGCTGGGCACCATCAACAACACCAGCGGCGGCTACGCCGAAGGCTACAAGGACTTTAGCTGCGCTACCCCGGCCCAGAGCACCCGCCTGACGGTGAGCGTCCCTACCCCCCTCAGTATTCAGAATGGGACCACGGCCAACGAGAACGTGCGGGTTTGGATTGACTACAACAACGACGGGAATTTCACGCCCGACGAGCTGGCGTTTGCGTCGGACAACCAGCAGCTGCACACGGGCAGCATTACGCCGCCGGCCACGGCCGTGCGGGGGGTAGCGCTGCGCCTGCGCGTGGCCTCCGACTTTGCCGATGCGGCGGTGCCCACGGCCTGCTCCACGCCGCTTTACTCGCAGGATGAGGACTACGCCGTGACGCTGGTAGCCAATACCAGCCCGCCCACGGCGGCCTTCGTGGCCAGCGCCACCACCATTTGCACGGGGGCGGTGCAGTTCACGGACCAATCGACGGGCGCGCCCACCGGCTGGCTTTGGAATTTTGGCGATAACACCACCAGCACCGTGCAAAACCCGGCGCACACCTACGCCACCGACGGCACCTACCCGGTGACGCTGACTGCCACCAACGCTAGCGGCAGCAGTACCAGCGCGGCCACGGCCATCACCTACAATGGCCGCGTGCCGGTGGCAGCCAGCTGCGCGGGGCTGGCCGCCACCGGCAACTGCTGCAACTACGGCCTCACGCGGGTGCGGCTCAACACCATCGATAATACCTCGGCCGATGGCAGCGCGGGCTACCAGGACTTCACTTGCCCGCAGCGCACCAGCCTGATGGTGGGCCTGCCCTACCCCCTGCTGCTGACCACGGGCGGCACCAACGCCCACGACGTGCGCGCCTGGCTCGACCTCAACAACGACGGCGTATTTAGCGCCAGCGAACAAGTAGCCGAGGCGCTCAACACGACCAGCCCGCGCCTGACGCTGACCGTGCCCGCCGCGGCGGTGCTCAACCAGCCCCTGCGCCTGCGCTTCGTGGCCGATGGGGTAGGCACCAACCCCCAGCCCTGCGCCGCCCCCAGCCTGGGCCAGGTGGAAGACTACACCGTGACGGTCGTTCCCAACACCTCGCCGCCAACCGCGGCCTTTACCAGCACCTATGTGGCGGGCGCTTGCGCTGCGGCCAATACGTACACCTTCACCGACCAGAGCACCAACGGGGCCACGGCCTGGCGGTGGGCGGTGAGCCCGCGCACGGGCGTCGCGTTCGTGGGCGGCACCTCGGCCAGCTCGCAAAATCCGCAACTGGCCTTTACTGCCACCGGCTACTACACCGTGACGCTGACGGCCACCAGCGCCAACGGCAGCACCACGGCCAGCAGCCCTACCCCCCTGCTCATTCAGGTGCCGTGCCTGAGCTACTGCGCCTCGAACGGGGGCTACCCGAACCCCAACACCACCAGCTCGCTCTGGATTACCAACGTGCGCGTGAGCACGGCTAGTGGCGGGGCAGATTTCAGCAATAGCTCGGCCAACGCGGCGGGTGGCTACACGTTCTTCGTGAACCAGCCCGTGGGGCTGTTGGCGGGCGCAATCCAAACCATTACGGTGACTGCCAACCAGACGTATTTTCACCGCACGGCCATCTGGATTGACTACAACCACGACGGGATATTCTCGAACACGACCGGTTCGGATGGCGAACTGGTGCTCAATGCGTTCCAGAGCGGGGCCGTGGGCTCCGTGGCCGTGGTGGTACCGGCCACCGTGGGCAGCACCCGGATGCGCGTGGTAGTGAACGGCAACGGCAACGCGGCCAACGCCTGCGCTACCAACCAGGGTGAAGCCGAGGTGGAGGACTACCCCGTGAATGCGGCCCAGCCCCTAGCCGCCCGTGAGGCCCTGGCCCTAGCCGCCCTCACGGTGAGCCCCAACCCCAGCCCCGACGGCCAGCTGCAAATCAGGGTGAGCGAGCCCGGCCTCACTGGGTCTTATGACCTGGAGGTGCTGAGCCTGCTGGGCGCGCGCCTACTGGCCCAGCCGCTGCGCCTGAGCTCCGCCGCCCCCGCCGCGCTCGACCTGCGCGCCCTACCCCCCGGCCTGTACCTGCTGCGCCTTACCAACGCCCAAGGTCAAAGCGCCCTGCGGCGGGTAGTGGTGAAGCAGTGAGGTATTGCATGCAGTGAAGTAGCGGGTAAGGGGCTGGTGCTGATGGATTTTCCTTTGTAATTCACGCGCTTGGCAGCTTATCTCCTACCCCCTTCTTTGCGCAGTTATTCGGCTCAGGCCCGCCCCTGGCTTTTGTCGTGATTGGTCACGCAATCGCTACCTTACTTACTCACCCACTCCCCGATTTACCGTCGATGCTTGCAACTTTACTTCGGCGCTGGCCACTGCTCATCTGGCTGGTGCTGGTGGCCGGCCCGGCCCAGGCTACCCACCTGCTGGGTGGGGAGATGACGTACCGCTTTCTGGACCTCACCGGCCCGGCCGCCGCGCCGGTGCGCTACGAGATTACGGTCACGATTTATAATAACTCGAACCCCAACGCGGCCCTGCCCAACGTGGATGCGCTGGTGGGCCTTTACAACGCCCAGACGGGCGAGAAGCTGGAGTTGGTGCAGGGCGTGAACCTGCTGGCGGGTCCCGGCATCACGTCGCGGATAGTAAACGGGGCGCTGGATATTCGCAATTATACCATCTCGCCGATATTGCAGCCGATATTGCCGGCGGGCTGCACGGTGAGCGGGCCAAGGCAGCCCTTTCAGCTGCAGAAGTTTACGGCCATCGTGAACGTGCCCGCCACGGTGGCGGGCTACTACGCCGTGTTTACGCGCAGCGCCCGTAACGTGGACGTGGCCAACCTCGTCACGGCCAACAACAACCAGCCGCTGACCCTGTTCACGACGCTGGCCCCGCCGCTGCTGCCCAACCGCTCGCCGATATTTTCGGATACGGCCGTGGCCATCGTGTGCCAGAACGACACGACTATCTCGCTCAACAATGCGGTGGACCCCGACGGCGACCGGCTGGTGTACTCATTTGGCGCGCCCTACGGCTTGTTTCCAACTACCGGGGCCAACCTGCCGTTCACGTTTCCGCCGCTGCCCAATGCCATCCCGACCTACCCCGGCTTTTCGGTAGCGCAGCCTTTCGGGGCGGGGGCCGGCAACTTTGCCACTATCAATGCGGCTACGGGGGTAGCCACCTACGGCGGCACTACGCAGGGCAAGTACGTGGTGGCGGTAGACGTGCGCGAGTACCGCACCATCAACGGGCGGGAAGTGCTCGTTGGTACCACCCGGCGCGACTTGCAGCTGATAGTGGCGCAGTGCCCCGCCACCCGGCCGCCGATGCTATCCCCGCCCGCCATCACGCCGCGCAGCTACACCATCGAGGCCGGGCAGACGCTGAGCATCCCCATCACGGCCACCCAGCCCGATGGCGACCCGCTGGTGCTGACCCTCAACAGCGCGCTACTCGACGGGCCGGGCGGCTTCAATACCACCTTTAACAACGATGCGGGCAGCGTGGCCGCGGGCGGTGCCACGGGCACGGCCTCGGCCACCGGCAACGGCTCCGTAACGGGCACGTTCGTGTACAACTCGGCCTGCGGCGACGCGCGCGCTACCCCCTACGACGTCGCCCTTACGGTGAAGGACCGGGGCTGCGGCGGCAAAACCGCGGCCGATATCATTCGGATAACCGTGACCCGGCCCACTGGCCCCACCGCCATTGCGGGCGACGCGCTGGTGTGCCTGCTGAACACGGTGAGCACCTACACGGCCCGCGGCGGCACGGCCACGGGCGTGCGCTGGCGCGTGGTGGGCGGCACTATCGTGGGCAGCCCCACCGCCAACCCGGTGCAGGTGAAATGGACCGCCGCCGGCCCCGGCCAGCTGGTAGCGCGCGGGGTATCCAGCTTCGGCTGCCTCGCCGATTCGGTGGCGCTGCCGGTGTCGGTGGCCCCGGCGGGGCCGCTCACCATTACGGGCCAGCTGCGGGTGTGCCAGGGGGGTAGCACCACGCTGAGCGTGGCGGGCGGCCCTGGCCCCTACGTACTCACGGGCGGCAGCCTCAGCCTGAGCGGGGCCGGGCCATTCGTGGTAACGCCCACGCAGACTACCACTTACACCATTACCAGCACGACGCTGACCGGCGGCTGCCCCAGTATCGGCCAGGCCACCGTGACGGTGGTGCCCCTGCCGGCCGCCGATTCTATTGTGGGGCCGCAGTCGGTGTGCCCCACCATTACGGGCGTGGCGTATTCCATTAAAAAGCCCAGCAGCACCACGTACCAGTGGACCGTGACGGGCGGCACCATTGCCAGCGGCCAGGGCACGGCGGCCATCGCCGTGAACTGGGGCGCGGCCGGCGCGGGCGCGGTGAGCGCGATTGCCACCCACGGGCCGGACTGCCCCTCGCAGGCCTTCACGCTGCCCGTGCGCATCAACCTGGTGCTGCAAACGGCCCGGCCCACCGGCCCCGTCAGCGTGTGCCAGGCCGATGGGCCCTACCCCTACCAAACGCTGCTAACCAACGGCTCGGCCTACGCCTGGCAGCTGTTTGGCTCGGCGAAGGGCACGCTGGCTAGTAGCCTGAACACGACCAGCATCACCTTTACTCAGCCGGGCGTGGCGAAGCTTGTGGTGACGGAAACCAGCAACCCGGCCGGCGGCGTCTGCCGCGGCGGCAGCGACACGCTCTATATCACCGTGAAGCCCTCGCCGGCGGCTGGTCTGGCCATTCAGGGGCCGGCCCGCTTCTGCGTGAACAGCGGCCCACACACGTACTCCCTACCCGGCGCGGCGGGCTCTACCTACGCCTACCAGCTCAATGGCACGGCCATGCCCGCGACCAATGGCGCGGCCGTGGTGCCGGACAGCACGGCGGCGGGCACCTACACCCTCACCGCCCGCGAAACCAGCGCCGGGGGCTGCGCCGGGCCGCTTTATACCAAAACCTTCGTGGTGGACCCGCGGCCGGGCATCGTCACCATCAGCGGGCCGCGCTTCGTGTGCCCGGCCAGCCGCACCCTCACCTACGCGGTAGTGAACCCTACCCCCGGCTCGGCCTACCAGTGGACCGTGACGGGCGCAACGCTGGCCAGCGGCCAAGGCACCACCACCATCACGGTGGCCTTCCCGCCTACCCTGCCCGCCACCAGCAGCGCGGCCGTAAGCGTGGCCGAAACCTCGCAGTACGGCTGCGCGGGCGCGGGCGGGGGCCTGACGGTAGTACCCGATAATGCCCAGGCCCCGCAGCTGGAGTTTGCCTCGGTGATTGCGGACAACAGCCGCGTGGCGCTTTCCTACGCCATCAGCGAGGCCGTGAATACCCCGAACCCGATTCGCGTGCTGCGCCGCGACGCGGGCAGCACCGGGCCCTTTACGCAGGTGGGCACGACCAGCGTAAGGGATGGGGTTTTTCAGGATGTTACCGCCCAGCCCACGCAGCTGGCCTACGAATACACGCTGGCCCTTACCAATGGCTGCGGCGACGTGCTCACGGCCCCGCTATCGGCCACCACTATTCTGCTCCAGGCCGTGGCCATGCCGGGCCGCGGGGGCCGCGACCAGGGCTCGGTTAGCCTGAGCTGGACGCCCTACCTGGGCTTTCGGGTGCTGCGCTACAACATTTACCAGCAGAATGGGCTTACCGGCTTGCCCCTCGCCACCGTGCCGGCCACCACGCTCAGCTACCAGGTACCCAACACGGGCCAGGGCTTCACTCAGTGCTTTCGGGTTATCGCCGACCTGGAGGACCACGGGTTTAAATTCGATACCACTCCGATATCGGGCTCCAACACCGCCTGCGTGGAATTTGCCAATAAAACGGCCTTCTACAACATCATCACCCCCAACGGCGACGGGCAGAACGACCTGCTCATCATTGATAACGTGCAGCTCTACCCCGGCAACTCCCTCACCATTTTCAACCGCTGGGGGCGCGAGGTTTTCGCCACTACCAACTATAACAACACCAGCAACGCCTGGGGCAGCGACCCCGGCATCGCGGCCGGCGTGTATTACTACCTCTTTAAACTGCCCGATGGCAGCAGCACCAAGGGCTGGGTGGAAGTAGTGAAGTAGTCGTGCATTCTGACGCGCCATGCGATTGCTTCGCATGGCGCGCCAGAACAAATGGCTTCAGAATAATTGGTTTTTTATTTGAATGGCTCTCAGCCGATGGGGCGGCCTCTTGAGTGAGAAAAGCTTTTTTAACGAAAAAATGGCTGGGTAGCGAGCGTACTTTTGCGGCCCGTTAGCTGGCCTATGAAGTCCCCGCGTTCGCAAAATCCGTTTCTGCTGGTCCTGCTCATCGTGAGTTTGCTGGGCCTGCTTTCGCTCTTACAACCGGGGCTGACGGTGGGCGGCGTGGCCCTGCGTCCGGTGCGCCTGCTGGCCGACGTGCTGCGCCCCAACCCCGCCGCCGCCGCCGAAACCCTACCCCCGCCCAACGGCCCGGCCGGCCCCGCCGCCCCGCCCGATTCGGTGCTGACCGCCCAGGCCGCCCCGCCCGCCGACTCGGCCGAGGTGGCCGCCGTGGCGAAGGCCCCGGCCGTGGCCAACCTGGGTGGCCTCGATAATTTTCTGGCCGCCCTGCGCCAGACCAAGGCCGATGGCAGCCCGGTCCGCATTGCCTACTTCGGCGATTCCATGATTGAGGGCGACCTCATCACCAGCGACTTGCGCAACAGCCTGCAAGTGGCGTTCGGGGGCAGCGGCGTGGGCTACGTGCCCATTCACACGGTGGCGGCCGATTTTCGGGAAACCATCCACGAAACGGCTTCCGCTGATTGGCAGGAGTACAACCTGGTGTCACCCAAGCTGCCGGCCGGGTTTGCGCTGGGCATTTCGGGCCACGTATTTGTGCCTCGCGTAGCAACGGCGGCGGCCGATAGCACTGCCGCGGGCGGCGCTAGCTGGGTGCGGTTTCAAACCGGCCAGCGGTTTGCGCCGGTGCGGCGCTTTGCGCGGGCGCGGCTTTTCTACGGCCCCGGCGCGGAGCCCGCCGAGGTGCTGGCCACCACCGATGGCCACGCCGTGCCGCACGCCCTCTCCGGCCAGGCCGCCCTTAATGAGCTGCTGCTCACGCCCGCCCGCCCGGCCCGGCAGCTGCGGCTCGATTTCAAGACCCCCGGCCCGCGCCCAGTGTACGGCGTCAGCTTCGAGGGCACGGGGGGGGTAGTACTGGATAACTTTTCGTTTCGGGGCAACAGCGGCATGTCGCTCACCCGCATTCCGTTTCGGGAGCTGGCTGCCTTCGGCAAAGCCCTGGATTACCGCCTCGTCATCCTGCACTACGGCGTGAACGTGGCCGATGCCCGCAACAAAACCTACGGCTGGTACGAGCGCGCCATGACCCGCGTGGTGGACCGGATGCAGCGCGCCTTCCCCGCGGCCAGCATCCTCATCATCGGCATGAGCGATAAAAGCTCGCGCCTCGACGGCGAGTTCATCACCGACCCTAGCGTGCCGCGCCTACTGGCCGCCCAGCAGCTGCTGGCGAAGCATAATCACGCCGCGTTCTGGAATTTATTTGAGGCGATGGGCGGCGAAAACTCGATGGTGAGCTGGGTGGAAGACAGCCCGCCGCTGGCCAACCGCGACTACACGCACGTCAACCCCCGCGGCGCGCACCGCATCGCGGGCCTGCTGTTTGACTACTTGATGGCCGAGTATCAGCACCCCGGTCAGCCCGCCCCGGCCGCCCCTACCCCCGACTCGGCGGCGCGGCCGGCCCCGGCCCCTACCCCCCCGGCGCGGGTGGATAGCGCGACGAGCCAGGTGCCATGAGGGCGGCGTATTTTCGCGGCTTGACTGAGTTGAGAAATTTAGTTGGTGGGCGGCGCATCCGGCTTACCTCACGAAACCCCTATGGGGCCGGCCCCCTCTCCTGCGGAGAGGGGGAGCCTGACGATTCACGTCCGCGCATGACCGGTGCCCCCTCTCCGCAGGAGAGGGGGTCAGGGAGTGAGGCAAACCGGTCGCGCCGCTACCCACCCCTCCCCGGCCAGCTAAAGCTTCCCCTACTTTTCCTCCTCCTCCTCACCCTCCCCGCCCACGCCCAACGCCTCGACAGCCTCCAGGCCGCCTACCCCTTCCTGCGCACCTCGGCCAACCGCATCGAAAATGCCAGTATCGGCTTGCAGCGATTTTACCAGCGGCTGGCGGGGCTGCCGCTGCACCCGGCGGCGCTACCCGGCGGGCGGGTGAGCGTGGTGCATATCGGCGATTCGCACTTGCAGGCCGATGAGTTTTCGGGGCGCACGCGGCGCGAATTGCAGCGCACGTATGGCAACGCGGGGCTGGGGCTGGCCTTTCCGTTTGGGGTGGCGCATACCAACGGTTCGCCCGCGTTTCACACCGTCGCCGTGGCCGGCACCTGGCAGGCGCGGCGGGCGCTGGCCGCCCCGGATAGCACGCTATCCATCGGCGTCAGTGGCTTCGTGCTGACGACCGCCGACTCGGGCGCGGCCTTCACGCTGCGCGTGCCGGCGCTGCGCCGGCCCAATTACAGTTTCAATAAGCTGACCGTGCTGCGGCAGGCCGGCCCGGCGGCGTTCGACTGGGTGGTAAGCTCGGCGCAGGGGCGGCGGCTGGGGCTGGTGCCGGGGGTAGGGCCGGGCACGGCGGTAGTCCTGCGCCTCGATTCGCTGCGCGATTTTGTGGAGCTGCGCACCACCCGCACGCGGTCGGCGCAAACGAGCGGCGTGCTCTACGGCCTGCTGCTGGATAACGGGCAGCCGGGCATTATTTATAATACCATCGGGGTGAACGGGACGGCAGTGCGGCACTTCGCCTGCGCCCCGCTTTTCTTCGAGCAGCTGCCGCTGCTGGAGCCCGATTTGTTCATCATCTCGCTCGGCACCAACGATGCGTATTCGGCGGGCTTCGACCCCGATTTATTCGCCCGGCAGCTCGATTCGCTCATCAACGGGCTGCGGCGGCGCTGCCCGCGGGCCGAAGTGCTGCTCGCGGCCCCGCCCGATTCGTACCGCGCCCGGCGCTACCGCAACCCTGATTTGGAGCGGCTGCGCACCGTACTGCGCGCCTACGCCCAGGCCCACGACCTGGCCTACTGGGACCTGGCCGCCGTGCAGGGCGGCTACGGCTCGATGCGCCAGTGGCGCGCCGCTGGCCTGGCCCAGGCCGATTTAGTCCACTTCACCCACGCCGGCTACGACCTTCAGGGTCTGCTGCTTTACCTCGCGCTCCAAGATGGATTTGCTGCGTTCCGCGCTCGCTGAGCTGGACCCCGACCGGCTCCTCAGCCAGTTCGTGTATCACCCCAAAAGCCCCCTGCTCTTCAACACGGGCTTCTTTTTGCTGCTTTTTCTGGCCTTTTTGGGGGTGTACCAATTGCTGCGCGAGCACCACCGGGCGCGCCTGCTGTACGTGACCGCCTTCTCGCTGTTTTTCTACTACAAGTCCAGCGGCTGGTACTTTTTGCTGCTGGTTTTTTCGACGATTATCGAGTACCATTTTGCCCGCTGGATTGCCGATTCCGGTAGTCCGGGCCGGCGCAAGCTGCTGCTCGTCCTCAGCTTGTGCGTCAATCTGGGGATGTTATTCTATTTTAAATACACCAACTTTTTCCTCAGCGGCTACCACGCGCTCACCGGCCAGCCGGTGCCCATTTTGCACGTGCTGCTGCCGGTGGGCATCTCTTTTTACACGTTTCAAACCCTGAGCTACACCCTGGACGTGTACCGGGGCCAGCTCGCGCCGCTGCGCAGCATCTCGGATTTCGCGTTTTTTGTCACCTTTTTCCCGCAGCTCGTGGCCGGCCCCATCGTGCGGGCCTCCGATTTTATTCCGCAGATTAAAAACAAGCCCTTCATCTCGCGCGAAGGCATGGGTAGGGCGGTGGTCCTCATCGCGGCGGGCTTGTTTAAGAAGGCCGTCATCTCGGATTACATCAGCCTGAACTACGTGGACCGGATTTTTGACCAGCCCGGCCTGTATAGCGGCGTCGAAAACCTGCTGGGCGTGTACGGCTACGCCTTGCAGATTTACTGCGATTTTTCGGGCTACTCCGACATTGCGATTGGCATTGCGCTGCTGCTGGGCTTCCGCCTACCCCCCAATTTTTTGTCGCCCTACCAGAGCACGAGCATCACCGAATTCTGGCGGCGCTGGCACATTTCGCTCTCTAGCTGGCTGCGCGATTACCTCTACATCCCGCTGGGCGGCAACCGGAAGGGAGTAGGGCGGCAGTACCTGAACCTCTTTTTAACCATGCTGCTGGGCGGGCTCTGGCACGGGGCCTCGCTCACGTTCGTGCTCTGGGGCGCGCTGCACGGCGCGGCTCTGGCCGTGGACAAGCTCTTCAAACAGGTCTTCCGGCCGGGTAATAATTGGCTGATAAAGCTGCTGGGCTGGGTCATCACCTTTCATTTCGTGTGCTTCTGCTGGATATTCTTCCGGGCCGGCACCTTTGAGGTAGCCAGCCAGGTGTTGCACCAAATTATTTACAACCCGCGGCCCGATTTGCTCCTCCAGGTGCTGGGCTCGTTCCGGCCGGTGTTCGTGCTGGTGGCGCTGGGCTACGCCCTGCACTTCGTGCCCGATGGCGTCACCCTGCACCTCGAAGGCGCGATGGGCCGCCGCTCCGTGGTGGCGCAGGCGGTGCTCGTAACGATGATTATCTGGCTGGTTATTCAGGTAAAATCGGCCGAGATTCAGCCCTTTATTTATTTTCAGTTTTAGGTCGATTGGGGCGGGCTGCTACGCCCTACTTCCGCAGTACCACCACGTACCTCGGAGGTAGGCGCGCTTACCTCCGAGGTAGCAAAACCTAGTCTGGGAGCACCGCCGCGTACTTCGGAGGTAGCAAAACCTACCTCGCAGGCAGCAAAAGCTACTTCCGAAGTAGCAAAACCCGGTTCGGAGCTAGCAATCCCTACCTCGGAGGTAGCAAAAGCTACTTTGGACGTAGCCGCGTCTGCTTCGGAGGGTGGCCCCCTACCCCCGTACTTTTGCCCTTCTATCAATAGCCGCCATGCCCAGCAAAGCCACCAAACTCGCCAACTCCATCCCGCCCGAAGCGCTCCAGAACGTCGAAATCCAGGACATGGTGGCCGAAGGCAAGTGCCTGGTCCGCATCAATAACCTAGTGGTGTTCGTGAACCAGGTGGCCCCCGGCGACGTGGTGGATTTGCGCATCAGCAAGGCCCACAAGCGGTTTATGGAGGCCATGCCCACCAAGTTTCACACCTATTCGGAGCAGCGCGCTACGCCGTTTTGCCAGCATTTCGGCACCTGCGGGGGCTGCAAGTGGCAGCACCTGAGCTACGACGCGCAACTGCACTACAAGCAGCAGCAGGTGGCGGACCAGCTCACCCGCATCGGCAAGCTGGAGCTGCCCGAAGTGCGCCAGATTCTGCCCTCGCCCGAGCGGACCTACTATCGCAACAAGCTCGAATACACGTTCAGCAACAACGGCTGGCTCACGGAGGAGCAGATAAAGGACGAAAGCGCGCAGTATGACCGCCGGGTGCTGGGCTTCCACACGCCGGGGCGCTTCGATAAGATATTGGACGTGGAGCACTGCTGGCTGCAACCCGAGCCGAGCAACGAAATCCGCCTCTTCATCCGCGATTATGCGCGGGAGCACCGCCTGCCCTTCGGCGACATGGTGCGCCAAACCGGGCTGCTGCGCAACCTCATCGTCCGCACCGCCGCCAGCACCGGCGAAACGATGGTGATTTTGCAGTGCTACCACGCCGATGACGCGCTCCTACCCCTGCTGGATGCCGTGTACGCCAAGTTTCCGCAGATTACTTCGCTCAACTACGTGCTCAACAACAAGGGCAACGAGACCTTCCACGACCTAGAAGTGGTCTGCTACCAGGGCAAGCCCTACATCGAGGAAGACATGGATGGCCTGCGCTTCCGCATCGGCCCAAAGTCGTTTTACCAAACCAACTCGGCCGGGGCGCACAACCTCTACAAAGTGGCCCGCGACTTCGCCGAAATCAAGCCCACCGACCTCGTCTACGACCTCTACACGGGCGCCGGCACCATCGCCAATTTCGTGGCCCGCCAGGCCCGGCGCGTCATCGGCATCGAGTACGTGGCGCAGGCCGTGCTCGACGCCCGCGTGAACTCCGACATCAACGGGGTCACGAACACCGAGTTCTTCGCCGGCGACATGAAGGACCTGCTCACCGAGGAGTTCACTACCCACCACGGCCGCCCCGATGTGCTCATCACCGACCCGCCCCGCGCCGGCATGCACGAGGACGTAGTGCAGCGCCTCGTGGCCCTGCGCGCGCCCCGCCTCGTCTACATCAGCTGCAACCCCGCCACCCAAGCGCGGGACTTGGAATTATTGGCCGAGGCGTACCAAGTAACCCGCGTGCAGCCGGTGGATATGTTTCCGCACACCCACCACGTGGAGAACGTGGTGTTGTTGGAGTTGCGGTAGGTTTCAATAATGTCCTCTAAACCTGCATCTGTTTTCACCAAATTAATAGGCGGATTTTCCATTTGTCTTCTTTTATGCTTATTTACGTTATACCGCAATCAAAAAACCAAAAACCAATTTCAACATTTAACAGGCACAATAACTGCGCTCACTAAATCGCTAAAAATTGAGGGATATTCTAGTCCAGATAAGGAGCCCATACGGTACCTACAAATTCAAGATTCCTTACCAATTTTCAGGTTGTTTATTGGGGAAGATATTGATGGTTCCAAACCATCTTTTGAACGAGTAGATGAACTCAGAGCCGGCGATGTAGTTACAGTTTACTATGATAAAAACTATTTGAACAGCAATTCTGACGTTGTTTCTAATCTTGCCTATTTTGTAGACAAAGGTCAACAAGCCTACTTCATTCGAGGAAATAAGGATAATGAAGTATATTACTTGATTAGCATTTGCCTGATTGTAATTGCCGTCTCATACTTTTTAAAGAAAGCCGGCAAAATATCGTAATCTGAAATGGACTACTTCAACGACCCCGAGCTAAACGGCAACTACCTGGGCACGATTACCACCGATTTCACCCCCGCCCCTACCCCCCGCCAAGCCGCCTAGCCATGCCCGAGCCGCCTGCCTTCGCAGAGCGCATTGATAAGCTCGCGCACTCGATTGAGAATGCGCAAACGGCGAGTCGTTTCCCACGGAAGTGCGCCCGCTAACGGCGGCGGCAGCTCGCAGGCTAAAAGGCTGGGCGTTCGAGTGGAGCCGGGAGGCGGCTACGCCGGGACGGCAGGTTTACCAGTTGAATACAGTTGATAACCCGACTGTTATGCAGGGCCTTATCAGCTTGGAGGCCAGGCCCGACAACGTATTCATGCACCTGGTAGAAAGCGCTAATTTCAATAAAGGCAGCGGCAAGGTGTATCTTGGGGTGCTAGGCAACCTGGTCGCGTTTGCCTGCCGCTGGTCGTTTGAGCTAGGCTACGAAGGCTTCGTGAGTTTTGATAGCAAAACTACCCTCAAAACTCACTGCAAGAAGATATTGGGTGCTCAGGAACTTGGCGGGTTGGGAATGTACCTGGGAACCTCAGCCGCCACTATACTCGTTAAAAAATATTATCCCGGTTTCATTTTTCCTTAACTATTATGGCTGCCACGACCACCCGCCCAGCTCGTCGCAAAATAGGCATTGAGCCTCGCGGAATCGACCTAACTCCTATTTATTCCCGCCCTCGTACTGAAGAGGAGGAAAAGGAAATCAGCGCCTTCTTCCAAAAGTTGCGCGCCGAAAACGATAAGAACCCCGAAATAGTGGCCCTGCGCGAAAGGCTGGCCCAGCGATACCCCAAACCGTAAATGGACTACTTCAACGACCCCGAGCTAAACGGCAAATACCTGGGCACGATTACCAAGGATTTTGCCACCGCCTCCGATACCATTCGGGAAGCCTCGTACCAGATTCGCAAGCGGGATATTTCGCGGTATCCGGTGTTCGTGTTTGCCCGCCAAACGGTGCAGCTCGGCAGCCTGCTCATCAATGGCGACGAGCTGGATTTACAGTGGCACGTATTCGCCTCCTACCTCGAAATCCTGACCCAACAAGGCATCGTGGACCCGGAGAAAACCGCGGATTTTATCAGCAACTGGAAAGAGCCTGACGAGTTTTGCTGTCTGCTGGTAGTGGATGAGGAATTCACGAATTTCGTGTACATTCCGTATCCCGAGGATTAAAAAAGAATACGAAAGAACGTCATGCTGAGCTTGTTGAAGCATCTCTACCGAACGACACCCGAACGGCGCGGATGAAGCGGGAGAGATGCTTCGACAAGCTCAGCATGACGTTCTTTTATGCTTTTCTTTTTCTAAAAATGGTTGAAACCCTGCGCTTGCAGTGGCACCGCCTGGCCCGATTTCGTAATCAAATTAACCGCATCATTCTGCTCCGTTAAATGGCCGATAACGGTAATATCGGGGTGGTTTTTAATCTTGGCGTGGTCAGCGACCGGGATGGTAAATAACAATTCGTAGTCCTCGCCGCCGTTGAGGGCGGCCATGAGGGGGTCGAGGTTAAATTCGGCGGCGGCTTCGAGGGTCGGGTTGGCCAGGGGCAGGTACTCGCTGAAGACCCGCGCGCCGGTGCCGCTGGCGGCGCAGAGGTGCATGACTTCCGAGGCCAGGCCGTCGGAGATGTCAATCATGGCGGTGGGCTGCACGCCCAGCTCGCGCAGCTCGTGCACGACGTCGAGGCGGGCTTCGGGGCGCAGCTGGCGCTGCACCACGTAGTCGTAGCTTTCCAGTTCGGGCTGGGTGTCGGGGTCGGCCAGGAAGGCCTGCTTTTCGCGCTCCAATACTTGCAGGCCGAGGTAGGCCCCGCCGAGGTCGCCCGAGACGCACAGAATATCGGTGGGCCTACCCCCCGAGCGGCGCACGGCCTGGCCGGCCGCCACCATGCCCAGCGCCGTGACGCTGATAACCAGGCCGCCGCGGCTACCGGTGGTATCGCCGCCCACCAGGTCCACGCCGTAGGCTTCGCAGGCCAGGCGCATCCCGGCGTACAACTCCTCCACGGCCTCTACCGTGAAACGGGGGGGTAGGCTCAGGCCGACGATAATTTGGGTGGGAGTAGCAAACATGGCCGCCACGTCCGACACGTTCACGGCCACCGCCTTGTAGCCCAGGTGTTTGAGCGGCGAGAATGATAAATCAAAATGCACGCCTTCCACCAGCAAATCGGTGCTGATGACGATTTCCTGCCCGGCCGGCGGGGCCAGGATGGCCGCATCATCGCCGATGCCCAGGATGGTACTGGGCTGGGTCAGGGTAATGTCGCGCTGCAAGCGGCGGATGAGCCCAAACTCGCCGAGCTGGGAAAGGGGCGTTAAATCGGACATATTGTTGGTTGGTAATCGTTTGTCATGGCGAGCACCGCGAAGCAATCGTACCCGAACGATGGACGAACGGCCGGCGCAGGTACCGTTCGGGTGCGAGGGCTTCGCGGTGCTCGCCATGACAAACGGTTTCTTATTTCATTAATCCAAAGGTACGGCCACTCCCTACCCACCGTTTGGCCGCCTAAATTTGCGCGCCCGCCAACACCTTAATTATTCCTAAATTCCCGTTTGGTTTTCATGAAAGCTCTTTTCTTCGCCGGCCTGCTGACCCTGGCCGTGCTGCCCATGTGCAAGCCCGACGCCGCCAAAAACACCACCGCGACCACCGGCGAAAGCCCGGCCTCACCGGCGGCGGTACAGGCCCAGCTCACTATTTTGCGCGACTCGGCCGATGCCACTTGGCAGCGCATGACGGCCAGCGATGATAAAACGCTCGGCAACCTGCGTGAGCTGCTGCAAGACCTCAGCAAGTATCCGGGGGCCAACCAGCCGCAACTTACTGCGCTGCGCGGCACCCGCGCCCGCATCCAGCAACAGCGCTACACCCGCGAAACGATGGCTTCCTCGGCGCTCATCGACCGCTACGATACCGCCCAGGATTCGCTGCTGAAGGCTGTGTACGCCGTGGCCGCGCCCGGCGGCAACGCACCCTCCCAAGGCGTGCGCGACCGCGTGGAGGCCGTGCAGGCCGCCGATGCCAACGTGGTTATTTACCGCTCGCACTACGATAAGGCCGCCAAAGCCTACAATGCCTACCTGCAAGTGCACGGCGAGGCGCTGACCAGCATGGGCGGCCAGTACGCCAAGCTGCGGCCTTTGCCGCTGTTTGAGATTAGCCAGTAGAGAGAAGAAATGAGCAAAAAAAGGGCGGTCATGCTGAGCTTGTCGAAGCATCTCTACCGAACGACACCCGAACGGCGTGGTAGAGATGCTTCGACAAGCTCAGCATGACCGCCCTTTTTTTGCTCAGTTACTCATTTGCTCCCTACCCCCCTACTTCTCCTCCACTGGCCCAGGGTTCAGCTCGCGCACGTCGGGATGCTGGTAGTTGACGAGGATGACGGAGAAGGGATGCGGCTCGCCCTCGCGCTTTTCGAGGCGCACGGCTCCGGCATCGCGGAGCTGGCTCAGGAGCTGGCGGCGCTCCCAGTCGGGCAGCTCGGGCAGCACGTCGGTGAGGCGGCGCAGGAAGGGGCTGGCCCAGATTTCGGGTGCCCCGTGCTGGCCGGCAAAGCGTTGCATCTGCTCCAGTAAAAACTCCAGGCAGCGCCGCTCGTCATCGCGGATGATGCGGCGGACGGGCGCAAATGTGGCCGGCGGCTCTTGCAGCAGTTGCTCCATGAGACTGGGGCGGGCGGGTACACTGGGCCGCGCCAGGGCGGGAGCGGGCGCATTCCCGGCCAGGGTAGCACCGCTGGCCGCCGCGTCCTGGGCGGCCTGCCGGGCGGCGGCCGTCTGCACGCCCGCCATGCCTTGCTCGCGCAGGCGGCGCACTTCTTCACCCTGGCGCAGGCGGGCAGCGCGGTGGTCTTCCAGCGCCTTCAGGCGCTCGGCGGGCAGCAGCTCGCGGGCGTCGATGAAGTGCTCCTGGCCCAGCATCTGGAGCAGGTCGCCGGATACGCTTTCACGGAAGCCCACCACTTTCACCTGCCGGGCCTGGCGGCGCAGGTGCTGGAGCACGGGAATGTAGTCGCGGTCGCCGGCCACGAGCACAAACGTGCCGATGGCGGGCCGGGTGTAGAGAACCTCCAGCGCGTCGATGCAGAGCTGCATATCGGCCGCGTTTTTGTGGTCGGTGCCCAGCACGTTGCGCGTGCTCACGCCCATGAGGTAGAGCGGCCCCTGCGGGCCGGTCGGGATTTTGTCGAAGTCGGCGTAAGCATTGAGCACCAGCGAGTCGAGGCCCTGCTCGCGCTTAAGCGAGTCGCGCAGGGCACGCACCAGGTCCAGGGCATAGTCGTGGGGGTCCTGCGGGTCGAGGTAATGATTTTTAAGAAAGTAGTAAACGTTCTCAAAATCAATAAATACGGCGGCATACGGCGAGGCCGGCGGCACCGCGGCCACGGGGGTAGGAGTCAGCATAAGTACTTGGCAAGAAGGCAGCGGCCCGGCGGGCCACAAAAGAAGCGCGAGTCGGGCAAAGGTCGGCCCTAACCCCGGCGCGGCCAACCTGACGCGAGGGTTTTTCTTACGTGGAAGCCATAACTACTTTCAGCCCGCGGCGGGCTAAATAGAAAAGGTCCTCCTTACCACCGGTAGAAGGACCCTCTCACAGAAAAGCTTACCTCACGAATGCGTAGGCGGCTTGAGCGCTAGTGCCGCTAAAGCAATATTCTGATTAAGAAACCTCGAGTTGTAGCCCGCGTTCGACTTACTTAGAAACAGGCAGCTACCCCCCCGCACGGCATCAATTATCTGCGAATACTGGTCGAGTGGCAGGGCGGGGCAGCCGAGGCTGCGGCCCAGGCGGCCATTTTGCTTGATGAAATCCTCACTCACGTAGTCAGCGCCGTGCATCACGATAGAGCGGGCAAAGGCATTGGTATTGAAACCATCATCCACACCCTGCAAGCGCAGCGAGTGGCCGTGCTTGCCCTCATATTCCTGGCCCGTCACGTAGAAGCCCAGGCTGCTCATGTTGCTTTGGTCGGTATTGGAAAATTGGTTGGCTGCATTCTCGCCCGAGTTGTGGCCGTGGGCTACCAGCGTGTGGAACACAATTTTAGTATGGGCCAAATCCAGCACCCAGAGGCGCTTTTCGGTGGAAGGCAGGTCAAAATCCACTACTGTCAAATGCTGCTGCTGAGTGGCCAGGTGGCCGGTTTCACGCAGGTTGAGGTAGCCGGTCATGGCTTTTTGGAAAACCTCGAAGCGCAGGCCCTGCTGGGCAGCCCCGAGGCGGTCATAAGTCTGGCGCAGAGTAACATCGAAGCGGGCCAGCGGCGTAAGGGCCGCCGTAGCGGGGGCCTTCGCGGCGGCCATCGTCGTCAGGGTCAGCACGTGGGCGGAGGATTGCAGCAGTGGGCCAGCCAGCGGCGTCGCCAGAAACAGCGACGTTATAAAGGGCAGAGCGCGCCGCACAAAGCGCCGACGGCGGCTAGTACGCTGGCGATTCACTACGCTGGAATGATGCTTTTTCATAACAATCTCACGAGCATTATAGATAAGGAAAGCGTCCGTCAAGAGCGAACTACCAGTTTCAAAGCTACTATACGCAGCCCGTATTCGTTTGGGTCTGCCGCAACGCGGCGCGGGCCCGGAAAATTCCGGGTCTAGCGCCAGCCGCGCCGGACGAAGCGCCGCCCGGCGGCCGGCCCATCGAGCCAGCGCGAAGCTAGGCCCGGCCCGCTCACCAGCAGCATGCTACCCGTGCGCAACGTGCTGATAATGGCCTTGTACTGCGTGGGCGGCAGGGCCGGGCAGCCCTGGCTGTAGCCCAGGTGGCCATGCTGGCACACGTAGTCGGGGCTGGCATAGTCGGCGGCGTGCAGCACAATGTAGCGGTCAAATACGTTGGTATTTTCCCCCTTATCGTACCCCTGGAGGCGGCGCGAATAGCCGTGAATGCCGTCGTAAGTGCCCGAGGTACGGTAAAACCCCAGGGAGGTGCATTTCGAGCTTTCGACGTTGGAAAATCGCCGGGCGCGCAGGTGACCCGAGCCCTGGCCGTGGGCTACTAAGCTGCGGTGCAGCACTTTAGCTTCGTTTAAATCAATGACCCAGAGGCGCTCGGTGGTGTTGGGCAGGTCCATATCGGCCACGGCCAGCACGCCGGCCCGCTCAATGCGGCCAGTGGGATGCAGCGTGAGGTAGCCTACGCAGGCCTGCGCTAGCACGGCCGGCCGCAGCCCCACCGTATCGGCCCCAAGATGAGTATAGAGCTGGCCGATGGCCTGGCGCAGCGTATCGGGCACGCCGGCCACGGGCGGCACGGGCGTGAGGCGCAGCGAGTCGGGCAGTGGGGCGGGGGTAGGAAGTTGGGCGGCGGCCGGGCGAGCGGTAGCCAGCCGCGCCGGGTGCTGGCAGGCGGCCAGTATTATCCCTACCCCCACCAGCCAGCTTAGGCCGCCACCCATCAGCCCCCGAAATACTACCGCCCACCTCATACCCAAAAGTAGGCGCAAAGAGACCACCCCAGCGCTTTTTTCTGCTAAAAAAGACGCTGGGGTGGCCTGGCTCGGGCGGCCCTACCCCCTACTCGGCTACGAAGACGAGCGCGGCGGTGAGGCTGAGGCGCGTAGCGTCGGGGTCGGCCAGCTGGTTGATGTCGAGGTCGTTGGCGAGGCGGTTGATGCCTTTGACCAGCGTCACGGTCACCTCGCCGCTAGCGTCGGTGCGGGGGCCTTCCTCGTTGCTGTTGTTTTCCACCATCGCGTTGGCCACGGGCTGGCCATCGAGCAGCAGGCGCACTTTAAAGGACTGGCCGGCCTGGAGCGCGCCGGTGAACGCCTCGGGCACGAACTCGAAGCGCTGGCCCACGGGCTTGAACATCCAGGGCTGCCAGCTGAGCACGGTTTTAGAAAACTTGAGCGGGTGCGACCCTACCCCCCCCGCGCCGGCCGGCTCGGTGGTCAGGCGCACATTGCGGCTTTCCTTGTCCTGGGGCGTTTTGGTCCAGTAGCCGTTGTCAAAATCGAGCACGAATAGGACCGGCTTGCCGGTGGGCTTGATGCTCAGGCCCTTCGCCGTAGGCTGGCGGGTATAGGCCAGGAAATGCTGCTGCGCATCGAGCACTTGCAGGGTCGTGACCTTGGCGGCGGGGTAGGCTTCGGGGATTTTGTGGCCGTAAAAAACCTGGTACACCGGCCCGCCAAGCGGGTCTACCCAGGCATCGTGGGCCAGCAGGGGTAGGGCGAGCAGGGCGGTGGCGGCCGCCAGCAAAGCCGGTTTGCGGAAAGAGTTTTTCATGCGGAATAATGGCTTAAGAAGTAGCTAATCAAATAAATAACGTTTTCAGGAAACTCAGAAAGGGATTTTCACGCCGGCCGTGAAGGTGGCCTTGGCCTGGGGTGCGGTTAGCAACAGGCCGCCCGAGACGAAGCTCATCTCGTCGAGGCCGTGGCTGCCGTCGGGATAAATAGTGCTTTCGGCGAAAAAGCGGAAATTGGGCCAAGCCGGGCGGATGTAGATAGCTTTGGCCGAGAGCCGCTGGAAGGTTGGGCTTTGCTGCGAGCCGTCGCTAACCAGGTATTTGCGCCCGATGAGCTGGTCGTAGAGCGAGAGCGTGACTTGGTTGGCAGCCTGGTTGGCGGCCCCAAACGTGTAATCGAAGCCCAGCGTGGCCAGGTCGCGGGGCACGGTGGTCACGTACATGGGCTGAGCGTCGCCGTTGCGCAGCTCGGCCAGCACGTGGGTGTAGTTGCCAAATATGGCCAGGCTGCCGGGGTCGTCGCCGAAGCGGTAGCGGGCCTCCACTTCCACGCCCTGGCGCAGCGTGCGGCCGTAGTTGATGAGCGCCCCCGACACGGGGTCGTTCTGCACCTCACCGGTTTGGGTGGAGCGGTACACCGAGGCCAGCACGTGCGCGCGGCCCGTGGCATCATCCACGGTAATGCCCGCCTCGTAGCTCGTCAGTTTCGACACGCCCAGGCCAGGGTTATCAATAACTTCCTCGTAGCCGCTGGGGCCTTTGAAGCCCTGCGCGTAGTTGGCAAACAGCCCTACCCCCCTCGCCACGGCGTAGGCCAGGCCCACCTTGGGGCTGAACGCGGCGGGGTGCACCTGGATGTTTTTGTTGGGGTAGTCGGTGTCGAGGGCCAGGCTGTTGATGTTGTAAAACAGCAGGTCGTAGCGCGCCCCGGCCGTCAGCTTCAGCTGCTCGGTCAGCTTGAACTGGAGCTGGGCGTAGGCGGCGGGCGTGTACGTGTGTATCCGGCGGCCCTGCACCTGGCTTATCTCCTGGCGGGCCACCGTCACGAAGCGGGTGGTATTGATGTTATCGCCCCGAAAATAAAGGCCGCCCGCGTACTCGGCCGGCAGCCCGAAAAGGGTGCTCTGCACGGTGCGGCGCAGGTCGAAGCCCGCCCAGGTGCGGTCGCCTTCCTCGCGGCGCTGCGGGCCGTTGGGCGCGCCAAACATGGCGGGCTGGTTCACGCGGATACGCACGAAATCGTGGTGCTGCACGTAGGCCGTGGCCTGCCAGTAGGCCGCGTCGTTGCTGCCACGGTAGTTAAATACCAGGTTTTGCTGGTTGGTATTGCCGCCGTCGGTGGGGTCGAGGGCGGCGCGGCGGCTCAGCAGGCCGGCATCCACGGCGGCGCGATTGAGGTAGTTGGCCGAGCCAAAGGCATTGCTGAACACCTGCGCCCGCACCGAAGCCGTGCCCGCCAGCAGCGGAAACGCGTACTTGGCCAGCCCGTTCAGGCGCTGGTAGCGGTTGTTGTCGCGGTAGGCATCGGAGTAGTTTTCCTCCAGCGCCACGTAGCCGCCGGCCTTGCGAAAGTCGCGGCTGCCAAAGCCTGCGATGGCCACGCCGCGTATGGTGCCGTAGGTGCCCGCCGAAAACGTGACGCTCGACGCCAGCCGGTCTTCGGTATCGAAGCGGATGGAGCCGCCCAGCGCGTGGTCGCCGTAAAACGGGCTGTTGGGCCCGCGCACCACCTCTATGCGTCGTATCGTTTCCGGGATGAGCGGGTTGAGGTCGGTGTAGCCGTTGGTTTGAATGTCGGAGCCCTGGTTTTGCGGTACGCCGTCGATGCTGAAGGCAATGTCGCGGGCGTGCTCGGTGCCCACGTAGCCGCGCAGCTGGATGCCGTAGCCCACCCCGCCCAGCTGGTAGTTGGTCACGTTGAGGCCGGCCAGCGGGCGCAGCAAATCGCCGTAAGAAGTAACCGCCTGCTTGGCCACGTAGTCGCGCCCCACCAGCGTCACGGAGGCCGGGCTAGCCGTGGCCTCGCCCGAAAGTGCGGTTTTGCTCGTGGGCGTCAGGCTGCCGCGCACTTCCACGCTGCCGAGGCGCTTGGTCTTGGTGGTGTCGGCGGGCGGCGTGCTCGACTGGGCCACGCCCAAGCCGGGCAGCAGCACGCCCGTGGCGGCTGCTGCCCACTTTAAATAGGTGTGCATCATACTGATTATCAGTAAATAATCAGCTTAAAATAGCATCGCCGCCCGGCACTGCGCCTGGTAGCGCGACTGGTCGGCGCGCTGCCGGGCGCGCTTATCAACCGGGCTGAGGGGGGTAGGGCGAGCCGCTTTAGCAGCCAGAACTGGCAAGCCAAGAGCGGAAGAAGTCAGTTGCGGCAGGCGCACGGCCAAAGGTGCCGCGGGTATGCCCGCGGTCTTAGAAGACAAGAGAAACATAAAAAGTCGGGAGTAGCAGCGGCCGGCCGACGCACGTCGGGGCCGCGGGTTGCTGGATAAGACACGGTCGGCCCGCTCAGTGCGTGCCGACTACTGGCCGCCGGGCGGGCGGCCAGCGGGTGGCTTATCCTCGACGGGGAGGGTCGTCCAGGCGGTCGTGCACGCCGGACGGCACGGCTACTTCGCGCCCGGCTACCGGCCGGGCGGCGCGCCACTGCACAGGCAGGGCCACCGCGGCTACCACCGGGGGTAGGCAGTGCAAATCCAGGCCCTTAAGCGAGGTGAGCAGCTGCTGGAGCGGCAAGGGTTTGTGGCCCTTCTGCACGTGGTACTGCACGCCGTTGCAATCGTCGAAGCAGGTACCGCCGCGCCAGGCGTTTTTCAGCTGGCAGTCGGGGCTGTGCACGTAGTCGAAGGGCCGCGCCGCCGCAATGCCGGCCTGCGGGGCCACGCTCGCGCACACCACCAGCAGGTAGTTGAGCAGCAAGAGCAACACGAGTAGCGAACGGGCCATACGCAACGAAAGTAGTGAAAGCTACGCAGATATTAAGCTAGTGGTTTGTCGTAGCCGACGCTCAAATTAACTTAGAAGAAAATACTGGCATTGGCCCGTATATTAAATGGGGTGCCCGGCGTGAAAGTCCGCTCAGTAATGGGGGCAGGCTCGCCCCGCAGCTGGGTCTCGGTAGCGTATTGAGCCTCATTCCAATCCACGTTCAGCAGGTTTTGCACCGTGAAGCCGAATTGGTAGCGCGGCCGGGTGTAAGCCAGCACGGCATCGACTACGAAATAGGGCAGAGCCCGCACGGAGTTGTCTTCATTGGCCGGGCGGCCGCCGAGGTAGCGGTAGCGCAGGCTGGCACTCAGGCCGCTGGGCTGCTTGTATGTGATGCCGGCGATGCTGGTAAAGATGGGGCCGAGCGGCACGAAGTTCTCGCCCTCCGGCGCGTCGAGCAGGCGCGCGTGGCTGTAATTACCGTCAAAATCGAGAAACAAGCGGCTCGTGAGCTGGTAGCGCGCCGACAGGTCGAAGCCAAAGCGCTGCGTCGGGCCTACGCTGGAAGTAGTGCCCTCATCGCCGTTATATACCAGTTCATCCTGAAGGCGCAGGTACCAGAAGGCCGCATTCACGACTAAGTCCGGCACCGGCTTAAACGTGCTACCCACCTCCGCTCCCGTGGCGCGGGGTAGCGCCTGCACGGGGTTAGTACCCCGTACAACTGCCCGCGCATCGTTGGAGTGAAAACCCATACCCGAACGCAGAAACAGTTGCACGTTCGGCGACGCCTGATAGTAAAAGTTGAGCTTGGGCGAAACGCGGGCGGCCGTCACACGCCCCCGCAGCGGCCCGAAGGCACCAGTAGAGTCCGCTATCTGCCCGCGAAAGTCAAACACGAACAGGTCAGTTCGCACGGCCGCATTCACGGTCAGGCGGTCGGTCAGCTCCAGTGTCTCATCGAGGTAGGCATTCAGGTTTTGCTCATGCAGGCGGCCAATGTCGATGGTGTCCGTGATGACGCGCTTGGTGGCATGGCGCAGTTCCAGGTTCGAATCATCAAGGCGGGTGCCCAGGCCGAAAGTAGTATGCAAATTACGCACTCCCAGACGGTTATCGCGCTCGTAGGTGCCGGTATAGCCATAGAGGTTGCGGCCCTTATCGGTCTGGTTGATTTCGTCGCCGTTCACCGGGTTTACCTTGAAAAAGGTGAAGTCCGAAAACAAATTAAAATTGTAGCGGGTGTAGTACACCTGCTGACGCAGCACCGCGTCGTGGGGCAGCGCCGTGGTAAGAATGGCATAGGCGTTGGCGCGGTTGGTTTGCCCGCCTTCGCTGGGGTCGATGCTGCCGAAGCGCGTAATCAGCCCCTCGGCCACGGCCCGGCTGGGAATTTCGCCGCTGGCATTCCAGTTAGACGTAAAATAGGAGCCAAACAGCGTGAGCGAGGTTTTATCGGTGAGCTGGCCGGTGTACTTCCCCATACCATTGAAGCGCTTAAAGCGCTGATTATTAACAAACGGTGAGGCACTGTAATAATACTCGCTGGCCACGTAGGCACTCTCCGGTTTCTTAGAAAACAGGTGGTGAGTACCCAGCAAATCGAGCATCACCAGAGCGCGGTAGGTATTATACTGGCCCGCTTCCACCTTCACCTGGTTATGGTCGAGGCTAGTTTTGGTCAGAAACTCGCCCGCGCCGGCCGTGGCCAAGTCGCCGAAGCGCGCCGTGTAGGGCCCTTTGTACACTTTGAGCTGCTCTACCGTTTCGGGTATCACAAAGTGAAAGTCGGCGTAGCCCTGGCCGTGGGCCTGGCTCACCATATTCACTGGCAGGCCATCCACACTCACGGCAAAGTCGGTGCCGTGGTCGGCGTCAAAGCCCCGCAGGAAAATCTGTTCGGCCTTGCCGCCACCCGCGTGCTGAGCAATAAAAAGCCCCGGCACCAGCCGAAGCAAGTCCTGGGCCGAGTTGATGGGCCGCAAGGTCTGGTCGATGTGCGTAATGGCCGCCAGATTTTGATTGAGGTCGCGGGGCTGACTCACTGTCACTTCGGCCAGGCTAAGATTACTGGGAGCTAGCACGATAGTGCGGCCGCGGGTTTCACCCGCCAGCAACGTCAGCGGCTGATTAACCGGCCGGTAGCCAAGCGCGGCCACGCGCAGCACCACCGGGCCGGGCCGCAGGTTTTTAAGCTGAAACTGCCCCAGCGCATCGGTAGCCGTGCCTGTCGGCAGGCCCACCAGCCCCATGCTCACGCCCGGCAGCGGCTGCCCCGAAAGCGAGTCTACCACCGTGCCGCGCAGCGCGGCCGCGCCCTGCGCCCGCGCGCCACCAGCCGCCAAAAGCAGCATTAATAACAGCCCCCAAGGCTGCCGCATAACCTTCACCCACAAGTAATTAATTGACATAAAAATACCTAAAACCCCAGGCCAGGCGCAGCAACGCAGCCTCCGGCGCGGGTGTGAAATCACCAGCCCCCACGCCAGCCAGTTAGCCGGCCGCACGAGGGCACCCCAGCGGCCGGGCGGCCACCAGGAGCGGGTAGTTTCAGCCGAGTTGGGGCGGGGGGTAGTCGCGGCCACTGGGGCCAGCGAGCAGCCGCGCTGGTGCCAGCGCCGGGCGCGCATTAGCTTGCCAGCCAGCCACTAAGGCCGCTTGCACAGCCAGCGGGGGGGTAGGGAAATGTACGTCCAGCCCCTTGAGCTGGGCCAGGTAGTGCAGGCCGGTGCCGGTTGGCAGCTTGTGGTGCACCTCGTGCTGGTCGCCGTTGCAGCGCTCGAAGCAGTCGAGGCGCAGGTAGTTGCGCTGCTGGCACTCTTTGCTGTGCACGTAGGGGTGCGCGGCGGTAAAAAGCGGCTCCGGCGGCCGGCTCACGAGCAGCCCTACCCCCACCACCAGCAGGTAGTTGAGCAGCAAGAGCCAAGTGAGTAGGGTTCGGAACATTAGGTTTTAAGATTTACGCAAAAGTCGTTTGTCATTGCGAGCCTGCGAAGCAATCTCTCCTTCCGCCAGGGGTAGTAAATCCAACGATGCGAACGACAAGGAAAGATTGCTCCGCTTTGCTCGCAATGACAGATATAACCATGATTATCAAGCTATTAGCCGGTCCAACGTCCAGTAAGCTGCGACCAGGCCGATGACCACCGAGACTGGGATGACGACCCGCGCCCGGTACCAGGGCCGGTCGGCGGCCCAGCGGCCGATGGCCGCCCAGCAGAGCATAATTATCGTAATCTGACCCAGCTCAACGCCCACGTTGAAGGAGATGAGTGAGCCGAAATAGTCTTTGCGCGGCAGCCCTAGCCCCGTGAGCGCGCTGGCGAAGCCCATACCGTGAATCAAGCCGAAGCCAAACACGATGGCCAATCGCCACGGGCTCAGCTTAGTAGTAATGATATTCTCAATGGCTACAAACAGGATGGAGAGCGCGATAATCGGCTCCACCACGCTGCCCGGCGGCTTGATGATGCCGTACATGGCCAGCCCCAGCGTAATGGAGTGCGCTACCGTGAAGGCCGTGGCCTGGAAGAGCACCGGTCGCAGGCGCGGCTCCAGAATGTAGAGGCTGACAATGAACAAAATATGGTCGAAGCCCAGCGGAATAATGTGCGTGAAGCCAAGCTGGATGTATGTCCAAAAAATTTGGGTACGCGAGAGCTTACTCAGGTCGGCGTCGATGACGTGGGCGGCGGCGGGCAGGGCCAGCAGCAGGAAAGCGAGGATGAACCACCACCGGCTGTCATTACGAGCGGAGCGCGGCAATCCTTCCTTTCCGTTGGGGTTACTAATCCAACGGAAAGGAAGGATTGCCGCGCTCCGCTCGTAATGACAGCCGGTTTTGAGTTTCATCACATACATCAAAAATGCCCTAACCTACCGGGTGGCCAACATTTTCCTACCCTCGGCTTCTACTTCGGGGTTGAGGTAGGGCGCGGTATTGAGGGCTTTGGTGATAAGGGCCTGGCCCTCGGCCACCTGGCCGGTTTTGGTGAGGATGAGGCCAGCGCGGCACAACAGCACGGGATTTTGGGAATTGGTGCGGCGGGCCACAGTCATGTACTTGGCGGCCTCCTTATAGTCGCCGCGCTTGTAGTAAACCCAGGCCAGGGTTTCGTTCACGTCAATGTTGTCGGGGCGGCGGGCGTACTCGATTTTGGCGTGTTCCAGGGCTTTATCCAGCTCACCGGTTTTGAGGTAGGCGTAGGCCAGCTCGCGGTCGGTATAATGGCCCAGCTGCTCGTCATTATTGGCTTGCTTGGCAGCATCGGCTAGCATTTCCACCGATTCACGGGCCATCTTATTCGCTTCTTCGGGCTGATTATTAAGCCGATACACGTCTACTAACTCATCAGTAAAGGCATAGTCCTTCACCGTGGCGCGGGCCAGGTTCAGGTCCTTGATGGCCGTAGGGTAATCGTGGCGGGCGGCGGCCACCCGCGCCAGCCCGGCTAGGGCGTAGGCGTAGTTGGGGCGCATCACTAGCGCCTGCTGGTAATAGCCCTCGGCCTTGTCGAGCTGCCCGCTCACTTCGTAGAGGTGGCCCAAGGCTACACGGCTCCACTCGGTTTGCTCCAGGCCAGCGTATCCCGCCTTCACAGCCATGTCCATTGCCTGAATGGCCCCCGGCACGTCGCCGTGAATCTCGCGCAGGTAGCTAACCCGCGCGTAGGCCGTGAGGTCGGGGCGCACCTGGTTCATCTTGTCGGCCATCTTGATGGCCGTGGGGTAGCGGCCCAGCTCCACGTTGGCATCAGTGAGCAGGCCATATACGTAGCCACTGTTGGGATTTATTTGCTGCGCCTGCTCGGCCAGGGCCAGGCCCTGCGAGAAGTGGTGCTGCGTGAGGCTCAGCGACGCCTGGCAGCAAAGCGCCTCAAAGTTGTCGGGGTTGGTTTTCAGCACTTCTTGCAGCAGTTGCATGGCCGCCGCGTCGTAATACGGGTGGTTGCCCGTGATGCGGCCCTCCTGCATGTAGGCTTCAGCCAGCAGCAGGCGGCTTTTCTGGTCATTCGGGTCAGCACGCAGCTTGGCCAGCAGGCCCTGCATCGAGGCTTTAGTGTTCACCCACTCGCCGCCCAGCGCCAGGCGGCCAATGCGGTCCTTAGGCTCGGGCAGGCCGGCCGGGGCTTGTTTTTTAAAGAAAAGGATGGCCGCTACGGCTAGCCCGAAAACGACTAGCAGGGTGGGATAGAGATTTTTGCGCACGGCGTAAATAAAAAATAGTAAGGAAAGCTACGCAGAAACTGAGCTTCCTGGTTTTAATGCTTTCGCACATAAAGCCAATAAAATAACAGAAAGTCAATGAAATAATAAAGCCGCCGCCGAGCTTACTTTAAGCTGGCGGCGGCTTTATTTAACTACCTACCCGGCGGCCGGGCAGGTAAACCTGGCTACTGCCGCTCGATGTGCAGCGACTGCACCAGCGTTTTGCCCGAATACAGCGTGGCAATGTACTGGCCCGGCACTACCGAAGCATTAGGCTGCCACTTAATCTCGGTTACGCCGGCCGGGTAATTTTTGGCCGCGATGGTAGCCACCTGGCGGCCCAGCACATCGCTGATACGCACGCTCAGGTTAGTTGATACGGCTAGTTCCAGGTGCAGCGTGGTGCTGCTGCTACCAGCGGCGGGGTTGGGGTAGGCGCTGGCCTGGGTCAGCGTCGGGGCCAGCCCAAGCTGGGTGGGGGCAAGCTGCGCCAAAGCTACGCGCTGGGCGTTGGTGCCGCTCCAAGGCGTCTGTACATAGGGGAAGGCAGCTCGGAACGTGGTATCGTTTTTCTCCACGTTAGTACTGAAGCCCAATACGTTGCCTAATTGCGCCGTTACGGGGCTGGTTGAGGTGCCTACCGTATAGTCGTCGTACCAGAGGCCCACAGCCGCCAGTACTACCCCACCCACGGCTTGCAGCTCGATGCGGGTTACGTCATCTTCCAGGCGGCGTCCGTTGGGGAAGCCATCCATATTCGGAATCATTTGCGCGGCCGTCCCCGAGGCGGTGTAGCGGGCATCAGTAAGGCCCAGTACGGCGGCGGCCACTAAGCCCTCCGAGCTGAAGTCGGGCGAGTTGCGGGGGGTAGGCGGCACGGCGAGGTTAATGCGCAGCATGTCGCCGAAAGTCGGCAGGAAGTTGTTGATGAACGGCTTACCAGCCGTGAGCGGGTTACCGCCGGTTTTGCCGGTGGCTAGCTGGTAGGGCGGCAGGTTAGGCACCCCAGTATAGAAGATGGGTAGTAAGTCAACCGAGCGCGGCGCACCAGCCTGCCCATTATTGAGCAGATATTCTCCAAAGCCACCTCCGGCAGCCGGCGCGAGCGCCGTATTGTCCGTGGCTGCATTGCCAAAAAGGCCACTTAGGCCAGCTGCCCCATTGCGGAAGTCGAACCCAGCGGCTGGCAGGCCAGTAGTACCGGCCAATGATTTGGATTGAATGCGCAGTGGCGCAAAGCCGGGCACGGCTCCGCCGTAATACGTCTGGCCCGCGGGCTTAGCGGCCGCGCCGTTCATCGGCACGTCGTCGGCCATGTAGAGGCTTAGTTCGGGGTTTTTCAGGTTAGCCTCATACATCCCTTGGGGAGTAGTCGCGGCGGCGTTGCCCACACCGTAGGGGCCGTAGGCATTCCAGGCATCCTTCTGGCCCACCGGCTGAATTACTTCGTTGGTCAGCGGCATTCCCAGGCGCGACACCTGTACATAAGTACCGCTTTCGGGCCGGGTACCGTCCGCGTTGATAGTGCGGATGGAGAGGCGGCTGGCCGAGGCCCACACGCCAATAGTGTAAGGCGAAATCGGCGAAGCGGCCGTTGTGCCCGCTGCGGGCGTGCCGGCCAAAGCATCAGTGGTAGCCGTTAGGGCCGGCGTACCGGCCTTCACGATAGCAGATACCGGAATCTGCATGATGATAGAGTGCACATTCTTACGAGCTAGGCCATCGCGGGCTGCGCCGGGAGCGCGAATACCACCTAGGTCGAAGATAGAGCCGAGGTCGGTAAAGAAGGCATCGTCGCGGGGGCCGCAGAAGACTTTAGTGCCATCGCCCAAGGTGATAGTGGCTTGCTGCGCTGAGGTCTCGTAATCAGATTGAATATTAAGGCCAGCAGCTCCGTTAATTGAGCGGGGGCCGATATTGCCCACTGGCACCGTGCCAGTTCCAAGCTGCGTGAAGGCACCACCATTAGTACTCTGCTCTAACTTAAAACTGGTGCGGGGATTAATTTTACCCAACCGCACCTGGAAGAAGGTAGTTGGGTCTTGATATTCGCGAGTAAACGTGAAACGATACGTAATATCGTCCCCAGTAGTCCCCGCATTATTCTTTACGTGAATCTCGTAATGAATATTTTCGCCGAAACTGTTGAAGTTCGGGCCACCCTGGGGTAGCTCAAACGGGATGTAGTTGGCCACAATAGTGACCGTAGCGTTGCCATCGTTGGCCGGCGCATCGGGCGAGCGGAACACGTAAAGGTCGGTGTTGTCGGCCAGCGGGTCATCGGCAATGAGCGGGGCCTCGCGGTGCGAAGAGGCTTCCAGGTGATTGGTGTGTCCGCTCCAGGCCAGCAGACCGCCTACGGCGGCAGCGGCTAGCGCTACGTGAAGAGCGGGACGGGTAAGCATTTTTTTCATGAGAAAAAGTGAAAAATGGGTGAGAATAAATGGAATTATTTCGAGAATAAAATTAAAGGAAACCGGAAAGGTGTCTTGTTTTAAATTTCTGATAAACAAGGTACTACGAATTACCTGTGCCACTCTACGTCAAAAGTACGTTTCCTAAAGTCAACTGGTTCTACCTATTCTTAACAATGCCGGAATTTTGCATGTTAAAGTGGTAGGGCCGGCTGCTTCAGCGGGGCACCAGGTTCGTCTGGATACTTTTGCTGGGCCTTTTGGCCCGCCTTATTATTAAATTATTTTTCAGCCGCCCGCGGGCAGCTTCGCTCTTCCCTACCCCTTATGGCTAAAGTCGCCATCAACCTCGCCACTGGCGCTATTCAGCAAGACGAACTCATTGTGGGCATCGACTTGGGCACTACTAACAGCCTGGTGGCCTATGTGCACCCCGAAACCCGCCAACCCGCCGCCATCAACGACCTGGGCCGCGGGGCTATCGTGCCCTCGGTAGTGCACTTTCCGGTTGATGGCAGCTCGCCGCTGATAGGTACTGAGGCCAAGGATTTCCTGCTCTCCGACCCGGCCAACACGATTTATTCGGTGAAGCGCCTGCTGGGCAAGAGCTACCGCGACCTGGGCCAGCACGCCGGGCAGCTGGGCTACAAAGTGATTGACGACGATTCCGAAAGACTAGTGAAGGTGCGGGTAGGGGAGCGGTTTTACTCGCCCATCGAGCTATCGGCCGACATTCTGCGCGAACTGCGCCAGCGCGCCGAGCACGCCCTCAAAACGCCGGTGCGCCGGGCCGTGATTACGGTGCCTGCTTACTTCAACGACTCGCAGCGCCAGGCCACCCGCGATGCCGGCCGTCTGGCCGGGCTCGAAGTATTGCGCATCGTGAACGAGCCCACCGCCGCCGCCCTGGCCTACGGCATTGGCCTCGACCCCGCCGAGGAGAAAACCGTGGCCGTGTATGACCTCGGCGGCGGCACGTTTGATATCTCTATTTTACGGCTGCACCAGGGCATTTTTGAAGTGCTGAGCACCCACGGCGATACCTGGCTGGGCGGCGACGATATGGACCGCGCCATTGGCGAGCATTGGGTAACGCAGGCAGCCCTACCCCCCTCGTTCCGGTTGGTGCCGGGCCAGCGGCAGCAGCTGCGCCTGGCCGCCGAAATGGCCAAGCGCTACCTCAGCCAGCACGACGATTTCACGACGCAGCTTGTGGACGGTGAGGAAAACGTTTTTGCCGTGACACTAACCAAGGCAGAATTCAACGGCCTCATCGCGCCGCTCGTGGCGCGCACCATCGACGCCTGCCGCCTGGCCCTCAGCGATGCTAAGCTGACTACCGACGGCCAGCCTGCCACCGCCAAAATCGATGCCGTGCTGCTGGTAGGCGGCTCTACGCGGGTGCCGCTGGTATACGACGAGGTGTCGAAGTTCTTCGACCAGCCGGCTAACCGGTCGCTCGACCCCGACGAGGTAGTAGCGCTGGGCGCGGCCATTCAGGCTGATATTCTGGCCGGCAACCGCCGCGATGTGCTGCTGCTCGACGTGACGCCGCTCACGCTGGGCATCGAGACGCTGGGCGGGCTCCTGGATGCCATTATTCCGCGCAACTCCAAGATTCCGACCAAGGCCGGCCGCCAGTACACGACCAGCGTAGATGGCCAGGTAAATCTGAAAATCGGCGTGTACCAAGGCGAGCGCGACTTGGTGAGCGAAAACCGCAAGCTGGGTGAGTTCGTGCTGAGCGGCATCCCGGCCATGCCCGCCGGCCTGCCTAAGATTGACGTTAATTTCTTCCTGAATGCCGACGGCATCCTGCGCGTGGAGGCCGTGGAGCTGCGCTCCGATACCCGCCAGCAGGTAGAAATCAAGCCCCAGTATGGCCTCACCGACGAGCAGGTGGAGCAGATGCTATTGGACTCGCTCACCAATGCCCGGCAGGACGTAGCCGCCCGCCTACTTATCGAAGCTCGTACCGCCGCCGAGCAACTGCTCTACCAAGTCGGGCGCTTTTTGAAAAAGAACGCCGCGCACCTGGAGGAAACCGAAGTAAACGCCACTAATGAGCAGGCTGACCAATTGCGCCAGGCGCTGGCTGGCAACGACCGCGACCTGCTTCTCAAACACATGGACGAGCTGGACGAACTGACCCGCCCTTTTGCCGAGCGCGTGATGAACCTATCCATTAAACAGGCCATGAGCGGCAAGCAGATTAGCTGATTAAATCAGCCAATAGCTGCTAGCTAACATTTTTCGCTCTGTTTAACAATACTTTGCCAGAACGAAAGCTGCCAGCTAACGGCTATTGGCTTAAATTTACGGTCGCACTGTAGCGCCGCGGGTAGAAGCAGGTGTGCGCGTGGTAGCGCGGGTGCGCGTTGCGCCGGGCGTGGTCGTCATTGTGCCGGTTGCGTTGCCATTGCTAGCACCAGCCGAAGTATTACCGGTCGGGTCAAGCGTGCTTGTGGCCCCAATGGGGGCATTTACGGCACCTGGGACGGCCGCGCCGGACGGCCCCGGTACGCCAGCCGCGTTTGGCATCGTAGTGCCCGTGCCTACGGTCGGGCTACCAATGGTGCCGGGGGTAACCGGCGCGCCGGGCGTAACGGGTACGGTTTGGGCATGTGCCGAAAAGCTGAGGGCGAGCCCTAACAGAGCCGCGCCAAAGAAATTTTGGGTTTTCATTTGAAGTAAGCGTCTTATAGTGAGACCATAACCGGAAGCCGCCGCTGAAGTTGCCAGCTACCGGAACCAAGCCGTTGTACGCAAAGGGCGGTGGGCCGAACGTGAATTTTGGATAAGCCAACCGGGTGATGATGGGGTAGACTCAGCAATAGGCAAGCGTATTTTTTTTGTTGTCAAGTAATTGGGGAGAAATCAAAACCACTTTTTATTGGCTGATTAATAAGCCCCCCTATTACGGACAAACTGGTCTTTCCCATAGTGCGCTGCGGGAAGGACCAAGCGTAATTTTGCGGCTTCCTACCCCCTACTCATGCGCGTATTGCACACCGCCGACTGGCACCTGGGCCAGCACTTCCTTACCGGCCACGAGCGCCTCACCGAGCAACGGGCTTTCCTCAACTGGCTGCTGGCTGCCGTGCGGCAGGAGAGCGTAGAGGCCTTAGTGCTGGCCGGCGACGTGTTCGACACCACGACGCCCTCGCACGCGGCGCAGGAGCTATACTATGATTTTTTGGTGCGCCTGCAAAGCACCGGCTGCCGAGACGTGGTTATCGTGGGCGGCAATCACGACTCCCCTACCCTACTCAACGCCAGCCGAAGCCTGCTGCGAGCGCTACGCATCCACGTGGTAGGCGGCGTACCAGTTGAGGTTAATGAGCAGATTATCAGTTTAAATACCAGCAGCGGCCAGCCGGGCCTGGTGGTGTGCGCGGTGCCTTTTCTGCGCGACCGCGACCTGCGCCTGGCCGTGGCCGGCGAAACGCCCGACGAGCGTCAGGCGCGCATCCGCGACAGCATCGCGGGGCACTACCTGGCCCTGAGCGAGCACGAAGTGGTGCGCGGCCTGCGCGAGCGCGACGTGCCGGTGCTGGCCACCGGCCACCTCTACGCAGCCGGCGGCGAGGCCCGCGAGGGGGCCGAGCGCGACGTGCACATCGGCGGGCTGGGGGTAGTGGGGGCCGAGCACTTCCCGGCCGCCTTCGACTACGTGGCGCTGGGCCACTTGCACCGGCCGCAGATAGTGGGCGGGCGGGCGCACATCCGCTACTCGGGCGCGCCGGTGCCGCTCTCGTTCACCGAGGCCGATGATAAGCAGCAGGTGCTGCTGCTGGATTTTACCGGGGCCGGGCCACCCGTTATCACACCGCTGCCCGTGCCGGTGGCGCGCCGCCTGCAGCGCTTCCACGGTGGATTGGATGAGGTGGAGGTGGCCATCCTGGCCTTTGATAACGAGGCTTTTAGCCTGGTGGCCTGGGCCGACGTGCAGGTGCGCTCCGACGAATCACCCTCCGAAGTGCAGCGCCGCATCGGGGCGGCCCTCAAGGAGCGCCGCGACCACGTGCTGGCCCCGCGCGGCGTGCGCCACCAGCGCCTCACCAACGCGCCCGGCCTCGGGCCCGAGGCCGATGCGCCCCTGGAGCATTTGCACGAGCTGACGGTGGACGAGGTATTTGGCCGGCGCGTGGCGGGCCTACCCCCCGAGCGGGCCGCCGCCCTCACCGCCACCTTCCAGGAGCTACGCCAGCTGCTGGCCGAGGCTGACCCGCACGCCTGGGGCGGCGAAGCGGCGGAATAAGTTCGTGAACGAGGAGCAAATGGCTTAGTATTTGCAGGCCGGCGCGTCGGCTTCGCCTCAGCATTCAATTTTCTTAGCGTACCTATTTATAAATTTTCTCTTCTACCCCATTCAACGTCGTGCTGAAAAAAACTCTACTCTCCTTTTTCGTATTAATCGGCTTCAGCTATACTGTTCAGGCACAGGCAAATCTCATTCGTTTGGGCATTAATAGCGTTTTTCTGGCCAAGCGCCTGAATAACAAGAACGCTCCGGCCCCAGAGAAGGATGCTAAGCCGGAAGTTACCACGACTACCGCCGCCAGCAGCTTGCCGACCTCTGCCAGCAGCGCGTATGAAGGCCAGCCATTTCCGATGCAGCGGACGGCTACCGACCAGCTCCCCAAAAAAGGAGCCGAGCAGGTGGTAGCGATGGAAGCTGAGCTGGACCGCTGCCACGCGGCGCTGCTGGCCAGCCCTACCGGAGTCATCTGCACCCCGGCGCAACGCGCGGCCCTCCAAACGGCCATTATGAACCTGGCCCGGACTAGTTCGAGCCGTAACCTGGCTGCTTATCAGCAGGAAGCCGCTTTTTACGTGG